>NC_008541.1:3600000-4200000 GCF_000196235.1 Arthrobacter sp. FB24 | reverse complement strand
TGCCATGAACGGGGCGGTGCCGCCGAAGAGGGCGTTGGAGAGGTTGAAGCTGACCGCGAAGCCGCTGTAGCGGACACGGGTGGGGAACATTTCGGCCAGGAAGCTGGGGAGCGTGCCGTCGTTGAGGGTGAGCATCGCACCCAGCAGGATCTGGACCAGGATGATAATCAGGAAGTTCCCGGTTCCCAGGAGGGCGAATGCCGGCACCGTCAGCACGATGAAGGCGACGGATGCACTGATGAGCACCTTCTTGCGGCCGTAACGGTCCGAGAGCATTCCGGTAAGGAAGATGAACCCGATGTACGTGACCAACGCGATGGTGGTGGCCAGGAAGGATTCCGTTGCGCCCAGGCCCAGCTCTGAGGACAGATAAGTGGGCATGTAGCTGAGGATCACATAGAAGCCGACGGCGTTCAGCAGCACAGCTCCGACGGCCTGCAGCAGCTGCCGCCAGTGGTTCCGGAACAGGCTGGAAACAGGTGCCTTGACCGCCTCGTCCTCTGCTGCCATTTCGCGGAACACCGGGGTGTCTTCGAGCTTGGTACGGATGTAGCGTCCGATCAGTCCCATCGGGGCAGCCAGCAGGAACGGCAGGCGCCAACCCCAGCTTTGCATCGCGTCGGAACTGAGCAGGACCGTCAGCAGGCCGGCCAGCAGGGAACCAAGGAGCAAGCCTGCTGCGGTGCTTGCAGGAACCACCGCGGCGTAGACGCCGCGCTTGTTGGCGGGGGCGTATTCGACCAGGAACGCCGATGCTCCGGCGTACTCCCCTGAAGCGGAGAAGCCCTGCACGACCCTGATGATCAGCAGCAGGATCGGAGCCCAGATGCCGATCGTGTCGTAGCCCGGAATGAGAGCTATGCAGAAAGTCGCTCCGGACATGATCAGGATCGACAGGGAGAGAGCGGTCCGCCGGCCCACCCTGTCACCGATATGGCCCCAGACGAACCCGCCGAGGGGGCGCACCAGGAATGAAATCGCGAACAGGGCGAAAGTCAGCAGGAGCCCGGTCTGGGGATTCGATTCAGGGAAGAATACCGTCGCGATCGTTACGGCCAGGTAGCCATAGACGGCGTAGTCGAACCATTCGACGAAGTTGCCGATGAAGCTGGCCGCGATGACTCTCCGGCGCGTTTCCCTGCTGACATCGTTGTCAGCAGGTTGGAAATTCTGGCCGCTCAAGGTGCTGCGGCCGGCGCGGCGGCCTTCATGCACGCCATCCTGCTCCGCGCCCAGTCCTCCCGCAAGAGCGGGAGAGGAAGTTTCGTTACTCATGTATCCACCAAATTGTTTGTGGTTGCATTCAGCGCAACGCTGTTGCACCAGATTATGCGTGACGTGTAACACAGTCAATACCTTTGCGTTTCGGAATTGTGAACTTTTCAGCCCCTGAAGTGCTGGGCGAGCGCACGCTGAAAGTGTGATGGAGTGAGGTGGGTTGCGCTGGAAGCGACGCTGTTGCGTCTGAGGACGTCGCAAAGGAAGTCCGCCGTGATGCCGCGCCGGACCCCCGGGCGTAGTACTCCGGTGACCTATTGACACCCCTTGTGACGGCTGTCATATTTTCCAGTACGCGCTATGTGCATCGTGTTGTGTAATACGCAATTAGCGGAACCCTAATCCGCGGTGCGCAGGCCTGCTTCTCGATCAAGGAACGGCGACGCCGGGTCCTCGCGACGTACAAGGAGACTTTGCAGAATGACAGAGACCAGCTACGACTACGTCATCGTCGGTGGGGGAAGTGCCGGTTCCGTGCTGGCAAACCGCCTGAGCGCAGGGGGCACGCGCAGCGTCCTGGTTCTGGAAGCGGGACGAAGCGACTACCCCTGGGATCTGTTCATCCAGATGCCGGCTGCCCTGACCTTCCCCAGCGGGAATCCTCTCTATGACTGGCGCTACCAGTCGGATCCGGAGCCGCATATGGGGGGACGCCGGGTGGCCCATGCCCGCGGCAAGGTCCTGGGCGGCTCGAGCTCCATCAACGGCATGATCTTCCAGCGTGGAAACCCGCTGGACTACGAACGCTGGGGAGCCGACGACGGGATGGAAACCTGGGATTTCGCGCACTGCCTGCCGTACTTCAACCGGATGGAAAACGCGCTCGCGGCGGATCCGGACGATGACCTCCGCGGCCACTCGGGACCCTTGGTCCTGGAGCGCGGCCCTGCCACCAACCCGCTGTTCCAAGCCTTCTTCAAGGCAGCACAGGAAGCGGGATTCCCGCTGACGGATGACGTGAACGGCTACCGCCAGGAGGGCTTCGCGGCGTTTGACCGGAACGTGCACAAGGGGCAGCGGCTTTCCGCGTCCCGGGCCTACCTGCGCCCCGGGGCCAAGCGGCCCAACCTGACGGTCCGCACCCGCGCCCTGGTCACGAAGGTGAACTTCAAGGGCAACGTTGCCACCGGCGTCACCTACCGCCGCAACGGCAGGACGCACCAGGTGAACGCCGGAGAGGTGATCCTGTCCGGCGGCGCCATCAATACCCCCCAGCTGCTGCAGCTTTCCGGCATCGGGGACGCCACCCACCTCAAGTCGCTCGGCATCAAGCCCGTGGTCCACCTCCCTGGCGTGGGCGAGAACCTGCAGGACCACCTGGAGGTCTACATCCAGCACGCCTGCACCCAGCCGGTGTCCATGCAGCCGAACCTTGACCTGTGGCGCTACCCGCTCATCGGCCTCCAGTGGCTCCTGGGCCGCAAGGGTCCCGCGGCCACCAACCACTTCGAGGGCGGCGGGTTCGTCCGCTCCAACGATGAGGTGGCGTACCCCAACCTGATGTTCCACTTCCTCCCCGTCGCCGTGCGGTACGACGGCCAAAAGGCGGATGCGAAGCACGGCTACCAGGTGCACATCGGCCCCATGTATTCCGACGCCCGCGGCAGCCTCAAGATCACATCCACGGATCCCACCGTGCACCCCTCCATGGTGTTCAACTACCTCTCCACCGACCAGGACCGCCGCGAATGGGTGGAGGCCATCCATATCGCCCGCGACATCCTCGGCCAGTCCGCCATGGGCCCCTTCAACGGCGGGGAGCTTTCCCCTGGCCGGAGTGTCCAGACCGACGCCGAAATCCTGGACTGGGTGGCGCGCGACGCCGAAACAGCCCTGCATCCGTCGTGCACCGCGAAGATGGGGCCGGAATCGGACCCGATGGCCGTGGTCAATCCGCTCGACATGAGCGTGCACGGGGTCAAGGGCCTCCGCGTGGTGGATGCCTCGGCCATGCCGTACGTGACCAACGGCAACATCTACGCCCCGGTGATGATGCTCGCCGAGAAGGCAGCCGACCTGATTGCCGGAACGGCCCCGTTGGCCCCGCGGCATGCCGAGTTCTACCGCCATGGGCACAGCCCGCTGATGCGGGACCAGGCCGCCGCCGCAGCGGCGAAGGGCTAGGGAGGCAACATGACGATCGAAACCCAAGTGGAACTCGCCCGGGGCGTATATGTCGACGGCGGATGGTCGCCGTCGGCGGGTAGCCGGACCCGGACCATCAGCTGCCCGGCCGACGGAACCGCCGTTGCCGTGGTGGCCGAAGGCACCGCGACCGACGCCGAAGCGGCGGTCGCCAGCGCCCGCAGGGCGTTCGACGACGGCGAGTGGCCCCGAACGCCGGAACGCGAGCGGGGCAGGGTTCTCCAGCGGGTCGCCGAGCTGCTGGAACGCGACAAGGCCGACTACGCCAGGGCGGAGGCGCTGGACACAGGGAAGAGGTACGTCGAAGCGGAGTACGACATCGACGACGTCACCGCCTGCTTCCGCTACTACGCCGGCATCGCGGGCACGGACGCGGGCCGGGTGATCGACACCGGAAACCCGGATGCGGTCAGCCGGATCGTGCACATGCCGGTGGGTGTGTGCGGGCTGATAACACCGTGGAACTACCCCCTGCTGCAGGTGTCCTGGAAGGTGGCACCGGCGCTCCTGGCAGGAAACACCTTTGTCCTCAAACCCAGCGAGCTGACACCGTCCACGGCCGTCCTGCTCATGGAGACGCTCCGCGAGGCGGGGGTGCCTGCGGGCGTGGCCAACCTGGTGACCGGCACCGGGCCGGAGGTGGGCGCCGTCCTCAGCACCGATCCGCGGGTGGACCTCGTGTCCTTCACCGGCGGCCTGGCCACCGGGAAGCGCATCATGGCCGCGGCCGCAGGCACGGTAAAACGGGTTGCCCTGGAACTCGGCGGGAAGAACCCCAACATTGTGTTCGCCGACGCCGACCGGGAGGCCGCCGTCGACTTCGCCCTCACCGCCGTATTCCTGCACTCCGGGCAGGTGTGCTCCGCGGGCGCGCGGCTGATCGTCGAGGAGTCCATCCACGAGGAATTCGTTGCCGAGGTGGCCCGCAGGGCCCGCACGATCCGCCTGGGCGGTCCGTTCGACGAAACGGCCGAGACCGGTCCGCTGATCTCGTTCGCCCACCGGGACAAGGTGCACGCGTACGTCCAGTCGGGGCTGGCCGAAGGGGCGAGGCTGGTGTGCGGGGGGATCATCCCAGGACAGCCGCACCTGGCTGCGGGAAGCTACTACCCGCCCACCATTCTGGACGGCTGCAACAGCACCATGGGCGTGGTGCAGGAGGAATCCTTCGGGCCCGTGCTCACCGTGGAAACCTTCCGGACCGAGGCCGAGGCCATCCGGCTGGCCAACGATACCGTCTACGGCCTGGCCGGCGCAGTGTGGTCCGGTGACGGATCCCGCGCGCAGCGCGTGGCGCAGGCACTGCGGCACGGCACCGTGTGGATCAACGACTACCACCCCTACGTCCCGCAGGCCGAATGGGGCGGCTTCGGGCAGTCCGGCAACGGACGGGAACTTGGAGTGCTCGGCCTGGCGGAGTACCGGGAAACCAAGCACATCTGGCAGAACACCCGGCCGGGTCCCAGCCGCTGGTTCGGCACTTCCACCGAAAGGTAAGGCGCGCCACCAGCCAAGCATCACCTATGGGGAAACCGGTCAGGCGCAGTTTGTGCGCCGGCCGTTGATTACGCCTGCGCCTTCAGGCAGCGGGCCGGCAGCATCGTGCTATTCGAACTTAGGAGCTCAGATGTTAGAACCCACCACATCGGCACCCAGCAAAAGCGCCGACTCAAGCGGCATGGACGAATTCGGCTACGCCCAGACCCTGGACCGCAGCATCGGCAAGTTCGCCAGCTTCGCCGCGGGAGTCAGCTACATCTCCATCCTCACCGGCGTCTTTCAACTGTTCTACTTCGGTTTCTCCATGGCCGGGCCGGCCTACGCCTGGTCCTGGCCCCTCGTCTTCGCCGGCCAACTGATGGTGGCACTGTGCTTCGCCGAACTGGCAGGCCGCTACCCGGTGGCCGGCTCGGTCTACAACTGGGCCAAGCGGCTTTCCTCCGGGACGTGGGCATGGCTGGCCGGCTGGCTGCTCCTGCTCTCCTCCATGATGGCGCTTGGGGCGGTCGCCCTGGCCCTGCAGCTCACGCTGCCGCAGATCTGGTCCGGCTTCCAGTTCATCGGGGACGGGACCGGTCCGTACGACTTCGCCGTCAACGGCGTGATCCTGGCCAGCATCATGATCGGCATCTCCACCCTCATCAACGCATTCGGCGTGAAGCTGATGACGCGGATCAACAGCATCGGCGTCTTTGTGGAACTGGCCGCGGCCGTGCTGCTCATCCTGGCGCTGGGCTGGCACGTAGTGCGCGGTCCCGAAGTCCTCTTCGAGACCGCCGGTTACGGCGACGACCACCCGCTGGGATTCTTCGGGGTGTTCCTCATCGGCGCCATGGCCTCCGGCTACGTCATGTACGGCTTCGACACTGCGAGTTCCCTTGGCGAGGAGACCAAGGACCCGAAGCGCACCGCCCCCAAAGCAATCCTCCGCGCCGTCACCGCATCGTTCGTGCTCGGTGGCCTGATCCTCCTCGGCGGGCTGCTGGCTGCGCCGGACCTGAACGACCCGAAGGTGGGCGCTGCGGACGGCGGACTGCAGTACGTGGTCCTGTCCGTGCTGGGCGGGCCTTTCGGCAAGGCATTCCTGGTCTGCATCGTGGTGGCTGTCGTGGTCTGCACCCTGGCCGTCCACGCCGCCGCCATCCGGATGATGTTCGCCATGGCGCGGGACAACAACCTGCCCTTTAGCCGCCAGCTCAGCAAAGTGGATCCGGCCCGCAAGACGCCCACTGTTGCCGCCATCGTCATCGGCATCCTGGCCGTCGTCCCGCTGATCGTCAACATCACGCAGCCGGCAATTTTCACCATCATGTCCAGCATCAGCATCGTCCTGATCTACCTGTCCTACCTGCTGGTCACGGTGCCGATGCTGCGGAAGCGGCTGCAGAAGAAATGGCCGCTGGCTGAAGACGACACCGAACCCGGCTTCAGCCTGGGCAAATGGGGGATGCCGGTAAATATCCTCGCCGTACTGTGGGGCGGTGCCATGACCCTCAACCTGATCTGGCCGCGCCCGGAGATCTACAACTCCGTGCCGCCGTTCGAGTGGTACCTCCAGTGGGGCGGCGTCATCTTCGTCGGTGCAGTCGCGATTGGCGGGGCGTTGCTCTACCGTCTGAGGATCAGGCACCGCACGGGCGTCCTGGCGGAGCACGCCGCAGTGCCCGCCGCAGTCCGGGCAGTAGCGCACGCCGCCGTCCCGGGCCCGGGCCCGGATCAGGTCCGGGTTTCGGGCGCCGGCCAAGGCCCCGGCCAGGGCGCCGATCAGGGCCTTGAGCCGCTAGAAGAAGATTTGGAACCGCAACGAGTCAGCTAGATTGGCAATGGGTGCCGTTGCCAGCGAGCCCCCCGGGCTCAGGAAAGGAACACAAGAATCATGGTGCACAAAGTAAAAGCCGTTGTCGTCAAGGAGAAGAACGCTCCGGTTTCGCTGGAGACCATCCTGGTGCCGGACCCGGGGCCGGGTGAAGCACTGGTGGACATCCTCACGTGCGGGGTGTGCCACACGGACCTGCACTACAAGCAGGGCGGTATCGGTGAGGACTTCCCCTACCTGCTGGGCCACGAGGCTACCGGCGTGGTCAGCGCGGTGGGACCGGACGTCACCGGAGTGGCTCCCGGCGACCGCGTGATCCTGAACTGGCGCGCCGTGTGCGGAGAATGCCGCGCCTGCGCCAAGGGCCAGCCGCAGTACTGCTTCAACACGCACAACGCGACGCAGAAGATGACGCTGGAGGACGGCACTGAGCTCTCGCCCGCGCTGGGCATCGGTGCTTTTGCGGAGAAGACGCTCGTCGCCGCCGGGCAGTGCACCAAAGTTGACGACGACGCCGATCCCGCCGCCGTCGGGCTGCTCGGCTGCGGCGTGATGGCAGGCATTGGCGCCGCGATCAACACCGGTGAGGTCAAGCGCGGCGAATCCGTCGCCGTGATCGGCTGCGGCGGCGTGGGCATTGCCGCCATCGCGGGCGCGAAGCTGGCCGGCGCCACCACCATCATCGCGGTGGACATCGACGCCAACAAGGTGGAAATGGCCAAGTCCCTGGGCGCCACCCACGGAGTGGACTCCAGCAAGGAAGATCCCGTCGAAGCCATCCGGGCCCTCACCGGCGGCAACGGCGCCGACGTCGTGATTGAAGCGGTGGGCCGCCCCGAGACATACAAGCAGGCGTTCTACGCCCGCGACCTCGCCGGCCGCGTGGTGCTGGTGGGTGTGCCGACGCCGGACATGAAGCTTGAGCTGCCGCTGCTGGATGTTTTTGGCCGCGGCGGTTCCCTGAAGTCCTCCTGGTACGGCGATTGCCTGCCGTCCCGGGACTTCCCCATGCTGGTGCAGCATTACAAGCTGGGCAACCTGGACCTGGACGCGTTCGTGACCGAACGCATCACCATCGACCAGGTGGAAGAGGCGTTCGCCAAGATGCACGAGGGCAAGGTGCTGCGTTCCGTGGTCGAAATCCACCCGTCCGCCGAAACCGTCACTGCCGCTGAGACTGCCCCGGAAGCGGCCGCCGTATGAGCGTGACCATCGAGAACCTGGTCACCTCGGGCACGTTTTCGCTCGATGGCGGCACCTGGGATGTGGACAACAACGTCTGGATCGTGGGAAACAACGACGAATGCGTGATCATCGACTCCCCGCATGATGCGGAGGCCATCATCAGCCAGGTCCGCGGCCGGAAGGTCCTGGCCATCCTGCTGACGCACGCGCACAACGACCACATCGGCGCGGCACGTGCCGTGGCCGAGGCCGTGGGCGCCCCGATCTACCTGCACCCTGACGACCTGGTGCTGTGGGACCAGGTCTATCCCGACATCAAACCGGACCGCTACCTCGCGGACGGCGATGTGTTCCGGGTAGGCGGGGCAACCCTGCGCGCCCTCCACACCCCGGGCCACTCGCCCGGGTCCACGTGTTTCCAGCTCGAGGAGGAGGGGACGGTGTTTTCCGGGGACACGCTGTTCAACGGCGGCCCGGGCGCCACGGGCAGGTCCTACAGCGACTACCCGACCATCCTCGCCTCCATCCGCGAACGGCTGCTGACCATGCCCGCTGCCACGGTGGTCCGCACCGGCCACGGCGACAACACCACCATCGGGGCCGAGCGCGAGACGCTGGCCAAGGTGGACCAATGAAACCTCCCAGGTTCGGCAGGCAGCCGGCGCCGGTTGCGGACATCAACGAGGACGAGCTTGAAGTCCACCCGCCGAAGAGGGAAGCGGCCGGCGTCAAGGCTGTGATGGTTGCGCTTGAACGCGCCGTGGCGCAGGCCGGGGTGTCCCGGACGGCCCATTCGCTGCTCCGGCTGAACCAGCGTGGCGGCTTTGACTGCCCCGGCTGCGCCTGGCCTGAATCGGACAAGAAACGCAAGACGGCGGAGTTCTGCGAGAACGGCGCCAAAGCCGTGGCCGAGGAGAACACCCTGCGCACGGTCGGTGCCGAATTCTGGGCCCGGCATTCCATCGCCGAACTGTCAGGGAAAACGGAGTACTGGCTGGGCAACCAGGGCCGGCTCAGCGAACCCGTGGTGATCCGCGAGGGCGAGACGCATTACTCGCCGATCTCCTGGGCGGACGCGTTCGAGCTGATCGGTGAACACATCCGGGCCAGCACGCCGGACCGCTGCGTCTTCTACACCTCGGGGCGCACCGCGAACGAGACCGCGTTCATGTACCAGTTGTTCGCGCGGGCCCTGGGCACCAACAACCTGCCGGACTGCTCGAACATGTGCCACGAATCGTCGGGATCAGCGCTGAACCCGACCATCGGCATCGGCAAGGGGACCGTCTCCCTGGATGACATCCACGACTCCGAGCTCATCTTCGTGGTGGGGCAGAACCCCGGCACCAACCACCCCCGGATGCTCTCGGCGCTGAAGGAATGCAAGGACAAGGGCGGCAAGGTGGTGGCAGTGAACCCGCTGCCGGAGGCCGGCCTGTTCAACTTCAAGGACCCGCAGACCGTCTCCGGCGTGGTGGGGCACGGAACACCGCTGGCGGACGAGTACCTGCAGATCAAGGTGGGCGGGGACCTGGCACTGTTCCAGGCCCTCGGCCACCTGCTCCTGGCGGAGGAAGAGCGGAACCCGGGCACCGTCGTCGACCGGTCCTTCATCGACGCGCAGACGGACGGCTTCGACGCCTACCGCGACGCTCGCCGCGAACTGGACTGGGCGGAGACCGAGAAGGCCACGGGCCTGGCCCGGAAGCAGATCGAGGACGTGGCCGGGATGCTGGTCCGGTCCAAGGCCACGATCTTCTGCTGGGCACTGGGCGTCACGCAGCAGCCCCACTCGGTGGACACCATCAAGGAAATGGTCAACGTCCTGCTCCTGCAGGGCAACTTCGGCAAGCCCGGCGCCGGCGCCTGCCCGGTCCGCGGACACTCCAACGTCCAGGGCGACCGGACCATGGGCATCTGGGAGAAGCCGAAGGAATGGCTCCTGGAAGCACTGGACAAGGAGTTCAAGATCCAGTCACCGCGCGGCCACGGCTACGACGCCGTGGAAGCGATGGAGGCCTTCGAACGCGACGACGTGGACGTCTTCGTGTCCATGGGCGGCAACTTCTCCCTGGCCTGCTCCGACACCGCGACCTTGGAAGCCGGGATGCAGCGCATCGGCCTGACAGTGCACGTGTCCACCAAGCCGAACCGGTCCCACGTGGTGCACGGGCGCACCTCGCTCATCCTGCCCACGCTGGGCCGGACGGACAAGGACGACAAGCACCCGGGCGGTGCCCAGTTCCTGTCCGTGGAGGATTCCATGTCCGTGGTCCACTCCACGCAGGGCAGGCTCCACCCGGTCTCCGACCACCTTCTCGCCGAGCCGGTGATCATCGCCCGGATGGCAGACGCCACCTTCGGCGAGGACCACCCGGTGGACTGGAAGGCCATGGCCGCGGACTACGACGTGGTCCGGGACCACATCTCCCGCGTCATCCCGGGCTTCCAGGACTTCAACGAGCGGATCCGGACCAGGAACGGCTTTGTGCTGCCCAACCCGCCACGGGACACCCGGTCCTTCAAGACGGACATCGGCCGCGGACGTTTCACGGTCAGCCCGCTGGAGTATCTGACCCCGCCCGAGGGCCACCTGGTCCTCCAGACCATCCGCAGCCACGACCAGTACAACACCACGTTCTACGGCGTGGATGACCGGTACCGCGGCATCTCGGACGGCCGCCGGGTGATCCTGGTGCATCCGGAGGACCTGGCCGAACTCGGCTTCAAGGACCGGGACCTGGTGGACGTGGTGAGCACGTTCCGCGGGAACGACCGGCAGGCGGACAAGTTCCGGCTGGTGGCCTACCCGACGGCCAAGGGCTGCGCCGCGGCGTACTTCCCCGAGGCCAACGCCCTGGTCCACAAGGAAAACGTGGCCCGTGAATCCAACACCCCCGGGTTCAAGGCCATGTTCGTCCGCTTCGTGCCGCACCCCGCGGAAACAACGCCGCACCCTGAAGGCGCGGCAGCCCAGCCGGCGTCGGTCGGCTAAAGCAGCTAGCTGTTCCCGAGCACTGCCCACCCGTAACCGGGCAGGCCCACGGCATCCCGATCCGGATGCCGGTGGGCCCGCCCGGCCAGGAGGCCGCCTGACCCGGACGGTACGGGCAGGTCCGCCGGCGTGCCGGAAAGGTTCAGCGCGACTGTCAGCGCGGCGCCTGCGCCGCCCTCCTCTGTGCTACCTGCTGCTGCCTTACCGTCGCCGCGGACCTGGTAAACGAGGTGTTCGTTGCTGAGCGCCAGGACCGTGGTGCGGGCCCGGTGCAGCCAGGCATGCCGCCGTCGGAGGCTGATCAGTTCCTGGTGCAGGTGGTAGACGGACCAGCCGTCCTCCGCCAGTTCTGCGGGCCCCGCGGGGAACGCCGGACGGACGGCGTCATCTCCGCCGGCCCGGTCCTCCTTGACGCCGCGGAAAGCCTGCTCGTCTCCGTAGTAGATGCAGGGCGTCCCGCCCACGGTCAGGAGGACTGTGAGCGCAAGCGCCAGCTGGTCCGGGTTCGTCAGCTTGCTGGCCAGGCGGGTGACGTCGTGGTTGCCCACGAACGTGAGCGGCACGAAGGTGTCCAGGAACCCGTTGTGCCGCTCGAGCGCGGATGCGAGTTCGTAGAAGTTGGCATCGTTGAGTGAACTCCAGACGGCCTTCCACAGTTCGTACTGCGTGACCGAGTCGAGCGTGCTCCGCTCCACCTCCTCGGCGAAGTCGCCGTGGATGTACTCGCCCACGAAATAGGAGTCCGGATACTCGCGGCGCACCTCAGCCAGCACCGGGGCCCAGAACGACGCCGGCACAGCGTACGCCGCGTCCAGCCGCCAGCCGTCCGCTCCCCGGCCTAGCCAGTGCTTCATCACGTCCGTGACCAGGGCGGCAACTGCCGGTTCATCGTGGTTGAGCGCCACCAGGTGATGATGGCCCTCAAAATCCTCGTAGCCCGGTTCGGTCCCCGGCGCCCATCCGGACTCCGGCCACCGCAGGCGGAACCAGGAGGCGGCAGGAGACCCGGGACCGTCCGTGAGCACACCCTGGAACGCCCCGAAGCTGCGCCCCACGTGGTTGAAGACGCCGTCCAGCAGGACTTTCAGTCCGCGGGCGTGGCACTGGGCGATGAGCTCGTCAAAGTCCGCGTCATCGCCCAGCCGGGGATCGATCCTGAAGTAGTCCGTGGTGTCATAGCCGTGGGTTTCCGAGGCGAAGACGGGCCCCAGCGCGAGCCCGGACGCGCCGAGTTCCAGCACGTAGTCAAGCCAGGGAACCAGCTGCCCCAGCCGATGGGCCACAGTCTGGCCCGGCGCCTCGGACGTCGGCGCCTTGGACGCCCGTTCAGCGGCAGCCTGCTCCGCGCCGACAAAGCCGATCGGGTAGACCTGCCACCAGATTGCGTGTTTTACCCAGTCCGGTTCCGTCATGGAGATCCACCTTTCGTCAGCTTCCCAACATACTCGGTCGGCTCCCTGGCCGGACCTTGAGCCAATCCTTGCACTTCTTTGAGCCGACGCTGAGCTACGTTCGCCACACTCGAAGGGAAGGGTCAAGTAAGAGTCAGTCTGCGCACCGGGGATGGTGAAGGTCCGCATGGAAAGAATTCAAATCGGGGAGAAACTGCTGGGTGAAGCCCTGGCCCGGGCCGCCGTCGGACTCGTGCGGGAAGCCCCCGGATACAAGAGGCGCGCGGTCCACTACATGAAGCACGCCTGGAAGGTCTACGCCCTTTCCCGTGCCCTGGCCAAGGCGCTCGAAGACTCGTGGGAGGCCTCCAGCTGGCCCGGCGACCGGCTCCAGGTGGGCACCCGGATGTCCCGCCGGGTGGAACTGATCACCCGGCGCCTGCAGCGCGAGACGGATGCATACGCGGCAGGCTAGGAACCTTTTGCGCGAGCCCTCCTGCCCGTTTTAAACCGAGAACGACGGCGACACACCGGCTTTACCGGTGTGTCGCCGTCGTTCCGGCGTAAGAGAACCTAGCCGCGCAGCCGCTCCATGCCTGGGTCGAACAGCGGTTCGGCTGAGACGGTGGCCGCGATGCGCCGGCCGAAATACTCAACCTCCACGGCGTCGCCCTCGCACACTGCGGCAGGCAGCCAGGCGTAGGCAAGGGGCTTGCGGATCGAGTAGCCGTAGGCGGCGCTGGTGACATAGCCGGCGGCCTCGCCGTTGACGTACACCGGTTCCTTGCCCAGGACCAGGGACGTGCCGTCGTCCACGGTCAGGCAGCGCAGCACCTTGTCTAGCGGCTGCTCCTTCCGCGCGGCCAGGGCCTCGCAGCCCACGAAGCCCGTCTTGTCCTTGGCAATCGAGAAGCCCAGGCCGGCCTGGTACGGGTGGTGCTCCGAGGTCATGTCCGTTCCCCACAGCCGGTAGCCCTTCTCGAGCCGCATGCTGTTGAACGCACCGCGCCCGGCGGCGATGATGCCGTGTTCCTGGCCTGCCTCGAACAGCAGGTCCCACAGTTTCAGCCCGTATTCGGCGGTGGTGTACAGCTCCCAGCCGAGCTCGCCGACGTAGGAGAGCCGCATGGCCGTGACGGGGATCCCGCCCACCGAGATTTCCTTGGTGCGGAAGTACTTCAGGCCGTCGTTGGAGAGGTCGTCCGTGCTGAGCTTGCCGATCACTTCACGCGCCAGCGGCCCCCACAGCCCGATGCAGCACGTGCTGCCGGTGATGTCCGAGACGTGGACCCACTGCGCCGGATCCGCGGCTGACTGCTTCCCGGCCTCGACCCGGAGGTAGTCGAAGTCCACGTTGCTGTTCACGCCAAGCTGGAACTGTTCCTCAGCGAGCCGGGCGACGGTCACGTCGCTGCGGATGCCGCCGTCGTGCTCCAGCAGCAGGCAGTACGTGACGGCGCCGGGCTTCTTGGCGATGTTGCCGGTGCTGAGCCGGTGCAGCAGAGCCTGGGCCCCAGGCCCCACAACGGCCAGCCGCTTCAGCGGCGTCATGTCGTAAAGCCCGACGGCGGTACGCGTCCTCCACGCTTCGGCCGCCGAAATGGGGGAGGAGAACATGGCGGACCACTCGTCGCGCTCCGGCGCCTGCCATTCTGCGGGAAGCTCCTCGAGCAGGACGCGGTTGGCCTCGAACCAGTGCGGCCGCTCCCAGCCGGCGGACTCCAGGAAGAATGCACCCAGCTCCTTCTGCCGGACGTTGAACGGGCTGACCCGAAGGTCCCGGGGGGATTCCTTGGGCTGCAACGGGTGCAGCACGTCGTAGATTTCCACGAAGTTCTGCTGGGACGTTTCGCTGACGTACGCGTCGCTGGTCTGGACTTTCTCAAAGCGGGTGAGCTCGCAGCCGTGCAGGTCGGTGCGGGAACGGCCCTCGACGAGCAGCTCCGCCATTGCCTTGGCCACGCCGGCCGAGTGCGTGACCCAGACGGCTTCGGCCACGAACAGGCCTTCGAGGTCGGGCGCCTCGCCCATGAGCGGGCCGCCGTCAGGGGTGAAGGAGAAGATGCCGTTGAAGCCGTCCTGGATCTCGGAGCTACGCAGTGCCGGCAGCAGGTCCTGGCTGTCCTCCCAAGCGGGCAGGAAGTCTTCCAGGGTGAACTCCAGGCGGGAGGGCATGCGGTGGTCCGACATTTCCTCTGCGGAGACCTTCGGCAGGGCGGACATGTCTACCGGCATGGGTCGGTGGGCGTAGCTGCCGATGCCGATGCGGTCGCCCCATTCGCGGTAGTACAGGTCTTTGTCCTGGTAGCGCAGGATGGGCTTGCTGGCGCCCTTGGGGAGCTCGTTGACGCCCTCGAGTTCGGGCAGCGGGGTGCTAATGGCGTACTGGTGGGCCAGTGGCAGCAACGGGACTTCCAGGCCCGCCATCTTGCCGAGTTCACGGCCCCAGAAACCTGCGCATGACACCACGATGTCCGCCGGGATCACGCCGTCGGCCGTTTCGACGCCGGTGACCTTACCGCCGGTCTGTTCTATGCCGGTCACGGCGGTGGAGCCGAGGTAGGTCACGCCGCGCTCGCGGGAACGCTCGATCAGCAGCTGCACGGCACGGGCAGCCAGGGCCAGCCCGTCCGTGGGGATGAGCAGGCCGCCCAGGACCTCGCGGCCGCCGGTGAGCTTACCGGTGTTCAACAGCGGGTAGATCTTTTCGCATTCATCAGCGTCGATGATCCGGCTTTCGACTCCCCAGGAGGTCATCACCCCCATCTTGCGCTTGAGGTCGGCCAGGCGCTCGGGGGTGGTTGCCAGTTCCAGGCCGCCTACCTGGTTGAAGCAGGACTCCCCGTCCTTGCTCAGGGAGAGGAACTTGTTGACCGTGTAGGTGGCGAATTCGGTCATGGTCCGTGACGGGTTGTTCTGGAACACCAGGCCCGGCGCGTGCGACGTGGAGCCGCCGGCAAGTTCCAGCGGGCCCTGTTCCACCACCGTGATGTTGGTCCAGCCGCGGGTGGCGAGTTCGTCGGCAAGGTTGGTTCCGACAATGCCGGCGCCGATAATGACAACGCGTGGTGATGCGCTCATGGGTTGTTTCTCCTGTTTTGCGTAAGAGGCGTTGGCGTTAGCGGAAGACGACGGTGCGGGTGTTGTTGAGCAGGACCCGGTGCTGGCAGTGCCACTTAACTGCACGGGACAGTGCCTGTGATTCGGCGTCCCTGCCTACCGTGACCAGTGCGTTCGGGTCCAGGCTGTGGTCCACCCGGAACACTTCCTGCTCGATGATCGGGCCCTCGTCCAGGTCTGCGGTGACGTAGTGCGCGGTGGCTCCGATGAGCTTCACGCCGCGGTCATAGGCCTGGTGGTAAGGCTTGGCACCCTTGAACCCGGGCAGGAAAGAATGGTGGATGTTGATGGCACGGCCGCGGAGGCTGGCGCACAGGTCGTTGGACAGGACCTGCATGTAGCGTGCAAGGACCACCAGGTCAGCGTTGTACTCGGCCACCAGTTCCAGCAGGCGCGCTTCAGCTTCGGGCTTGGTAGCGGCCGTTACCGGGACGTGGATGAACTGCAGGCCGGCGGCTTCCGCCATGGGGCGAAGGTCCTCGTGATTGGACACCACGACGGCGATCTCCGCACCCAGGCTGCCGGCGCGCCAGCGGAAGATGAGGTCGTTGAGGCAGTGGCCGAACTTTGAAACCATCACCAGCAGGCGCTGGGGGCGGCCATCGTGGATGGCGAATTCCATGTCGAACTCTTCGGCGATGGCGGCGAACTCCGCGCTGAGGCCTTCCGCGGAAACTTCCTTGTCTCCCGGAGTGAAGGCCGTGCGCAGGTAGAGCTTGCCGCTGATGTGGTCATCGAACTGCTGGTGCTCAACAATGTCGAAGCCGCGATCAGCGAGGAATGCCGTGATGGCCCGGACGATTCCGGGGCGCTCCGGGCACGCAAGGGTAAGGACATACTGTACGGTGTCGGTGCCGCGGACGCCGGCAACGTCGCCGGCCTCCACCGTCGCGTTACCGGTGGGGCGGCCTTCGAGGACTGTGGTCATGGTCTACTCCTAATTCTTTGCGGGGGCTTGGGTGTCAGCGGGGGAAGCCGCGCAGCGGCCGTCGTCCGGACAGCGCTGATCACATTGATGTTTGGTAACGAGATCGAACTGGACGCCGCCGTGTTGGTCCACGCCGCTGCGAATGGCGCGCTCCACTACCGAGTCCGCCAGTCGGCGCCGGAGGGACAGCGGATCCCGGCGCAGGTCCTTGACCAGGGCGAAGCACAGCAGCAGCATGACCAGCACAAACGGCAGGGCCGCCACGATGGTGATCCGCTGCAGGCCGGAGAGCGCCTCCGAGGGTTCATCGCCGCCGGCCAGCATCATGACGGCGGCTACTGCGCCGGTGAGCAGGCCCCAGAAGATGACCAGGCCGCGCTTCGGGTCGGAGGACCCGTTGGAGCTCAGGGATGCCATGATGATCGATGCGGAATCGGCTCCGGTGATGAAGAAGATGGCCACCAGGACCATGGCGAGAACCACCACTGCTGCGGTGAGCCAGGCAGGCATGGACATGTTCCGGACGAGGTCGAACAGGGCGCCGTCGAAGTCGATGGACGGTGACCCGCTGGCCATGGACACCAGTCCGGGGGTACCCGCCTTGTCCGCTTCCTCCTGGACGTGGAACGCAGTGCCGCCGAAGATACCGAACCAGATGACGCTGACGATGCTGGGGACCAGCAGGACGCCGGTGACGAACTGGCGGATGGTGCGGCCGCGGCTGATGCGGGCGATGAACATGCCCACAAACGGCGTCCACGATACCCACCAGGCCCAGTAGAAGATGGTCCAGCCGGACATCCAGGTCCGGAGCGCCTCGTCGCCCACGGCTTCGGTGCGGGAGGACATCTCGGCCAGGTCCCTGGCGTAGTCACCGACTGCTGCGGGAATGAGGTTGAGGATAAACAGTGTGGGCCCGGCGAGGAAAACGATGAGCGCCAGGATCACGGCCAGGACCATGTTGATGTTGGACAGCCACTGGATGCCGCGGCTGATGCCGGACACCGCCGAGGCCACGAAGCAGGCTGTCAGGACGGCAACGATGGCCACCAGGATGGGTGTTCCCACTTCCCCGATCCAGCCGTTCGACGTCAGGCCGCTGCCGATCTGGAGGGCGCCGAGGCCCAGGGAAGCGGCCGTGCCGAAGAGCGTGGCGAAGATCGCCAGGATGTTGATGAACTTGCCCACCGGCCCTTCCACCGTCCTGATGCCGAACAGCGACGTGAACGCTGCCGAGATCAGCTGGCGGCGGCCCAGGCGGTAGGTGCCGTAGGCCATGGCAATGCCGACGACGGCGTACATCGCCCAGGGGTGCAGGGTCCAGTGGAAGATGGAGGTTGCCATGGCCGTCTGGATGGCTGCCGGCGTGCGTCCGTCCACCGTTCCCGGCGGAGGGGAGATGTAGTGGTACAGCGGCTCGGCCACACCGTAGAACATCAGGCCGATGCCCATGCCGGCCGCAAACATCATGGCAATCCATGACACGGTCCGGAACTCGGGCTTCTCGCCGTCCTTGCCGAGGGGAATGTTGCCCCACTTGCCCAGGGCCAGCCAGAGCACAAAAACAACGAACAGCGAGGCCAGGACCATAAAGAGCCAGCCGGTGTACTCCATTACCCAGTCGAGGGCGGCTGTTGACGTGGCGGCCAGGCTGTCCCGGCCCAGGAAGCCCCACGCCACGAAGGCCAGGGCCAGAACCCCGGTGATGCCGAAGGTGGCCTTGTCGAGGGTGAGTTTGCGGTTCCGCCGCTCTGCCACAGCCTGCTCGGCTTTGGTCTGGCGGAGTTCCTGCATGATCTGTTCGGTGTCCTCGGCATCGTGTGAATCGTGGGAGGAAGGAGAGTTCTCGGACGCAGGAACGAGCTTGGGCTCCTCCAGCTCAACGGGGGGGGTGGGCATCCGTGCGGATGTCGCTGTTCAAAGCCATGTCAAGTCCTTTGGTTTGAATTCATGGGCTGAAGCTGTACTCCGGTGTCCCCAAACCGGGCGGAAGATCGGGGCCTTCCTGGCATTCATTGTTCAAGGTCAGCTTTGCTTGCATCGCGGCAGTTGTTCCGTAAAGAGCAACACGTCTCGCCATAAGCAACAGAGTGGCCCGTATCACAGTCACGTGTCAAGGATTTTCTGAAGTCTTAAGCCCTATTTCAGGCAATCCGGCTGCGCCTTGACGGTGGGCCGGGGCAGGGGCTAGGCATCGATAACCAGGTCCGTCTGCGCCGTGGAGCAGCAGGGCAGGAACTTGCCCGCCGAGATTTCCCGCGCCCGGATCCCTCCCTGGTGGTTCATCTCGATCTCCCCTGAAAGCTTGACGACCTTGCAGGAGCCGCACATGCCTTCCTTGCAGTTCGCGCCAATCCTGACGCCCGCACGCTGGGCCACCTCGAGGATGCGCTCGGTGGGATCGATCCGGACATTGATGCCGGTACGCATGAAGGACATGGTGAGGCTGCCTGTCCCCACCGTGCCGAAGCTCGAGGCGTCAGGGGAACCGGCTTCCGGCTCCAGGCCCGGGCTGTCGACGGCGGGGTCGGAGCCGGGTGCCTCCGGGCCGCTGATTTCCAGCGGCAGACCCGAGGCCTGCAGAGTCCCGTCGGCGTCGTAGCCAGGCTCGTAGAGCCCGAATGCGGCGGGCTGGCTTTCAAAGTAGTCCTCGGCGGATTCGGCGATCTCCTCCGCGACGTCGGCTGCAAGTGCCACCTCCGCCTGGTATTCAAGGAGCGTCTGGCGGTCTCCCGAGAAGAACTCCATGTATATGGAAGTGTCATCGACGCCGACCTTTTGGAGGAGCTCGGTGGCGGTGTTCAGGTAACCCTCGGGACCGCATGCGTACACCTGGCGGCCGTTGGCATCAGGGGCCACCTCCTCGAGCATGGCCGCCGTCAGCCTTCCGCTGAGCCCTTCCCACCCCTCCGGTACGCTGCGGTCGCCCAGGGAGTAGTGGACCTTGACGCGCGAGTCCACGGATGCGATATAGGCCAGTTCCCGGTGGAAGCCAAAGCCTCCAGCATCCGAGCCGTGGTAGAGCACCACAACATCGGCGTGTCCGGGCAGGGAGTGGATGGTCCGCACCATGGACATGATGGGGGTGATGCCTGCGCCGGCAGCAAGCAGGAGATACCGTGCCCGTCGGTCGGCATCGGGCAGGTGGAATGCTCCCACCGGTCCCAGCATCTCAAGAACGGTGCCGGGTTTGACGTTCTCGTGCACCCAGGGTGAGACCAATCCCGTGGGGTCGCACTTGACGGTAATGCTGAAAGTCCACGGCTCGGTGGGCGAACTGGACAGCGAGTAGCTGCGGTCCACCGGTTCCTGGTCCTCGCCATTCACGGGAAATGCGACGTTCACGTACTGGCCGGCACGGAACGCCAGGGGTGCACCGTCGCATCGGCGGAACACGAAGGTCATCATGGCGCCGGCCTCGGGAACGGTCTCGACGCATTCGGCCATGAACTCCTGCGGATGCCATGGGCCCAACGCCCGGGCTGCCCGTGCGGGTGCCTCGGGGCTTCCCATCACCCTGTTCCACGGCATCTCAAGACCGCGAATACGCTGTGGTTCCTGGATTGCCGTTTCGGTGAGGAGTTCAATCATGCCAAGTGCTCCTGCACGCGCTGCACGTACCAGTTGATGAATGCCTCGACCTGGTATTCGCTCTTCATGTACGGACCGGGCTCGTAGGCGGGACTGCCGGCACCCTGCTGGCACAGCTCCACGAACGCCTTGTCCTGCAGGTTCGTTTGCTTCCAGGTGTAGGTGAGCTTCTCCAGGTCGTAGTCGACGCCTTCCACGGCGTCGTCAGCCACCAACCAGGTGGTGCGTACGAGGCTCTGGTGTTCGTTGATGGGAAAGACGCCGAACGTGATCACGTGGTCGCCGAGGAAATGGAACCAGCTGTTGGGCTGCAGGTGCATCGAGCAGCGGCCAAGGCGGAAGTCGGGCAAATCACCCAGCAGCTTCTTGGAAAGCCTCCGCCCGTCCGCGGAGAACGACTCACCCTCTCCATCGAGTGATTCCCGTGAGATACGGATTCCCGCGATACGCGTGTCAAGCTGCTCGACCACCTCGTAGGGAAGGCCGTAGCGGCGGCAACGCTCCTCGAGGGAGGACTGAGCCTCCTTGTTCCGGTTCCACACTTCCTCAAGATGGGGCGGGATCAGGCCCTCCGTCAGGCCCCAGGTGGGGAAGAGGGAGCAGGCGAGCTCAGGGTGGCCGTCGCAGTGGTAGCACTCACGGTTGTTCTCCATGACGAGCTTCCAGTTGCCCTCTTCGATGATGTTCTGCTGGTAGGCGATTTTTGTCTTCGAGAGATCGTGGGGCGCCAGGTAGGGCTCAAAGATTTTTGCGGTTTCATCGAAGTCCGTCGGCGCATCATCGGCAATGCAGACGAAGATGAGTCCGGCGACTTCGCGGCCGTGGGCGCGTTTGAGGCCGAAGCAGCTCTTGTCGAACTTCGTTTCCCCCGGCGCGGAGGCATGGATCAAATTACCCTCCGGGGAGTAGGTCCAGGAGTGGTAGCCGCAGACCAGGTTTCCGGTTGACCCGGCAGCTTCGGTGAGAACGCGGGCGCCGCGGTGGCGGCATACGTTGTGCAGGACGTTCACGGCGCCGTCGTCGTTGCGCAGCACAATCAGGGAGTAGGGCCCGTAGTCGACGGTGACGTAGTCGCCCGGCTCCGGCAGTTCGGCGGTGCTCGCGGCAAAGATCCAGTGCTGGCCGAAAATGGCCTCCATGTCGATGTTGAAGATCGAGCGATCGGTGTAGAAGGGGGCATCGAGGGAGTAGCCGGTGCGCCGGAACTCAAACAGCGCGGTAATTTCTGCCAGCTGCTCGGCCGGCAAGGATGCAGCGAGTTTTCCGCGTGAATTGAGGGGGACGTTCACTGAAGCAGTCATGGGTTTCCTCCCGGGAGGCATGGGTAGTGGGTGTTGCGGCGGCCATGCGTGGGCGGGTGCTAACGGCCGGTCGAAGTACTTGTAATGATGAGATTAGGGTCACGGGAGCTGCAACAAAAGCGCGTGATTTTGAAGATAACCATGCAGAATAGATGCATGATCGATCCACGGCTCACAACACTTCGGGTGTTTGCCCGGTGCGGCACTATTGGCGCAACCGCGGAGCTCACGGGTTATTCTCCCTCCGCTGTCTCCGCGCAATTGCGGGAGCTCCAGCGCGTGCTTGGAATGCAGCTGCTGACGAAGGACGGCCGGGGTGTGCGTCTTACCGCCACGGGACGCTTTCTGGTGGCGGGCTCGGATCCCCTCATTGCCCAATGGGAGAAGCTGCGCGCCGCAGCCATGGAGGCTGGCGACCAGGTGCAGTCCCACTTTGGCCTCGGCGGATTCTCCTCAGCAGCCGCCCAGTTGCTCGCGCCGCTGGCCGCCACCCTGCGCTCAACACGCCCCATGCTGGAGGTGCAGGTTCTTGAGGCTGATCCGGCCCGCTGCTTCGACTTGTTGATTGCGGAACGAATCGACCTTGCAGTCATTGTCGCCATGCAGTCCGACAGTTATGGTGAGGACGATCCGCGCTTCGAGCAGAGAGTTCTGCTCGACGATCCGCTGGACGTCATCATTCCCGGTGACCATCCGCTGGCATCACGGGAAACAGCGACGCTTGAAGAACTGGCATCGGAACCATGGATCACGGAGGCAGTCGGTTCCACCTACCATTCCCTGTTCACCGCGGCGTTCACGGCAGTCGGGGTGACACCGAGGATTGCCCACGAGGCCGTTGAATGGGAAACCCAGATCGCGTTCGTGGGTGCGGGGCTGGGCGTCGGCCTGCTGCCCCGGCTGGCGCCTTTGCATGGTGCCGAAAACGTGGTTCGGCTACGCATCACCGGTAGGGCGAAACCCACGCGCCGCATTGTCGCCGCGGTGCGCAGGGGCAGCATCGCCTCACCCCTGATCCAGGAGTCGCTCGGCATCCTGCAGGTCAATGCCAATCGGATCCTCACCGCCCGGCCCGAAGTGGACCCCTGAGCGCTGCCGGCGTGGGGCGTCCTGGACCTGATGCCTTAGCGGCGGGTGTAGCCCATTCTTGCGCTGATCTGCAGTCCCGCCTCTTTCAGCGCCTCAAGGAGTCCCGGTGCCTTTTCGGGATCAAAACGGAAGGCAGGCCCGGAGATGCTGACCGCACCGATCACAGCACCCATGTGGTTGTACACCGGCACGGACATCGAGTTGAGGCCGATTTCGAACTCTTCGCGGACCACGCCGTAGCCGTCGCGGGCGACGTCGAGGAGCTGGGTTTCGAGCGCCTTCCGGTTGGTGATGGTCCGGGGCGTCCGGGCCGGGAGGCCGGTCTCTTTCAGGATGCGGTCCCGGTCGTCCGCGGACAGCGCCGCCAGGAGGACTTTGCCGCTCGAAGTCGCATGGAGCGGGGTCAGGCTGCCCACCCAGTCGTAGGTGGCAAGCGTTGACGGTCCCATGGCCTGGTCCACGTTGACGGCGTAGTTGGAGCGCAGGACGGCCAGGTTCACCGTCTCCTTGAATTCCTCGGCCAGCCCTTCCAGTACGGGGCGGGCTTCACGGACCAGGCTGAGCCGTCCGGGGATGGAGCTCGCCAGCCTCAGGATGCCGAAGCCCAGCTGGTACTTTCCGCGCTCGCTGTTCTGGTGGACCATTTCACGGCTCACCAGCGAGCCCAGCAGCCGGGACACGGTGGACTTGTGGATGCCCATCTCCTCGGCGATTTCACTCACGCCCGCATGGCCGTCCCGGGCCAGGATCTCCAGGACTGCCATTGCCCGGTCCACTGACTGGACGCCGCCGTGCTGGCCCGAGTCCGCGTCGACGTCGGATTCGGGGTCGTTCTTCGAAGCCATGATCCATACCCTTAAGTAGTTTCTGCGGCTTGCTTACCCGCCACAAGGCCGCTTAGAGCGTCCTCTCGGTTAGTTCCACACTTTCGATCCTATGCCGAGACGGGTGCGCCAGGCGGCATTGCGTTAAGCGCGGGGTCGTCACGACAGGTCCAGGCGCATCAGCACCCGGGGGAAGCCGTTAAGCACGGAGTCGGTGTCCGCGGCCTTGGTGAAACCGGCCTCCTCGAAGAGCTTGCGCGTGCCGACGTAGGCCATGGTGATGTCCACCTTCCGGCCCTGGTTATCGACCGGATAGCCTTCGATTGCCTGAGCGCCGTGGCTGCGGGCGAAGTCGATGGCGCCCTGCAGCAGGTGATGGGAAATCCCCTTGCCTCGATGCCCGGGCCGCACCCGGATGCACCACACCGACCACACGTCGACATCGTCTACGTGGGGGATCTTACGGTTACGGGCGAAGCTGGTATCGGCGCGCGGATGGACAGCGGCCCAGCCCACCACCTCGTCGCCGTCGTACGCGAGCACCCCGGGCGGCGGGTCCTGCCGGACCAACTCCTTGACGACTTCGCCGCGCTCAGGGCCGCGCAACGCCAGGTTCTGCTTGGAGGGGATGCGATAGCTCAGGCACCAGCACACCGTCGCGTCGGGGCGCTTGGGGCCCACCATCGTCCTTACGTCCTCGAACCGGGTCGCCGGACGAACCTCGATTGCCATGCCGCGGAGTCCTTTCGATGCTGATGCTGATGTACGGTCCCAGGCCTACCGCACACCGTTGCTGTGGGCCATGGCGATCGCTTCGGTGCGGGAGGTGGCGCCCACTTTCCGGTAGATGTTGCGCAGGTGGAACTTCACTGTGTTCTCGCTGATGTGCAGTTTCGCGGCGATGGCCCGGTTCCGTTGTCCGGCGGCGAGCAGCTGGAGCACCTCGAGTTCGCGGTCCCCGAGCTTCCAGTCGGAAACGTCGGCCAGCGGGCGGGCAGGCGGATCAAGGGGGAGTGAGATGGCGACGTCGGCACCCCAGCCGGGCATCACATCCACGGACATTCTGCCGTCGAGGGCTTCCACCCGCTGGGCGAGGCGGGCCATGGCGGGCGCGGCCGCGGAGCGCTCGCCGGGTCCGTCGTCGCGGACGTTGACCAGGAGGTTCTCGCCGTCGCAATCCCACTGCGTACGGATCCGCCGCACTCCCGCCTGGTCCACCATGGCAAGGACCAGCCCGCGGACGATCGCGCGGGCCGCGTGCGCCACTTCGCCGGGCAGGGCACGGCCGTTGACGGGCGGCTCGATGAACTGGACGTCGATGCCGCTGAAGTTCATGAGCGGTTTCAGGTCCTCGCGCAGCCGCTGGAAAGCCGTGGCCACCGGTTCCTCCACGAGTTCGGTGGTGCGGTCGTTGAGGGTGCGGAGTCCCACCAACGCCCTGGCGGCGACATCGGTGGCGGACTTTCGTGCTGCGTCGTCGCTGAGCGCAGGCGACCGCAGCGCGGCGAGCAGGGTTTCGAGCGTGGTGGAGTGGTGATCCACCAGTTCCGCCGTCACCCTCACCCGCTCGGCCGAGGCCGCGCGGGATTCGATGAGGTACGACGGCGGCGCGTCCGCCACCTTTTCGCGGATCCGCTCCGCTGCCAGCGTCCACAGGTAGCGGAGCATGCTCTCCGTTGCATCGTGCCCGGCCGGATCCGGCAGCTGCGGGTCGGCGAGGACCAACAGGGCGTTGCTGGGGGAGGACAAGGCGAGGACCTGGCGTTCCTCGCCGCCGAGCACGGCTCCGCCTTGCCACCGGTCACCCGGCGACAGTCCCCCTGCCGCGGAGAGCGACGCCCGGATCTGGTCCAGTTCCGCGATGGAGACCCGGCTGATGATCGATTCGTCTCCGGCCTTCTTCTGCGGCCTGCCCGTGCAGTCCTCGGTGAAGATGACCAGGGCGCTGCTTCCCAGATAGGGGAGGGTCGCCTCCCGCAGCCGCTGGGCAATGGTGGCCAGCGGGGCGGTGGCCAGGGCGGCAACGGCTTCCAGCAGGACTGTATCGGGGGCTTCCACCTGCCCAGTCTACGACGCCACGGGAATAGACCTATCCCTTTGGGTAGTAAATACCGTTCAATCATGGCGTTGGAACTACCTGTCGGGCGGGTGAGGATGAATAGGTAGCAACTTTCGTGAAGGAGGAACCCGCAGATGAGCGTCATCGCCGAAACCGATCCGGCCGTCCTGGCCGATGCGTCCCGCGCCTTTGGCCGCAATCGGGACCTGGTCCAGGACGAGATCAGGGCTGTATCCGGACGCGTTGATCCGGTTCAGGTGGCGGCGCTCGTCACCGAGCTCCGGCTGGCGGGCAGGATCTTCGTGACCGGAGCCGGCCGCAGCGGGCTGGTCCTGAAAATGGCGGCCATGCGGCTGATGCACCTGGGACTGACGGTGCACGTGGTCGGTGAGACCACCACGCCTGCCATCAGCGCAGGGGACCTGCTGCTGGCGGCTTCCGGTTCCGGCACCACCCCCGGCGTCGTCAAGGCGGCGGAGACAGCGGCCGGCCAGGGCGCGCGGGTCGCTGCCTACACCACTGACGCCGGTTCCCCGCTCGCGGCGGTTGCTGCCGCCGTCGTGCTTATCCCGGCCGCCCGGAAAACGGACCACGGCTCGGCGGTGTCCCGGCAGTATTCGGGCAGCCTCTTCGAACAGGTGCTGTTCACCACCACTGAAGCCGTCTTCCAAAGCCTTTGGGACGAGGACGCGGCCGCTGCCGAGGAACTCTGGCGGCGCCACGCGAACCTCGAGTAAACCACGCCAATTTCCACCGAGACACCCCAACCAGAAAAGAGACACCACGTGAAACTGCAAGTCGCCATGGACGTCCTGACCGTCGAAGCCGCCCTCGAGCTCGCGGGCAAGGTCGCCGAATACGTTGACATCATCGAGCTCGGCACCCCGCTGGTGAAGAACGCCGGCCTGTCCGCCGTGACCGCCGTCAAGACCGCCCACCCGGACAAGATCGTCTTCGCGGACATGAAGACCATGGACGCCGGCGAACTGGAGGCCGAGATCGCCTTCGGCGCCGGTGCGGACCTGGTGTCCGTCCTCGGCAGCGCGGATGACTCCACGATCGCCGGCGCGGTCAAGGCGGCGAAGGCCCACAACAAGGGGATTGTTGTTGACCTGATCGGCGTCGCGGACAAAGTCACCCGCGCCAAGGAAGCCCGCGCACTCGGCGCCAAGTTCATTGAGTTCCACGCAGGCCTCGACGAGCAGGCCAAGCCGGGCTACAACCTCAACTTGCTGCTCAGCGCAGGGGAGGAAGCCCGGGTGCCGTTTTCGGTGGCCGGTGGAGTAAACCTGTCCACCATTGAAGCCGTACAGCGCGCCGGTGCGGACGTCGCCGTCGTCGGTGGCTCCATCTACAGCGCAGAGGATCCGGCACTGGCCGCCAAGCAGCTGCGCGCGGCGATTATCTAACGAGTATTCCGCGCGCCTTTCGGTGTATGACCGCGGCAGGATTCGAGTAGTCCCGGCCGTTCCGTCCTGACTGCGGCCATGCCACACTTGATGGACTATCGAGTGACTGGGGGGATCCACGTCAGGAGATTGTCATGCGACCATCGATGCCAGCCAAGAATTCGTGCCGCAGGTTGGCGGTGAACACCGCATGATGATCGGCTGGGCCTACCTTATGGCGGCCATCATGACAGTGGACTCGCTCCTGCTGGGCCTTCTGCTGCTGAACGTGAAGTGGCCGAAGGGCTGGAAGAGGAACAGCTGACCGCCTTGCGTGGATGCCCTCGACCCTCCACCTGATCTCCCGGCCCGCATTCACAGCCTGCCGACAGGATCCGAACAGCAGCGCCATACCTTGGTGCCGCATCTTTGAGTGAAGGACGGTGCAAACCGGCCGTTCTTCCCCAAAGAGCCGTTCACACGGCGGATCGAGGAGACATCAGATGTCACGCACGAAGAGAATCACGCTCGGCCTGGCGGCCGGGGCACTGGCGCTCGGCGCCGGGCTGGGAGTCACCGGGATGGCCTCGGCGGCCGAAACCCCTAGCCCCAGCGCAACGGCCCAGAGCACCGCATCCACCGACGGATCCACAACCACTGACGGCGGCATGCGCGGCGGCCACAGGGGCGGCGACCGCGGCCAGCTGGCTGCCGACCTGGCCACCAAGCTCGGCGTGGAGGAGTCCCAGGTGACCGAGGCCCTCCAGGCGTTCCGGGATGCCAACAAACCGGCTGACGGAACCAAGCCAACCGAGGGGACCAAACCGGACCGCTCCGCCATGGACGCGGCGATGGCCAAGGACCTGGCTGGGTCACTCGGCGTCGAAGAATCCAAGGTCACCGCAGCCCTGGAAGAAATCCGCACGGCCGGCCAGGCTGAACGGGCGGCCGAACTTAAGACCCGGCTTGACCAGGCTGTCACCGACGGCAAACTGACCCAGGTCGAGGCGGACGCCGTCACGAAGGCTGTGGAAGCAGGAGTGATCGGAGGCGGCGGCCACTAGGAAGCAGACAGGACTGGAAAGCAACGCAGGACGCTCTCTCACTTCCTGCCGGTTTACACGAGACGCTCTCTCACTTTCTTCAGGAAAGTGAGAGAGCGTCTTGGGGTTTTAAGGCCAAAAGTGAGAGAGCGTCTTGGGGTTTAGGGCCAAAAGTGAGAGAGCGTTTCTGCCTTGGGGCGCCTAGAGCACCCCGCGGATGGTCTCTTCGAAGCTTGTGACATGGTGCAGGGCCAGCTCGCCGGCTTTGTCGGCGTCGCCCGCGGCCACCGCCTTGAGCAGCTCCACGTGCTCGGTGATGTGGCCGCTCACCGAGGGCACCTTGTCCAGGACCAGGCACCAGATGCGGGTGGCCAGGTTGTCGTAGCGGATCAGGGTGTCTTCCAGGTGCGGGTTGGCAGCCGCCTTGTAGATCAACCGGTGCACTGTCAGGTCATAGCGCATCAGCTCGCGGGACTCGGCAGGGCTGGGATCAAGCTCCGCGATGATCGTGGCGACTTCCAGGAGTTCGCGGCGCATGGCGGCGTTTGCCCTCGTGGCAGCACTGCGGGCGGCCAGCGGCTCCAGCAGCTCCCGGACCTCCGAGACGTCAGCCAGTTCGGTGAAGTCCACGGTGGTGGCAAAAGTTCCCCGGCGCGGATAGGACACCACCAGATGGTCCACCTCCAGCCGCTTGATCGCCTCGCGCACAGGAGTGCGGCCGAAGCCGAGCTCGGCCGCCAGCTGGCCGTCATTGATGGGCTCGCCGGGCCGGATCTCGAGCATGATCAGCTTGTCGCGCAGCTGCCGGTAGGCGGCCTCCGCCTGGGACAGTACTTCGTCCTCGGCGGGTGGCAGGGCGGGAAGTGCATTCAAGGTGCCGCTCCGTTCTTCGCTACTCAGTTCCTTATGGCTCGTCGTCACCACAGCGGCCGGCCTCCAACCACCGGTTGATGCGGTTCCAACCGGAAGCTCAGTGCCACTTTGCCACCGGCTATTGACTCTCATGTGATCCCAATCATACCATTGACCTCACACTGATATATCAGTCATAGCAATAGTGGTATTTCAAAGGAGCATCCGTGGTTGAGCAGTTGAACGAGCGACTTTCCGCAGTCGATCCCGAGGTCCAGCAGGCCATCGCCAATGAGCTGGGCCGCCAGCAGTCGACGCTGGAAATGATCGCCTCGGAGAATTTCGCCCCGTCCGCAGTCATGGAGGCACAGGGCTCGGTACTGACCAACAAGTACGCCGAGGGCTACCCCGGCAAGCGCTACTACGGCGGCTGCGAGCACGTTGATGTGATCGAACAGCTGGCCATCGACCGGGTGAAGGCACTCTTCGGCGCCGAGTTCGCGAACGTCCAGCCGCACTCCGGCGCCCAGGCCAACGCTGCTGCCATGTTCGCGCTGCTGAACCCGGGCGACACCATCATGGGCCTGGACCTGGCCCACGGCGGCCACCTGACCCACGGCATGCGGATCAACTTTTCCGGCAAGCTCTACAACGTGGTCCCGTACCACGTGCGTGAATCGGACCTCCGGATCGATATGGCCGAGGTCGAAGCGCTGGCCCTGGAGCACCGTCCGCGGCTGATCGTCGCCGGCTGGTCCGCCTACTCCCGCCAGTTGGACTTCGCCGAATTCCGCCGCATCGCCGATCTCGTGGACGCGTACCTGATGGTGGATATGGCGCACTTTGCCGGCCTGGTGGCCGCAGGGCTGCACCCCAACCCGGTGCCGTACGCCGATGTCGTCACCACCACCACGCACAAGACCCTCGGCGGTCCGCGCGGCGGCGTCATCCTGGCCAAGGAGGAATACGCCCGCAAGATCAACTCCGCCGTGTTCCCGGGCCAGCAGGGCGGACCGCTGGAGCACGTCATCGCCGCCAAGGCCGTCGCCTTCAAGCTGGCCGGCACCCCCGAATTCAAGGAACGCCAGGAGCGCGTCCTGCAGGGATCCAAGCTGCTGGCGGAACGGCTCCTCCGTGACGACGTCGCCGCGGCTGGCATCTCCGTAGTCAACGGCGGCACCGATGTGCACCTGGTCCTCGTGGACCTCCGCAACTCCGAACTAGACGGGCAGCAGGCCGAAGACGCCCTGCACCGGATCGGCATCACGGTCAACCGCAACGCCGTACCGTTCGACCCCCGCCCGCCGATGGTTTCCTCGGGCCTCAGGATCGGAACGCCCGCCCTGGCCACCCGCGGCTTCGGCGCCGTGGAATTCACTGAGGTCGCGGACATCATCGCGACGGCGCTGATTGCCGCGGCTGCCAACGGCGCCACCGGGGCAACGTCCCTGAGTGACAGCGCCGTCGTCGAACTTCGCGCCCGGGTGACCGCCCTCGCCGAACAATTCCCCCTCTACCCGCATCTTTCCCAGGACAGTGGCGATGAAATCGCCGCCTTTGAAACAGACATGATTGGAGCAGCCCAGTGAGCACCCAACAGCTCCCCGAGCACCCGGATTTCCTCTGGCGCAACCCGGAGCCCAAGTCCTCCTACGGCGCCGTGATTGTGGGCGGTGGCGGGCACGGCCTGGCCACCGCCTACTTCCTGGCCAAGAACCATGGCATGACCAACATCGCCGTTCTGGAAAAGGGCTGGCTGGCCGGCGGCAACATGGCACGCAACACCACCATCATCCGGTCCAACTACCTCTGGGACGAGAGCGCTGCCATCTACGAGCACGCCCTCAAGCTCTGGGAAATCCTGCCGGAAGAGCTCGAATACGACTTCCTCTTCAGCCAGCGAGGCGTCATGAACCTCGCCCACACCCTGGGCGACGTCCGCGAAAGCATCCGCCGCGTGGGCGCGAACAAGCTCAACGGCGTGGACGCTGAGTGGCTGGAACCGGACCAGGTCAAGGAGCTCTGCCCGATCCTGAACATCAGCGACAACATCCGCTACCCGGTCATGGGCGCCACCTACCAGCCGCGTGCCGGCATCGCCAAGCACGACCACGTGGCCTGGGCCTTCGCCCGCAAGTGCGACGAACTGGGCGTGGACATCATCCAGAACTGCGAAGTCACCGGCTTCCTCAAGGACGGCGACCGCGTGGTGGGCGTCAAGACCAACCGCGGCACCATCAACACCGAAAAGGTGGGCCTGTGCGCTGCCGGCCACAGCTCGGTCCTTGCGGAAATGGCCGGCTTCCGGCTCCCCATCCAGTCCCACCCGCTCCAGGCCCTGGTCTCCGAGCTGCACGAACCGGTCCACCCCACCGTGGTGATGTCCAACCACGTGCACGTCTATGTTTCCCAGGCCCACAAGGGCGAACTGGTCATGGGCGCCGGCGTCGACTCCTACAACGGCTACGGCCAGCGCGGGTCCTTCCACGTAATTGAGAACCAGATGGCCGCCGCCGTTGAACTGTTCCCCATCTTTGCGCGGGCACATGTGCTCCGGACCTGGGGCGGGATCGTGGACACCACGCTGGATGCCTCGCCGATCGTGGGCACCACCCCGGTGGAGAACATGTTCGTGAACTGTGGCTGGGGCACCGGCGGCTTCAAGGCCACCCCGGCTGCCGGACTCACGTTCGCGCACACCATCGCCACGGGCACCCCGCACAAGCTGAACAAGCCGTTTGCGCTGGAACGCTTCGAAACCGGCGCCCTGATCGACGAGCACGGCGCAGCCGCAGTAGCCCACTAGCCGCCGTCCCATAGAAAGAAGACGCACATGCTGCTTATCTCATGCCCCAACTGCGGCTCGCGCGACGAGACCGAGTTCCACTACGGCGGCCAGGCCCACGTGCCGTACCCGGAAAACCCGAACGACATGAACGACCGCGAATGGGCCGAGTTCCTGTTCTACCGCGACAACACCAAGGGCGCCTTCGCCGAGCGCTGGCTCCACAGCACCGGTTGCCGCCAGTGGTTCAACATGCTCCGCGACACCGTCACGTACGACATCCAGGCCGTCTACCCGATGGGTTCACCCCGGCCGGACGTGTCCGTCGCGGCCGCGGCCGAATCCGGCACTGCAAGCACCGCCGCTGACAGCACCACCACCGGCACCAGCGCGCCCAGCACCTCTGCAACCAGCATCGCACCGGCCGGTTCAGCCTCAAGCACGACAGCCTCAAGCACCACCGCCCCGGAAGGAGCAACCAAGTGACTTCCCAGAACGCCCGCCTCGCCGCCGGCGGACGCATCGACCGCAGCATCTCCTGGCGTTTCACCGTGGACGGCGAGGAATTCACCGGCCACCCCGGCGACACGCTCGCCTCGGCCCTGCTCGCCAATGGCCGGATCGCCGCCGGCAACTCGCTGTACGAGGACCGCCCCCGCGGCATCATGTCCGCCGGCGTGGAGGAATCCAACGCGCTGGTCCGGGTCGAAGCACGGTTCCCGGGCCACGTGGCAGAGTCCATGCTCCCCGCCACCACCGTCACCCTGGTGGACGGCCTGAAGGCAGACCTGCTCAACGGCCTGGGCCGGCTTGACCCCGAGGAGGACCGCGCCGAGTACGACAAGAAGTTCGTGCACACGGACGTCCTGGTGATCGGCGGCGGCCCCGCCGGCCTGGCCGCGGCCCGCGAGGCCGTGCGCACCGGCGCCCGGGTGATGCTGCTGGACGACCAGCCCGAACTGGGCGGCACGCTCCTGTCCGGATCCACCGCACCTGACCTGGCCGAGGCCATCGAAGGCAAGCCGTCCCTGGAATGGGTGGCTGATGTGGAAGCCGAGCTCGTCTCCGCAGCCGAATGCACCGTCCTGAACCGCACCACGGCCTTCGGCGCCTACGACGCCAACTACATCGTCGCCGTCCAGAACCGCACCGACCACCTCTCCAGCCCGGCCGCCCCCGGCGTGTCCCGGCAGCGGATTTGGCACATCCGTGCCAAGCAGGTGGTGGTTGCTCCCGGCGCCCACGAGCGCCCGCTGGTCTTCGAGAACAACGACCGCCCGGGCATCATGCTCGCCTCGGCCGTCCGCAGCTACCTCAACCGCTACGCCGTGGCCGCCGGGCAGCGCGTCGTCATCAGCACCACCAACGACAGCGCCTACGCACTGGCCTCGGACCTGCGCGCCGCCGGCGTCAAGGTGGCGGCCGTCGTCGACGCCCGTCCCCGCCTTACGGAAGTGGCAGCCGCCGCCGTCGAGTCCGGCACCCGCGTGCTGATCGGCAGCGCCGTGGCCAACACCTCCGCCTCAGGAGAAGGCGCCGCAGACGGCCGGCTGGACAGCGTCACCGTCCGCAGTATCAACGACGACGGCGAACTCACCTCCGGCATCGAAGAGATCGCCTGCGACCTGCTGGCAGTCTCCGGCGGCTGGAGCCCGCTGGTGCACCTCCACTCGCAGCGGCAGGGAAAGCTGCGCTGGGACGAGGACCTGGCGGCGTTCGTACCGAGCACCGTGGTCCCGAACCAGCAGACCATCGGCTCCGGCCGCGGCAGCTTCGAACTCGCCGACTGCCTCGCCGAAGGCATCTCCGCCGGAGCTTCGGCGGCCATCGCCGCCGGCTTCAGTGCCGCCGTCGAACCTTCTGTCATCGGCGAGCCGAAGGCATCCGCCCCGACCCGCCAGCTGTGGCTGGTGCCCGGCCAGGCCGGTACCCCGGACGACTGGCACCACCACTTCGTGGACTTCCAGCGCGACCAGTCCGTGGCTGACGTGCTGCGGTCCACCGGCGCCGGCATGCGGTCCGTGGAGCACATCAAGCGCTACACCTCGATCAGCACCGCCAACGACCAGGGCAAGACTTCCGGCGTCAACGCCATCGGCGTGATCGCCGCGGCTCTCCGCACCGCCGGCGAAGCGTCCCGGGGCATCGGCGACATCGGCACCACCACGTACCGGGCACCGTTTACCCCGGTGGCGTTTGCGGCACTTGCCGGACGCCAGCGCGGCGAACTGTTCGACCCCGCCCGTGTTACGTCGATCCACCCGTGGCACGTGGCCAAGGGTGCGCTGTTCGAGGACGTGGGGCAGTGGAAGCGCCCCTGGTACTACCCGCAGGACGGGGAGGACATGGACACCGCCGTGCTGCGCGAGTGCGCCGCCGTCCGCGAATCCGTGGGCTTCATGGACGCCACCACGCTCGGCAAGATCGAAATCCGTGGCAAGGACGCCGGTGAGTTCCTCAACCGGATCTACACCAACGCGTTCAAGAAGCTCGCCCCGGGTTCCGCCCGCTACGGCGTGATGTGCATGGCGGACGGCATGATTTTCGACGACGGCGTGACCCTGCGCCTCGACGAGGACCGGTTCTTCATGACCACCACCACCGGCGGTGCCGCGAAGGTGCTGGACTGGCTGGAGGAATGGCTACAGACCGAATGGCCTGAGCTGGACGTGCACTGCACCTCGGTGACCGAACAGTGGAGCACCATTGCCGTCGTCGGGCCCAAATCCCGCGCGGTCCTCGCGAAGGTGGCACCCGAACTCGCCGCCGGCGGCGGCCTGGAGGCGGAAGCCTTCCCGTTCATGACCTTCCGCGAAACCACCCTCGCCTCCGGCGTGCAGGCCCGGATCTGCCGGATCTCGTTCTCCGGCGAACTGGCCTACGAAATTAACGTGCCGTCCTGGTACGGCCTGAACACCTGGGAAGCTGTTGCGGCCGCCGGGGCCGAATTCAATATCACCCCCTACGGCACCGAAACCATGCACGTGCTCCGCGCCGAAAAGGGCTACCCGATCGTCGGGCAGGACACCGACGGCACTGTCACCCCGCAGGATGCCGGGATGGAATGGGTTGTCTCCAAGGCCAAGGAGTTCATCGGCAAGCGCTCCTACGCCCGTGCCGATGCGAAGCGCGAGGACCGCAAGCACCTGGTCAGCGTCCTCCCCGTGGACGGAACGCTGCGGCTGCCGGAAGGCACCCAGCTCGTGGAAAAGGGCATCCCGACCAACCCCGCCTACGGTCCCGTCCCGATGCAGGGTTTCGTGACCTCGAGTTACCACAGCGCCGCACTGGGCCGGTCCTTCGGCCTGGCCCTGATCAAGAACGGCCGCAACCGCATCGGCGAGACCCTCGTGGCCGCCGCCGGTGACCAGCTGGTTGATGTCGTTGTCGCCGAAACCGTACTTTTTGACCCTGAAGGGACCCGCAAAGATGGCTAACACAGCAGCACTCGAAGGCATCAATGGACTCCGGGACATCCGCCGCAGCCCGGCCTCCCACCTGGCCGAAGCGCTGGACGCCGGCTCCGTGACGGGCACGGTTGTCCTCCAGGAAGGCCCGTTCCAGACCATGGCGGGGATCCGCGTTGACCCCCGCTCCGAGCAGGGCTCGCGGATCGCGTCCGTGGCCGGCGGCCTGCCCGCACGGTGCGGCGAAGTGGCCGGCTCGGACGGCATCAGCGTCCTGTGGCTCGGCCCGTCCGAGTTCCTGGTGGTCGCACCGGAAGAAGCCCACGACTCCCTCGGCGGGCACCTGATCGGCTCCCTCACGGCAGCCCTCGGAGACGCCCCGGGCCAGGTGGTGGACCTCTCCGCCAACCGCACCACGTTCGAACTCTCTGGCCCCCGTGCACGGGCAGTCCTGGAGAAGGGCTGCGCCTTGGACCTGCACCCCCGCAGCTTCACGCCGGGAACAGCCCTGAGCACCGAAGTGGGCAACATCCCGGTGATCCTGCTGAAGACCGGCGAGGACAGCTTCCGGCTCTTCCCGCGGGCTTCGTTCGCGGACTTCCTGGGCCGGTGGCTCCTGGACGCCATGAGGGAATACGCCTCCCCCGAGGTGCCCTGATGGCGCTGAGCGCCCTGGACCTCTTCTCCGTTGGCATCGGGCCGTCGTCGTCACACACGGTCGGCCCGATGCGGGCGGCGAAACTGTTCGCCGAAGGGCTCAAAGGTGACGGCCACCTGAGCGCCACCACACGGGTCCAGGCGGAACTGTTCGGATCGCTCGGCGCCACCGGCAGGGGCCACGGCTCCGACAAAGCCGTGGTCCTGGGCCTCCAGGGCCTGGACCCCGAAACGGTGGACACCTCCACCGCGGACGACCAGGTGGCCGCCGCCGCGCTCGACGCCGAACTCCGGATCGGCGGGGACCACCGGGTGGACTTCAACTGGGACGAGGACGTGGTGCTGCACCGCCGGAAATCCCTGCCTGCCCACCCCAACGGCATGACGTTCCGCGCGCTGGACCACACCGGCGCCGTGCTCAGTGAACGGAGCTTCTACTCCATTGGCGGCGGTTTCGTTGTTGACGGCGATGCCGACGCCGGAGACAAAGTGGTGGCGGACGACACACCGCTGCCATACCCTTTCACCACGGCCGACGAACTCCTGGAGATCTGCCGCCGCGAGGGAATGTCCATCTCCGACGTCATGCTCGCCAACGAGCTGGCATGGCGCAGCGAAGCGGAACTCCGCGAGGAGCTGCTGAAACTCTGGGCCGTCATGCGCGAATGCGTGGACAACGGCTGCGCCGCGGAAGGGATCCTTCCCGGCGGGCTGAACGTCAGGCGCCGGGCGCCGTCGTTGTTCAAGACCCTGACCGCGGACACCGGCGTCACCGATCCGCTCCGGGCCATGGAGTGGGTGAACCTCTTCGCGCTGGCAGTCAACGAGGAAAATGCCGCCGGCGGGCGGATCGTCACCGCCCCCACCAACGGCGCGGCCGGGATTGTGCCGGCCGTACTGCACTACTACGTCAAGTTTGTCCCCGGAGCCGACGACGACGGCGTGGTCCGCTTCCTGCTGGCGGCGGCCGCCGTCGGGATTCTATTCAAGATCAACGCCTCAATCTCCGGCGCCGAAGTGGGCTGCCAGGGCGAAGTGGGTTCCGCCTGCTCCATGGCGGCCGCCGGACTGTGCGAAGTGCTCGGCGGCACGCCGGAACAGGTGGAAAACGCGGCTGAGGTGGGAATCGAACACAACCTGGGCCTGACCTGCGACCCCGTGGGCGGCCTGGTGCAGATCCCCTGCATCGAACGGAACGCCATTGCCAGCGTGAAAGCCATCAACGCCGCCCGCCTTGCCCTGCACGGGGACGGCAGCCACAAGGTATCGCTGGACAAAGCCATTAAAACCATGCGCGAGACAGGAGCGGACATGAAAACCAAGTACAAGGAGACCTCCCGCGGGGGCCTCGCCGTGAATGTGATCGAGTGCTGAGCCATGACTGCCATTGAGACTGAAACTTCTTCCCTTCCGTCCTTCGCGGGCCCGGCCGCGACCACCGTGGAACATGTCCTGACGCTGGACTGCAACGAGTCGCCGGGCATCGTCCACGCCGTCTCCGGCTTCCTGCTGGAACACGGCTGCGACATTATCGACAACCAGCAGTTCGGCGAACGCTCCGAAGGGCACTTCTTCATGCGGGTGCACTTTGCGTCCGACGGCGATGCCTCCACCGCGGAGACCCTGCGGGCCGCTTTTGCCCCGGTTGCTGAACGCTTCGGGATGAGCTGGCGGTTGGAGCCGCACGGTTCCAAGCGCCGCGTGCTGATCATGGTGTCCAAGTTCGGGCACTGCCTCAACGACCTGCTGTTCCGTGCCAGGATCGGCGAGCTGCCGGTGGACGTGGTGGCCGTGGTGTCCAACCACACGGACCACCAGGCGCTGGTGGCATGGCACGGGATCCCGTTCTTCCACGTGCCCGTTACCGCCGCCACCAAGCCCGAGGCCGAGGCGCGGCTGCTGGAGCTGGTGGACGAGTTCGACGTGGAACTGGTGGTGCTGGCCCGCTACATGCAGGTCCTTAGCGACGGCCTCACCCGCAAGCTGGACGGCCGTGCCATCAACATCCACCACTCGTTCCTGCCCAGTTTCAAGGGCGCCAAGCCGTACCACCAGGCCTACGCCCGCGGCGTTAAGACGGTAGGGGCTACCGCGCACTACGTCAACGGCGAGCTGGACGAGGGACCCATCATCGCCCAGCAGGTGGTGGAGGTGGACCACACCTACGGCCCGGAAGACCTGGTGGCCGCCGGACGCGACACCGAGTGCAAGGCCCTTTCCAACGCGGTGCGCTGGCATTGCGAGGGCCGTGTGATCCTGCGCGGCAACAGGACAGTGGTGCTCCGCTAGGACGCTCTCTCACTTCCGGTCGGTTAAGCCGGGACGCTCTCTCACTTCCGGTCGGTTAAGCCGGGACGCTCTCTCACTTTCTTGGAGAAAGTGAGAGAGCGTCCCGGTTTTTCCTGCGTTAAGTGAGAGAGCGTCCATTCACGCGTTGGCCACTCGCTACAGCGCGGCCAGCCGGGTGGCGAGGTGCAGCGCAGCGAGCCGGCCGGTTCCGCGCGGATCGCCGCCGCACAACTCAAAAATCCGCTGCATGCGGTGATGCATCGACTGCCGCTCAACATGCAGTTCGCGGGCAGCCTGCGCGGTGTTGCAGCCAGAGTCCAGCCAGGTTGCCAGGGTTGCGAGCAGCTGGGAGTTGCGCCGCGCGTCGTGATCCAGCAGGGGCCCCACCTGCTGGCGGACGAAATCCTGCCGCGCGCCCTGGTCCAGATGCTGCACCGCCAGGCGCTCCACCGCCAGATTTTCGACGTCGATCACCACTCCTTCCGTGTCCGACGCCGGCCGGGCCGCTGACCGAAGTGAGCCGTTCACGGCGAGATCCAGGGCGCTTTTCGCCTCCGACAACGACCAGGGAGCGTGTTCGATCCCGGCGGCCAGCGGACCCACCGCCGTCATGGTCCCCGCCTCAACCGGGAGCTCCCTGAGTGCTGCCACGAGCCCGGCCCGCGCGGCCGCCGCCCCGTCAAAAGGGAGGGCGGCAAGCGCCAGGAGCTCGGCATTGTCCACATAGCTGGCGCTCTGCTGCGCCGACCGCTTGAGGATAGTGTCCATTGCCGCCCGCAGCTGCTGTGAGGTGGACGACCGGACGACGACGGCGACCACCGTCGCAGAGGGAAGGATCCCGGCGGCGGGGGAGAGCTGCTGAAGCCGCCAGGGCTGGCTGCCGGAACTGACGGCCCGCAGCAGCGCCGTGCCGGCCACTTCTTTCAGCCCGGGCGGCATCCGCTGCAGCAGAGCGAGCGACAGGATGTCCACGCAGCGGCCGCCGGCCACGCGCGCCAGGTTGACGTCGCCGTCGGCCGGGACATTGATGAGCAACCTCGCGGAGGGCACGCCACGGACCGGCACATCAATGCTTATCAACGTGCCGCCGATGCCCGTCTCTGCCGCGCTTCCGGGCTCTGCCGCGCTTCCGGGCTCTGCCGGGGAGCCGGTGCCGGACTCCAGGCCCTCTGCCGGCTGGGAAGCCGTGCCGTTCCCCGGATGCGTACCGGCGCCGGCCGCCGGACGCGTATCGGCGCCGCCCGGGCCGGCGTTGCCCAGCGTTACACCGGACACGGATGAGAGCTCCAGGGTCGCACCAATGATTCCGGCCAGCACGGCAAGGATCTGATCCAGGCTGCTCCCGTGGGCCAGCTCAACGGCCATGGCGTGGCTGGCCTCATCCGCGCGGCGCAGATGGGCCACCGATTCACTGACGAGCATCGAGTTAATCGCCTGCATGATGCCCACGAAGGGCACCACCTTGCGGAATTCGATAAGGGGAAGCCCGGCGGTTTCCGCTGCCTGGATCATCGACGACGGCAGTGAAGCGAGCCGCTGGCCAGTTTCCACCGCCAGCGCACCAACCCCGCGCTCCGAGAGCTGCCGGACGTACTCCGCCCGGCGTGCATCCGAGGCAGTAACCAGCGCGTCGCCGCCGGTAAGAAGCAGCTCGCCGCCGCTAAGTAACGGCGCGATGTCCAGGACTTCACTGGAGTGCACCCACCGCAGCTGCGTACCCGCCACTGCGCCTGCACCGGCGCGGATCACGGGATCGGCGGCTGTGAGGGTGGCATGTTTTAGGATCTCACTGAGCTTTATTGGCATTACGCTCCGTCATGCAAATGGGGCTTTTGATGTACATATCGTATCTTGTTGCGTGTGGTCTGCGGCACATACTCTGGCTGTATCCCCTTTCTCCCACGGAGGCCCACATGCAAAACAACTCCACTGCAGTCCCGGCCGGCCACGTGCCCGCAGCCGGCGAAGACGTTGAAGCCTGGCTTCAGCCCATCCCCGAATCACAGCGGACCCGGAAGGTTTCCGGACAGTTCTGGATCTGGGCGGGAGCCAACCTGGCGCCCATCAACTGGGTGCTCGGCGCCCTGGGCATCCACCTCGGACTTGGCTTCGCCGACACCGTTACCGTCCTGGTTTTGGGGAACCTGATCGGCATGCTTCTGTTCGGCTGCTTCGTACTGCTGGGCCAGAAGACAGGTGCCACGGGCATGGTGCTGGCCCGCGCGGCATTTGGCCGGCGCGGAAACTACCTTCCCGCCGCCATCCAGGCGCTACTGGTCATCGGCTGGTGCGCCGTCAACACCTGGATCATCCTGGACCTTGTCATGGCACTCTTCGGCACCCTCGGCTGGGTGGACCCGACAGCCCACAACTACGCCTGGAAGATCGGTGTCGCCACCACCATCATGGCTGCGCAGGTTGCCATCGCCTGGTTCGGCTACAAGGCTATTGCGGCTTTTGAAAAGTGGACCGTGCCGCCCACCATCATCATCCTCGCGGTGATGTCCGCCGTCGCCTGGTTCGGCATGAAGATCAACTGGTCCTACGCCGGACCCGCCGGCAACATCCTCGAAGGCTCGGAGCGGATCGCGGCCATGAGCGCCGTTATGACGGCCATCGGCATCGGCTGGGGAATCACCTGGTTCACCTACGCCGCTGACTACTCCCGTTTTGTGAGCACCGAGGTGCCGAAGCGCAAGGTCTACCTGGCCTCAGTGCTGGGGCAGTTCATCCCGGTCGTCTGGCTCGGAGTCCTGGGCGCCAGCCTTGCAACCAACAGTGGCGAGATCGACCCCGGAAAACTCATCGTGCAAAACTTCGGAGTCCTCGCGCTTCCGGTACTCCTGATGGTCCTGCACGGACCCATCGCCACCAACATCCTGAACATCTACACCTTCTCAGTCGCAACCCAGGCCCTCGACATCACCATCAGCCGCCGCAAGCTCAATCTGTTCGTCGGCGTTTTCTCGCTCATCGCCGTCGTATTCTTCATCTTCCAGGAGGACTTCGCCTCCGTCCTGGATGCGTGGCTGATCGGTCTCGTGGCCTGGGTGGCCGCCTGGGGCGGCGTCATGCTGGTGCATTTCTTCTGGATCGAGAAGCGCTGGCCCGGCGAGGCCTCACGGCTGTTCGACGGCGTGGGCACTAAGCGGCTCCCCGGAGTCAACTGGGCGGGCGTCGTGTCCCTCCTGGTCGGCATTTTCGCCACCTGGCTGTTCATGTACGGCCTGGTTCCCGCAATGCAGGGCCCCATCGCAGTGGCACTGGGCGGCTGGGACCTCTCCTGGCTCGCCGGCGGCGTCAGCAGCGCAGCGTGCTACGCAGTTCTTGGCCCCCGGGTCCACCGGAAATTTCTGGCCGGCGGCGCCGCTGAGCCGGTCCAGGTAACCGTCCCGGAGACGACGGTCCCGGAACCTTCAGCCCGCCCGTCAACCACCGCAGTCTCGCTGTAGAAAGGATTCGGACCATGGAATTCCCCGCCTTCCCGGACTCCGCCCATCCCATCACCTGGCCCGAAGGGTTCCGGGCGGCCGCGTCCTTCACCTTCGATGTGGACGCGGAATCATGCACCATTGCGCACGACCCCACCAGCACCCGCCGGATGTCGCTCATGACGCACCAGTCCTACGGGCCCAAGGTTGCAGTGCCCCGGCTGCTCCAGATCCTGCAGCGCCAGGACATCCAGGCCACGTTCTTCATTCCCGGATTCACGGCTGAAAGCTACCCCGACGTGGTGCGCCGGATTGTGGACGCCGGCCACGAAATCGCCCACCACGGCTACCTGCACGAACCCATGCAGGGCATCGACGCGGCCACCGAGGCGCGGTACATCGACCGCGGGCTGGAAGCGCTGGCCAAGGTCGCCGGTGTCCGGCCGATCGGTTACCGGGCCCCGTGGTGGGAACTGAACTGGCACTCGCCAGCGCTCCTTGCGGACCGCGGCTTCCTCTACGATTCAAGCCTGCTCGACGGCGATGCACCGTACCGCTTCAGCGTCGGCGAGGGCGATTCCAGGGACCTGGTGGAAATCCCGGTGGATTGGGCGCTCGACGACTGGGAGCAGTACGCGTTCTATCCCGGGGTCACCGGCAGCGGCGTCATCGAAAGCCCCGCCAAGGTCCTGGAAATGTGGACGCTGGAAGCGGAGGCACACCATGCGGCCGGGAGTTGCTTTGTACTGACCAATCACCCGTTCATCTCCGGCCGGCCCTCGAAAGCCGTGGCCCTGGAACAGCTGATCAGCCGCGTCAAGGACATGGACGGAATGTGGGTCACCACCATGGCCGGGATCGCCCAGCACATCCGGGACACGGTCACCGAAGTCCACAGCCACGCACGGATTGAGGTTCCGGGATTCCCCGACGCCGGCGCCCGTTTCACCCCGGCACAGGTGCGCCAGCCAGCGCTGGCCGCTGAACCGGCCGGTCGCTAGCCACCGGAGGCCCGAGCCGGCGAACCAATCACCGGCGGCCCCAACCACCCTCGGCCCCAACCACCGGAACGCTCTCTCACTCGGTGAGTGAGCGTTCCGGCTTTTGTTGCGATAAGTGAGAGAGCGTCGGCCCAAATCGTGCAGGAAGTGAGAGAGCGTCGGCCCAAATCGTGCAGGAAGTGAGAGAGCGTCGGCCCAGATCGTGCCGGAAGTGAGAGCGTCCGCCCAAATCGTGCAGGAAGTGAGAGAGCGTCTGCCCAGATCCCGCAGGAAGTGAGAGAGCGTCCGGCGGGAGGAGGGGCTAGAGGCCCAGGGTTTCCTTCAGCGCTGCGACGTGGCCCTGGGCCTTGACCTGGTACTGGGCCAGCTTCACTTTGCCCTCGGGGTCGAGCACCACGGTGGAGCGGACGATTCCTTCAGTGACCTCGCCATCGCGCAGCTTTTCGCCCCAGGCGCCGTAGGCCAGGGCCACGGAGTGGTCCTCGTCGGCCAGGAGCGGGAAGGTCAGGGCAAAGTCGCCGGTGAAGTGGGCCAGCTTTTCGGGAGCGTCGGGGGAGACGCCCAGGACCTCGTAGCCGGAGCCCTGCAGGGACTCGAGGCTGTCGCGGAAGTCGCACGCCTCCGTGGTGCAGCCGGGCGTGGCCGCTTCGGGGTAGAAGTACACGATGACGTTCTTGCCGCGGTAATCGGCCAGCGAGGTGGGCTTGCCCTCAGCGTCCGGCAGGGTGAAATCCGGTGCCTGGGTTCCGGGCTGGAGCTTGGTGGTCAGAGTGGGGCTCATAATGATCCTTCGGGAGTCTGTTGCTGACAAAAGAGCTGCGTAAACAACGGGGTGGGGCAGACGGCTGTATGGCACAACCACCGGTTCAGATGCTGTATTCCGCGGGGCCGCGAACTTTAGTGTGCGCGCCCGGGACGAACTGGTAGCCGCCGCCGCGCACTGTGGCGATGGCGTGCCGGCCGCGGCGCAGCTTCCGGCGCACCCGCCCCACGTATACATCGATAGAGCGCGAGGCCGCCGCTGGGGAATCAAAGGATTCCAGGAACAGCCGCAATTCCTCCCGGCTGACGGTCCGCGAGCAATTTTCCACGAGGTAGCGCAGCAGCTTGAACTCGACGCCGGTGAGCGCCACCCGCTTGCCGTCCAGCCGGACCTCACCCGCGGCGAGGTCCACGGACACGAGGCACGCGGGACCGGCCGACGGCGGCAGGGGAGTGGCGCCGTCGTCGTCCCCTTCCGGGGAGTCCTCCGTAAGGGGCGACGACGGCACCCGGGTTCCGCTGCGGGCTGCCCCGTGCGGTCCCCCCGGCAGGGCAGCCTCGGCAGCGGAAGTTGCAGCTCCGGCGGCGGGCCAGACATGGACTTCCGCCTCCGGAGCAATCTTGAGGGCACGCGCCAGCAACAGTTCCGCGGCGCGCGCCATAACGGCGTCGTCAATGTCCTGGCCGTCGTCCGGGGTTACCCAGACGGCCAGGCCATGGGCTTTGAGCTGCGCACCCGGCTGCCCCGGACCGGGCTGCCCCGGACCGGCCTGCGCCGGACCGGCCTGCGCCGGACCGGGCCGCGCCGGGCCAGCCTGCGCCGGGCCCGCAGTGCATATGCCGCGCGGGGAATGTACCTGGACAGCCATGGCGTGGTGCCTCAGACGCCGCCGCGGCGGATCAGCTTGCCGCCGGGGGTCTGGCCATCGATTTCATGTCCGCGCAGGAATGTCTTCCGGACCACGCCGGAGAGTGCCTTGCCGTCGTAGGGCGTGATGGGGTTCTTGTGCTTGAGCTTGGAAACGTCCACCACGAAGGCCTCATCGGGCGCGAAGACCGAGAAGTCGGCGTCGAAACCGAGCGCCAGCTGGCCCTTGTTTGAGAGTCGTGCCAGGGCGGCCGGCTTCTCTGCCATCCACGAAACAACCTGCTCCAGCGGGATGTTGCGGTGCCGGGCCTCGGTCCAGATCAGCGACAGGCCAAGCTGCAGCGAGGAGACGCCGCCCCAGGCCACAGCGAAGTCGCCGTTTTCCAGATCCTTCAGGTCAAGCGTGGACGGGGAGTGGTCGGAGACGATGCAGTCGATGGTGCCGTCTTGCAGTCCCTTCCAGAGGAGCTCGCGGTTGGAGGCCTCGCGGATGGGCGGGCAGCACTTGTAGGCGGTGGCGCCGTCGGGGATCTCCTCGGCCATCAGGGTGAGGTAGTGCGGGCAGGTCTCCACAGTGAGGTGCACGCCGTCGCGCTTGGCGCTGGCGATCATCGGCAGCGCATCGGAAGAGGAGAGGTGCAGGATGTGGGCGCGGGCACCCGTCCAGCGGGCACGCTCGATCACCTCGGCGATGGCCTTGTTCTCTGCGCCGCGGGGGCGGGATGCCAGGAAGGTGGAGTAGTGGTCGCCGCCCGGATGCGGTGCGCGGTCAATGGCGTGCGAGTCCTCGGCGTGGACGATCATGAGCGAGTCGAAGGACTTGAGCTCGGCCATGTCCTCTTCCATCTCGTCCGCCTCCAGGTGCGGGAACTCGTCCACGCCGGAGTGCAGCAGGAAGCACTTGAAACCGAACACACCTTCGTCGTGCAGCGGGCGCAGGTCGGCCTTGTTGCCGGGCACGGCGCCGCCCCAGAAGCCGACGTCCACGAACGCCTGGTCCTCGGCCACTTCGCGCTTGAGCTTAAGGCCTTCAACGGTGGTGGTGGGCGGGATGGAGTTCAGCGGCATGTCGATGATGGTGGTGACGCCGCCGGCTGCCGCGGCCCGGGTGGCGGACGCGAAGCCCTCCCATTCGGTGCGGCCGGGCTCGTTGACGTGGACGTGGGTGTCCACCAGGCCGGGGATCAAGGTTTCGTCGTCGGCGAGTTCGATCACTTCGGCGCCGGCCAGGCCGTTGCCGAGCGGTTCGATGGCCACGATCTTGCCGCCGCGCACGCCCACTTCCCGGGGTGCGATGCCGGCCGTGGTGAGGATACGCTGCCCCCGGATAACGAGGTCAAAGCTTTCTTCAGACATTGAGGGGCTCCTTAGTGCGGGCGTTGTTCGCTGGCGCGGCGGAATCAACCGTGGTGGCGGCCCGGGTCAGGTCCGCCAGTTCCGCGCCGATGTGCTTTCCCAATTGTTCAAGCAGGGGTGCTGCTTCGGCTATACATATTTCTACCTTGGCCTCCAGCGAGGTCAGGGGGTAGACCTGCCGGAATCCGGAATCCTTTTGCTGCTCCGGCGTCAGCGTGGTCCGCCCGCAGACGGCCACCACCGGAACGCCGGCCCGGGCGGCCGCTCGCGCCACGCCCATGGGCGTTTTGCCGAGCAAACTCTGTTCGTCCAGGCTGCCTTCCCCGGTGATCACCAGGTCTGCCCCGGCCAGCCGGTCGGCGAGCCCGGTGAATTCAAGCACGACGTCGATGCCCGGCCTGCGCGTCGCGGCCAGGACGGCTATGGCCGCGTAGCCAACACCGCCCGCCGCTCCGGCGCCCGGTGCCTCCGCGGCCTTCAGCGCGCGGGGCCCGATCTCGGCGGCGAGGACATCCACAAAGTGTGCAAGCGCGGCATTAAGGATTGACACGTCCTCCGGGCCGGCACCCTTCTGCGGGCCGAAGATCGCCGCGGCTCCTTCGGCTCCGAGCAGCGGGTTGTCCACGTCGCTGGCTAGGACGAAGCGTGTATCGTCCAGCCGCGAATCGAATCCGGAGAAATCGATCCGGTCCAGCCTGGCGAGGGCCGCGCCGCCGGGCGGCAGTTCGTTGCCGTCGGCGTCGAGGAGCTGCGCGCCGAGTCCCTGCAGGACGCCGGCGCCGCCGTCGGTGTTGGCGCTCCCGCCGACGCCCAGGATGATCTGCCGGCATCCGGCGTCGAGCGCTGCCCGGATCAGTTCACCGGTGCCCAGGCTGGTGGCACCCCTGGCGCTGGCGGAATCCGGCCGGCCGGATGAGCCGCCTTCAGCGGGCAGGACGGCGAGCCCGGACGCGGCGGCCATCTCAATGACCGCCTCACGGCCGCGGACCGCGAAGTCCGCCCGGAGCGGCTGCCCGGTGGGGCCGCTGACCATGGCGCTCCTGCGTGTGAAGCCGGAGCCGACGGCGGCATCGAGGGTGCCCTCGCCGCCGTCGGCTACCGGAATCCGGAGCACGTCAAGGTTGTGGCCGGTCGCCGACTGCAGCCCGGCATCCAGGTGCCGGGCCACCTCCGGGGCGGACAGCGAGCCCTTGAACTTGTCCGGTGCGATCACGATCCGCATGATTAGGCCTGCATCGCCAGGATGGCGGTGGGGGCGTCGGCGCTGGTCTCGGCCAGTTCCTCGAACTCGTTCACCGCGTTGATTTCCACGCCCATGGAGATGTTGGTGATCTTTTCCAGGATCACTTCAACCACCACGGGAACCTTGAACTCGCCGGCCAGTGCCTTCGCCTTGTCGAAGGCGGCACCCAGATCGTTCGGGTTCTCCACCCGGACGGCCTTGCAGCCCAGGCCCTCGGCCACCTTGACGTGGTCCACGCCGTAGCCGTTTGTTTCCGGGGAGTTGATGTTCTCGAAAGCCAGGGACACGTTCTGTTCCATGTTGAAGCCGCGCTGGGACTGGCGGATCAGGCCCAGGTAGGAGTTGTTCACCACCACGTGGATGTACGGCAGGTTGAACTGCGCGCCCACGGCCAGTTCCTCGATCATGAACTGGAAATCGTAGTCACCGGACAAAGCAACAACGGTCTCGTCCGGCTTGCCGCGCACCACGCCCAGGGCGGCCGGAGCGGTCCAGCCCAGGGGCCCTGCCTGGCCGGCGTTGATCCACTTGCGCGGGCCGAAAACGTGCAGCATCTGGGCGCCGGCGATCTGGGACAGGCCGATGGTGGAAACGTAGGTGGTGTCCTTGCCGAAGGACTTGTTCATCTCCTCGTACACGCGCTGCGGCTTGATGGGGATGTTCTCGAAGTGCGTCTTGCGGTGCAGGGTGGCCTTGCGCTCCTGGCATTCGGCGGCCCAGGCGGAGTAGTCCGGCAGGGATCCGGCGGCCTGGCGTTCGCGGGCCAGTTCAACCAGCCCGGTCAGCGCTGCGCCGGCGTCGGACGCGATGCCGAAGTCCGGGGAGAACACGCGGCCGATCTGCGTGGGCTCGATGTCGATGTGCACGAACGTGCGGCCGGCCGTGTAGGTGTCCAGCCCTCCGGTGTGGCGGTTGGCCCAGCGGTTGCCGACGCCGATCACGAAGTCGCTGCGCAGGTAGTTCTCGTTGCCGTAGCGGTGCGAGGTCTGCAGGCCCACCATGCCGGCCATCAGGGGGTGGTCGTCGGAGATGGCGCCCCAGCCCATCAGGGTGGGGATGACCGGAACGCCCAGCAGTTCGGCCAGTTCCACCAGCTGCTCGGAAGCGCCGGCGTTGATGACGCCGCCGCCGGCCACGATCAGCGGGCGCTCGCCTGCGGTCAGCATGTCCAGGGCCTTTTCCAGCTGCTTGCGGCTGGCCTTGGGCTTCTCCACGGGCAGGGGCTCGTAGGTGTCGATGTCGAATTCGATCTCTGCCATCTGCACGTCGATCGGCAGGTCCAGCAGCACCGGGCCGGGACGGCCGGAGCGCATCAGCTGGAAGGCCTTCTGGAAGGCGCCCGGAACCTGGCCGGGCTCCAGGATGGTCATGGCCATCTTGGTGACAGGCTTGGCGATGGACTCGATGTCCACGGCCTGGAAGTCTTCCTTGTGCAGCTTGGCAACGGGGGCCTGGCCGGTGATGCAGAGCATGGGGATGGAATCGGCCCAGGCCGCGTACAGCCCGGTGATCATGTCCGTGCCGGCCGGGCCGGAGGTGCCGATGCAGATGCCGATGTTTCCATCCGCGGCACGGGAGTAGCCGTCCGCCATGTGGCTGGCGCCCTCAACGTGGCGGGCCAGCGTGTGGCGGATGCCGCCGTGGTTCCGCATGGCGGAGTAGAACGGGTTGATCGCCGCGCCTGGCAGGCCGAACGCCTCAGTGGCGCCCTCCTTTTCCAGGATCGCGACGGCAGCGTCTACGGTGCGCATCTTGGTCATTGTGTACTCCTAGGGGAAGTCTGTTTTTGGGTGTGATGAAGGAAGGCCCGGCGTTCGTCGCGGGGCACTTTGCGGGATTCGCCGTCGTAAATTACGACGGCGGCCGGCGTGTCCGTGTCGAAGTGCCCCGTTGCGGGGCGGCTCCTACTTCCGGCCGCTGAGCTGGAGGACCTGCTTGAAGAGGCCCGAGTGGTCGAGGCCGCCGTCGCCCTGGTTGACGGTGGCGGCGACGAGCTGTGCGACGACGGCGCCGAGGGGAACGGCGACGTTGGCTTCGCGGGCTGCGGAAGTGACGATGCCGAGGTCCTTGTGGTGGAGGGCCAGGCGGAAGCCGGGGTCGAAGTTGCGGTCCAGCATCTTCTGGCCCTTCTGGTCCAGGACCTTGGAGCCGGCGAGGCCGCCGCCGAGGACCTTGAGGGCTGCGTCGGTGTCCACGCCGTAGGCCTCGAGGAAGGCGATGGCCTCAGCCAGGACCTCGATATTGACTGCCACGATCAGCTGGTTGGCGGCCTTGACGGTCTGGCCGGAGCCTGCCGGGCCGACGTGGACGATGGTCTTGCCGACGGCGTTCAGGACGTCCGAGGCTGCCTCGAAGTCGGCCGCTTCGCCGCCCACCATGATGGAGAGTGCGGCGTCGATGGCACCCTGCTCGCCGCCGGAGACCGGGGCGTCGAGGGCACGGATGCCGGCTGCCTTGGCCTCGTCCGCCAGCCGCTTGGCCACGTCCGGACGGATGCTGGATGCGTCGATCCAGAGGGTGCCCTGCTTGGCGTTGGCGAAGACGCCGTCCTTGCCGCTGACGACACCCTCAACATCGGGGGAGTCGGGGACCATGGTGATGACGACGTCGGCGTCCTTAACAGCGTCCGCGATGCTCGTGGCGCCCTTGCCGCCTTCGGAGACAAGCTTGTCGATCTTGTCCTGGCTGCGGTTGAAGCCGGTGACGGTGTGGCCGGCCTTGACCAGGTTGATGGCCATGGGCAGGCCCATGATTCCGAGTCCGATGACTGCAACGTTGCTCATGATGGTTCTCTTTCTGAAGTCTGTGGTGGTGCCGGTGGGGGGTCGAAACCTACTGCGAGACGCGCTGGCGGATGGCCCAGCTGAAGGCCGTTTCCTGCGGTTCCTTGTATTCGAGGCCGATGTAGCCCTCGTAGCCGAGTTCGCGGCTGCGGGCGATCCATTCGCCGAGGGGAAGCTCACCGGTTCCGGGAGCCCCGCGGCCGGGGTTGTCGGCGATCTGGATGTGGCCGAAGTCCTTTGCGTGCTTTTCGATGACTGCGGCGACGTCGTCTCCGTTGACGGCCAGGTGGTAGAAGTCGGCGAGGAGCTTGATGTTCTCAGCGCCGGACTCCTCCTTGACCCGGGCAATGACGCTGAGGGCGTCCTGGGCCTTGAGGAGCGGGTACCTGGGGGCGCCGCTTACTGGTTCCAGGAGGACGGTGCCGCCGATACGGCCGACGCCGGCAGCTGCCCTTGCGAGGTTTTCGGCGCCGATGGCGTCCTGCTGTTCGGCCGATTCGCCGTCGATGCGGTTGCCGTAGAGGGCGTTGAAGGCCTTGCAGCCGAGGTGCTCACCAATGCCGGCGACAACGTCGATGTTGTCCTGGAATTCGGTGGAGCGTGCAGGCCAGGAAACCAGGCCGCGATCGCCGCCGGGCATGTTGCCGGCGTTGAAGTTCAGGCCCGTGAGCTGAACGTCGGCATCCTTGATGGCGGTTTCAAACTCGTTGATCTGGGCGTCCGTGGGGACGGAGGACTCGAAGGGCCACCAGAACTCGACGGCGTCAAAACCGGCTGCCTTCGCGGCGGCGGGGCGCTCGAGCAAGGGCAGCTCCGTCAGGAGGATGGAGCAGTTCACTGTGTACGTCATCGTAGGTCCTTCCGAGGAGGGGCTTTGATCTATCTTCCTCTTTGCTTGCCTCCGCCTGTTCGGCGCCGAAGCATTTCCGCTTTGTGGAATTTAGATTCTGCTTTATGAAAAGTTTAGGGAATGCTGGGGTGCGAGTCAAGGGGGCAGGGCGGGTGCGGGCGTGAGGCGTATCGAAACGGAGGGGTCCGGGGCCGCATCCGCTGCGCCCACACATGGGCCATGCCCTTGTCCGCTTGACTCTGACATCGCCGTTCGCCCCTGCGACTATGCTGAGGAACGCCCGTAAGGCACGGCGGTGGTATGGCGGCAAGGACCAGTGTCACTGGTCGCGGAAGGACAATCGAATGGCGCGAGCGACAGTCCAGGACGTCGCCCGGACGGCGGGGGTGTCCGTGGGGACGGTGTCCCGTGTCCTAAACGGAAGTCCGGCTGTCAGTGAGGCGAGCAAGGAAAAGGTCAATGCCGCAATCCGCCAGCTCAGCTATCGGCCGCTTGCCTCGGCCCGGGACCTTCGCCGGGACCGGACAATGCGTGTTTTGGCCCTCGCCAAGAACCTGGATTCTTTGGTGATCAGTGAAGTTTTCCGGGGTGTGGGCGACGCTGCCGCGGAATCGGGCTATGTCAGCCTCATCGCGGCGACGTCCGGGGACCTGGAGCGCGAACAGCAACTGGTGGACATGCTGCGGAATGGCTCCGTGGATGGACTTGTCCTGTTTTCTCCGACGATGTCGGATCAGGAAGTTGATGCCGTTGCCGAGCAGATGAGCGTGGTCCAGGTCTGTGAGATCGTCGACGCCGAAGCGGCCTTCGGTGTGTCCATCGACGACCGTCAGGCCGCGTATGACATCACCCGACACCTGATCGACACCGGCGGCAAGAGGCTGGCCATGCTCGCGCACAGAGGCGCCCGCTCCGGCCGGCTGCGCGAAGAAGGCTTTCGACAGGCGCTCGCCGAATCGGGCTTGGCGCCGGACAGAATCCTGTTCGGCGAAGGCAATTTCGGCTTCCACTCAGGGCGCGCTCTTGCGCGGAAACTGCTGGAGGCCGGGGACCTTCCGGACGCGGTGTTTTGCGGCACCGACATCGTTGCGGCCGGGTGTGTCCGTGAACTCACCGACGCCGGGTTGCGGGTTCCAGGCGACATTGCCGTGGCAGGTTTTGACGACTCGGCCCAGGCGGAAATGTGCGTCCCGGAACTGACCACGGTCCGGCAGCCGGCCTATGAGATGGGCCGTGTGGCATTCGCTGAGCTCCTCGAAAGGATGACCGTGCCGGGCGCCCACCGCCGCGGCCGGACTTTCCTCCCGCACGAGCTCGTGGTGCGGGACTCCACCAAGGGCTAAAGAAACAGGGTTGACAGCCTCGAGTGGTCCCTGTCACACTACTTTGGAATCGATTCCACAGCCGCGGGAATCTATATTTTTCGCAGTTTTGGAATCGATTCCAAAATTCAATGGACCATCGGCAAAGAAGCCATGTTTAGGGTGCGCGGCAGCCGCCGCCCCCTGAACTTCCCACCGCCCACAGACCCCCAAAGGAGCCACTTGTGGACTTGATTCGACCTGCTTCTCCGCTCCAGGAGGACACCGCAACATCACAGACGTCCGCACACATCACTGAACTGCGCGCAGGTTCCTTGCGGACCCGCTTGGTGACTGTCGCCGCAGCGGCTATCGCTGCGGGCCTCCTGATCAGCGGTTGCGGCGGGGGAGCCGCACCCCAAGGTGCGGAACAGGCGGCTGCTGCCGATCCGGCGTCGGGCGCTAATGCCGGCGGCAGCGTCAACATCTGCGGCGTCAAGGATGCGTCGGGGATCTACAAAGGCACTGCGGCGGCATTCACCAAGGCGAACGGCAAGGTCACGGCCAAGTACACCGAGATCGGTGCCACCACAGACGAGGCCCGCACCCAGATCGTCCAGCGGCTCGAAGGTAAGTCCACTGAATGCGATATCTTCCTCACGGACGTCATTTGGACCTCCGAGTTCGCATCCCAGGGCTGGCTGCTGGACCAGACCAAGCTCGTAGAGGCCAACAAGGACCGGCTCATTCCTTCCACGGTGGAGACCACCAAGTACCAGGACAAGTACTGGGCCTCGCCGTTCTTCACGAACGCCGGATTGGTCTACTACCAGAAGGACAAGGTGGCCAAGCCTGAGACGTGGCAGCAGCTCTACGCAGAAGCAGCCAAGGCGCCCGGCAACGGATACGTCTACCAGGGCAAGCAGTACGAGGGCCTGACGGTGAACTTCCTCGAAATGCTCTACAGCGCGGGCGGCGAAGTACTCGACGACAAGGGCGAGGTGGCGATTGATTCGCCGGAGACCCGCGAGGTCCTCGATTTCATGAGCAACGGGCTCAAGAACGGCTCAGCTGACCGCGCAGTCCTGACCTATAACGAAGATCCCGCCCGTCTCGCTTATGAGTCCGGCAACTTCGGCTACCAGCGCAACTGGCCGCATGTATACCGCCTGCTCAACGCCACATCACTGGCCGGCAGTTTTGGCGTGGCGCCGCTGCCCGCATGGGAAGGCGGCAAGGCGTCCGGCGTGCTGGGTGGCTGGAACCTGGCCATCTCCGCCCACGCCACGAACCAGTCCGGGGCCGTGGCGTTCATCGACTTTGCCACCACGCCGGAATGGCAGAAGCACGTGGCCATGGATTACTCCCAGGCCCCGGTCAATGAAGCCGCCTATTCTGATGCGGCAGTTCTCCAAAAGATGCCCTTCGCCACCGAACTGCTCGCGTCCGTCAAGGGTGCCAAGCCCCGCCCGATCTCCCCGGTCTACCCGCAGATCTCCCAGGCGATCTACAAGAACGTATATGCCGTCCTTTCCGGTACAGCCTCCGCCGAGGACGCCGTGAAAAAGATGGCCGAGGAGATCACCACCGCCAAGGCGAGCTTTTAGACATGGCCAATAAAACACTTGTTCCCGGTCGCGGAGTGAACGGCCGCGACCGGGCCGAGCGGCGGCTGGCGGTCCGCATGACGGCCCCCTCCCTGGTCATCATGGCCCTGGTGGCGGCGGTCCCCATTGGCTACGCGATCTGGCTCTCCCTGAACCAGTACAGCGTCCGCACTGCAGGCCTCTCCCGATTCGTCGGTCTGGAGAACTACATCTCTGCCCTGAGCAGCTCTCAATGGTGGGCTGCCTTCGGCCAGACGTTCCTCTTCGCCGGACTTTCGGTCTCCTTGGAGTTGGTGCTCGGTACGGCCATGGCCTTGTTGCTCAACCTCGCGTTCAAGGGCCGCGCCCTCCTGCGCACAGTGGTTCTGCTGCCCTATGCCATCATCACCGTGGTCAGCGCCATCACTTGGCAGACGATGTTCCAGCCGAACATGGGCCTGGTAACCAACGTCCTCTCCGCGCTCGGACTGCCCGGCGGCGACGTCGTCTGGCTCGGCGAGCACGGATACGCCATGGCCGTGATCGTTCTGGCCGACGTCTGGAAGACCACGCCGTTCGCGGCACTCATCATCCTGGCCGGCCTGCAGGTCATCTCCTCCGAGACCTACGAGGCCGCAGAACTCGACGGCGCCAGCAAGTGGCAGGCATTCGTACACATCACCCTGCCGCTCCTGCGTCCTGCAATCGTACTTGCGGCGATCTTCCGCACCATGGATGCCCTGCGCGTCTTCGACCTGCCGTTCGTGCTGACCCGCGGCGCGAACGGCACCGAGTCCATGTCGATGCTGGCCTACACCCAGTTGCGCGAAAACCGGCTGGTGGGTGAAGGATCGGCGCTGTCCATTCTGACCTTTCTGACCGTCATGGTGGTCTCCGTCATTTACGTCCGCTTCGCCGGCGGCAACATCCGCGAAGTCGCCAAGGAGGAACAATGAGCACGCTGACTGCAGAACGCCCGACGGCGGAACCCGCCACCCGCCCCAGGGCACCGAAGCGTCGGCTCCGGGGCGAAGCGAAACTGCACCCGCTTGTTTGGGTGTTCGTCGTGGCCGTCATGGGCTTCTCGCTCATACCGTTTTACTGGCTGGTGAACACCTCGCTCAAGACGGGGGCGAGCCTGTCCCAGGGCGAGCTCTACCCGAGCCAGCCCACCTTTGAGAACTACCTTGTGGTATTCCAGAACCCCGAGTTCCTCCTGGCCCTGCGCAACTCCGTGATTATCGCCGTCGTCACCACCACAGTGGCACTGGTGTTCGCATCGTTCGCTGCTTATGCCCTGGCCAGGCTGAAGATGCGCCGCAAGGCCTTGATCCTGACGCTGATCCTCTCGGTGACAACTTTCCCGGCCATCGCCATCGCGGCCCCGTTGTTCTCCATCTGGCGGGAAATCGGACTGTACGACACACTGCTGGGCCTCATCATCCCGAAGCTGACGTTCGCCTTGCCGCTGGCGATTTACACGCTGACGTCCTTCTTCAAGGAGATCCCGCGGGAACTCGAGGAATCCGCGTACATGGATGGCGCCACGCCGTTCACCGCCTTCCGCAAAGTCATCCTGCCCCTGGCGGTCCCCGGCCTGGCCACGACAGCGATCCTGGTGTTCATCTCGGTCTGGAACGAATTCCTCCTTGCCGTCACCCTGACCACCTCGCCGGAGGCCCGCCCGGTCCCGGTCGCGATTGCCTTCTTCAGCGGAACCAGCGAGTTCGACCAACCGCTGGGCACCATCAGCGCCGCGTCGGTGATCATCACGGTCCCGCTCGTCATCCTTGTGCTCTTGTGCCAGAAACGCATCGTTTCGGGCATGACGGCCGGCGCCGTCAAGGGCTAGCCACCACTGGCTGCAGACCATCAACAGACTCCAACCGGCATCACAGAAAGAACAGGAACAACGTGAGCATTCAGCAGCAGGCCCCGTCCGCAACCCTCAAGGTGGGAGTTGTGGGTATCGGCTGGGCCGGCCAGCAGCACCTCAAGGCGTACAGCAACATCGACGGCGTCGAAATTGTCGCCGTCGCAGGCATGGAAGCAGAACTCCTTGCCCGGCTGAAGGAGGAGTACAGCATTCCCCATGCCTTCGCCCGCTGGGAAGACATGATCGAGCTTGAGGGCCTCGACGCAGTCAGTGTCGCCGTGCCCACTTTCCTGCACGCACCGATTTCGATTGCAGCCTTGGAACGCGGGTTGCACGTGCTGAGTGAAAAGCCGTTGGCCCGCAACGGCGTGGAAGGGCAGGCGATGGTGGACGCCGCCCGCGAGGCCGGGCGGGTCCTGGACGTCGCGTTCAACCACCGCCGGCGCGGCGACATCCAGGCCCTCAAGGAAGTGATCGACGACGGCACGCTGGGCCGCCCGTACTACGCCAAAGCATCCTGGCTCCGCCGCCAAGGCATTCCGATGCTGGGCAGCTGGTTCACCAATCCGGAGCTCGCCGGCGGAGGTCCGTTGGCAGACATCGGCGTGCACGTCCTGGACTACGCACTGCATCTCCTTGGCGAACCCAAAGTTCTGGCTGTCTCGGCCTCGACCCACTCCGAACTCGGTCCGCGCGGCCTTGGCGGGAACGCCCGCTACACCGCCTCGAACTCCAGCCACAAGTTCGAAGTGGAAGACTTCGCGTCTGCCTTCATTCGGCTGGAAGGCGGCGGGACGCTCATCCTGGAAGCCGGATGGGCCAGCTACCGCGACGAGCGGGACCTGATGGACTTCACTGTCTACGGAACCGACGGAGGTGCCGAACTGCGCTCTGTCGGCGCTTCCGAGAATCCCGTGGCCGACGTGCACGTTTTCACTGAAAAGGACGGCGAAAACGCCGACTTTGAAGTGGTGGCCGAACCCGGCCGCGCCCACCAGGCCGTCGTCGACGACTTCGTTGCCGCCGTGCGCGGCGGCGAGACAGTGTGGGGCGGCCACGACGGGTCACTTGCCCTCAGCCGCGCCCTGATTCTTGATGCCTGCTACAAATCCGCCCTCGAAAAACGTGAAGTGGTGCTCTGATATGACTGATTCAAAACTCAGGATTGTTGTCTGGAACGAGGCCGTGCACGAGGCCCGCAACGAGCCTGCAACCATCGGCGAGATGTACCCCGAAGGGATCCACGGCGCCATCGCCGCCGGGCTCCGCGCCTACTACCCGGACTCCGAAATCTCCACAGCCACCCTGGCCGATCCCGAGCACGGGCTCTCCGAGGAGGTCCTGGAGCAGACCGACGTCCTGCTGTGGTGGGGTCACATCGCGCACCAGGAAGTCAGCGACGAGGTGGTGGAGCGAGTGCAGCGCCACGTGCTGGGTGGCATGGGCTTGGTAGTCCTGCACTCGGGGCACTTCGCCAAGATCTTCACCAGGCTGCTGGGCACCACGTGCTCGCTGAAGTGGCGCAACGAAGGCGAACGCGAACTCGTGTGGACGGTCAAGCCTTCCCACCCGATCGCGGCCGGCATCGAAAGCCCCATCGTCATCCCCAAGCAGGAAATGTATGGCGAACTGTTCGACATTCCGGAACCCGACGACCTGATCTTCATCAGCTCTTTCGCCGGCGGCGAGGTGTTCCGCTCCGGCGTGACGTTCTCCAGGGGAAAGGGCCGAATCTTCTACTTCAGTCCCGGTGACCAGGAATACCCGGTGTACCACCAGCCGCAAATCCAGAAGGTCATCGCCAACGGCGTCGGCTGGGTGGCCCAGCCGGATCAGTTCAGGGAGGCACCCGAGGTCTCCAACCCGGCCCTGGGCTGGTTCGAGGAAGCCTAGGCCCTCGACTTTCGCAAAATACCCACTCTCAAGGAACGAATACATGACCACCTCCGCACACTCGTCCCGACCTTCCTCGCCGGTTTCGCGCCCGCTCGGCGTGGCCGCCATTGGTTATGCCTTCATGGGGAAGGCCCATTCGAATGCGTGGCGGAACGTGGCCAGTTTCTTCGACGTCCCGGCCATCGAGCAGAAAGTGCTCGTAGGCCGGGACGGCACCCAGGTGGCCGAGGCCGCAGCCAAGTACGGCTGGGCCGAGTCCGCCACGGACTGGCGTGCCGTCATTGAACGGGACGACATCGACATCGTGGATATTTGTGCCCCGGGCTGGATGCACGCCGAAATCGCCATCGCTGCACTGGCTGCCGGTAAGCACGTCCTCGTGGAAAAGCCCCTCGCGAACACCATCGCGGAGGCGGAGGCCATGACGGCAGCCGCTGCTGAAGCCCGGGCCCGCGGCGTGCTATCGATGATCGGCTTCAACTACCGCCGTGTCCCTGCCTTGGCACTGGCACGCGAGCTCATTGCAGAGGGGCGGCTGGGCACTGTACGGCACGTCCACGCTGCCTACCTGCAGGACTGGCTCTCCGAGGCAGAGTCCCCCATGACCTGGCGGCTTCGCAAGGAAACGGCCGGATCCGGAGCGTTGGGTGACATCGCCTCGCATGCCATCGACCAAGTCCAGCACCTCACCGGTCAAACCGTCACTGAGGTGACCGGAACGTTGAGGACCTTTGTCACCCAACGTCCCGGCCCCGGCGGTGCGGAGAAAGTGACAGTCGACGACGCCGCTTGGGCCACCCTTGGCATGACGGGGAACATCAGCGCGTCCGTGGAGGCATCCCGGGTTGCCACGGGTCAAAAAAACTCGCTCAAGCTCGAAATCTACGGTTCCCTCGGATCGCTGACGTTTGACCTCGAGAACCTGAACGAACTGAATTTCCTCGACGCCAGACTTCCCGTCCGGGAGCAGGGATTCCGGCGGATTCTCGTGAACGAGCCGGAGCACCCTTACCTCGAAGCGTGGTGGCCGCAGGGCCACATCATCGGGTGGGAGCACACGTTCACCCACCAGATCCGGGACTTCCTCCTTGCGATTCGGGACGGAAGCCAGCCGTCGCCGTCGTTCGACGACGGGCTCCAGATCCAGCGCGTCCTGACCGCGGTCGAAGAGTCCGCCAAAAACAGGAGCACCGTCACCGCGGTCAAGGCCTCCACCCGGCGGTGCGTCCCGCCCGGGGAGAAAGACGACCCGGACGACCTTTGCGCGGCGCTGCCGGGCCTTGTCTCCGGCGGCTGAGCTTCTTCCAGGCTTCAGGCAGCTGTCCCTGCCCGCACCCGAGGACATATGTTTTGTAGCCGGAACGCAGAAAAGCGGGCGGTTCCTTTCGGAACCGCCCGCTTCATCGGTTTGTCGCCTAGTGCCGCTTGAAGGCGTGCCTGAATTTTTCGCCGGCCTGCTTGAGATCGGCCTTGATTGCCTGACCCCTGCCTTCGGCCCTCATCCGGCGGTTGCCGCTGGCCTCGCCGGCGGCTTTCTTTCCCTTGCCGTGAAGTCGCTCCGCGGCGTTGTGGATCCTGTCACCCAAACCCATTGCGGTCCTCCTTGTGGTGCGGCCCATGCGGCTGGTTGCCGCAATTCCCGCCACTTAAATTGTAGGAAGAAAAAGCCCAAGGTCCATGGCGTCCCGGGAAGGAGTACCCTATGAACCATAAGCATGCTTGCTATCTGAAAGGGTGGTTCCCATGAAGAAATTTCCTGTCCTTGGCGTTGCAGCCGCAGCGATCCTGGCCCTGGCCGGATGTACCGGCGGGGGCGGGCAAAGCCCTTCACCCACTGCCACCGCAACGACCAGCGCGGCGCAGGCCAAGGTCTACAGCGAAGATGAACTACGCGGGCTGATCTCGGGCAGGACCGACAAGGACGGCAATGAGCTCAAGCTTTACTCCAAGGACCAGGTGGAGCAGGGCAGCAACATCGCCAACCTGCTGATGAGCGCTGCCACTACCGATCCTGCGGGCTGCAAGGGGATTGCCACGGCGGGGTTGCTGGACAAGGTTGAGAGCGGTGACGTGGCCATTGCCATCTCAGGGGGGTCGCAGCCGCGCACGTTGTCCGCCCAGTCGGGCAGCGAAGGGCCTGACGCCGCCGGCCTGCTCAACGACGTAAGCGGCAAGATGGACCAGTGCGCCAAATTCACGCTCTCAGTGCTGGGACAGCGTTATGAGGTGGCCAGCAAGGAACTGAATGCCGACACCAACGGCGAGGAGACATTCGCGACCGTCAGCACCCGCGGCGGCAACGTTTCGGACATGCTGATGCAGGTTTCCGCGGCGCAGGGCCGCCTCCTGGTGGTGGCCACCAAGGGCGGCGCGAACCTGGGCGACGCCGACCAGAAGGAGTTGGAGGACCTGGTCAACGACGTCCTGAACAAGGCGGAGGGCGGTTCCTCCGGAACGGCCACCCCGACGCCGACCGGAACCTCGACGGTCACCGGAACCTCAACGCCAAGCGTTACGGAAACGACGACGGCGACCGTTACCGCGACTCCGACAGCCTCGGAATCTCCAATGAGTCCCTCGCCGTCTAAATAATCATTCGCCCAGGTACCAGGCCTGAACGCCAATGCGGGGATCGCAATATCCCGAACAGAATCGAACATTTTCCGACATTTCAGGTCGATAAATCCTTGACTGATCCAGTCACGCCCTGATAAACCTTAGGTGCGGAAAGCGCTTTCTTTGCCGCCCGGCTCCCTCTCCAAATCTTTCGGGGAGGTAGCCGGTGCAGAAAATGAAACGATACAAAACCCTCTGGCGGCAGACTCAGCTGCCACCAGCATCAAAGGAGATGTTCTTTGGCATACCCCGCGAAATGTTCCCTTCCCCAAAAGACCGGCCGGTTCCGAAAAACGGCGCCAGTGGCCGCCGCGGCAACCCTGGCGGCCGCCCTCGCATTCACCGGCGTCCCGCTGGCGCAGGCTGATCCAACGCAGGCTGATCCAACCCAGGCGAGCCCCGGCCAGGCGGACCGGCTGCCGGGCCAGTCAGGCAAGTCCGCACTCAAACGCCAGGTGGAAAACCTGGACCGTGCGCCCGTGGCGGTTCTCACGGACCAGGGCGTCACGCTCAGCTGGCGGATGCTGGGCCTGGACCGGGACAGCATCGGTTTCCATGTGATCCGCGACGGCGTGCAGCTTACGGTTGACCCCATCCGGAACGCCACCATGTACGTCGACCCGGAGGGGACTGCGTCCTCCACGTACGTCATCAAGGCAGTGGGCAACGGTGACGGGCAGAACCAGCTCACCGGGGAATTCACTCCGATGGCGCAGAACTACCTGGCCATCAAGCTGGACAAGCCCGCCGACGGCGTCACCAAGGACGGCAAGCCCTATACCTACTCCGCCAACGACGCCAGCGTGGCCGACCTGGACGGCGACGGCAAGTACGAGATCATCCAGACGTGGGCGCCGTCCAACGCCAAGGACAACTCTCAGTCCGGCTATACCGGCAACGTCTACGTGGACGCCTACAAGATGGATGGCACCAAGCTGTGGCGCATCGATCTGGGCCACAACATCCGGGCGGGCGCGCACTACACCCAGCTGCTCGCCTACGACTTTGACGGCGACGGCAAGGCCGAGCTGTCGATGAAGACCGCGGACGGCACCACGGACGGTGCCGGTACCGTGATCGGCGACCCGTCCGCGGACTACCGCAACACCGCCGGGTATGTCCTTTCCGGTCCTGAATTCCTGACAGTGTTCAACGGCGCCAGCGGCACCGTCATGGACACCGTCAATTACGACCCGCCGCGCGGCTCCGTGGCCGCATGGGGCGATGGCTACGGCAACCGCGTGGACCGTTTCCTCGGCGCGGTGGCGTACCTGGACGGCGAGCACCCGTCCATGATGTTCAGCCGCGGCTACTACACCCGGACCGTCCTGGTTACCTATGACCTTGTCAACGGCAAGCTGGTGCAGCGCTGGAAGTTCGATTCCGACGTCGCCGGCGCCGAATACAAGGGCCAGGGAAACCACAACCTGTCGGTGGCTGACGTGGACCAGGACGGCAAGGACGAGTTCGTCTTTGGCTCCATGACCATTGATGACAACGGCCAGCCGCTGTACAACACCAAGCTGGGCCACGGCGACGCCATCCACACGGGTGACCTGGACCCGTCGCGGCCTGGCTTGGAGACCTTCGCCGTGCACGAAAGCATGAGCCAGAGCGGGAACCGGGGTGCCACCTTCCGCGACACCGCCACGGGTGAAGTCCTCTGGAGCATTCCGGCCATCAAGGACACCGGACGCGGAGCCGCGGGGGATATTGACCCCCGCTATGCCGGCGCTGAAGGCTGGGCCGTCGGTGGCAGTGCCGCCTGGAACTCGCCGGTGGGGCAGTTGATGTCCGCGAAGGGTGAACTGATTGCGGAGAACATCCCGGCCGCGAACTTCCTGGCCTGGTGGGACGGCGACCTGTTGCGCGAAATCGTGGACCACGACTATGACGCCGCCACGTCCGTCGGCGTGCCCACCATCTCCAAGTGGAACTGGGAGACCGAGACGAGCGACCGGCTCCTGACCGCCACGGGAGCCCGGAGCAACAACACCACCAAGGGCAACCCGTCCCTGCAGGCTGACCTGCTGGGGGACTGGCGCGAGGAGCTGGCTTTCCCGTCCAGCGACAGCACCGAGCTGCGGATCTACACCACCACATCGCCCACCGAGGTGCGGCTCCGCACCCTGATGCACGATCCGATGTACCGCACCGGTGTGGCGCGGGAAAACGTGGCTTACAACCAGCCCCCGCACCCGAGCTTCTTCATTGGGGCGGGAATGAAAACACCGGCGATGCCGTCAGTCACGTACGTCGGCGCGGGCAGGTAGGACGCCCGACGGCGGGACAGCGCACCGCCCGCATCGTGAGGATGCGGGCGGTGCTTCGCGCCGGTTCAGTGCTGGCCCAGGCCGCCTCCCATGGGCGGCAGGTTACCGTCGTGGCGGCGCTGTTCCCGTAGCCGTTCCGCGGCGCTGTAGTTCTCGCCCTCTGCCGTCTCGTCGGACTCTCCCTCGAAGTCGACCAGCCCGTTGGTCTGATCGAATGGATGCGCGAACCGGTTGTACTCCGGGCTTGCGCCGGCCTGCGCGCCGCCGGGAACCGGTGCCTGCCAGTCACCTGTTGCGCGGCCTTCATGTTCGATGAACTGCTTGAACTTCTTGAGGTCGTGCTCCGCCTGGCGGCCCACTATGTGGAGCAGGTTGCCCACCTTCTCGACAAGGCCCTCGGGCTGGTACTCCAGGGTGAGCTTGATCGAGGTCCTGCCGCTCCCGGCGTCGTCGAACTCCGCGGCGCCGGAGTTGGTGGCCCCCGCGGTGGCCGCCCACGCCACCCGGCGGTCCGGGACCTGCTCCAGGATGTTGGCTTCCCATTCCCGGCGGACCCCTGCGATGCGGGCCACCCATTTCAGGCGGTCATCACCGAGCCGGGTGACGCTCTCTACCCCGGGCATAAAGTGTGGGAAGTCCTCGAACCGGGTCCATTGCTTGTAGGCCTCGCTCACCGGCACGTTGACCAGTATCTGCTTTTCCACGCGTGTGCTCACGGCGTCTCCTTGGGTTGGAACGGATTCGGATGGAATGGAAGAGCCAGGGGCGTGGCGCCCCTGGCTCCGTGAGGATCGGACGACGGAGCGGTCAGCGGATGACGGCTACGTCGCTCCTCTCCCACTGGGTCCAGTCGGACCAGTTGTTGCCGCTCTTAACCCGGAAGGAGACTTCCTGGTACACGCGGTCCTTGCCCTTGTCCTTCTCGACACTGTCCTTCTTGCTGAGGGTCATGCGCTCATCGTGCCGGTTGAACTCCAGCCTCCGCCATTCGGAACTGCCGAGCCTGTCGTCGCGCCCATGCCGGTCCTTTTCAAAGCGCTTCTGGCGGACATCCACGATCTTGTTGCCGTTGCAGTGGATCCTGATCTTAAACTCTGCGAGGTTCTTGCCCGCGTCCGTCGGCTTCAGCGGGTTCACGGTACAACCGCGCAACGACGTCGATGCGTCCGCGGGCACAGCCAGTGCAACAGGTCCGCCAATAAGACCCAGCGAAACAGCCGAAATCAATGCGAATCGGGTTCCGAAGGGGCGGGATTTGGTTGATTGAGTGATGGACATTTCTCTTGCTCCTACATAAGGATGCGAGTGATCATTTTCGGGCAGGACTGGCCAGCCGCGATCTCACTCCCCTGTGAAGCGGCGCCCAGTTCCATCCGGTTTCAAACAGCACACCCGGTCTCTGCGGGGGCTTGACTCCGGGCTCTTCCCACGTGAATTCGTGGCCCGGTAGTACAATCGTCCGCCTGCTTTTGCTCAAGCGCCAGAGTCGCGAAGCCCCTATTTTCCGCGATTTCACGGGAAAAACCGGGATTGATTCCGGATGTTATGCATCTGGAAACCTCGCCACTGCACGACGCGAAGCCATAGGCTTGCAGTGCCGGCCGGACGTTGAAAACGAAAGGTCGCACGTAGGCCAAACACAAACGAAAGGCGCCATTATGACCGACCCCCACGAAGCTGCAACCGACCCCGCAAAGCTGATCGGCCCCGGCGATCCCGATGCCGTCGACCAGCAGCAGGGGCATCCGGGCGCAGGTCCGGCGAAGAACATCCGCGAAGAGCAGCAGACGCAGGCGGCAGGCACCGTTCCGGCGTCGTACGTGGGCAGCGGCGAGCCGGACGCGGAACGCAAGCCGGAGGATGCGGCCAAGGACGCCGGCACCTGGGATGACCAGGTATAGGGCGGCACCGCCCGCACGGACGGCAGATTCCATTCTGCGGTTAAACAATTCCGCAGTACGGATTTAGCATTCCGGAAACACGGGGTCCCTAGCGTTGCCTATGACCTGAAGGCGTCCAGCGCCCCTTTTCCCCGTTGATTGGCAGCCCTGATGAAACTCCCCTTGCCCCTGGTGCCCGACGCAAGCAGTGCGGCCCCGAAGAAGCCGCTTTACAAGTCGCTCTTCTTCCAGATTCTGGCGGCCGTGTGCCTGGGCATCGGGGTCGGCCACTTCTGGCCCGATCTCGGTTCGGCCCTGCGGCCGCTGGGTGACGGTTTCATCCAGCTGATCAAGATGATCATCGCTCCGCTGATCTTCCTGGTGATTGTCACCGGCATCTCGGCCGTTGGCGACGTGAAGGCCGTGGGCCGGGTGGGCGTGAAAGCGCTGCTGTACTTCACCGGCGCTACGCTCTTCGCCCTGGTGTTCGGTCTTGTGGTGGGCAATATCGTCCAGCCGGGCGCGGGCCTGAACATCGATCCGAATACGCTGTCCCAGGACGCCCTCAATGCCAAGACCGGAACGGCCCCGCCCAAGGACGCCGGTGCCTTCCTGCTGGGCATCATTCCCACCAGCGTGGTGGGTGCCTTCGCGTCCAACAGCCTGTTGCAGGTGCTCTGCTTTTCGGTGTTCTTCGGCGCGGCGATCGTGGTGGTGGGCCGGGAACGCTGCCTGCCCGTGGTGACGCTCCTGGAGACGGTGCTGGAGCTGTTCTTCAAGATCATGGGCTGGGTGATGCGCGTTGCCCCGGTGGGTGCCTTCGGCGCCATGGCGTTCATCATCGGCCAGTACGGCCTTGGCTCACTGAGCACTTACGCACTGTTGATCGCGGCCTGCTATGGTGCGGCCATCATCTTCATCGGGCTGCTGTTCGTGGTGGCCTGGGTGTACCCGCGGGTGCCGCTGTGGCAGTTCATCAAGTACAGCCGCGAAGAATTCCTGCTGGCGCTGGGCACGGCGTCCACCGAGTCCGTGCTGCCGCGCATCATGATCAAGCTGACCAACGCGGGCTGCTCCCGGGCCACCACCGGACTGGTGGTGCCTACGGGCTACTCCTTTAACCTGGACGGCGCCGCGCTGTACCTGTCCATCTCCTTGCTGTTCCTGGCCCAGGCCTTCGGGCACAACCTTGACCTTGGCCAGCAGCTCGCGGCCCTGGGCATTTTGATGCTGACTTCCAAGGGCATGGCCGGCGTCCCCGGTTCGGCCTTCCTGGCGCTCTCGGCCACCGCGGCCGCCCTGGGCATCTTTCCGGTGGCCGGCGTGGCCCTGCTCCTGGGCGCCGACCGCCTCATGGACTCCATGCGCGTCTCCGTGAACCTGCTGGGGAACTGCGTCGCCACGTTCGTAGTGGCCAAATGGGAAGGCCAGTTCGACCGGGAGGCCATGCTCCGCGCTTTCCGCGGGGAAGCGGAGGAAAGCCCGACGGCGGGCGGCGCACCTGAGTCTCCTGCCGCCGTCGAGCCTGCCGGCGCTGCCGAACCGGCCGGTACCGTACCGGCTCCGGTGCGGTAGGACAGCGGAAGCCGGCGGACGGCGGCGGCACTGACGCACGCCGTCGTCGTCCCGCCATGCGGAACGGGGCTGGTTTGACCGCCGCAGAACAGGCAGACTGGGCCCATGAAAACGCTTTCTCATGAAGACCCCGCCACCGTTCCGGCCGGCGGGAGCACCAAACCTCCAACGACCTTTGCCGTCATTGGCGGTGGCTACCGGGCAGGCTTCTTCCTCCGTGTAGCCCAGGCCCTTCCGCACCTCTTCCGGGTCTGTGGCGTGGTGGCCAGGCGGGAGGAAAGCCGGACAGCGGTGGAAAGGGAGTGGGGCGTTTGCGCGTACCCCACCCTGGCGGAACTCCTTGACGAGGCGACGCCGGACTTCGCGGTTGTATCCGTCAGTGCAGGCGCAGCCCCGGGTGTCATCGCTGATGCCGCATCGCGGGGTCTCCCCGTGCTGACGGAGACGCCGCCGGCCCCGGACCTCGAGGGGCTCCTGTCCCTGTATCGGCTGGTGGAGGACGGCGCGCGGATCCAGGTTGCCGAGCAATACCACCTGGAACCCCTGCTCTCGGCGCAGATCGCCATCGCCCGCTCGGGCCGGCTGGGCAGCGTTGCAGAGGCCTTCGCCTCGGTCTGCCACGGGTACCACGGGGTCAGCATCCTCAGGCGGCTGCTGGGGATCGGCTTCGAAAACGCCGAGGTGACCGCCCACGAGTTCCGCTCGAGGATGAAGGCCGGACCTGACCGCTCCGGGGATCCGCAGGAAGACCATCTGATCGATGAGGCGCACGTGTCCGCGCGGCTGGACTTCGGCGGCAGGCTGGGCGTCTTCGATTTCACCACCGACCAGTACCGCTCTTGGATCCGCTCCCCGCACGTGCTGGTCCGGGGCGACCGTGGCGAGCTCCGCGATACCGAACTGCGCTACGTGGAGGACTTCCGTACGCCCATGCGCAGCGAGATCCGGCGCATCGGTGCCGGGCATGCCGGCAACCACGAAGGCATGTTTCTCCGCGGTTTGGTGGAGGGCGGGAACTGGCTCTACCGGAACCCGTTCGCGCCCGCCCGGCTCGCCGACGACGAACTTTCCGTCGCCGCGCTGCTGCAGGGCATGGCCGACTACGTCCACGGCGGTCCGGAGGTTTACAGCCTCGCGGAAGCCTGCCACGACCAGTACCTTGCGCTTACCATCCAGCAGTCCGTGGAATCAGGGGAGGGCATCCGGACCAAAACCCAGCCATGGGCCGCCGCCTAGCCCACCGGCTGGAGTGCCGGGAGGTGTCCGCCGATCAGGGCCAGGTTCTGGATCACCGCCAGGCCGAACTGCGCGGCGTCGTTGGTGGACACTGTCAGGGCCTCGTCCACGGGAGAGAGGACATACGGCGGTTCGATCTTCCGCAGCGTGAACGCTTCCCCGTGGTTGAGGTTCTCGCCGCCCTCCGCGAAGCTGTCCCAGGCGCGGCCGGCGAGCTCAGCGTCACCCAGCCGCGCGGCTGCGTAGGCGGAGAGGCGGCTGTGGGCCTGCGTCAGGTAGATGCCCTCCAGCGGCCGGCCCACCTCCCGGGCCTGTACTTCGGGTGTGGCCAGGAAAAGCCGGCAGTACTGCAGCCAGGCGCTTTCAAACGCGGCATCCGGCACCAGGCTGACCAGTTCGCTGCAGATTTCCACCAGCCCGAACACCGCACTTAGGTGCGAGACGCTGATGACTTCGCGGCCGGCGTCGAACCTTCCTTTATCCAGGTCGTACAGCGCTTCGCCCGTGAGGAAGCCGTATTTCAGGGCGCCGATGTCCGCCATGGTGCCCAGCAGGCGGTCCCGTGAGCGCGGGTTGCCCGTGCGTTCCCAGTCGGTCAGCCAGGTGGCGGCCAGCGATCCCCAGTCGGTTCCCAGGCCCACGGCCAGCGCGCTCCGGTCCGGCCGGTACGTGGCGATGTCCGGGCGCACCTTGCGGGTGGGGTCCAGGCCCAGGAAGTTCTGGTCGCTGTCCACGAGCTCGGAGAGCAGGTCGCCGGTGCGTTCGTCCGCCGTCAGGTAGTAGTAGAACCGGCGGTAGGCGGGAGTGCTGATCCGCAGCTGCTTGGCGCTGCAGCCCCAGTGCTGGACGTTGTGCCGGGATCCCAGCCCGCGCCACTCGCCCAGGTGGTAGACGTCCACTTCGCCGGTGTGGCGGGTCATGGCCTCGGCGAAACGGAACACGTCCGCCCGCCCGGACCGCAGGTACATGTACCAGAGCCACAGGTCGGGGGAGAGCTCCGAGTTGTCCCAGGCGTACCCGCCCACGTCGTAGCGCCAGACGTGCCGGTCGGCGTCGTAGGTATGCATCACGTCGCCGTAGTTCCAGAACCCGTACCAGCGGCGCTGCTCCACCTGGCCGGTGTAGAAGTCGAACAGGAAGTCCAGCTTGTCCTCCAGTCCGGCCCGCTCAGGCGTGCTGCGGTCCACGGGCGACCAGTCACCGAACACGCCGGCCGAGTGCAGGTACTGCGGGGTGGCCTGCAGGAGAGGCGGCGTGGAGGTGGCCTCCGCATCAGCGGCAAGGGCAGCGGCGTCCGGAGTGGAGTCGTAGGCGAACAGCGTCAGTTCGTGGGTGCGGGCAATGCCGGCGGGGTTGCCGAATCCCGGTTCGTAGTCCTCGTAGGTGATCTCCAGCCCTTCGAGCTGTTCCTCAAACGTGTCCTGCCCCAGTCCGTCGTGGTAGAACCGCAGATCCATGGGCTGCGCCTCGGGTGAGTACAGCCACGCCGTTACGGCGGCCTGGGCGGTGGCGGCACCCCGGATGTCCAGCTGCCCCGGGTGGGACTGCCAGAAGTTGCGGACGCCGACGCCGAAGCCGCCGCGCGGACCGCTTAGTGAACAGAATCCCGCAGCCCGCGTGCCGCCGGAGATTCCCACCCAGCCGTGGCCCTCGCCGGTCCGTTTGCGGAGCTCGAAGCCGTCCGCGCTCAGCTGGGTCAGGGTGTAGTCGTTCCATGCGGGGATCAGGTGGAGCCGCTTGGACACCAGGTCGCTCCACTCCTCCAGCGGCGGAGTGGCCCGTCCCTCGATCTGGGCGCGACGGACGGCCTCGCCGGGGTCGCGGCGCAGGCCGGTCAGGCCGCGGACCGCCTCGGTGAGGAAACCGCCGTCGGCCCCTGCGATGCGTACATGCCTGTCGTGCAGCTGGCCCTCGAGCGGTACCGTGAACCGGACGCCGAGTCCGGCCAGGAAGTCACGCTCGGCATCGCCGTCCCAGATGAAGGAGTGGACCATCCGCACGCTGCGGGCTCCGGCGTGGAAGTAGAACCGGACTACGAACGGCAGCCAGCTGCGCCCGTCACTGTGGTTATCCGGGCGGTGTGAGCCTTCCAGCCGCACCACCGCGCGTACCGGACCGCTTTGTTCAAGCACGACGGCGGTCACCTCACCCGTGAAGGCCTGCCGGCTGACGCTGCCGGCGGCCTCCGCGACACCGTCCTGGAGCAGGCTGACCAGTTTGCCATCGCGCGCCACCACGGTGCCGGCGCGGGAGAGGGTGGCGAACAGGGATGAGCCGTTTCGGTTGATGACCATGTCCAAGGTGCCGGTGGAGATCGTCATGGCGTCTTCGGTTTCCGTCACGGTGATCTCCTGGGCGGGGGCGGCCTCCGGTGAGGGCCCGGACTCCGGGGAGGCGCCGCCGTCGGACGTTACCCGGTAGTGGGCGGAGGGTGCGTCGACGGCTGGCAGGGCGACGCCGGCCCACTTCAGCGAGCCGTCCGGCCAGGTTGCCAGCGGCCAGGCCTGCGAAGCGACCGGCCGCCCGTCGGCGTCCGAGACGGAGATTTCGCTGACGCCGGCCAGCGAGCCGCGGGCGAAGGGCATGCCCCAGGTGGTGCCGCCGGATAGCCCCGCGGGAGCCACGCCGTCCAGCCAGTTGAGTGCTGCTTCGGTCGTCATTGTCCGTCTCCTTCGAGGGCGCGTGGGTTAACCAGCATGCAGGGCTGCTCTTCACATGCTTGTATCGTTTCAAAACTCCTGCAGAATCCGACCCGTGGCCCGGGGGGTGTTTGTTGGGGATCGGTCGGAAACCGCTTTCCGATCAGTTCTAACAGTACGAAGCAGTGCAAGTCAATGATTTTGGTGGCACCCCTGTGCGCTTATGAGCGTTAGTGTGTGACGCTATGTGCCCGGCTCGGACCCCTGGGTGGCGCCGCGGCCGGCAGTGTCGATGACGCAGAAACGGTTGCCCTCGGGGTCGGCCATGATCACGTAGTCCGCGTCCGCGGGCCGTTTGCTCCACTCGATCCGGGTGGCGCCCAGATCAAGGAGCCGTTGCACTTCGCCGCTCTGGTCCTCGGTGTAGAGGTCCAGGTGGATGCGCGGCGGAATGTGGACCGAGGACGGCACGCGGTCCAGCGAGATGCAGGTGCCCGCGCCGCCCGGCGGCTGCAGGATCACGAAGTCGGCCTCGGGTTCATGCCGCGGCTCGAAGCCCAGGGCGGCCTGCCAGAAGGCCATCTGGGACGGGAGGTCATCAACGCGGATCACGATCGAGCCAATGCTCAGCATCCGGCCAAGCTACACCGACGCAAAGTGGCCCGCAACGCCCTGGGACTGCTTGCCTCCACTAGGCTGGCAGCAAAGAACCCCGGCAGGCCGCGCTGCACTGGCGCCGACCTGCCCGAGCCGACGGAGCTGTTGGAGAACCATGACCCGGAAGATCACTGTCACCCTGCCCGATGCCGTACTTCGCGAATACCTGACGCCGCACCCGGATGTCACGGTGCTGGAGTGGGACTTCTCGGGCGAACCGCCGCAGGCGCAGATCGACATCGTGGTCCCGCCGTACATGGGCGGGACGCGGATCCTGCGGAATCTTGAAGCCGTGGAGACTGCCCTGGTGCAGAGCCAGTCGATCGGGTACGACGGCGTGGCGGATTCGCTCCCGGCCGGCCGGGTCTTTGCCAACGCGGCCGGCGTGCATGAGACCTCCACCGCGGAACTGGTCCTCGCCATGATCCTGGCCAGCCAGCGCGAGTTTCCGCGGCTGATGCGCAACCAGCAGGAGGGCGTCTGGGAAACCCGGCCCACCGCCAGCCTGGCCGACCGCCGCGTTCTCATCGTGGGTTATGGCGGCGTGGGCAAGGCAATTGAGCAGCGGCTCATCCCGTTCGAAACCAGCGTCACCCGGGTGGCCAGCCGGCCGCGGACCGATGAAAACGGCGTCATCCACGGGATCGCCGAACTGCCGGAACTGCTGCCGGAGCACGACATTGTGGTGGTGGGTGTCCCGCTCAGCGACGCCACGATGCACCTTATCGACGACGCCTTCCTGGCAGCAATGCCCGACGGCGCGCTGCTGGTCAACGTGGCCAGGGGCCCGGTGGCGGACACCGAGGCCCTGGTCCGCCACACCGCGTTGGGACGGATCCGCGCCGCGCTGGACGTCACGGACCCCGAGCCGCTGCCGCAGGACCACCCGCTGTGGGGCACCCCCGGCGTCATTATTACCCCGCACGTGGGCGGAGCAAGCTCCGCCATGCGCCCCAGGATGGGCCGGCTGCTGCAGCGGCAGATCGACCTCATGCTGGCCGGGGAACCGCCGGTCAACGTGGTGCTGGGCGGCTGAGCTAGCCCCGGCCGCGCTGCAGACCTGTCAGTAAAGCCTCGCCGGTCTGCCTCCAGATGCCCTGGCCGGCCTTGTCCGCGGAATGCCCGGCCGCGGCTTGGGCCACCAGCCAGTCCCCGAAATGCGTGATGTCCCTGCCGAGGGACGCCGCTACCGCATCGCAGGCAAATCCCACGGCGGCGGACCCGTCACTGAGCCGGACGGATCCCAGGAGCATGGGTTCGGGGAGTTCCGCGAGGAACGATCCCAGTGCGGCCTCGGACAGCAGCCACCGCTCTGCTGCCAGTTCCGCGCCGTCGTTGGAACGGATGACGCCGGGCTTGGGCGGGTGCGTGTCCAGCGCCACCATCCGGTAGCGGGGCGCCAGGGTGACCGGACCCTCCCAGTACGCGCCCCGCCGTTCCAGTTCGTCCACCAGCGGCTGGCCTTTGCGGTGGGCGCCCACCACCACTAGCGGCACGGCCCGCGCACCGGCGGCCACGGGCCACGGCAGCCGTTCTGGGGAGGCAGGGTTAAGTACGGTGCGGCTCGCTGCGGCGCCGGAGGCAAACAGGGCCGGGAGGTCCGGTGTCGCTTCGATCCTGCGGGCGATATCGGCCACCACGCCGTCCTCGAACGTCCTTCCCACGACGGTGAGTCCGAACTGTGCGGCTCCATCGCCTCCTGCGTCTGCGACGGTGCCGGCAGGCACCGCGACTGCACACATATCGAAGAGGTTGCAGAAGTTCGTGTACGTTCCCATCCGCGAGTTAACCCCCATGGGGTCCGCGGCAACCTCTGCCAGCGTCGGATGGAACGGTGTGGTGGGCACGATCAGCGCATCGAATCCCTCAAGCCGGGAAAGGGCTTCGCGCCTCAGCTCCTCCAGTGCCGCAGTGTCGCTCACGTACTGATGGGCGGCCACACGGCCTGCCGCAGTGATGATGCCGGTGACCGTCGGGTCCAGCCCGGCGGCGGTGCCGCGTCCGGACTGGTCACCCGCGATTGCAGCGTCGATGAAGGTTCCGACGGCGGCGTGGCGCTCTGCCACGAGGGCGCCGTCGTACAGCAGCCTTGCCGCCTGGAGGAAGACGTCCAGTTCGATCGGCTCGGCGTCTACGCCGGTGGAGCGCAGCCGTTCGATCTGGGCGCCGAACTCCGCAGCCCACGCCTCCGGCAATGCCGGGAGCGACGCCGGGTAGGCCACCCGCGGCCGGAACGGCGCGGCGAGGCGCACGTCCGCAGGCCATGCCCGCGAGTCTCCGGCCATGATCCCCATGGCGAGTTCGGCGGTAGCCAGGTCGCGGGCCAGGATGGTGGCGGTGTCCCAGGACCGGCAGGCAGGCACCATTCCCGCCGTGGACACCACGTTGAGGGTGGGCTTGATGCCCACAATTCCCTGCAGCCCCGCCGGAACCCGGCCCGAGCCGGCTGTGTCTGTTCCGATGGCAATGTCCACCAGCCCCAGGGCCACAGCCACGGCGGACCCCGAACTGGAGCCGCCCGAGATCCGGTCCGGCCGGCGCGCGTCGCGGACTGCGCCGTACGGGCTGCGGGTTCCCACGAGCCCGGTGGCGAACTGGTCCAGGTTGGTAGAACCCAGCACCAGGGCCCCGGCAGCGCGGAGCCGTGCCACTGCCACGGCATCTTCGGCGGGCTCATAACCGAAACCGGGGCACGCCGCCGTCGTGCTGACTCCGGCGACGTCAACATTGTTCTTGACCGCCAGCAGGAGTCCGGCCAGGGGGAGTCCGCCGGCGGAGGCGTCGTTGTCAATACGTGCGGCCTCGGCCAGCAGCTCGTCGCGGCCGCGCACCTTGATCCAGATCTCCGGCCGGTCAACGGCGTCGATGGCGGCAAGGGCCGCCGTCACACGGCTGGTGGCAGATTCGTTGACGCCGCTCATGCCGCGCTCCCTTCGAGGACAAGCCCGGTTTCGTTCAGATCTGCCGCTCCCAGGACCACCAGCGGCTCGCCGGCCACCACCTGGGATCCGGCGGTGGGCAGGACGCGGTGCACAATCCCGTCGCCGGGTGCGGTGAGCACGGTTTCCATTTTCATGGCTTCGATGGAGACCAGCGGCTGGCCAGCCACCACCTTGTCTCCGGGCGCCACGTCCACCTTCCAGACGCTCGCCGCGAACGGCGAGCTGACCAGGGTTCCGCCGTCGGGAACCACCACTTCCTCTGAAGGCGGGACGACGGCGACAGCCTTTTCCGCGCGGTCGAACTCGCCGGCGTCTTCCCAGGCCGTGCGTTCGATGGCGAAGGCTTTCTCCTGCCGTGCCCGGAAAGCGGCGATCGAGTCGCTGTTTTCCTCGAGGAAGTCCTCGTGTTCGGCCAGCGAGAAGGTTCCGTCCTCAATGTCCACGCCCCGGCCCCGGCCGGCCGCCATGTCCGCCCGCATATCCAGGAGTTCCTCCGGGCTGACCGGGTACCAGGAGATCCGGTCGAAGAACCTCAGCAGCCACGGCGAACCGGGCTCGAACGGCGCGGCGGTGGCGTGCCGGGACCAGACCTGCGTGGTGCGGCCGACGAACTGGTAGCCGCCCGGACCCTCCATGCCGTAGATGCACATGTACGCGCCGCCGATGCCCACGGCGTTTTCCGGGGTCCAGGTCCTGGCGGGGTTGTATTTCGTGGTGACCAGGCGGTGCCGCGGATCCAGTGGCGTGGCGACGGGAGCGCCGAGGTAGACGTCGCCCAGCCCCAGCACGAGGTAGTCCGCGTTGAAGACAGTGTCGAAGACGTCATTCACGGAGTCCAGCCCGTTGATGCGGCGGATGAACTCGATGTTCCACGGGCACCAGGGAGCGTCGTCCCGCACGCCCGCCATGTACCGCTCGATTGCCTCACGCGTGGCAGGGTCGTCCCAGGACAGCGGAAGCCTGACGGTGCGGCTCGGAACCACGAGCTCCGAGCTGGCAGGGAGCGCAGTTTCGATCTCCCGCACGATGCCCAGCAGGCGCGCGGTGGGGAGGACCGACGGGTCAGCCTTGACCTGGAGCGACCGGATGCCGGGTGTCAGGTCCACGATGCCGGGAATCCGCAGCTTCTCAAGCTCCTGGTGCAGGGCGTGGACCCGGGCGCGGAGGCCGAGGTCAAGCACCATGTCACCGTATTCCACGAGCAGGTTGTCGTCGCCGGAACGGCGGTACGTCACGGCCGGGCGGCCGTCGCCTCCCGGCACGCGGCCGAGCACGCCGTCGTCGCCGTCGCCGGCTGAACCGGAACGCCCGACGGCGGCAGGGACGTCCGTCCGGACCCTGCCGCTTGCAGGGCTTCCACCGGGGAGGATCAGCTGCTGCCGGGCCGGACCGAGCTCTTTGGCGGACGGTGCCTGGACGGTCTTCACCGGAATGAAGCGGACCGTGTCGCCGGGCCGGAGCTGGCCGAGCTTCCAGCGCTCGCCGGTCACCACGGTGACCGGGCAGACGAATCCGCCGAGGCTGGGCCCGTCCGGGCCGAGCAAGATGGGCGTGTCCCCGGTGAAGTCCAGGGCGCCCACCGAGTAGGCGGTGTCGTGGATGTTGGAGGGGTGCAGGCCGGCCTCGCCGCCGTCGTTGCGTGCCCAGCGCGGCTTCGGGCCGATGAGCCGGACGCCGGTCCTTGCAGAGTTGAAGTGCACCTCGTAGGACGCGGCGAAGAGGTCATTGATGTCCTCACGCTGGAAGAACTCCGGGGCGCCGTGCGGTCCTTCCACCACCATGAGCTCCCACTGAGTGGTCAGCGCCGGGCGGCTTCCGACAGGGACCGGGGCCGGCACAGTATCGGGTGCCGCCCCGGCCACGGTGCGGAGCACATCGCCGGCGCGGAGCACGCGGCCGCCGTGGCCGCCAAACTGGCCGAGGGTGAAGGTGGAGGCGCTGCCGAGGTATTTCGGGATGTCCAGGCCGCCCTCGAAGAGGATGTAGCCGCGCAGTCCGGCACCCTCGGCCGAACCGACGTCGAGCACGCCGCCAGCGGGGACCGTGACGGGTTCCCAGGCCGGAACAGTCTGTCCGTTGACGGTGACGGTCACCTCGGCGCCGGTGACGCAGACGGTGGTGGCGTGGGTGACGCGGAGCGCCGGGCCCGCCATGGTGAACTCGAGTCCGGGCGCCCCCTCGGGGTTGCCCAGGGCCACGTTGCCCAGCCGGAAGGACAGGTCGTCCATGGGGCCGCTCGGCGGCACGCCCACCTGCCAGAGGCCGGTCCGTCCGGGCCAGTCCTGCACGCTGGTTTGCAGGCCGGGGCGCTCCACCGTGATGCGGGGTTCGGGGTCGCCTACGCTGTCCAGCGTGCTGGTGGAGTGCGTGGAGGTGCGGACCACGTCCAGCCCGGTGACGGAGCGCAGCATGCCGAGGTTGGTTTCGATGCCGTCCATCCGGGTTTGCGCGAGGGCGTCTGACAGCGAGTCGAGGGCCTCGTCCCGGCTGGCGCCGAAGGAGATGATCTTGCCCAGGAGGGGGTCGTAGTTGGTGGACACTTCGCTGCCGGTTTCCACCCAGGCGTCAACGCGGACGACGTCGGAGCCCGGGTACTGGGCGTTGGTGACGGTTCCGGCACTGGGCTGGAAGTTGCGGGCCGGGTCTTCGGCGTAGATCCGTGCTTCGACGGCGTGGCCGGTCACCGGAAGGCTGTCCGGGAGGCCGTCCAGCACGGGCCGGCTCTGGGCGAGGTTGAGCATCCATTCCACCAGGTCGACGCCGGTCACGGCTTCCGTGACCGGGTGCTCCACCTGGAGGCGGGCGTTGACTTCGAGGAAGGATGCTTCCTGCCGGACGGGGTCGTAGACGAATTCCACGGTGCCGGCGGAGCGGTAGCCCACGGAGGCGCAGAGTGCACGGGAGCTGCGGTGCAGTTCCTCGCGGAGCCCCGCCGGCAGGTCCGGCGCGGGCGCTTCTTCGAGTACCTTCTGGTGCCGGCGCTGAAGGGAGCAGTCGCGGTCCCCGAGGCTGACCACGCGGCCTTCGCCGTCGCCGAAAATCTGTACCTCGACGTGGCGGGCGTGTTCGATGTAGCGCTCGGCGAAGACGCCGGCCGTGCCGAAGCTCGAGCTGGCGAGCCGGGCCACCCGGGCGTAGTTCTCTGCCAGTTCGGCTTCGGTGCGGCATACGGCCATGCCGATGCCGCCGCCTCCGCCGGTGGCCTTGAGCATCAGCGGGAAGTCGATCGTGGCGGAGGCCGTGATGGCTGCATCGAGGTCCTCGAGCAGTCCCGAGCCGGCGATCATGGGCACTCCGGCGCGCTGGGCGGCGTCCCGGGCGGTGTGCTTGGTGCCGAAGATCCGCAGCTGTTCCGGAGTGGGGCCAACGAAGACGAGCCCGGCGGCTTCCACGGCCTCGGCGAACCCGGCGTCCTCGGACAGGAAGCCGTAGCCGGGGTGGATGGCGCCGGCGCCGGTGGCTGCAGCTGCGGCCAGGATGGCGTCGACCCGGAGGTAGGACTTTTTGGCGGGTGCCGGCCCCAGCAGGACGGCCTCATCGGCGAGGCGCACATGCTTGGCGCCGCGATCCGCCTCGGAGAATACGGCCACGGTGCGCAGGCCGGCCTTCCGGGCCGATTCGATGATCCGGCAGGCGATCTCGCCGCGGTTGGCGATGAGCAGGGTGTCGAAGCGGTTCATCAGGATGCCTCCGGACGGGTTACGATCATGCGCACGGGCGTGGGGTTGAAGCCGTTGCACGGGTTGTTGATCTGGGGGCAGTTCGAGACGAGGACCAGGGTGTCCGCCTCGGCGCGGAGTGCCACGCGTTTGCCGGGAGCGGAGAGCCCGTCCACGATGCCGAGCGCACCGTCGGGGTCCACGGGTACGTTCATGAACCAGTTGATGTTGGAGACGAGGTCCCGCTTTCCGAGGCCCCATTTGGAGCCTTCGATGAGGAAGTTCTCCACGCAGGCATGCTGTTCGTGCGTGTGCTGGCCGTAGCGCAGGGTGTTCGATTCCTGTGAGCAGGCGCCGCCGATGGTGTCGTGGACACCGACTTCATCGGCCACAACCGTCATGAGGGCTTCGCCGCTGTCCGCCCGCAGCACGGATCCGGTGGTGAGGACGATGGAGCGCTGCGCGGCGATGGTTGCGGCGGCGGAGTAGCGCGTGGCGGTGTCACTTGCCGCGTAGAGGAGGCAGTCCACGGCCTGGTTGCCTTCAAGGTCCACGATGGTGAGGACGTCCCCGGCTTCCACCACGGCGGACCACGGACCGCGGGCTTCGACGTATTCGTCGAGGACGACGTGTCCCGGGAGCAGGGCGGCGGCTGCGGCGTCAGGCTGGAAAGCGAGCGTGCTGGTGTTCATGCGGAAGTCCTTGCGGTGAAGTCGAGTTCAGTGTTCTGGAGGGCAAGCAGGTGCTCGGGGCCGGGGGCAAATCCAAGGTTGCCGGTGGCAAGGGCCGCGAGGCCTTCGGGCGCCCGCCACGCAACGATGTCCACAGTGCTTCCGGTGAAGTCCGGACGCGGGTCCAGCGGGTGGGCCGTGTTGGCCAGCACCAGGACAGCGTCCATGTGCAGGAGGAGTTCGACGGCGGTGCCGGCACCGGCGCCGCCGGTGAACCGGATGGTGCCGTCCGCGTCCACGGCGGTGCCCTTGAAGAAGGAGATCGACGGCGGCACTTCCCGCTGGCTGATGCCGTGCTTGAGGGCGCCGAGGGTCAGCAGTTCGCGGCCCGCGGGCGAGGCGCTGTGCGCGGAGCCTGAACCGTATTTGGCCTGGTTGCCCGCGAGGCTGGTGGTTCCGGTGAGGGCGTCATGCCTGCCGGAGGAATCGGCCACGAGGCTCGCCATCAACCGGCCGGCATCGGAGAGCAGCGGATGGCCCGGCCCGAGATAGGCCTGCCACGGGACCTTCACGGTGTCCGCGACGTTAATCCGCTCGTGGCTCGCACCGGCCCGGAAGAGCACGGCGTGGACGCAGGCGTCGCCGTCGATATCGGTCAGGCGGATCCTGGTTCCGCGGGCCAGTTCCAGGTGGGTGTACCGCCCGAACGCGAGCGATTCTGCCCAAGTGAGTGAGGCGGCGGCTCCCGCCGGCAGGCCCGCCGTGAGGCGTTCGGGTGCTTCGGCCGCAGGCACGTGGATCATGGTGGCGGCAGTCCGTCCGTGCTGGGCCCGGGCGTGCGCGCGCGCACCGGCCGTGGTGGCGGTCCCGGCAGGGGCGGTTCCGGCGGCGGGCTGAGCGGATTCGAGGGTCTGTGTCATGTCAGTCATTCCTTGGCGGTGGGGGGCTGTGGCGGTGGGCATCAGTCGTGGGTGCCTAGGCTGCGGGCATGTCGGCGGGCTTGCGGCTGCGCACCCAGATACCCAGGAGCAGCACGGCCCCGACCATGAGGGGTGCGGAGAACAGCAGGAGTCCGTTTTCGCCGCTGGGGTCGTAGACCTCGGGACGCGGCCAGGCGAGATTTACCACCATCACGGCGCCGTAGAGAACGGCCAGGATGTTGACGGGGAGCCCCCAGCGTCCCAGCGAGAACAGTCCCGCCGGCATGGTCTGGCCCACCCGGTCCCAGTCTCCGCGCAGGCGGCTGAGCAGCTGAGGAACAGTGACCAGGAGGTATGCCAGGTACACCATGACGATGCAGACGCTGCAGAGCGTGGTGAACAGGGCGGCGTTGCCGATGTTGATGGCGAGGACGCCGACGGCGAGGCCGCCGATGGCGATGGACGGCCACATCGGCGTGCCGCGCTCCGGGTGGACCGAGGACAGAAGCGCGGAGGCGGGCAGTTTGCCGTCGCGGGCCATCGAGAACACCAGGCGGGATCCCGCCGTCTGGATGGCCAGGGTGCAGACGAAGATCGCGACGGCGACATCCACCAGGAGGACCTTGCCCCAGAAGGTTCCCAGGACGGCGGTGAGCACATAGGGCAGGCCCTCTGCGGCGAGGCGTCCGTCGTCGAGGCTGGGGGCGGCCATGAGTGCGGTGATGATCATGAGTCCGCCGCCGATACCGGAAATGACCAGGGCCGAAAGGATGGTGCGGGGTGCGGTCCGGCGCGGGTCTTTCGTCTCTTCCGAGAGCTCCCCGGCGGAGTTGAAACCGACCATGACGTAGGCGGCCATGAGGCCGGAGACGAGGAACGCGCCCACGGCCCCGAGGTCCGAGCCGGCCACCACGCTGACGTCCGCCACTACCTCGGGTCCGCGCTGGGCGGCGGAAATCAGGGCGAGGATGACGGCGGCGACGCCGACGATTTCGCAGGTCACGCCGATGGAGTTGACGTGCGACATGAGCTTGACGCCCAGGCAGTTGATCACCGTGGTGACCACGAGGAGTGCGGCCCCGAGGACTACGGCGTTGGCGGCGCCGGTGACGGTGGCCAATGCGGGATCGCCGCCGACAATCTGGAAGCCGTCCCACAGCTGCGGGAGGACCACCTGGAGTGCGATGGCGGCCGCGGCCGCAGTGACAACCTGGGCGATCGCCATGAACCAGCCCGCGAACCAGCCCACCACTTCGCCGCCCATGCGGCGGGACCACTGGTAGACGGCGCCGGACAGAGGGTAGCGGGCGGCGAGTTCGGCGAAGTTCAGGGCAACGAGCAGCTGGCCGACCAGCACCACCGGCCAGGTCCAGAAGAACGCGGGTCCGGCAAAGGAGTACCCGAAGGCAAAGAGCTGGAAGATCGTGGTCAGGATGGAAACGAACGAGAATCCTGCGGCGAAGGAAGCGTAGCGGCCAAGTTTGCGGTGCAAGGACGGCTGGTAGCCGAGCGAGGTCAGGTCTGCATCGTCTGCGTGGGCGGACGCCGTCGAAATGGTGGAAGTCATCGGTTTCTCCGTGTCTGGAACGGGGGCTGGTGACCACATCTGGGTAGCCACTGGATGGGCCCCTCCCGAAATACCGGTCACTTGATAGTTTTCCAGCGCAGTGTCCCCGTTCCGTTTCGCCCGTGTAAAAGCTGGATTTCGAGGTGTTTCGGTTCGGTGAACAAAAACTCACCGTTACCCCGGCGTCCAACGGCAGGGCATCCGGCAGCCGCCTGCGGTGTAAGAATGTGGGGTGACTTCAGCCGGACCGGGACGACCCCGCAAGCAGCAGCCAGTGCGCCCGGGGGCCACCGCCCGGGACGAAATCCTCGATGCGGCCGCCGAACTCTTTACGGGCCAGGGCTTCGCGAACACTTCCACGAGGGCGATCGCCGATGCCGTGGGCATGCGCCAGTCGTCGCTCTACCATCACTTCGGCACCAAGGATGACATCCTCGGCGAGCTGCTGAAGGGCACCGTGGCCGGTGGCCTGGACTTCGCGAGGGCCGTCTGCGCAGCTCCCCGCCCGGCCGGTGCAGTGGCGGCGGCCGCGGCGCTCCATTCAGTCGCGCTCTATGACGGCGGCCTGCTGTGCAGTGCACGGTGGAACCTCGGCATCCTGTACCACCTGCCGGAAGCGCGCGCCGAGCGTTTCGAGCCGTTCATGGCGGACAGGCGGGAGCTGCGGCAGCGGTACCAGGACCTGGGCCAAAAGGTGGAGGAGCTCCTTCCGGCGGCCGGCGGTCCCGGCAGCGCGCCGCTCGGTGAGCTGGCATTCCGCCTGGTTGAGTCCCTGATCAACCTTCGCGCTGACGGGCTCGCGGACAGTGCGTCACCTTCCCAGACGGCCGATGCCGCCGTCGTGCTGGCCGGACTTTCGGCCGAACTGCCCGGGATTCGCGAACTCAGCAGGGAACTGATCGCGCAACACGGGCGCTAGAAGAGCGGGCTGAGGAAGATCATGGAGAAAAGGCCGACGAAGGCGGCGAGCACCCACAACATGCGCCGCCGCCGCGCCCGGTCCACGTGGTCCCGGAGAGCGTCGAAGCGGTCCTGCAGTTCAACTGGATCTGCTTGAAGCCCGGGATTCCGATGCCACGTTCGAGGCAGCCGGGCTGCTGACGCAATCCTGAAAACCTGATCGGCGCTCAGCGCCGGTCGCAGCCCACGGAGCCAGCGCAGTATCTGCCGGTCAGACAGCACCTGGGCGCCTTCAGGTGCTTTCTTGATGGTCAGGTTCTTGGGTGCAATGATCACCACCACCCCGCTAACCTCCACCGGGATGCCGGACGCCGCGCTTAACAGCTTGCCCGCCCGGGCTGCCTCATGTGCTGCATTGGGTATGTGACGCTGCCGCTGCCCTGCCACCATAAGCGTCCGCCCCGCGACCCACACAGATTGGTCGGAATGGTTCTTGGTATTGACAGTGAAAACCCCGGCCGGACCGATCAGCACGTGGTCGATATCTGAGGTTCCCGCGCCCACAGGAATAGCGTGGAGGACGGTCCATTCGGGGCCAAGCCCGGCGAGCAACCTTCCCACCGCCACTTCGCCAAGGGCACCCCGGTACCAAGGGCGGGCCTCGGCGCTGAGCGGATCGGCGCCGAATATCCGTCCCAACAGTGAACGGTCGGCCTCTTGTCCCTGGACGTCCAGAAGCTTGGCGATGACTTCCTGCCCCGGTACGCGGTTGCTCAGCTCATGCATGCGCCGAGCATAAGCCTCCGCTCCGGCACAGCCGGTTTCGGCACGCGGTCACTCTTCCACGGGCGCGGCTAGGCGCTCGTGGCGTCCTGCACTTCGCCCACCAGCTCTTCGATGATGTCCTCCAGGAAGAGGACGCCGGTGGTCTTCCCGTCCGCGTCGAAGACCCGGGCCACGTGGGCGCCGGTGCGGCGCATGGTGGCCAGCGCGTCCTCGAGGTCGCTGCCGCTGAACGCGGAGGCGAGCCGTCGGATTCTCTTGGCCGGCACGGGCCTGGCGAATTTTTCCGGGGACGTCAGGTCCATGACGTCCTTGAGGTGCAGATAGCCGGAGGGCACGCCGTCGTCGTCCGTCAGGATGTAGCGGGAGAACCCGTGCCGGGCCACCGCGCTCTGGATGTCCGCCGGCGTCGACGAGGCCGGCAGGAGCACCATCTCGCTGATCGGCACTTCCACGTCCGCCACGGTCTTGGCGGTGAATTCGAACGCTGCGTTCAGCGTGCCGGTGGTGTCCGTGAGCATGCCGTCCCGGGTGGACTGCTCCACGATGTTGGCCACCTCGTCCAGGGTGTAGGCGCTGGTAGCCTCATCCTTGGGCTGGACCTTGAAGAGCCGCAGGATGGAGTTTGCGATCCCGTTAAGGGTCCAGATCACCGGCTTGAACAAGCGTGACACCATCACCAGCGGCGGGGCAAGGATGAGCGCGGCCCGGGTGGGAACGGAGAACGAGATGTTCTTGGGCACCATTTCACCGATGACCACGTGCAGGAAGGTCACCAGCAACAGCGCGGCCACGAAGGCGATGATCCCGATCGCTTCGCCGGAGAGCGAGGTCAGGCCCAGGGGGATTTCCAGCAGGTGGTGGATGGCGGGTTCGGAAACGTTCAGGATCACGAGCGAGCACACGGTGATGCCCAGCTGGCTGGTGGCCAGCATCAGCGTGGCATGCTCCATGGCCCACAGCGTGGTCTTCGCGGCCTTGCTGCCGGCCTCGGCCTTGGGCTCGACCTGCGACCGGCGGGCGGAGATGACAGCGAACTCGGCCCCGACGAAGAAGGCGTTGACCACCAGGAGCACCACCAGCCAGATGATGCCGGGAAGGTATTCACTCATGGGTCAGCTCCGAGGTGAGGGTGTCGATGATGCGGTCATGCGGGCTCTGGGGTGCTTCCTGTGATTCGTCCGGCGTGAAGCGGAGGCGCTCCACGTGGGTTCCCACCACGCGTTCCACGCGCAGCGTTCCGCCATCCACGGTGACTTCGTCGCCGAGCTCGGGGATCCGGTCCAGCTGGTCGGTGACGAAACCCGCGATGGTGTCGTACTCCTCGCCGTCGGGCACTTCAATCCCTGTCCGGTCCAGCAGTTCGTCCGGGCGCAGCGAGGCGTCGAATGTGATGGCGCGGCCGATCCGGACCACACCCACGCGTGCGCGGTCGTGTTCGTCCTCGAGTTCGCCCACGATCTCCTCCACCAGGTCTTCGAGGGTGACGATGCCGGCCGTTCCGCCGTGCTCGTCGGACACGATGGCCACCTGGAGGCCCTGCCTGCGGAGCAGGACCAGCAGCGTGTCCACGCCCATGGATTCGGGGACCCGCAGCGGGTCGATCATGAGGCTCGCGGCGGTCACATTGGCACGTTCTTCCAAGGCAACAGCGAACGCCTGCTTGACGTGCAGGACCCCCAGGACGTCGTCGCGGTCCCGTCCGATCACCGGAAAACGCGAGTAGCCGGTGGACGTGGCCAGGGTGACGATCTGCTCCGCCGTGTCGTCGGCATTCACCGCCGTCATCCGGACGCGGGGCGTCATGACGTCGGCAGCGGAGTGCTCAGAGAAGCGGAGGGTGCGGTGCAACAAGACGGCATGGTCGACGTCGAGCACGCCTTCCAGCGCGGACCGCCGCACCAGCGAGCTGAGTTCCTCGGCGCTGCGCGCGCCGGAAAGCTCCTCTTTCGGCTCGATGCCAAACGACCTGATGATGCCGTTGGCAGTGTTGTTGAACAGCAGGATGACGGGCTTGAAGACGGCGGTGAACAGGGCCTGGAAGGGGACCACGATCTTGGCGGTGGCCAACGGAAGGGCCAGCGCGAAGTTCTTCGGGACGAGTTCGCCAATCACCATCGAGAAAATGGTGGCCAGGAAGATCCCCGCCACGGCGCCGATCCCCGGCACCACGGACTCAGGCAGGCCTGCGGCCAGCAACGGGCCGCTGAGCATTTTGCTGATGGCCGGTTCAAAGGTGTAGCCGGTGAGGAGCGTGGTCAGCGTAATGCCGAGCTGGGCTCCGGAGAGATGCGTCGAGGTGATCTTGAGGGCCTTGATGGTGGGCGCAAGGCGTTTCTCGCCGCGGGCCTGGCGGGCTTCAAGGTCGTTGCGGTCAAGGTTGACCAGCGCGAACTCGGACGCTACGAAGAAGCCGGTACCCACCGTGAGGACAAGGCCGATACCGAGCATGATCCATTCATACATTCGGGCGCCCCTCTCCCGTGGTGGCCGGTGAACCGGTCAGAAGGTGGAGGGGCTTGGGCATATGTGAAGGAGGGTCATCCATAATGCCGTCTAGTCTACGGGCTTTGAGTCCTTTGGTGTTGACGGGGCGTGCCGTCGCGGGGCCGCCGGTTCCGGCGCCGGCAGCCCATCCTGCGAATGGTGGTCGGACCCGGCCCTAGCCGCGGCTGATCGGAAGTTTCTTGGGAGCCTCGGCCTGGGCTGCGGCTTCTTCCGGCAGTGGTGTGCGGACTTCAAGGACGCCGTCGGTGTAGGAGGCCTTGATGTCATCTTCCTTCACGCCCTCGGGCAGGGGGATGCTGCGGCTGAAGGATCCGTAGCGGAATTCTGACCGATAGCGGTTCTTGTCCTTGTGCTCTTCCTTTTCCTGGCGTTCGGCGTGGATGCGCAAGGTGCCGTCAACGATGGTGATCTCCACGTCTTTGTCGGGATCAACTCCTGGCATCTCAGCCCGTACCACCAGGGTCTTGCCGTCAACGAACTCCTCGACGCGGATCGGAGAGGTTCCGGCCGTCGATTCAAACATGCGGTCCAGGGAGTCCATGAACTCCAGGGGAGACCTCAGCAAAGCGTCGAACGGTGAGGTCCATCGGGAAGCCGCGCGCGGCGACCATTTAAGCAGATCAGACATGGCTTTCTCCAAACTAATGTCAGGGATGGCCCGCGCTGGGGCGGGTGTACTTTCAGTACATACCTGCCGGAAAACAACTAACAGGGGACAAAGACCCGTCGTCGCGGGAGGGCCCAGCGAAGGCTCTGCCCCTTGGCAAATGCGTCAGCCGGGACCGGACAGCCGGACGGCGGTCAGCTTGTACTCGGGGCATCCCGTGACCTCGTCCTCAACGGGTGAGGTGAGGTTGTTGACCGCGGCGCCGGGGAAATGGAAGCCCGCGAACACCTGGCCGGGTTCCACCTCGTCCGTGATCCGCGCTGGCAGGACGGCTGTGCCGTGGCGGCTGCTCAGCCTGACGGCGCCTCCCTCGACCAGCCCCAGGGCCGCGGCGTCCCCGGGCTCGATGTCGATCGTCTCCCGGGGCAACAGGGTGCTGTTGTCCGTACGGCGCGTCATGCTGCCTGAGTTGTAGTGCTCCGCCCGGCGCCCGGTGATGAGCAGGAACGGGAAGTCCTGATCACATTGCTCGCCCGGCGGCAGGTACGGCCTGGCGGCCAGGCGCGCCAAACCATCCGGTGTGGCGAAATGATCCTCGTAGAGCCGCGGAGTGCCGGGGGAATCGACGGATCCGCACGGCCAGTGCAGGGGACCGTCCCGGTCCAGCCTCGGGTGGGAGATGCCACCGAACAGCGGGGCCACCGCGGCGCATTCCGCCAGCGCTTCCGCCGGTGTGGCGCAGCCAAGATCAGCGTCCATGCCGGCGGCGACTGCGTGGAGCACGGCGAAGTCGGTGCGGACGCCTGCAGGCGGTACGACGGCGGCCCGCACCCGCTGAAAGCGCCTGTCGAAATTGACGAACGTGCCATCCTTCTCGAGCCACGCGGCCACCGGGAAGACGACGTCCGCGGCGGCGGCCGTCGCGGAGAGGAACAAATCGTTGCAGATCACCAGCGGACAGGACTCCAGGGCCGCCCGCACCGATGTGCTGTCCGGGTCGGTGGTGAGCACATCCTCTCCGATGATCCACAGCGCCTTCAACGCCCCGGCACGGGCGGCAGCGAACATCTGGGGGATGCGAAGGCCAGGCTGCGGCGGCACCTCGGACTGCCAGGCCGCGGCGCACCGGGACCGGGCCGACGGATCCAGGACTTTCTGGTAACCGGGCAGCAGGTCGGGCAGGGCGCCCATGTCCGAGGCGCCCTGAACGTTGTTCTGCCCGCGGAGCGGGTTCACCCCTCCGCCGATGCCCGGCCCCACGGCGCCGCGAAGGATTGCCAGGTTGGACAGCGTCCGCACCCCGTCCGTGCCGTGCCGGTGTTCGGTTACGCCAAGGCCGTAGAAAATGGCGGGAGCCAGTGCCTGACCGTACACGACGGCGGCCCGCACCAGATCGTCTGCCGGGACGCCGGAGATTCGGGCCACCCGGTCCGGAGGGTAGTCGTGGAGCATCCCGGACAATTCCTCGTAGCCGCTGGTGCTGGCCGCAAGGAACGCCTCGTCCACCAACCCCTCACGGACCAGGACGTGCGCCAGTCCGTTGAACACGGCCACGTTGGTGCCCGGCCTGGGCCTCAGGTGGACGTCCGCGTGCCGGGCCAGGAAGGTGCGACGGGGATCGACCACCACCAGGCGGGCGCCGTCCATGACCCGCTGGAAGATGCGGGATCCCACCACCGGGTGGGCGGCCGTCGGGTTGGCGCCGACCAGGAGGACCGCGTCACACCGGTCCAGGTCGTCGAATGGGTTTGTTCCGCCGGACAGGCCGAACGAGGCCGTCAAGCCGGCGGCTGAAGGGGAATGACAGAGCCGGGAGCAGTTGTCCACGTTGTTCGTACCCATGAGGGCCCGGGCGAACTTCTGGGCCAGGTAGTTCTCCTCGTTGGTGGCCCGGGCAGAGGAGATGAGGGCAAATCCGTCCGGGGCCGTGTCCCGGACCGTGCCGAGCCGTGCAGCAACGTAGGCGGTGGCCTCCTCCCAGGTTGCCGGTGCGAGGCTGCCGTTCCTGCGGATCAGCGGGGTGGTCAGGCGCTCAACCGATCCGAGGAATCCATGGGAAAACCGTCCTTTGACGCAGGCATGGCCCCGGTTCACCGACCCCTCGCGGGCGGGCCGTACAGTCATTATTTCGTTGTCGCGGGTGGAGACCTCGAGGCTGCAGCCCACTCCGCAATAGCCGCATGTGGTCAGGGTCTGGCGTTCGATCGGCAGGAGATTCAGCAGCCCGGGCTCGGACAATGCACTGGTGGGGCACGTGTCCACGCAGGCCCCGCAGGAGACGCAATCGGATTCCACCCAAGGACCTCCCGTCCCGGGTGCCACCACCGTGCCGGCGCCGCGGCCCACCAGCGTCAGGGCGAACGTGCCCTGGATTTCCGCGCAGGCGCGGACGCACCGACCGCAGGCAATGCAGAGGTCACGGTCGAGCTTGACGTAGGGGTGGGAGTGGTCGGCTCCGCGCGCTGGAAATTCCACGGAACCCGCCGGAGCCACCACCCCGTACTCGACGCATTGCCGGACCAGTTCGCTGCGGTCTGCGGGGACTTCCAGCGCGCGGGCCGGCAACCCCGCCACGATGGCCGCCAGCGCGTCGCGGCGGACGGGCCGGGACGCCTCGACCGCGATGCGCAGCCCCTCCTCGGCTGGGGTGCTGCAGGCGGCAGCAACGCCGCGGCCGGTGACGTCAACCAGGCACGTCCGGCACGAGGCTGCCGTGGTGAGCCGGTCATCATGGCACAGCGTCGGGAGGGCCAGGCCGGCTGCCCGCACCGCGTCGAGCAGCGTGGCTCCGGGCGGGACATCAACCTGGCGGCCGTCGACCAGAAGTTTCATGACGGCCACCCGGCAAGCCCGTAAACGCGGACAAGGCTGCGGACCGCGGCAGGTACCCGGCGGCCGAAGGCGCACAGGCTGCCCGCCGCCATCGTGCGCAGCACATCGCCGCGTTCGCTGCCGACATCCGGGGCGTCCGGGAGCTCCGCCAAGGCGCGTCCCCGCCACGTTCCCACCCGGCAGGGCGAGCATTGTCCGCAGCTCTCGGCTGCGGCAAAGTCCCACAGGTTCCGCAGCACCTGCTCACCACTGAGCCTGTCATCGAAGGCGACGATTCCCGCGTGGCCGAGGGCTGCCCCATGCCGTGCCAATGCTGTGTCGCTCAGCGGCACGTCAAGGTCATCGGGCCCAAGGAAACCGCCCAGCGGGCCGCCGATCTGAATGGCGCGCAGTGTCGCCCCGCCGCGAAGCCCGCCGCCGAGTTCCTCCACGATCCGTCTCACCGGGGTCCCGATCTCCACCTCGTAGGCTCCGGGCCGGAGGAACCGTTCGGACAGGCAGGCGATCACGGTGCCGGCCTCATCCGAGGTTCCCAGCGCCGCATAGGCCGGACCGCCGTGCTGCACGATCCACGGGACCGCGCACAGCGTTTCGACGTTGTTGACCACCGTGGGCCGGCCATGGAACCCGCGCTCCGTGGGGAACGGAGGCCGGGGCCGCACGACGCCGCGCAGCCCGGCCAACCCGTTGAGCAGGGCCGTCTCCTCGCCGGAGACGTAGGACCCTGCGCCTTCGGCAACGCGCACTTCCAGGCTGAAGCCGCTGCCTGCAATGTCCGGGCCGAGATGCCCGGCTCGTCGTGCCTCGTGCAGCGCATTGCGGAGCCGGGCGGCGGCGAGCGGATACTCGGAGCGTACAAATACGATGCCGGTGGTTGCACCGACGGCGAAGCAGGCCAGGACCAGCCCCTCGAGCACGCGGTGCGCGTCCTGTTCCATGAGCAGGCGGTCCGCATAGGAACCAGGGTCGCCTTCATCGCCATTGGCCACGACCACGCGTGGTGCAGGGTGGTCAAGGGCGGCCCGCCATTTGGCGGCCGCGCGGAACCCGGCCCCGCCCCGCCCTCTCAGCTGTGCGGCTTCAACCCTGAGCAGAATGTCCTCTGGGGTTGCTGAGGCGGCCACGTCCGGCCAAACCGACCACGGGGGCGACGCTCCGAGCAGTCCGGCGGTCACCACGGGGACTGGGCTGTCGTTGTAGACCGGGATGGGAGGGTCCGTCCGCGGGGACGAGCCAAGCAGCTGTGCTGCGAGGTCGGGGCCGGCGCAAGCCTCGTCACCGACGAGGGCCGCGGGTCCGGCGAAGCAGTAGCCCAGGCAGCGCACTGCCTGGAGCGAAACGGTGCCGTCCGGGCTTTTGCTGCCGGACGGCACCCCGAGGGCAGCCTCCACTTCGGGGACGTGCGCGCCGCCGGTTGCCGCGAAGCAGGCGGCGGCGGAACACACCCGGACGTGCCGGGCTCCGCGGGGCGCGGAGAAATCAGCGAAGAACGATGCGGGTCCTTCGACGGCCGCCGCGGGCAGTCCCAACGTGCGGGCTACTCCGGCGGGAGGGGTGCGGGAGGAACGGAGCGCATCCGGGACGTCCCTCAGCGCCCGGTCGAAGCGGCCGGCATACCGGAGGAAGGGATCGTCATTGTTCCGGTCCGGCCGGTCATCGGCTTCGGCGCCCGGGCGCCCTGTCGGTGGTTCCCGCATGCGTTCAACGTTCACTCCTGAACTCCCGGACGGGAAGAGCCGAAAGTCCCCTTGCCGGCAGGTTCCCGCATTGAGTAACTCCGCTTAATTGCGGGCGCAACATTGAGGTCCCGTTGAGTGTGAGTTTCCTTGACGGAAGATTGCGGATTCCTTTTCGAATACTTTCCGCCTGCTTGCGTTCCCGTTGAAAAACTCAAAGTCAACAATCAGTTGACTAATTCAGTGGGGAGCTGCGGAGCCTGTGCGTGACTATGTGAATTCTGTTCCCGGGACTGCGGGTGCCGAACTCCTGTGATTACAGTTATTATCCCTGCGCATAATGAAGCTGCAGGTATTTCTGACACGCTCGAATCCCTCAAATCCCAGACTCAGCCGCCGGACAGGGTGGTGGTGGTTGCCGACAAATGCACCGATGCCACCGGGGAAATCGCACTGGCGCTCGGCGCAGAGGTCATCCGCACGGTGGGAAACACAGATAAAAAAGCCGGCGCCTTGAATTTTGCGCTGGAGGGCCTACTGCCGGGCGCGAATCCGGAAGACATGATCCTCGTCCAGGACGCGGATTCGCAGTTGAGCCATGACTTCATCGAGCGGGCAACCGCTCACCTGCGTGCCGACAGGCGGCTTGGCGCCGTGGGCGGCGTCTTCCGCGGCGCCGACGGCGGCGGATTCGTGGGTCACCTTCAGCGTAATGAGTACGCACGCTACGCCCGGGACGTGAAGCGGCTTCACGGCAAGTGCCTTGTGGTGACCGGAACGGCCGCGCTCTTCCGCGTCCGGACCTTGGAGGATGTCATCGAAGCCCGGCTTGACGGCACGCTGCCGCCGGGTAACTGCAGGGGAGGCGTTTACGACACCTCCGTCCTGACCGAGGACAACGAGTTGTCCTTCGCGCTGCTGACCCTCAACTACCGCATCAAATCGCCGGCCGACTGCACGCTCGTCACCGAAATCATGCCGACCTGGCGTGAGCTCTGGGCACAGCGGCTGAGATGGAAGCGCGGAGCCGTGGAGAACTGTGTCCAGTACGGCTGGACCAGGGTGACCCGGCCGTACTGGGGGAGGCAGGCGCTCTCCGTGACAGGCATTGTGGTGTCGTTGGCCTACTTCGGAACGGTGGCTTTTGCACTGGGCACGGGAGAAGGGCTGCACATTCAGCCCTTCTGGATGGCCGTGACCGGTGTCTTCGTGATCGAACGGGTAGTGACTGTGCGGCTGCGTGGCTGGAAGTACATGCTCGCCGCCGCAACGATGTACGAACTTCTGATCGACCTGTTCCTTCAGGTAGTCCACGCGAAGGCTTACGTGGATGTAGCACTCAACAAAAAGAAAGCTTGGTAACACTTTATGTACAGCAACCCAGCAGCTCCCGCAGCAGCCGGTGTCGGTGCCGGAACCCTCGCCGCAACCGGGGCCGGTGACCTCTTTTGGTTCGCGCTTGCAGCCTTCGCCCTCGTGGCGCTCGGCATGGCCGTCAAACGGATCGTGCCGGTCCGGGCAAAGTAACTCAGCCTGATCGTGCCGGTGGCCCGGATTCGCAAAGAATCCGGGCCACCGGTTCGTGTTCGGCTCAGGTCACCACACTCACGGCGTTGGAGCATGCGGCAGCATCGCAGACCTTGTAGCTTGTGGTTGCTCCGCCCTTGAACTTGTTCACGAAGCTGCCGGTATTGGGGACGGTCTTCGGGGTGCCATTGATCCACAGTGTGACGCTGGACCCCGTGGCCCCGGTCCACTTCAGGGTGGTGGAATTGACGCCTTTGACCTTGCTGTTGGCGGCCGTCAGCGTGATGGGTGACTCGGCAACCGGGGTGGTGCTGGCCGCCGGTGTGAACGAGAAGTCCCGGATCACCACGGATTCGGGTTTCACATGTTCGGGATCGCCGCCGCCACCGCCAGTGACCCAAAGGTTGAAGTGGATGGCTTCTTTGGCCGGCACGGGAACGGTGCTTCCCTGGAGGACTGTTCGCTTGAGAAGGGTTCCCCCGTAGCCCTCGCCGGCGAAGGTTTCGAAAGTGATCTTTCCCGGTTCCCAGACCATTTTGTGGGTGAGGATTGCGTCATTCGTCGTATCAAAGACGATGGTGTTGTTGCCCTGCCCCGGCGGCTTGGTGGCATCGAACCAGTAGCCGTGCGCCTGGGTTACGGGCCAGGATTCCCCGTAGCTTGCGCCGCCGCCCCAGGCGGATGCCTCGCACAGGTCGATCTCGTTGTAACCGGGAGTGGCGAGGGGATCGTAGGTGAACAGGCAACCCCACACCACTTCCTTCTGGAGGGCGCTCACATCTTTCTCCACCGTGGTGCTGTAAGTGCCGTAGCCGAATCCCTGCCGGGTGGACTGGAACTCTGCGCCGACAGGGGCGCTGCCGGTCGGGTTGGTTAGGGAAAGCGTGACGTATCCGTTGCTGTCGGGATTGCTGACGTTGGCCGCGTCGAAGGTCTTGTTGAACTGTGGCGCACCGCCCCAGAACCGCTTTTCCCAGTTGAACCCCTTCCAGGCGAAGCTGCCCGCGGGGCCCGGGTCCGGGTCCAGGGGGGTGGTGTCGGCGGCATGCGCCGGGGTTGTTGCGGACAACATGACCAGGCTGGCGGCTGCCAGCATTGCAAGCGGTCTGTTCAGCCAGACCGCTTTTGCGACGCGAGACCTCAAGGAAACCATTTAACGCCCCCTACTTTTGCGCTGATAACAGCAGCGCCGCGCCCCCAGTGAGCACATGATGATCATCATTCAGCGGGGTTTGGTTGGCAATAGCTGAATGCTGATATTTACTTTTTGGCCTTCCTCAATAAATGCACAATTTTTACGCAATTCGCAATTGAGGAATTGCTGGTACTTACTAGAGCTGAATATGTACGAGAATTTCTGAGGGGTTTTGATGGTTACGCGCGGCATGGCTGTGGTGGTTGACGGCGACGGTCGCAGCAGGGAGGCTCTGGAGGAGTTGCTTGTCCAATCCGGATTCGAGGTTGTTGCAGCGGCGTCCGGCGCCGAAGGTGTGGCTGCCGTGCGGAAGCACGACCCCGTCCTGGTCACCTTGGAGGTAGGGCTCCCCGACTTTGACGGCATCGAGGCCTCACGCAGGATCCGTACCTTCAGCCACGCCTACGTGGTCATGGTCAGCGCACTGGCGAGCGAAGCGGATGCGCTGCTTGGGCTTGAGGCCGGTGCTGACGACTACCTGGCCAAGCCCTTCCGTCCGCGCGAGCTCCGCGCCAGGATCGCCGCCCTGCTCCGCAGACCCAGGCGTCACGCGATGGTGGAAGCGGCCCAGTGCGCCGCAGGACACTTCGTCGCCAAACCCTACAGTGCGGAAACGCCCGCTGCAGCCGCCTCTGCAACCCCTCAACTGGCGGCCGCGGCTTCTGCCGCAGGAGTCGGATGGGACTTTGAACATCGGGGCCTTGCCCTGATGGACGGCACCCGCACGGTAACAGTGGACGGAAGAGCCGTTGACCTCACCCGGACCCAGTTCGATCTGCTCCGTGCACTGCTCCAAAACAGGGGTGCGGTGCTGACCAGGGCGGACCTCGCCCGCTATCTGCGGAACGAGCCTGCTGTCCCGGGTTCCGCCGTGGCGGCCAGGGACGAACGGGTCCTGGAGGTGCATATGGGGAACCTGCGAAAGCGCCTGGGTGACAGTTCGCGTTCCCCGCGGTGGGTGCAGACGGTCAGGGGAGTAGGGTACCGGATGACCATGCAGTAACACCCCACGCAGTCCGCTAGATCGACACGCGGCCGCTCACCACGGCGCGGCTGGTTCCGCCGATCCAGATGTCCTCGTCCTCGACGCTGACTGTCACCAGGCCGTCGCGTCCCAGGGCGGTGCCTTGCTGGACGGTGTAGTTCCCATCCACAGTTCCTTCGCGGAGGAGCCATTGCGCCAGGCCGGCGTTGAGGCTGCCGGTTACAGGGTCTTCGGGAACGCCGAACCCGGGAACGAAGGCCCGGACCTCGAAGTCCGCCGGTCCTCCCTCCGCGTACCTGCCGATGACGCCCACACGGAGCTGGTCCATGGTGGCAAAATCCGGCTGGAGTCCCAGCACCTGTTCCGCTGATTCCAGCCGGATACCCAGCCAGCCGGGATCGTTGTCCACCCAGTTGCTGCCGAGGACCTGCCCGGCGTCGACGCCCAGGCTGACGACGGCCTGTTCCAGGGCTGCCGGGTCAACCGCGCCCGAGCGGACCAGCGGCGGTGCCGCAAATGCCAGGTCGGTGCCGGCGCGGCGGATCTTCACCAGGCCGGCCTCGCATTCCTGTAGCAGCTCACCTTCACGGAGCGGCTGTCCGCCCTCTGCTAGCCAGGCGTGGGCCGAGCCGAGCGTGGGATGCCCGGCAAAGGGCAGTTCGGATGCGGGCGTGAAAATCCTCAGCCTGTAGTCCGCTTCCGGGTGGGACGGCTTCAGCAGGAACGTGGTCTCCGACAGGTTGGTCCAGTTCGCGAAGCTCTGCATCTGTTCCGTGCTCAGTCCGTCCGCGTCATGAACGAGGCGACGGGGTTCCCGGCTTTGGGGCCGGGAGCAAAGACGTCTACCTGGGAGAAGGGGTATTCGTTCACATCGGTGGGCATGATGGTCTTTCTCTGGATGGCGGGGAGCTCCGGGGAGTGTTCCCCCAACGCTAGGCGGCGGTCCGGCCGGGAACCATAGCCGTTTCCCGAAAGTGGCCTTGTTGTGAACCTTATGCGTCCCGCACGCCGCCGGGGCTAAGCTGAGACTGCGGGCTCGAACCTCATACCCGCACACGATTGCTCCGGACGGTCCGCCGACTCGGATGGTCCGGCTACCGGCCGGAGGTCCGTCCATGGCAAAGAAGCTTCCCTTGGATGATCTCTCCGGCGCGATCGGCAGGATCCGCGGTTTGCTCCTGACCGAGGAAAAAGTCGTCACTGCCGTTGAGGTCCTGGCCAGGGCTGTCAAGGACTCAGTTCCCGGCACCGCCGGCGCCGGCGTTTCCGTTCTGGATGGGCAAGGCCGCAGGACCAGCTACGGTGCCACCGACAGGGTGGTGGAACAGGCCGACTCGCTTCAGTACGAGCTCGGTGAAGGACCGTGCCTGACGGCGTGGGCTGCCGAGGAAACCATTGTTGTGGAAGACGTCCGCGCGGATGACCGCTGGCCGCGGTGGAGGGCGGCTGTCGAAGGACTCCCCATCCGATCGGTGGTGAGCGCAGTGTTGGTAGCGGACAAGCAGAGCATCGGCACCATCAAGGTGTACGCGGCGCTTCCCGCGTCTTACACGCCCGCCACAGCAAGGCTCTTGGAGCTGTTCGCTGTCCCGGCCGTAACGTTGCTTTCCCATGTCCAGGCCAGCGAGATGCCCCAGCACATCAGCGCCGACCTCCACGCCGCCTTGGAAAGCAGGGATACGGTGAACCGTGCCTGCGGGATACTGATGCAGCGCCACGGGTTCGGCCACGAGCGTGCCCTGGAAGAACTGATTCGCCAGTCCAGGGAGCGCCGTTCGTCCCTCCTGCAGGCCGCTGCCGGGCTCATTGCTGAGATGCCGGACGCCAGGAATTAGGGGGCGCACCCATGGGCTTCGATCGCAACGAACCCGAGCAACGCCGGCAACTCAGGGCGGCGCTCAAGGCTGCGGAGATCACGCCCGGGGAATTGTGGCTGAACTACTTCAGCCTTGGCGGAAGCGTCGGCGAATACGAAGTCGAGGCGTACCTGCAAGGCTTGTTGTCCCTGCCGCCGATCCAACGGGACCTGCTTGCAATGGCCGCCAACGAACTCATCGAGGCCATGCCACGCCTCTTTGCCCCATACTCCGATGACCTGAATTTGCCGGAAGCGGTGGAGGGGGTGCCGGAAGCGGTACCGGAAGCGGCCCACGAATCCGGCCAGGAGTCCGAGTCCGCAGGCGGTCGCGACGGCCACGGCAGGCCCGGACCTGACGAGTTCACCGACCCTTCCGAGGACGGCTAGCTCTACTCAGCTAGCAGAACGGGCGCATGGGCGTAGGGGCCCTTCGGCCCTGATTTGTGCGTCGGGCCCGAGGCTAGGGTGGAAAAGGTGAACAAAACGACCTTGAGAGTGGAGAGTGACAACGATGTCCGGACACTTCGAACTAATTAGCGCGCCCGACGGCGGGTACAGGTTCAGGCTTATCGGCAAGGCCGGGGAACTCGTGGCGATTTCATTGAAGTACCCTACAAAGCGAGCTGCCGCGCAGGGGATCGCGCTGGTTCGTGAGATCGCCGGAACCGGCCTGATCCGCGATATGAGCAGCAGCCGCCGGATCGAACCGTCCCACCGGATCCGGCCCTCGCAGCCGGCGCCGGTCCACAGCGGCGCCGCGTTGCTCCGCATGCGCGCCGCCCACAACAACCCGCACCCGGAGCACGGGCAGCCGCAACTCAGCTCGGCAGCCCGCCGGTAGGCCGGCTGAACCGGGTACCGGGGCTGACCGGCGCCTAGTGGGGCGCCCCGGCAGGCTGGTGTTCTCCCCGGAAGAACGCGTTCGCCGGCGGCAGCCACATCAATACGGCGCCGGCCAATGTGAGGGCCAGCCCGGTCACCACAACAAGTGACAGATCGAACGGCGCTCCTGCGGCGGAAAGCACGGCGATGACCGTGAGCACGGTGCGGACCCATCTCACGCCTGCCAGGAGCCGGAAGGCCCCCCATACCTGCAGGGCCACCAGGGGAACTGCCAGGGCAATCACGGCCCAGATGGGCGTGGACGGACCGGTGCCGGCTCCAGCGAACTCCAAGACGACGGGCAGCACGCCGGCCACCAGTGCACTGGCCAGCCAGAACGCCGTCGACGCCCGCACCACCGGCGGTACCGTGGCCGGTCCGCCAAAAATCACACGCTGTTCCCCCAAAGGGTCCCCCATCTTCACCATGAATTCCGCGCCCTCGAGCGCGCCGAATGTCCCAGCCTAGCCACCGGCCGGCGAGCCGTCTTGTCACACGGGCGGCCATCGGGCTGCAGCATTCAGTGAGCTACCCGGTACTGCGCTACTTCCGCACCATCCAGGGCTGGCGGCGGAGATGCTGCGACGATGTGCTCGTATGGGAGTCTCGCTGGTCCTGTCTCAGCAAAAAGTCGTCAGCTGTGAGCGCCGCTGATCGCCTCGTCCATCGCCGCTTTACCGGCCCGAAGGCCGTCTGAGGAGACAATGTGGCCGGCCTTGATGACTATGCGTTTCCGGCTCCCGTCCCAAAGCACTGAGGGCTCCTCGAAGGGATCGCCGTCCAGTATCACTAAGTCCGCGCAGGCCCCCTCCGCGATGTGTCCTAGGTCTTCCCGCCCGAGGAGTGCGGCGTTCGTCGATGTCGCCGAGCGGAGTGCGTCGTAGACGCCCAGCACTTCGACCTGAAGGCGCAGCCCGGCCAGCTGTTCATCCTCAAGTTCACCCATAAGGTCGGTGCCGAAGCCAATCCGGACCCCGGCCTCCCGTGCCAGTGTGACGGCGTTCTTTCCCGCGGCCAATACTTCGTGATTCTTGGCGGCGCCCATTTCGGTAAGCCCGATTTCCGCTCCGCGGCGGCCCATCGCATCGTACGTCACCAACGTGGGCACGAGATAGACGTCGTACTCCGCCATCAGCCGGGCGGTTTCAGCATCCAGGAGGTTGCCATGTTCGATGCAGCGAACCCCGTTGAGCACCGAATGGCTGATGGCTTCTGGTGAGTAAGCGTGCGCGGTGGCGTAACTGCCCCGCCGGGATGCCTCCTCAGTGACCGCCCGGATCTCCGCGGCGCTGTACTGGGGGACACGAATCGGATCGACGGGGGAGATCACTCCCCCGGAGGTCATGAGCTTGATGGCGGTGGCACCGGTCCGGAACCTGTGGCGCACCGCCCGCAGCAAGTCCTCAACGCCATCCACCACCTCGCACATATGACCGCCATGAAAGCAGCTTCCATCGTTCGCGGCGCGAATATCACCGTGGCCGCCGGTTTGGCTCAGCGCGGGACCGGTATAGAAGTAGCGGGGTCCGGGGCACAGTCCTTCCTCGATTGCAGCCGAAAGGCCCACATCGCCCCCAGCCACGTCCCTCACCGAGGTGAAGCCCCGGCGGAGTGCGGCCTCAAGTCTGCGGGCACCGGCCAGCGCGGAGTAGCTCAAAGGCCCTGTTTCGTTCAGCGCCGAGGTCAGGCTAAGCGCGTAGGCGTGGAAGTGGGCGTCGATGAGGCCGGGAATCACCACCCGGCCGCCCGCGTCGAGTGCTGTCTCGGAGTCGGGCGAGGCGCCACTGTCTTCTGCGCTGCCGCGCACGGCTGTGATCCGGCCGTCGCGGACAGTGATGGAGCCCTCAACGAGAGCCGGGGATTCGCCGTCGAAGATCCTGGCGTTCCGGATGGTCAGGTTTCCCGGGAGATTGGGGACCACGTGAAGTGTTTCCTTCCTGTCGACGTCGGCGGGCTAGCTGGTGGCTGCCAAAGCGGCTTCGAGGAGCTGGACGGAGCGCCCCGCAACTACCACGGCGGCATCCACGGAAGACTGGTCATAGCTGCCTTCGGGCGCCAGGAAGTTCATGGAGCCGATAGTGCGCCCACCGCTCACCACCGGGACATTCACGATCGCGCCGCACCCCAGCGATTCAATGGTTCCGGAGTCGAAGAAGAATGCCCTGACCGCTTCTATGTCAGCGCCCAGGAATGGCTGCTGGCCGATGAGGACCTGCTCCAGCCAAACCGGATTGGTGTCCCCCGAGAGGGTCTTCTTCCCGCCTATCGGGTAGACCTCGGGGTGGGTGGTGTAAATGCGCGCCATGCTGCTGCCTTCGTCGGCGATCACGGAGGCGGTGAAGAGACGCACGCCCACTGTTTCCCGGGCGGAGGCGCAGACGTCGTCGAAGGATTCAAACTGGGAACTCATGGGAGTCCTTTCTGGTTTCGTACGGATTTGGGGAAGTTGGTTTCTCATGCGCTGCCGCCAGCACGGCGAGGATCAGATGGACGGACAGCAACTCGGCTGGATGGTCCAACGGGACGCCGAGTTCCCGTGCACGGCTCAGCCGGGCCTGAAGGGTGTTGCGGTGCACATCGAGCGCCGCCGCTGCGAGGGTAACCGATCCGCCGTGATCAAGGAACGCTGCTACAGCTGCCACTATCGCCTCCCGGTCAGGAGAATCCATAAGCCGCGGCAGGGTCAGCGCAGCCACCAGTGCCACGGCGTCCTTGTCGACGAATGTAGATGCCGCCGCTACGCCCAGGCCGGCAAAGCCAAGTATTGTGCCCGGGCCCGCCGGCCGCGCTGACACTGCAGCCAGCCGGGCCTCCTGAATGATGGACGGAAGCGGCGGTGCCTCTTCCGTCCAGCGGGACAGACCGGCGACCAGACGCAGTTCGGCCAGGGCGGGCCGCAGCCTGGCCTTGAGGCGGAGCTCGAGCTGTGCCACCGCAGCCTGATGCGCTGACGGGACAAGTGCCAGCCAGCCGCCGTCGACCTCCGCCAGCGGACTGCGTGCAGCGACCTTACGCCAGAGCAGCCTCAGCACAGCCGTCAGGTCGGGACCAGATGCGTGCACGTCGCTGGGGCAGATCCACGCGGCCACGTAGCGTTCGTTGCGGCGCCAACCAAGCTGCGACAGGAGGTGCCGGTGATCTTCCTCGAAGGCGGCGCCCGAAGAACCTGGGTCCTGGATTAGCCCGGCGAGCGCCGCAGTGGGAACAGCGCGGGCCGCGTCCCGGGAGTTGCCCAACAACCATGCGGCCTTTACGGAAGGAGCCGCTACTTCGAGGATCGAACGAACCAGCCGCAGGTTGTGTACACCGGAGGCGGGTACACGGGCGGTGAGGGCTGAAGGGACGGCGGCGTTGGCAGCGCCAATGTCAACCCTAATGACCTCGGCCGAATCCCGCGGGGCACCACCGGCTGAGGCGAGGAGGACGCCGTCGTATTCGAGCGAGACGCCTACGCCATCCAGTTCACCGGATATGGTCTTGAGGACGTCAGCGAGTGTGCTGTCCTTGGCCACGGCACGGGCGAACCGGGCGAGTTCGGCATCCACTACGGACAGGGCAGCACCGATCTCAGCTGCCAAAGACAACGCGACTTCGGCCGGGTTACCTTCAGCGGCCAACAGCGTGATGCCCAGTCGTTCTGCCAGGCCGATTACAGCGTTGGAATAGGTGCTCCCGGCGACGACGACGGCACTGGCCCGCCGCTCCCAGGCATGCCGCAGTGCCGCGGACACAAGCCATCCACCCGAGCCCATTTCTGCCGCGAGGACCACAACTGTGTTCGGGCGCACCCGCTGGATCGCCTCCAGCTGGGAGACAAGGACGACACTTTCGACAAGTGCGCTGGTGGGGGTAAGGTACAGCGGAGTCGTGCCGCGCAGGGACCCGTGCGCCAGCAGTCCCGCAACATCGAGCCGCGTGTCCTTCATCGACCTACCCATGGCGCCGCCTTGGATGCTTGAGTGGAATGCCGAACGCAGCCGGTTCGGCCAGGTCCAGTCCGGCCTCGGAGTACCACTGCGGGGCGGCATTGAGTCTAAGCACGTCCACAACGTTGCCTACCCGGACGTCGTCCAGGTTGGCCACAGATCCGTGTTCGGGGTTGAGCAGCGTCACCATGTCGGGGACGGCTGCCGCTACGGCACCGTCCACGAGCACCAGCAAAATCTCATTCTGGACCTCCAGCCGGATGATTTGGCCGGTGGTTTCATCCTCCAGGGTCACACTTGATGGCTGGGCCGGCAGTCCCAGGTCGGTAGGGCGGGAGAGGCCTTCGATGTGGCTCACCCGCGCCCGTGCAATCCGGGTCACGCCCAGGAAGTCGGCAAGTGACAGGAATTTGCTCTCCGCTGAGGTTTCGGCGTCGAGGATCTGTCCTATTCGGATCATCCGGCTGATGGAGCCGTGGACTCCGTGCTCCTTCAGCTCACGTGCGGAGCATGGATACATGACGGTGGCGGCCCAGCCGCCGAGCTCGGTGACGAGTGCACGCACCAGCGTCTCGGCGCGTTGCGGATCACTGGCCTCCACCAGGGCGCGCTCGCCGGTTACTCCCATGAGCGCTATGGGGCCGATGCTGACCCCGCCAATGTTCAAGGTGGTCTGGCTGATGAGGGGGAACACGCGCCCCATGGGGTCGGAGTCGATAACGGGAAGCGAGGACTGGAGCCCTACCATGAGTGGAATTATTCCGTTGATGTTGGCGGCGGCGAGCGAATAGATGGCCCGCACCTTGCGGCCGAGCCTGGTTTCGATCGCGTCGATACAGCCCGTGAACTCGTCACCCACCGGGGGCATGTCAGCGATGAACAGGCCTTGGGTCACCATGCCGACAGCCACCACCAGATCCTCTGGAGCGAGTTCATCCACGGTGACGAGCTCCACGGACCGGTTCTTCATGGCCTCCTGGATCATGCCGGCGTAGATATGGATGGCGGTGGGATCGATGGCGCAGGCCAGGAAATGGGCACCGGTTCGGAGGTGCCGAACGTCTTCGGCTGTGAGGATGGTACTCATGCGGTGGCCCCCAAAGAGTGTGTGGCCAAGCCATGTTCTTCATGGCTGGAGGTCCCACCTGCGGCCTGGACCCGGATCCGGACGATTCCGGGATTCCCGTAGGGCATGGCGAACACGTTCGATTCGATGATGCGGGTTTCCGTGGGGCTTGCTCCCAGCTGGACCGCCGCAGACCGGGCTTCCTCCTCGGCGCGGTTCTGCACCCGCTGCAGGTCCGCCTGTCCGCTGACGCTTTCGAGCCTGTCGATCCACGCTGTAAGGGGTGTCGCGGCACAGCCTATGAGGGTCAGGTCCCGGGCGTCTGGAAGTGTGGGAACCAGGCCGTAGTCGGGCGGGATGTCCTGGCTGGTGCGGGCGTCGGCGACCACTGACGGGATGTCGTGCCGGACTAAATGGTTGGCGGTGTACGGTTCGACGATGGCGGCGTTGGTGGCGAGGCCCGCTTCATACCCCTGTCGGATGAGGCTGTGGGCAACAGGGAGACCACGGCGCATGTTGCCCACGCTGACATCCTCATCGGTGCAGACAACTACTTCGCCGTCAGGCAGCCCGCCCAGCGTTGCTGCGCCGAGGATCGCCATTGCAGGTTCCGGACGAAGCGCGTGCACGGGGGCCACCGCCAGCCGCGCAAGGGGTGCCCGGCCTCCGTCGTTCCTGGCATAGGACAGTGTGGCGGAGGGGAAGTGGCGCTGCCCCGCTTCTTCCAGCATTGCCGCCAGCCCTTCACCCGATTCCATCAAGGCACTATTAAGGACGGCTGTGTAGTCGCGGTCGCGGAACACGCTTGAGTAGAAATCACTGGAGATGCTGATCCGCATGTCGCTGTTGTTCGACAGGATGGCATCCGCGATACGCGTTTCGTGCTCCGGGGAGGCGGTGGAGCCGACGGCGGTAATGGCTACGTTCCGCAACCCCCCAGACAGGATGGAGGGTAATTCCACCAGGAATGCTTTCAGGTCCAGCGGCGCAAGGGGCCGTCCCCGCAGGTCGTGGCCGCCGCGGACATGCATGGTCCTGATCACAGCCGGCTCAATGAGCGCCGGCAGGCTGGTGTTGTGGAACCGATCAGCCGGAGGGCGGGGAGAGATGCGGATAGCGACGACGTCCCCTGGCTGCCCCGCGCCGAGTACGCGTCCGACGTCGGCCGTTACGTCCGTGATCCGGCTCCCGAACTGCAGGCGTAACTCGGACAGCACCCGGTCCAGCGCTTCAGCCAGGCTGCTGGCCTGCGTCTGCTCGGCCGCGGAGATGACGGAGCGTCCCTCCAGAACAAGCGCCCGGCAGCTGCTGCCCTGAAGCATCAGTCCTATCCGCATCGCCGGGCCTCCTGTTCAACTTCCTGCCGGGCCCCTGCCCCGCGCTGCATCCATGTCATATAACTAGGGTCCACCCTGGACAGTCATCTGGTCGCTTTGCGGAAGAACAATCCGTCCGCTGCAACGGCCACCAGGATGAGGACGCCTGTCACCACCTGCTGGTAAGTGGTATCCCAATGCAGCAGGTTGAAACCGTTGCTGATGACGGTGAGGATCATGACTCCCACGAAGGCCCTCCACATGGCGCCCTGGCCGCCCAGGATGCTGGTCCCGCCGATCACCACGGCGGCGATGGCCGTGAGTTCGATGCCGATGGCCATGGCCGGCTGAGCCGAGCCGGCACGCGAGGCCAGGATCATCCCGGCCATTGCAGAGCAGAGGCCGCTGATAGCAAAGACCGCAACGTGGATTGAACCCGTACGGATGCCGCTAAGACGGGCGGCTTCCTGGTTGCCGCCTACTGCGTAGATCCTGCGGCCGAAGGTGGTGCGCCAGAGAACAATTCCCAGCACCATGGTCATCACCAGCATTAATACCGAGCCGGCAGTCAGGCCGAAGAGGCTGGGCCAGGTCCAGGTCTGGAACGATGCAAGCTGGTCAGGCAGCGGTGCCACAATTGCGCCGCCGGTGATCACAATAGCCAGGCCCCGGTAGATGATGCTCACCGCCAACGTTCCGATGAACGAGTTGACCTTGGTGCTGACCACGATCAGCCCTGTAACGGTCCCCAGCAGGGCGCCCACCAGCAAAGCTCCGAAGAATCCAGCCGCAACGCCGAAATGCTGGGTGAGCATTACCCCCGAAATGGCGGAGACAGCGAGGGTCGCTGTTGACGAAAGGTCAAAGACCCCGCTGATGATGCACAGCGTGGCTGCCGCCGCGAGCAGCCCCACCACGGCGGCCTGGTCGAACAGATTGATGAAATTGCGGCCCGAGAGGAATGTTCCGGTGTTCAAGGCCAGGAACAGCATGATGGCGGCCAGGCCAAAAACGATCCCGAAATCTTTGAGATTCAGATTGAACTTTTTCTCTGCCGTCGAAGGCACGGCAACTGTTGTTGTGCTCATTTTGGATTCACCTATTTCAGGAAAGCGGAAGTCATGACTTCATCGCGGGAGGCGTTTCGGTCGAACTCGGCAACAATGCGCCCGTGCCTCATGACATGGATACGGTGGGACAGGCCGAGTACTTCCTCGAGCTCGGAACTGACGACGATGACTGCTGTACCTTTGGCAGCCAATTCGGCGATGATGCTGTGGATTCGGGCCTTGGCTGCGATATCCACTCCCCGGGTGGGTTCATCCACCAACAGCACTGCCGGAGGATCCAACAGCCATTTGGCGAAAAGAGCCTTCTGCTGGTTCCCGCCGGAAAGGTTGGCAATAGGCTGTCCCGGGCGGGCGCCGCGCAGGTCAACTGACCTGCTGACGTCCTTGACGGCCGCCTTTTCCCGCCGTGCACTGACGAAGCCGGCCCATGACCGGCCGGACAGGGTTGAGAGGGCAATGTTCTCTGAGGCCGGCCGGGACATGACCAGGCCCTGTTCTTTCCGCGACTCCGGAATGAGCGCTATACCGGCTTTGATGGCGTCCCTGATGGAGCTGGCGCGGATACGGCGTCCGTTGACTTCCACGTGACCGCCGGTCGTCCGGTCTGCACCGAAAACGGCGAGCAGGGTTTCGCTGCGGCCGCTGCCCACCAGCCCGGCGATGCCCAGGATCTCCCCCCGGCGAACTTGAAAAGAGATCTCCTTGACCTTGGCGCTGGTCAACCCAACAACCCGGAGAACCGTGTCAGCTTGGGACTGAACCTGCCGAATCTCGGGGAGGAGGAAATCGACGTCCCTGCCGACCATCAGCCGCACGAGCGACTCCGGCGTATGGCCGGCGGCGTCTTCGGTGACGATGTGCTGTCCGTCGCGGAGTATGGTCACCCGGTCCACCAACTCCAGGACTTCCTCCAGGTAATGAGAGACGATGAGGATTGTGGTCCCGGTCTGGGCCAGCCTTTTGATGACCTGCAGGAGTTTTTCCTTCTCCGCCTCGTTAAGGACCGCTGTGGGTTCGTCCATACACAGCACCTTCGCCCCGCGGGCGAGGGCTTTCAGGATTTCTACCTGCTGCTGTTGGCCGATAGGCAGGTTCCCCACGGTTGCCCGGGGGTCCAGGTCAAAACCGGTCTCTTCCAACAGCCGGGCGAAATGGTCACCGTCCTTGGTTGGGCGGAGGAGGCTTCCCCTGTTCGACCAGCGGCCCAGGAAGACATTCTCCAGCACCGACAGGTTGGGGATCAGGGCCAGTTCCTGGGAGATGAGGGAAATCCCTTGGGAGATGGCGTCCCGTGGGGTTGTGATCCTGACCGGATTTCCGTCCAATTCCATGGTTCCGGAGTCCGCCATGATGGCACCGCCCAGGATTTTCAGCAGGGTGCTCTTTCCGGCGCCGTTTTCCCCCATGATGCCGTGGATTTCTCCGGGGGTTACCGACAGGGTGACGTCCATCAGCACCGGGGTTGCACCGTACCGTTTGCCGATTCCGGAGACGGTGATCTCCGGGGCGGTCCGCCGGCCGGCATGCTCAGGTTTTTCCAACTGTTGTATCGCCATGTTGACCTCTGGAAATGGAAGGGACTTGAGGACCAGGGTCCCCGGGGGCCGAAGCGGTCAGGCTCCGGCCCCGGGGTTGCCCCCTGGAGGGGGGTGGACTAGTCCGAGTATTTTGAGACGTAGTTCAGGGCATCAAGTGCCTCTTTAGTGCCTTTGCCGTTGTTGGGGGACAGGCTGGCTTCGTCGATGGCAGTTTCCACCTGCTTGCCCCGCGCCTTGGCGAGCCCCAGTTCGGTGGCCTTGGCACCGTTGGCCACGACGTCGCTGACGTAGATGGAGAACCATTTACCGGACCGGACCGCCTCCACATTGGAAACGGATGCACCGTTGCCGATGAACTTGACGTCACTGTTCCCGGCGGCCGCGGCGGCCCCGGTTATGGCCTGGGATGCGCCAATCACCACGTCAACATCAGGGTTCGCCTGTGAGACGTTTTGGAATGCCTGGCGGCCGGTGTCCTGGGTGTACCCGCCTTCGACACTGGCAACGAGCTTGATCTTCGGATCGGTTGCCAGTTCCGCCTTCACAGCCTCGGTCCGGGCATTATCCAGGGGCAGGGACTTGAAGCCTTCAAGGTAGGCTACCTTGCACGTGTCACCCGGCACCGTGGCGCAGGCTTGCTTGCCCATCTCGCCGAGCACCTTGCCGTTGCGGGTGGGCAGGTCCACGATGCTGATGGCACCAGGAACCTGCGGCTGGATGGTGTCGAACTTTGGCCCGATGACAGAGAATTCGACAACTACCGTGATGCCCGCCTGTACGGCCTGCGTCAAAGGTGCGATGAGGGCCTGGTTGTCATTTGCCTGGACTACGATCACCTCGAACTGCTTGGAGGTGACGGCATCCTGGATCTGCTGGACCTGCGTCTGGGCACTGAAATTGGAGTCCACGAAGGTGGCGCTGGCGTTGTTGGCTTTCGCCGCCTGCTCCACGCCGAGGTACGTGCCCTGGGCAAAGCCGTTGGATTTGGCAAAGCCGAAGAATCCAACGTTGAGTTTCTGGTCTGCACCGGCAGCCACTGCTTCTGTGGTGCTGCTTTGGGCAGGCGGGGCGCATGCTGAGGTCAGCAGGGCGAGGCTCATGAGGGCCATCGCTGCGGCTGGACGCTTGGTGATTTTCACGGTCAGTCCTTTCTATGCGGCGTTTAGTAGCCGTAGTGGGTCTTGGCGAAGTCCTCGGTGATGAAACCGTTGACGATGTCGTACTTGATGTCTTCACGGGTACGTTTGGAGACATCTCCGAAACCGCCACCGCCCCCGACTGCCAGGCGGACGACGTCGCCGGCCTTGACCTTCCGTGCGTTGGCCTTCAGCGTCCGGACCTCGTCGTGCCGGCCGGGGTTGATCACCACTTCCGGGCCCTGGGCGTCGGAACCGCCGAAGAGGCCCCAGGCCGGCGTCTTGGACCTTTCGAACCAGAGGCCTACCACGCAGTCGGCCAGGAACTCGTATTCACGGATAACTCCGTTGCCGCCGCGCCACTGCCCTGGGCCACCGGAGTTCGGCCGGATGGAGTACTCGTTGATCCGCAGCGGGTACCGGGTTTCCATCATTTCGATGGGCAGGTCCTTGAGCGAGCCGTTGACGTTGTTGATCATGGCGGATTCGCCATCCGTGCCCTGCCAGGCGCCCCAGCCGCCCAGAGTGGCTTCCATGCTGACGAAGTTCCGGCCGAAGCGGGGATCGAAGCCAGCGGCGGTGATGATCATTGAGTCGCCGTGGCTGGCGCTGGCTACGCGTTCAGGCATTGCGGGGGCCATTGCCTTGGAGACCAGGTCGATCAGCAGCCCCAGATGGGAGAAGTACCACTGGCACGGTGCAGGTGCCACGGCGCCGAGCACCGACCCGGAACGCACCTGCGTGGTCAGTGGGCGGAAGGATCCGCCGTTGGAGTTGGAGTCCGGGCTGACGAGGAGCTTGTACCCCACGCGCAGGGCCGAAACGGCTTGGGCTGCGCCGCAGTTGACCGGGCCCATGGTCTGGTCGGCGGAGCCGGTGACGTCGAAGTCAACAGTGTCGCCGGCAACGGTGATCTTCAGCCGGATGGGGATGGGCGTGTCCAGGTTGATGCCGTCGTTGTCCAGCACGCCTTCGGCTTCATAGACGCCGTCCGGGATGTTTCGGACGGTTTCGCGCTCGATCTCCTCTGTCTGGCGGAAGATTTCATCGCGGGCAGCATCGAGCTGCTCCATGCCGTACCGGCCCACCAGCTCCTTCATCCGGGTGGTTCCCATCCGGAGTGCGGCGATCATCGCGTGCATGTCGCCGATGGTCTGGTAGGGGAAACGCACGTTGGTGCGGATCAGGTCCACCACCGAGGTTTCAATGCCGGCTTCCATGAGCTTGACCGGCCCCATACGGAAGCCTTCCTGGAAGATGTCCGTGGCATCCATCGAGCCGCCCACATCCTTGGACCCCATGTCCATCCAGTGCGCGCGGGTGGCGGCGAAGCCAACCACCGAGCCGTCATCAAAAATCGGCGCGAAGATGGTGACATCGTTCAGGTGCGTTCCGCCAAGGTAGGAGTCGTTGAGGATCCACACGTCCCCTTCCTGCCAGACTTCGCGGCCGTACAGCTCCTCCACAGCGATGGAGCACGTTTCCAGGTTGCCGAGGAACAGCGGGAGCCCCGCGGATTGTCCGAGTACACGGTGTTCCTTGTCCAGCAGCGCCACCACGCAGTCACCGCCCTCATAGAGGATGGGCGAGTAGGCGGAGCGGATCAGGGTTGCATTCATATCGTCCGCGGCGCTGGTGAGCGCGTTGCGGATGATCTCCACGGTTACGGGATCCAGGGTTTTGACTGCAGCGATTGTCATTAGTGGTACCTCAATTTCCTTCTGCGTCTTCAGTGCGGATGACCAGGGAGCCGAACTCGTCGACTGTGACGTTGAACCCGGGCGGCACCACGGTGGTGGCGGTCTGCTCCACGATGATGGCGGGACCTTCAAAGGTGTGCCCCGCGGCCAGGTCGTCGCGGCGAACCACGGTGGTCTCGTGTTCTTCGTGGTCAAAGACCACCCGGCGCATTTCGTGCTTGAATTCCGGGCTCTGTGCTGCGGCGAAGAGCGGTGCCTCCAGCCGGCCCAGGTCGCCCACCGCCTGCGTCCGCAGTGCGACGATCTCGATGGGGGCGCCCAGGTTGGAGTGCCCGTAGCGCTCGTGGTACATCGCGGAGAAGCGGGTAGCCAGGTTGGCGACGAAGCCCTCTGACTCGGGTTCGTCGGCGGACGTCAGTGGGACGTTCAGCGAAAATTCCTGCGACTGGTAGCGGACGTCCACGGAGACGGTGGTGCGGCGGCTTTCCTCGGGGACGCCCTCGGAGACAAGGGACCTCAGCCCCTCAACTTCCATTCTTCGCAGGACACCGGCCATGTCAGCCACGTCGATGTCCTCGTCGAGGAAGAAGTACGGTTCGGAGAAGTCCTTGCGGATGTTCGTCTGCAGCATGCCCCACGCCGAGAACGCGCCGGGGAAACGGGGAACCACGGTTTCCGGTATTCCAAGCTCCTTGGCGAGGAAGACTGCATGCATTGGTCCTGCGCCGCCGAAGGCGACGAGGGCAAAGTCGCGGGGTTCGATGCCGCGGGAGATGGTGATGGTCCTGATGGCCTGGGCCATCTGGGAGTTGGCGACGTCGCAGATGCCTTCGGCCATGGCGATCGGATCCAGGCCGAGCTGGTCTCCCACGGTTTTGAGGGCGGTGACGGCTGCTTCCCGGTCCAGGGTGACCTGTCCGCCTGCGAACCAGTCGGGGTCGACCCGGCCGAGCACCAGGTTGGCATCGGTGACGGTGGGTTCGGTGCCGCCGCGGCCGTAGCAGGCCGGCCCAGGGGTGGCGCCGGCCGAACGCGGGCCCACCCGGAGGCCGCCGGCTTCGAGCCATGCCACAGAGCCGCCGCCGGCGCCCACGGTGTGGATGTTGACGACGCTCATGAGCATTGGCAGGCCTTCGAGGTGGGCTTCGGTGGACACATCGGGTTTCCCGTCGACTACCAGGGAGACGTCGAAGGAGGTGCCGCCCATGTCAACACCGATGAGGTTGCGGTTGCCGGACACGCCGGCCAGTTCGACATCGCCCATGGCGCCGCCCACCGGCCCGGACAGCAGGGTCTGAAGGGGACGCTTGCGGGCGGACTCGGCGGTGAGCACGCCGCCGGAGGACTGCATGATGTGCAGGGGAGCCTCCACGCCGCGGTCGGCAAGCTTCTCCTCCAGGTCCAGGAGGTAGTTGCGGACCACGGGGCCGGTGTACGCCTCGACGACGGCGGACGAGGTGCGCTCGTATTCGCGCCATTCCTTGGCTGCTTCATGCGAAAGGGAGATGGTGAAGTCTTCACCCAGTTCTTCGAGCAGGATTTCGCGGGCACGAAGTTCGTGGGCCGGGTTCTTGTAGCTGAAGAGGAAGGCAACGGCCACGGCGCCGTATCCTTCGTCCAGTGCCCGGCGGGCCGCCTGGCGTACTGCCACTTCGTCGAGCGGCCGGATCACGTGGCCCTGACCGTCCAGGCGTCCGCCGATCCCGATGACGTCCTTCCGCTCGACGAGGGGAGCCGGCTTGCGGTACTGGGCGTTGTAGAGCTCGAGGCGGGGGCCGCGGGCAATGTGGTAGGTGTCCTCGACACCGGCAGTAGCCAGCAGCAGCACGGGAACGCCGCGGCGTTCGAGGAAAGCGTTAAGGCCCTGGGTAGTGCCGTGCACCAGGAATTCGATGTCGGACAGGTCGCTAACAATCGATTCGAGGCCGGCGATGACGCCGGCGCTCAGGTTGCCTGGCGTGGTGGATGCTTTCGTCGCCTCATAGGTCCCCGCAGCCTGGTCGTACGCCACGATGTCCGTGAACGTTCCGCCGATATCCATCGACACCCTGTAGTTCGGCATGTGTATCTCCTCATCGTTCTGAATGATTTGGTGTGTGGAAGATCACGTTAGACATCAGGGGTTCCGGAACCGGTTGCATTATGCACAAACCTGGAGGAGGGGAAAGGGCGTGCTGCCTAATGAGGCTCTGGAGAACACCATTTGGAGCGGGATTTTGGCACCTGAGAAATTGTGGGATGGATTTCAGCTATGGTGCTTGACGCGTTCATGGCGGTGTTGTCAGGCGGTCCTACCGTTCCATGGCCGGCCGCCGGGAAGGTTAGCCGACGGCGCCTGGGAGCGCGGGGAATACGCTCTGGGAGAACCCGCCCACTTCTGCCGGACGCCTGCTGGTTGCCCCCAGCAACCAGACGTAAACTGACCTTCGAACCGCTTCCCGCGGGACCGAAATGGGTTGGAGTTCCGGATGCTCTGGAAACTGCTTGTTGAATACCTGCGGCCGCAGCGGCGGCTGCTGATCGCCGTCGTGATTTTCCAGCTGGCGCAGTCCATCGCGTCGCTGTACCTGCCCACGCTCAACGCGGACATCATCGATCAGGGCGTGGCGAAGGGGGACACCGGCTACATCCTGCGGGTGGGCAGCCTGATGCTGTTCATCACGATGCTGCAGATCGCGTGCGCGGTGGTGGCCGTGTACTTCGGGGCGAAGGCTGCCATGGCGCTGGGCCGGGACCTGCGCGGCGCCATCTTCACCCGGGTGGGGGAGTTCTCCGAGCAGGAGGTCACCCGGTTCGGCGCGCCGAGCCTCATCACCCGCTCCACGAACGACGTCCAGCAGGTCCAGCAGCTGGTCCTGATGTCCGCCACGCTGATGGTGGCCGCGCCCATGCTCAGCATCGGCGGGGTGATCATGGCGGTCCGGCAGGATGCGCAGCTGTCCTGGCTGATTGCCGTCAGCGTCCCGGTGCTGCTGATCGCCGTCGGGCTCATCATCACCCGGATGGTGCCGCTGTTCCGCAAGATGCAGGTGCGGATCGACACCGTGAACCGGGTGCTACGCGAGCAGCTCACCGGCATCCGGGTGGTGCGGGCGTTCGTGCGCGAGGACATCGAAACCGCCCGGTTCGGACGCGCCAACGAGGACGTCACGGACACTGCGCTCCGGGCCGGCCGGCTGATGGCGCTCGCCTTTCCCGTGGTGATGCTGGTGCTGAACGTCTCCAGCGTGGCGGTGATCTGGTTCGGCTCGTTCCGGATCGAGGACGGCTCCATGCAGGTGGGCACGCTGATCGCGTTCCTCAGCTACCTGCTGCAGATCCTGATGTCCGTCATGATGGCCACGTTCATGGCCGTGATGATCCCGCGTGCGGCTGTTTCGGCGGACCGGATCGGGCAGGTGCTCACCACGGAGTCGAGCGTGCGGCCGCCGGAGCATCCGGTCACCGCCGGCACCGGCCGTGGCGGTGCGGGCAGCGGCGAGCTGGAAATGCACGACGTCGGGTTCGCCTACCCGGGTGCCGAGCAGCCGGTTTTGTCCGGCATCAGTTTCACGGCCCGGTCGGGGCAGACGACGGCGATCATCGGCAGCACCGGGTCCGGCAAGACCACCCTGGTGAACCTGCTGCCGCGGCTTTTCGATGCGACCACCGGTTCGGTGAAGTTCGACGGCGTGGACGTCCGCGAGCTGCAGCCGGACCAGCTGTGGGGGCACATCGGGCTGGTGCCGCAGCGGCCGTACCTGTTCTCCGGCACGGTGCGCAGCAACCTGCTCTACGGCAAGCCGGACGCAACGGAGGATGAGCTGTGGCGGGCGCTGTCCACCGCGCAGGCGCAGGAGTTCGTCCGGGAGATGGAGGGCGGCCTCGATGCGCCGATTTCGCAGGGCGGCACCAACGTCTCCGGCGGGCAGCGGCAGCGGATCGCGATAGCCCGGGCGCTGGTGAAACGGCCCGAGCTCTACATTTTTGACGACTCGTTCTCCTCGCTGGACACCGCCACGGACGCCCGGCTGCGGCAGGCGCTCAAGCACGACACCTCCGGCGCCACCCTGGTGATCATCGCCCAGCGGGTGTCCAGCATCGCGGACGCGGACCAGATCCTGGTGCTCGACGACGGCAGGATAGTCGGCCACGGAACGCACGATGAGCTTCTGGAAACGTCGGAGACGTACCGCGAGATTGTGTCCTCGCAGCTGGCAGCGGAGGAGGCGGTATGAGCACCACAGGCAGGCCGGCAGGCGGGGCACCCGGCGGGACTGCCGCCGTCGAACGCATCCCCAGGCCGCGGGGCGGCCCCGGGCACGGGGGACCGTTCGCCGGGATGAACGTCCCCGCCGAAAAGGCGATGAACTTCTGGCCGTCCGCCAAGCGGCTGCTGGGCACGCTGCGGCCGGAGCGGCTGTGGCTGGTGCTGGTGATTGTGCTGAGCGTCGCTGCGGTGGCGTTGTCCGTGATCGGGCCGCGGCTGCTGGGCGAGGGCACCAACCTCATCTTCGCCGGCGTCGTATCCAAGCAGCTCCCGGCGGGGGTGAGCAAGGCGCAGCTGATCGCGCAGCTGCGGGCCGCGGGGGAGAACCAGAAGGCGGACATGCTCAGTGCCATGGCGCTGACTCCCGGGCAGGGGATCGACTTCACGGCGCTGGCCAACGTGCTGCTGTGGGCGCTGGTGCTGTATGTGCTGGCGTCCGCGTTCATGTGGATCCAGGCCTACATACTCAACGGCGTGGTGCAGCGGACGGTGTACCGGCTGCGCGAGCGGATCGAGGCGAAGATCAACCGGCTGCCGCTGCGGTATTTCGATTCGATCCAGCGCGGTGAGCTGCTCAGCCGGGTGACGAACGACGTCGACAACATTTCCCAGAGCCTGCAGCAGTCCATCAGCCAGGCGGTCACCTCGCTGCTGACCGTGCTGGGCGTGCTGGTGATGATGTTCCTGCTTTCGCCCACGCTGGCGCTGATTGCGCTGGTGACCATTCCGTTGACGCTGGTGACGACGACGATGATCGCCAAGCGCTCGCAGAAGCTGTTCGTGGCGCAGTGGAAGCACACGGGCGAGCTGAACGGGCAGATCGAGGAGACGTACACCGGGCATGCGCTGGTGAAGGTGTTCGGCCGGCAGCAGGAGGTGGGGGAGCGGTTCCGGCAGAAGAACGCGGAGCTGTATGAGGCGAGCTTCGGCGCGCAGTTCATCTCCGGCTTGATCATGCCGGCCATGACGTTCATCGGGAACCTGGTGTACGTGGGGATCGCCGTGGTGGGCGGCCTGCAGGTGGCGTCCGGGGCGATGCAGCTGGGCGATGTGCAGGCGTTCATCCAGTACTCGCGGCAGTTCACCCAGCCGCTGGCCCAGCTGGGGTCCATGGCCAACCTGCTGCAGTCCGGGGTGGCATCGGCGGAGCGGGTGTTCGAGCTCCTGGATGAGGAGGAGCAGTCTCCTGAAGCTGCTGGTTCTGCGCCCGACGGAGGGCAGGGGCGGCTGGTGTTCGAGAACGTCTCGTTCTCCTACACACCGGACAAACCGCTGATTTCGGACCTTTCGTTGGTGGCCGAGCCCGGGCAGACCGTGGCGATTGTCGGCCCCACGGGGGCCGGGAAGACGACGCTGGTGAACCTGATGATGCGGTTCTACGAGATTGATGCGGGACGGATAACGCTCGACGGCGTGGACATCACCTCTGTTTCCCGGCGCGAGCTGCGCTCGCGGATGGGCATGGTGCTGCAGGATACGTGGCTGTTCGGCGGGACCATCCGGGACAACATCGCGTACGGGCGGCCTGATGCTCCCGAGGAGGAGATCCTGGAGGCGGCGACGGCGACGTACGTGGACCGGTTCGTGCACTCCCTGCCGGAGGGCTACGACACGGTGCTGGAGGACGAGGGCGGGAACGTTTCGGCGGGCGAGAAGCAGCTGCTGACGATTGCCCGGGCGTTCCTGGCGCGGCCATCGGTGCTGATTCTCGATGAAGCGACCTCGTCAGTGGATACCCGCACTGAGGTGCTGGTGCAGAAGGCGATGAGTGCGCTGCGGTCCGACCGGACTTCGTTTGTCATTGCGCACCGCCTGTCCACCATCCGCGACGCCGACCTCATCCTGGTGATGGAGGCCGGCCAGATCGTGGAGCAGGGGACGCATGCTTCCTTGCTGGCTGCGGGCGGGGCCTATGCGCGGCTGTACGAGGCGCAGTTCGCGGCTCCGGTGGCGGAGGTTTAGAGGGGGCATCGGCCGGTTGCTGAAGCTCTGCTCTAGATATCGCAGGCCGGATCGTGCAGTCAGTCCCCGCGCGGGACGCCTGCTTTGGTATCAACGCTGACGCCTATGCCGGTGCGCCCACGAGGTGGCCGGCCGTGAGGGGCAGGCGCCGCCCGTTGATCTGTTCTGCCTCCAGGCCGAAGATCCGCTGTACAGCGTCGGCAAGGACACTGACATCGGTGTAGCCCGGAAATTTCCGTTCCGGCTGGGCTGCGCGCATCCGGTCGTCGACCAGAGCCTTGACGACGAAGACCAGGGCGGCTGAGTGCTGAGCGGAGTGGGGGCCTCCATCTCCGCCCTGCAGGTGCCGGAATCCGTCGGCCACGGCCAGGGTCCATGCCTCGGCGGCGGACTTGACGGCGGCATAGGCGGCGCCGCCCGCTGTCGGCGAGGCGGCGGACTGTGCGGAAACAACGGCCAGGCGGCCCACAGGCGAGGCAGCCAAGTCATCGTAAAACGCGCGGCTGGTGTTCCTCAGGGTGGTGAGAACACTGGTGTGCAGGAAGTCCCAGTCTTCATCCGTCTGGCCGGTAATTCCGGTACCGCCCCGCCACCCTCCTACAAGATGGATAAGGCCGTCCACGGGACCCAGATCGTTCCGGACGGACGTCGCCAGGTCCTCAACGGCTTGCAGGTCCGCGAGGTTGCAGACATGGCCCGTGACGTTGTCATATGCTCCCGAGAGCTCCCGCACTCGGTCCTCAAGAATGTCCACTGCGGCCACGCGCGCACCTGCTTGCGAGAGGCTGCGGACTACAGCGACGCCGGCGGCGCTTGTCGAACCGGCGACGACGACCGTACGCCCCGAGAGGTCCTGGCTCATGCGCCTGCCTCGCCGTCGGTCTTCACAGGGCTCTTCCCGGTGATCCCGGCAGTTGAGTCAATAACAGGGCGCATCTTCTTCTCCAGTGCTTCGTAGAACATCGACAGGGGGAATTCGTCATCAAGGATCTGGTCCGTCAGGCCCCGGAGGGGGCCGTTCAGCGGAAGGGCCTCCGGTCCCTTGGCCCATACGGAGGCCGGGTGGGGGGTGAGGGTTTCCGAGACGAGCTCGTAGGCAGCCAGCCAGTGTGCGGTCTTCGGCCGGTCGATTGAACGCCAGTAGAGTTCCTCGATGCGGAGACCCAGCCCGACGACCACGCCGGCGACGTCCGTCCAGTCGATGCTCAACTTTCCATCGGTCCAGTGCAGGACCCGGTGCTGGTGCATCCAGGCGAACAGCAATTGGCCGCCCACGGCGTCGTAGTTACGGACCCTGTTCCCTGTAATCGCGAATCGGAAAATGCGGTCGAAGATCACGGCGTACTGGACCAGCTTGGCGTGCTTGCGCGCGTCCTCGGAAGCCGTTTCGTCCCGCTCGATGAGGACGGACTCGCGGAAGGCGGTCAGATCGCACCGGAGCTCCTCCAGGGAGTACAGGAAATACGGCATCCGCTGCTTGATCATGAAGGGGTCAAAGGGCAGGTCACCGCGCATGTGGGTCCGGTCATGGATCAGATCCCACATCACGAAGGTCTTCTCCGTGAGGTGTTGGTCGTCGATGAATTCTGCGGCGTCAGCCGGCAGGTCCAGGGAAGTGATGTCCGTAGCAGCTTTGAGGACGCGACGGAACCGGGCAGCTTCGCGGTCCGCGAAGATACCGCCCCACGTGAAGGAAGGGGTGCTCCGGACCGCTACGCTCTCGGGGAAGAGAACTGCGGAGTTTGTGTCATAGCCGGGCGTGAAATCGATGAAGCTGATGGGGACGAACAGCTTGTTGGAGTATTTTGTTGCCTCCAGGTCAGCCACGAACGAAGGCCAAATGACCTCGATGAGGACGGCCTCGAAGTAGCGGTTCGTGCTGCCGTTCTGCGTGTACATGGGAAACAGAACCAGGTGCGGCAGCCCGTCGATGCGCCACTGCTCGGGGTGGAAGGCTACCAATGAGTCGTGGAAGTCCGGTACGGCGAAGCCCTCGGACGCCCACCGCTGGAAGTCCTGCACGAGCAGTTCAAGGTAGTCCGTGTCGTGGGGGAGGTGGTGGCGAAGATCGTTGAGTGAGTCCGTAATGATGCCGACATTCCGGCTGGCCTGGCCGTGGTCAGCGGGTTCCGGAACGGAACCGTCCTGCACTTGTATTTGCTGCAGCCCGACGACGGCTGCCTTCAGGGCCTGCCATGCGGGGAGCGCCCTGAGGTCTTCTGCCCGGATGGTTGTCACTTCAGGGTTTGCGATTACAGACATGCTCTTTCCTTCCGTTGAGGGATTTCCTGAAGAAGCTAGCAGTGCGTAAGCATCCGTGAAGGGTTCTTCCATACTGCATAAGAGATACTTTTGCTCGAGGACTGCTCTTCAGCGCAATGCCTGTGTCTGACCTTGGGGTCGGTGCTTTTAAGACATCCCCAGAAGCGGCGTATCACCGATGAAGCGGCGGCGGTCTCGGGACGAATGGGGGTTCGGCTCCTGCACCCTGCGCCCTCAGTGGCATTGGCTGCTCGCCGTCTACCAACGCGCCATAGCAGATCATCAGAGCCGCTTAGTCACCGAGCGAGATCAAATCAGCAACTCTTGGGCTCGGATTGGATTGCCACCGCCTATGCGTAAGTACTTGACCCGTCGGACGTGCAACATTCGCCACGCCAAAAGTCGCTTCCTTTGCCTGTGTTAGCTTGATCACCGTCCTTCCCGGCCCGAGGGCTTCGGAAGGCCCCAATTCACCGCAGCTACCTTTTCGGAGGCACCATGGGACTTGGCTCCCAAACGCAATTAAGTGATCGGGCTATTGAATTCGAAGAAGAAATCAAGCCCGATGGAACAGTGGGGTCTTCCCTTGCGATAGCGGCAGATCACGGTTCCGGCGAATCCACCAACGAACTCAAGCGCGGGCTGAACCACCGCCACCTGCAGATGATCGCCATCGGCGGTGCGATCGGTACCGGGCTGTTTGTGGCCTCGGGCAGCACCATTTCCCAGGCAGGTCCCGGCGGGGCGTTGGCCGGCTACGCGCTGGTTGGGCTGATGGTATTCCTGTTGATGCAGTCACTGGGCGAGATGTCCGCCAAAATTCCGGTTGCCGGTTCGTTCCAGTCCTTTGCCACCCGTTTCGTCTCCCCGTCCTTTGGGTTCGCGATCGGCTGGAACTATTGGTTCAACTGGGCCATCACGGTGGCCGCAGAGCTGGTCGCGGCCGGAATCATCATGGACTTCTGGTTCCCGGGGGTACCAGGGTGGGTGTGGGCAGGGTTCTTCCTGCTGGTGCTGACCGGGCTCAATGCCCTCTCGGCCAAGGCCTTTGGTGAGTCGGAGTTCTGGCTCTCACTGATCAAGGTCAGCGCAGTGGTGCTCTTCCTGATCGCCGGCGTGCTGATGATTTTCGGCATCCTCGGGGATAACTCTCCGGGACTGAGCAACTGGGAAAACCGCGACGACGTGTTCCACGGGGGCTGGGTCTCGATCATCTCGGTCTTCATGGTTGCCGGGTTCTCCTTCCAGGGCACCGAGCTCGTAGGAGTCGCCGCAGGCGAAGCGAAGGACCCGCGCCGCGAGGTGCCGAAAGCTATCCGCACTGTCTTCTGGCGCATCATGCTTTTCTACATTGGCGCCATCTTTATCATCGGCTGCCTCATCCCGTTCACCGATCCGAGCCTGCTGGCCTCCGGTGAGTCCGATATTGCATCATCGCCCTTTACGCTGGTCTTCTCTCGTGCCGGAATTGCCTTCGCGGCGGCCTTGATGAACGCCGTGATCCTGACCGCAATCCTGTCCGCGGGCAACTCCGGACTATATGCCTCCACCCGGATGCTTTACGCCATGGCCCATGACGGCATGGCCCCGAAGATCTTCGGCCGAACCAATACGCGCGGCGTGCCGATTGCGGCGTTGCTCGCGACGGCGGCCGTGGGACTCTTCGGATTCCTCTCCGCGATCGTCGGGCAGGGTGCAGCCTACTCCTGGCTGCTGAACATGTCGGGCCTATGCGGCTTCATCGTCTGGGCGGGAATCGCGGTCTCCCACTACCGTTTCAGGCGCGGCTTCCTGGCCCAGGGAAACAAAGTCAGTGACCTGCCGTACAAGGCATCCCTGTTCCCCATTGGCCCGCTGCTGGCCTTCGCCCTGCTCATACTGGTCATCGCGGGACAGAACTACGAGGCTGTGCTTGCCGGACGGTCCGTGGAGGTGCTTTCTTCCTACATCGGGTTGCCGGTCTTCATCGTTCTGTGGCTGGGTCACCGCTACATCACCAAGTCCAAAGTAGTGCCGCTGCTCGAGATGGATCTCACGGCGCCTAAGGACGTCGAGGACGAACCCAGGGTCGCCACCCACTAACGAGGCCAGAATGAGGGGAGCCGGGTGAGAGCAGCACCCGGCTTCGCTCCGCCCCCAGGGCAGTAAAGGACGTGGAGATAGCCGTGGTGGGCGGCCTGCAGGTGGCGTCCGGCGCGATGCAACTTGGGGACGTGCAGGGCTTCATCCAGTACTCGCGACAGTTCACCCAGCCGCTGGCGCAGCTGGGGGTCCATGGCCAACCTGCTGCAGTCCGGCGTGGCCCCGGCGGAGCGGGTGTTCGAGAACGTGTCGTTCTCCTATTCACCGGACAAGCCGCTCATTTCGGACCTTTCGTTGGTTGCAGAGCCCGGGCAGACGGTGGCGATCGTCGGCCCGACCGGTGCGGGCAAGACCACGCTGGTGAACCTGATGATGCGGTTTTACGAGATCGACGCCGGGCGGATAACGCTCGACGGCGTGGACATCACCTCGGTGCCGCGGCGTGAGCTGCGCTCGCGGCTGGGCATGGTGCTGCAGGACACGTGGCTGTTCGGCGGGACCATCCGGGACAACATTGCGTACGGCCGGCCCACTGCTTCGGAGGCGGAAATCATGGAGGCGGCGACGGCGACGTATGTGGACCGGTTCGTTCGGTCACTGCCCGAGGGGTACGACACGGTGCTGGAGGATGAGGGGTCCAATGTGTCCGCAGGCGAGAAGCAGTTGCTGACGATTGCGCGGGCGTTCCTGGCCCGGCCGTCGGTGCTGATCCTGGATGAGGCGACTTCATCCGTGGATACCCGGACCGAGGTGCTGGTGCAGAAGGCCATGCGGGCTTTGCGGTCCGACCGTACTTCCTTCGTGATCGCGCACCGCCTGTCCACCATCCGCGACGCCGACCTCATCCTGGTGATGGAGGCCGGCCAGATCGTGGAGCAGGGCACGCACTCTTCCTTGCTGGCTGCGGGCGGGGCTTATGCGCGGTTGTACGAGGCCCAGTTCGCGGCTCCGGTGGCGGAGGTCTAAGGAGGGCATCGTCCTCGTCGTGGGGAGTGCAAATAATCGCTTTGCGCTTAGACGAATTAAGCCCATTGGGAAACGGTAGCGTCTGATTTCTGCAGATGGATTTCAGCCCTTCCGCACGAAGACCAATGAGCAGTTAGGTCCCCTTGACGACGTAGAATCGTCGCAGCAATATTTATCACTTTGGGGGACTAATTGGCTGAACTGCACATCAGAAATCTTGGCGAGGTCCGTAAAGCTCTTGCCAAAGCGGCGAGAACAGATGCAAGCACTGCGGATAGCGTCGTCGACCGATTCGTCGAACTGACGCCGGGGCTTCAGGACAAACTCTCAGCTGAGCGCCATCAGCTCCTTACTGGTCGTAGAGGAACCGGCAAGTCGACGCTTCTCTTCGTTTTGCGCAAGAACCTGAAAAGTAAGCAGATTCCCGTTGCCATACTCGACATGGAAAAGTACAACGGTCGCGACTACCCCGACGTTCTGATTGAAGTTCTGATAGCTCTAATGCGGGAGATTCAGCCGAAGCTGACCGCAAGGGAGTTCCTGCCACGTCTCCGCCTGAAGTGGAAGATGTCGTCGTTGGAATCTGAGCTGCGGCAAATGTTGACGGACCCGCAGAGGCTCGTCAAGCAGTTGAGCCGCAGGGTGAATAACAAAAGAGATAGCGGCGCCCAGATAGCATTGAAGGGTAACTACGCTGGTCAGGAGGCTGGCGCGACCGCGTCCGCTCAGCGCAGCCGCGACGAAGAAATATCAGCCGTTGGAGAGTACGAGGAATTCAAGATCCAGCGTCTCCAATCGATTGCTGCTCGAATCTCGGACTTGCTCGTGGATGTGATGAAGGTGTCTCCCGATGGGCATGCTGTTGTGTTTTTGGATGACTACTACTTCGTACCCATAAACGACCAGCCTTCCGTTCTGGGATATCTCCATCAGGTGTGTAAGGGCACAGGAGTTTGGCTGAAAGTGGGCGGTGTAGGCTCACGGCTGCACCCCTATGTGGACGGTCATCCGCCCGTTGGAATGGAACCTGGCCACGATCTTAGTGTCGTGCCACTTGATGTTACTCTGGCAGATTTCGCTACAGCGCGTAGGTTCCTGGAGGACGTCTTGGCCGGGGTTGTGTCCCCCTACGTTACGCCGACGGAATTGTTTACTGATGATTCGCGCAACCGAATGGTGTTGGCGTGCGGCGGAGCAGTTACTAGGGACTACATCACCTTGACCGAAGCGTCTCTCGATGAAGCAGTTGAGCGAATGAGTAAAAAGGGTGAGTACCACGAAGACGCCATACTGAAAATTTGGGCCGTCGATATACAGAGCGCTGTAAAGAAGCAGATGAACGTAAAGGAACAAGAAGCATTCCAGCGTGATGCAGAGTCCGACGCCTCCGCTCTCAGCAATCGCTGGCGTGACATATGTGATTTTGTGGCTTCAACTGGCGAATCGTTCGTGCTGGTGCCTCAGGCCCAGCTCGAACGCGACGTGTGGGGCAAGGAGATTCAGCAACTTGAAAACCTCCGCCTGATCCATCGCATAAAAGACACCAAACTCAAGTCGGGTGCCAGTGCAGGAATAAAGATGATGGTATTCATGATTGACCTTGGCCAGCAGGCAAACGTCCGCCTCAGCAAAAAGATCCCGGAGTTTTGGACTTCGGTCGCAGAATTCGACAACCTCCGCCGAAGCAGCTGGATATACACGCCAGACTGGCGGGAAAAGAAAGCGAAAGATTCAGGCTCTGCCATAGCCCATTCATCTTCTGATGAAGAAAGCGAACCTCTTTTTAACTATGAAGATTAGGCCCGATTCTTCATAATCGTAGGCAAACAGGCAGCGTAAGGGCAGCCCTGCGGTGACAGAAATCGGTACCGCCGGGGAAACCTCAGATCCCCGTCGTTGGCAGGTTGTCCTCCGCCTCAGAAGAAGATAGGCCAGCGACGGGGCCTCTAGTCTTTTCGGCCAACGGGTCAGTGTTCCCAGCGCGCTTGTCCCGTAGCCTTCATGACAAGTGTCGTAACGTGTTTTGGATGCACGAGAAGAAAGCGTCTACATGTTCCTACGATACGGTGAAGCCACGTGCAAATCCTGCGCGCGGTGATGGTTAGAACTTGGAGTGATAGATGAAGGCACTTCTGGCCGAGCAGCTACTCGCGGAGGTCACAGGAATCCAGGACCTTGCTCACCTCACCGAAATCACGCAGCGGCTTCGCACTCTCGCTGACATTAAGTATGACGACTATGGTGGTTACACTCCCGGAGTTCGCTTTATTGAATCTCTCGCGGTATGGCTTAGTGAGTTTAAGCAAGAAGATCGAGAGACCGCCCTCAATTTTGTTCTACACCGCCTGGCTTATATCTCCGCTACTGAACTTGATCACCTCGTTTCCACCGTGTACAAGGACATGCTGCGTCCGCGCTTGCTCAAAGCTGTAGCGGCAGAACTCGGCATCCCGTCATGGTCGGTGAAAAAGATTGCAAGCTCGCCGGAGTTCTTATCCCGCCAGCGCAGGACACTGATTCTGGGCATGAGCGATGGCGCACGTCTGGACAAACTGCGACGTGCAAGTCCACTTTCCACCGAACAGTTTCATCTGGTTTCCACCGTCGATGACGAAAAGGCCAGTGACATGAGTGCAAAACTTGCGGAGGCGCTGGAGTCAATGAACTTGCCTGGCGAAGCGAAATTTAGCTTGGTCATCGTGGTTGATGATTTTTCAGGAAGCGGAACAACCATGCTTCGACGGGAGGGAGACGGGTGGAAAGGCAAATTGCCGAAAATACATAACCATGTGACAAATCTCAAAACCAGCGGAGTCATCGCTGAGGATGCCCACGTAATTGTTCTGCTCTACTTGCTTACTAAGCTGGCACAATCGCAGCTAGCAGCCCGAATGGCGGAAGCGGGCTATCTTGAACCGGAGGTTTCGTTGGTCGCCGCCCACACTTTTGATGATGACTTTCCTCTGACGGAAAACTCCGATCCCGAGTTCTGGAAGCTTTGTTCGGCGTACTTTCGCGAAGAATGGGATAATGCACACTCCGGCCTTGCCGGTGACCTATCACATGGCTTCGGAGGAAGTGCTTTGCCACTCGTTATCCACCACAACGCTCCGAACAACGCTCCGCCCATCATCTGGAAAGACGAGTCCATCGAAGGACGTAAGAGTGACGACTCTCTGAGTGAATGGTTAGGCGTGTTTCCTCGCCACGAACGTCATCATCCAGGTAGGCCCTAGTGGTCGTGGGGAATCCGTTTCGCCTTCGCTTCACCGAGCAGCAACGCGACCATATAAGCTTTATCCGGACTTTCAGTGTGGGTATGTTGGAAGTCTTACCGCCCGCGGAAAGTGCTTGGAACAGACTTGTCGTCCTTCGCAGTGCGCCGGGTGCCGGTAAGACTTCCATTCTTCGCCTGCTGACGCCTGAGTCCCTCAACGCTATTACCCGAATTGACAACCCTGACGACGCAATAAGGGCACTTCGCAGAGCCTTGGAGGATCTTGATGTCATAGGCAACGGGAAGTTGCGGATCCTCGGCGTTTTGGTCAGTGTAGGAAAAGATTACAGGTCGCTAATTGACCTGGGACCAAGCGGAATCGGCAATCAAAAAATATTCTTCAAGCTTCTGGACGCGCGAATAATTGCTCGCGCTGTGGAGGCAGTTATGTCCGCGAGTGGACTACGTTTTCCTTTGGATGCCAAGCGTCTGCGCCTCATTCCACGAGAAGGATCAGAGGGTGAGTCAGCCAGAGAAGCACTGGCTCAGATCGATGACTCATATAAGGATAGTGCGCTTTCGGCCCGAGATTCTGATGGTATCGACGGTGAGACGCTTCTCGGCATCGTGCGCAATAAAGAACGAAGCGTCCTTTCTCTGCTGGATTCGTTATTGCCAGTTGAATGGGAATCGGAGACAGGTCATTCCCGACTGTACGCCCTGCCGCTGTTGGGGAATGTCAAAATCGAAATTGATGGACGTGTTGTTGACTATAGGCCTGTTGTCCTTTTCGATGATGTGCACGAGCTTGAGGTGGCGCAACGCGAGGCTCTGTATACTCAACTTTTGGACCGAGCCAACAACTTGGGCAGGTGGATTGCGGAGCGCAAAGACGCTGTTCCGGATCATGAACTTCTGACGGGCACCACTGACGGTCGCGACTATCAAATGGTTGCTTTGGAAGACGAACTCACTGCAGGCGCAAAGGGGGGACATTCAACACGGCTGGGTAGAATTCTCGGAGGTATCGCGGACAGTCGCGCGCAGGTGCGCTTGGCGTCGTTGAATATCCATGAACCCTTCACGACTCTCCTTAGTACAGCCGAACAAATTCCTGCCGGCCGCAGGAAGGAAGTCTTTGATGCCGTTGCGGCCGAACTCCGGACTCTTGTTGCTGCTAATCCTCGATACGCCGGGTGGCTGTCAGCCGCCGAGGGCAGACAAGCTGGTGTGGATCGCTTAGAAGCCGCTCTAGATTGGCGAGAACTCCAGATTCTTATCGAAAGGGATGTGAGGCGTTCCCAGCCTGCACTTTTCGAATATGAAATTGAAGCTGGTCAGGCAACACGCATGTCGTCGTCAAGTACAAAGGGCGCTGCGCGGCTATTCCTGGCCACCGAGTTTAATTTGCCGTATTACACAGGTCATGAAACCCTTGCCGACCTTTCTAGCCGAAACGTCGAACAATATTTGAGCCTTGGCGGCGACATGTTTGACCTGATGACATCGGCGGTTGCTCAGCGCAGGCGAACCGGCCCCTACCTTAGCGCGGCAGAGCAAGATCAACGTGTACGTCGGTCCAGTAAGCAGCTGTGGGAGGCTGTAGTTCGTCGCGTTGCGCATGGGCAGGATGTGCTGGCCTTATTGCACACCGTCGCTGACCACAGTCGTCTGGAGACATATAGATCCACAGCTCCTTATGCTCCTGGTGTAACCGGCACTGCAATTGCCATGCACGAGCGTTCTTTTCTTTTTGGCCGAAAGGACGGTCGCGGTCCTGATGCTCGCTACGAGCGTCTTTCTCGAGCACTGTCATCGGCGGTGGCAAACAACCTGCTGGAAATGTCATCTGAAGGAACTAGCGCTAAAGGCCAAAAATGGTCAGTATTTTATCTGAATCGACTCTTGTGTCCCCATTTCGACCTTCCTCTGCAAAGGGGCGGTTTTCGAGAACAATCAATCACCAAGTTAGCCCGAAAAATTGAAATCGCTCGACAGATTGGCGGGGTCCAGCCAGCCCCGGATCCTACGATGCCTCTCAGCACTCTGGAGGGGTGGCCCAAATGACCACCGCGGCCTCAGCACAGCTCCGCTGGTATGACTATGTGTTCGCAGATGGCACGGAGAAGAGCCAAATTCTGTGGAATGAAGTGTGCAAAGAAGGCGAATCCTCTCTTCTGATATGTGGGGCAGGATTTGATCCTAGGACCTTGGACACACCACGTTTGATCGCTGAGCAGCATTGGGGCGGTCTTACCGTCTTGGCCCTCAAGCCCAGCGTTAGTGGAGAACATGACGATGCAGAAGCTGCGGCTACGGAAAATGAAGCAGAGCTTCAAAGACTTTTCGGAAGTCAGCTCACGATTTTAGATTCACCGCAGGTGCTTGATCCCAACACTGTCGGCACTGTGTTAAGCCGGCAGTTGCAGGCAGAACACCGTGTTTTGGAGTTTGACACAGTAATTGTCGACATGAGCGGTCTTCCGTCATCCATATCGTTCACCGTACTCCAACTGCTTCTCCAGCAATCGCTGCCAGATGTTGCCGATGGGAGGCGCTTTGACGGTAATCTTCTAGTCACTGTGTCCGAAGATGTTTCCACGGATGCGAGAATCATTGCCAGCGGCCTCGATGCGCCGGGGACGCTTGCGGGCTTCGAACGACTGCCCGATGTCTCCAAAACTTGCATTTGGGTCCCTGTCCTGGGTGCTGGCGCCGGGGAAGAATTGAGAGCACTAACAAACCTCTTGGAGCCGGACGAAGTCTGTCCGGTACTCCCGTTTCCCTCGAGGAATCCTAGGAGAGGCGACGAACTCGTACTTGAGCATCGGGCGTTGCTTATCGATGAACTGCAGTTTGAACCCAGAAATGTGTTGTACGCATCAGAGACGAATCCCTTCGATCTATACCGCCAGTTGGTTTGGCTCGCAGATCGATATAGGACCGCGTTGGCACCGTTGGGAGGGGCCACGATCGTCGTCAGCGAGCACACGAGTAAGATCCTTAGCCTGGGGGTTCTTTTAGCAGCCCATGAGGCCAATATCGTGGTCGGCCACGTCCGACCTATGGCCTATCGACTTGACGGCTCTGGTCCCGTTGACCGCGAGCCTTGGATTTATACCGCGTGGCTCACAGGAAAGCCCTATAAGTAGCTTTGGAAAGGGCTCCACTTGGCCAACTACAATGACGAGCTCGATGGGCTTCAGTCAGCCTATGAAGCTGCACTTACGCAGCCGGACGAGAGACAACTATATTCGGCATATGAGGTGCTTCGGGGTAGACCGCTATATGCGGTCGGCAGCGGTGGAACGATGCCAGCGGCGGAGCACGCTGCGGACCTACATCATCGATCGACTGGAGCCTTCGCTCTCGCCCTGACACCTCTTAAGTTCGTGGAAGTTGTCGGCAGAACCTGTAATGCTGCCCTGATAATATTTTCTGCCCGCGCAAAGCACCCCGATACTGGAATGGCTATTTCTCATGCTCTGGCTCACGGTGTGCCAGTTGTCATGGTCACCCAGCGGGTACAGTCAGAACTTAGCACCCCCATGTCGGAACCTTCCGTAACTGTTGTGACTGTTCCCAGCCAAATTCAAGACGGCTTTCTTGCTACGCAGAGTGTGCTCGTCATGGCGGCTGTAGTGACACGGCTTTACAGAGAAGACTTGCCGCGAGTCTTACCGAATGTCTGCGTGACAATTCGTAAAACAATTATGGAGCGGCTCTTAGTTCTCCATGCCCAAGACGGCCGAGCGGCAGCCGTCGACATTGAGACGCGCATGCACGAACTTGGTTTAAGCTCCGTTCAGCTTGCCGACTACAGAAACCTGGCGCACGGGCGACACGTGGGTTTGGAGCGCCGATCAGAAACAACGACCGTTGTGGCACTAGTGAGTCCATCGTCCGCCGCCCTGGCAGCTAAGACAATCGCAACTCTTCCCGACCGGCTCAGCGTTCACAGAATTGAGACGCTGCTAACGGGTTCTGCCGCGGCGTTGGACTTGCTGGCAGGCGCAATGAACTTGCCTGCGGAAGCCGCTGCTATTCAGATGGTCGAACCTAGCAGGCCTCAGGTTCCGGCCTATGGTCGCTCTTTGTACCATTTGCCGTTCAAGCGTCTGTACCCTATTCAGAAAGTCGGGCCTGTATTGCGAAAGGTTCAGGCTGCTGGCTTTGAAATCGGCTCTAAAGAGGCTTGGGAGCTGTACTCGGCCGAATACTCAGCGTGGGTTGCTGACCTCCGCTCCAAACCCGTCAAGGCGCTGGTTCTTGACTACGACGGAACGTGTGTCACCACCGCTGGTCGATATGACTTACCTGACTCAACAGTTCAAACTGCACTTGTGGGCGTGGTCGCTGGCGGTATTCCATTGGCTTTCGCTTCAGGCCGAGGGGGTAGCCTTCACGAGGATCTTAGAAGATGGGTACCGCGTCAGTTCTGGCCCATGATTTCGATGGGACTGCACAACGGCGCCTGGCAACAGGAACTTAGCGAAGATCTGCGTGAATCGCGCAACGAAGCCCCGGACTGGTTCGGGCGACTGCAGGATCGGCTAAAACCGTTCTCGGACAGAAGATTGATCAGCGTCCGGGTCAGGCCCTCCCAAATTACGGTCACGAGTGACAGTCGGAAAATGACCTCAAATTCACTCCGGGAGCTTGTGATCGCACTGGTCGACGACGACAGCCATTCTGCGCGAGTTGCCTCCAGCGGCCACAGCGTTGACATTACCGACTATAAATACGGGAAGGAGAGGGTCTTAGCGGACATCATCACCCGTCACGGATCTGCACTGGCAATCGGAGACCAGGGCCAACCCGGTGGGAATGATTTCACGCTGCTTGGCGCCAATACAATGACTGTGTCGGTCGACGCGTGTTCGGCTGATCCTACAAGGTGCTGGAACATCGCCAGCGCTGGGTCAAGGGGCCCGCGAGCGCTAGTTGAGACGCTCTCTAAGTTGACCTTGAGTAAGAGCCAACTGTATCTATTGCTGAAAAACAGCGATCATTGACGTGGTGACAAACTACGACGTCCCGACCGGCGAACCAAGCCGGAAAGCTACGATGACCGGAGCCACCTCGTGCGAACATTTGTAAGTAGCGGCTTCAGCGCCGTCGACGTGATCATGGGTAACGGAATGAGTGTTTCGTCCGGTGGTACGGCTACGAACGTCGCTAGGGCACTTCAAGGGTTGGGGTGGAAAACTCAGTTGATTGGCACAATTGGTGCCGATCCCGCCGGCGAGTTTCTTAAGTCGGAGTTGGAAGGCGAGGGCGTGGGCGTTGTCCACCTTCGCCAAGATGAAGAGTGGACAACACCGGTGGTCCTTCAAATCGAACACCGCGGCGACCACGTTTGGCGCTTTCGTTGTCCTATTTGTGCCACTGCCTTCGCGAAGCACCGTCCAACCCCAAACGAGAAGGCGCGGTCGCTTGTCCTTGAACTGCCGCCTCCGGACGTGTTCTTTTTTGACCGCCCTAGCCTTTTTACGCTCGCTATTGCAGAGTCATGGGCTGGTCAGGGAACTTTCGTAGTCTTTGAGCCCGCAGGACTGGGAAGACCTCAGCTATTCGATAGAGCGATTAACGCTGCACAACTAGTGAAATTCAGTTCGGAACGTTCATCTTCGTTCATAGATCGTCTTGCCGACAGCAGCGCAACGCTAGTGGAAACTCGGGGCTCCGAAGGTGCTCAAGTTCGCTTTGCCAAAGAAGCCCTATGGACGCACTTCCCGCCGGAAGCAGTACCAAGCAAAGTCGATTCTGCTGGTGCAGGAGACTGGACCACGGCCGGCCTACTCGACAGTCTCTTTTCGGCTCAATCTACCGAGGGGCTTAGCACCGAGGGTGTCTCGCGTGCAGTTGCGAAGGGACAATCGCTCGGAGCGATGGCGTGTTCTTGGGAGGGTGTTCACCCGAAGGTTCCGGAGAAGTTAGACATCGCTGACTTTGAACGGTTTGCTTGTCCTCGCGTTGTCCGTGAATCGAAAACCTTACAAGGTGATACTCCTAGTTCGCAGAGAAATACCATTTCAGCCTGACCCTTGCTGTGAAGGTCTCCTTCTGGGGGAGAGAGCGAGGGCAAACCCCGGACCCCGTTTCTCCTAACACTCGACATTTCGGAGCGGTTGGCAGGATGCTCGCAAGGCTGGCTGTCATGGCCTTAAAAATCAACCGGCGTGGTGCGATGTGGACAAACTCCAGCACCTCGCGGACTCCGGAGCAGATCCTGTGCAAGATCTAGGAAGGAGCGCACCCACCCGCCGCCGTAGTACACGGACACACAGCGCAACGTTGGAGCCACCAGACGTAACCTGTTTAGATGCCTCGTTTCGCGCTTGATATTGAGTCCGTCCCCCGCCCCGTCCGCGCCCAGGAGCTCCTGGATGCAGTGAACACCCGGGTCGTCATTGCCGACGGCGCGATGGGCACCATGCTGCAGGGCCGGGAACTGTCCCTCGAAAAAGACTTCCTGGGACTCGAAGGCTGCAACGAGATCCTCAATGACACGCGCCCGGACGTCCTCGCGGACATCCACGACGCGTACTTCGCCACAGGCATCGACGCGGTGGAAACCAACACCTTCGGCGCCAACTGGTCCAACCTCTCCGACTACGGCATCGACGACCGCATCGAGGAGCTCGCCCGCAAGGGTGCTGCGATCGCCCGCGAGCGCGCCGAAGCGGCAGAAAAAACAGACGGACGCATGCGGTGGGTCCTGGGCTCCATGGGGCCGGGCACCAAGCTCCCCAGCCTGGGCCACACCACCTACGACTACCTCAAGCAGACCTTCGCACTGCAGGCCGAGGGCCTGATCGACGGCGGCGCGGATGCCTTCCTCATCGAAACCAGCCAGGACCTCCTGCAGACCAAAGCCGCGGTCAACGGCTGCAAGCAGGCCATCGTCACCCGCGGCATCCGGCTCCCCATCTTCGTGGAGGTGACGGTCGAGACCACCGGAACCATGCTCATGGGCTCCGAGATCGGCGCCGCGCTCACCGCCCTCGAGCCGCTCGGCGTCGACGCCATCGGCCTGAACTGCGCCACCGGGCCCGATGAGATGAGCGAGCACCTGCGCCACCTCTCCAAGCAGTCCTCCGTGGCCATCGCCTGCATGCCCAACGCCGGCCTCCCTGTGCTTGGCCCCAACGGCGCGCACTATCCGCTGTCACCCAGCGAACTCGCCACCGCACACGAGCAGTTCGTGCGGGAATTCGGCCTGGGCCTGGTGGGCGGCTGTTGCGGTACGACGCCGGAACACATGGCCGCCGTCGTCGAACGCCTTGCGCCCTTGCGCGCCAGCGCCGCCGTCACCAGCGGCGGCAGGGGCGCCGACGGCAGCCGCGTCCCCACCGAACGTGAAGCCGGCATCGCTTCCCTTTACCATCACGTGCCGTTCGACCAGGAATCCGCCTACCTCGCCATCGGGGAGCGCACCAACGCGAACGGTTCGAAGGCGTTCCGCCAGGCGATGCTCGAAGAACGCTGGGACGACTGCGTCGATATTGCCCGCGAGCAGGTCCGTGTGGGCGCACACCTGCTCGATGTCTGCATCGACTACGTGGGGCGCGACGGCGTGGCCGACATCAAGGAAATCGTGTCGCGTTTCGCATCGGCCTCCACCCTCCCGCTCGTCATCGACTCCACCGAACCGCCCGTGCTGCAGGCAGGGCTCGAACTCATCGGCGGCCGCCCGGTGGTCAACTCCGTCAACTACGAGGACGGCGACGGCCCGAACAGCCGCTTCGCGCGCATCATGCCGCTAGTGAAGGAACACGGTACCGCCGTGATCGCCCTGACCATCGACGAACAGGGCCAGGCCCGCACCACCGAAGGCAAGGTGGCCATCGCCTCCCGCCTCGTCGACGCCCTGGTGGGCGAATGGGGTATGCGCGTCGAGGACATCATCGTGGACGCCCTGACCTTCCCCGTCGCCACCGGCCAGGAAGAAACCCGACGCGACGGCATCGAAACGATCGAGGCCATCCGCCAGATCACCACCAAGTACCCCGGCATCAACACCACCCTCGGTGTCTCCAACGTCTCCTTCGGCCTCAACCCGGCAGCGCGCGTGGTGCTGAACTCCGTGTTTCTGCACGAAGCCGTCCAGGCCGGCCTGTCCAGCGGCATCATCGACGCCGCCAAGATCGTGCCGCTCGCCTCCCTCCCGGAAGAACAGCGCAAAGTGGCCCTGGACCTCGTCTATGACCGCCGCGAATACGATGCCGACGGCAACGTCACTTACGACCCCCTGGCCATCATGCTGGACCTGTTCGCCGGCGTCGACACCGCAGCGCTCAAGGACCAGCGCGCCGCCGAACTCGCCGCCCTGCCCACCGGCGAACGGCTGCAGCGGCGCATCATCGACGGCGAAGGCAAGGGCCTGGAAGCTGACCTGGACCTCGCCCGCAGCGAAGGCATGACCCCGCTCGGCATCATCAACGACCAGCTGCTCGAAGGCATGAAGGTGGTGGGTGAGCGCTTTGGCGCCGGCGAGATGCAGTTGCCGTTCGTGCTGCAGTCCGCCGAGGTCATGAAGAATGCGGTGGCCCTGCTCGAGCCGCACATGGAGAAGTCGGATTCCTCGGGCAAGGGCACCATGGTGATCGCCACTGTGCGTGGCGACGTGCACGACATCGGCAAGAACCTGGTGGACATCATCCTCACCAACAACGGCTACAAAGTGGTCAACATCGGCATCAAGCAGGGCATCGCCGAGATCATGGCCGCAGCCGAGGAGCACAACGCCGACGTGATCGGCATGTCCGGGCTCCTGGTGAAGTCCACCGTGGTGATGAAGGAAAACCTCGCGGAACTCCAGTCCCGGGGCCTCGCGAAGAAGTGGCCCATCATCCTCGGCGGCGCAGCCCTGACCCGCGCCTACGTGGAGCAGGACCTCGCGGAGCAGTTTGAAGGAACCGTCCGGTACGCCAAGGACGCCTTCGAGGGCCTGGCACTCATGGAACCCCTGGTACAGGTGGCCCGGGGCGCCGATCCGGACGCCGTCGGCCTTCCGCCGCTGAAGAAGCGGATCCATAAGGGCGGCCCGAAGTTCACGGTGACCGAACCGGAAGCTATGCCCGGCCGTTCCGACGTCGCCTCCGACAACCTAGTGCCTTCGCCGCCGTTCTGGGGCACCCGCATTGTCCGCGGCGTCGCGCTCCACGACTACGCGGCGTTGCTCGACGAGCGCGCCACGTTCATGGGGCAGTGGGGGCTCAAGCCCGGCCGCGGCGATGACGGCGCCTCCTATGAGGAGCTGGTGGAACTCGAGGGCCGGCCGCGCCTCCGGTACTGGCTGGACCGCATCCTCGCCGAGGGAATGCTGGATGCGTCCGTCGCGTACGGCTATTTCCCGGTGGTCTCCGAGGGGGAACAGGTGGTGGTGCTGCACCACGGGGAGGACCACGACGGTGTGCTCGGCACCCCGGGCCTGCTCGCCCCCGATGGTGGCTCAGGCGGTCCGATCGGCACCGAGCGGCTGCGTTTCGACTTCCCGCGCCAGCGCCGGGACCGGCACCTGTGCCTCGCCGACTTCGTCCGTTCGCGCGAATCGGGGCAGGTGGACGTCCTGCCCGTGCAGCTGGTCACCGCCGGTTCGAAGATCGACGAGGTGACGTCCGAGCTGTTCAAGGGGAACCACTACCGCGACTACTACGAGCTCAACGGCCTGGTCATGCAGCTCACCGAGGCCCTGGCGGAGTTCTGGCATGCGCGCATCCGCTCCGAGCTGGGCTTCGCGGCTGAGGAGCCCAAGGACAAAGCCGGGTACTTCAAGCTCGATTACCGCGGTGCCCGGTTCTCGCTGGGGTACCCCGCCTGCCCTGACATGGAGGACCGCCGCAAGGTGACGGAGCTGCTGAAGCCCGAGCGGATGGGCGTGGTCCTCAGCGATGAGCTGATGCTGCACCCCGAGCAGTCCACGGACGCGTTCGTGTTCCACCACCCGGAGGCGAAGTACTTCAAGGTGTGAGTTGGAGCCGGATCGGGGCGGGGACGCAGCGCCTCCGGGGTAACCGGTCCAAAGCTGCTAAGTGCAATGCCGCTGTGAAAGGCTGCAGTCATGGACACCTCATCTCGGGAACATGACCTCGTGATCTACGGAGCGACGGGTTTCGTTGGCAGACTGATTGCCGTCTACATCGCCGAGCATGCACCGGCCGGGATGCGGGTTGGACTCGCGGGCCGGTCCAACTCCAGGCTCGAGGCGGTTCGGGCGGAGTTGCCGGCCGCGGCGCACGGGTGGGCCCTCATCGAAGCCTCCTCGGAGGACGCGGACTCAATCGCCGCCCTGGCTGCGAACACACGCGTGCTCTTCACAACCGTCGGTCCATACGCGAAACACGGACTGCCCGTCGTCGAGGCCTGCGCCCGGGCCGGTACCCACTACGCCGACCTCGCCGGTGAGGTGTTCTTCATCCGAGAGGCGATCGATTGCTACGACGCTCTGGCCAGGACGAGTGGGGCCAGGATCGTGCACTCCTGCGGCTACGACTCTGTGCCGTCCGACCTCGCCGTACTGCTGCTTCATCAGGCGGCAGAAGCCGATGGCGCTGGCGGTCTGGTCGAGGTCCAACTCGAGGCTAGGGCCAGGGCCGGCATCAGCGGGGGCACCCTCGAATCGATGCGCGGGCAGCTCGATGCGATGCGATCGAGCACCGCACTGAGGTCACTAGCCGCGGACCCCTACGCCCTGAGCCCCGACCGCACACGGGAGCCAACGACACCACAGCCGCCTGACGCCGGTCCTGTGCGCCGTTCCGCTGACGGCACCTGGACCGCGCCTTTCATCATGGCCCCGTTCAACACCCGGATAGTGCGCCGCAGCAACGCATTGCAGCGCTGGGCCTACGGGCGCTCCCTTCAGTACGGCGAGGTGATGGGGGTGGCCCCCGGACCGGCAGGAGCGGTCATCCCAAGGGCAATGGCACTCGGGCTCAGGGCATTCACGGGCGCGATGGCCTTCCCGCCTACCCGGAAGGTGCTCGACCGCTTTCTTCCGGCACCGGGTACGGGTCCGAGCACCAGCACGCAGCGCGCGGGCTGGTTCCACTCCCAGGTGACCGCCCGCACCGAGGACGGCCAGCGTTACCAAGCGATTGCTGCTGGCCCCGGTGATCCCGGCTATGCCGCCACCGCCGTGATGGCAGGGGAGACTGCACTCGCCCTTGCCCTCGATGGTGACCGGCTGCCGACCGCTAAAGGGTCACTGACGCCGGCCACGGCACTCGGCAACGTGCTCATACAGCGGCTCCGCGCGGCCGGCCACACTTACCAGGTAAGCAAACTCGCCTGAACCCGGATCCTGCAGCTCGCCTGAAAACGGGGCAATCCTGTTATCCGGGCACCCGCGGGGGTGTTTGATGAAAGAAGGCTGCAAACCGGGCGCGGGCCAGCGGCTTCCGTCAGGAGTGGGTGTCGAGGTAGTGCAGAATTGCCCGGGCTGTTTCCTCCGGGGCGCTGACGTGGGGGCAGTGCCCGGTGGCCTGGAGCTGCACCAGGGTGCTGTGTTCCAGATTCTTGTGCAGGTAGGCGCCCACTTCCGGCGGGGCAAGCCGATCGTCGGAGCACTGCAGGATCAGGCAGCTGGTGCGCAACTTTTTCAGTTCAGGGCGGGTGTCGGAAAAGAAAGTTACCCCGGCGAAGTGCCGTGCGATGGTCGGATTCGTCCGGCAGAAGCTGACACGCAGGTCCTCCGCTAGTTCAGGCTCCTGCGGGTTGCCCATAACCATGGGGGCCAAGGCCGCGGCCCACGCGAAATAATCGCTGTCCAGAGATGCCAGCAGGCCCTCGATGTCTTCCCGCGAAAAGCCGCCCACGTAGCCGTCGTACGGGTCATCCGTATGACGGGGCGAAGGAGCAAGCAGAACCAGGTGGGAGAAACGGTTGGGGTCCTGCACAGCGGCGATCACGGCAATCATCGTGCTGACACTGTGGCCCACCAGGATGACATCCTCAAGGTCAAGAGCGGCGCAAATCTCCAGCAGGTCCGAAGCGTACCCGTTGAGGGACCCGTACTTCTCCCAGTCATAGGCGCTGATGTCAGAGTGTCCTGCACCAACATGGTCAAAAAGCACCAGCCGGTAGTCATCAACGAAATAGGGCAGCAGCTTCCGCCACATAGCCTGATCGCAGCCGAAACCGTGGGCAAACATCATCACAGGCCCGTCATCCCGGCCCGATATGGTGACGTTGTTCCGGCCTATTACCGCAGCAACTCCTTCTTTCACATTCTCACTGACCTATATCGGGTGGCGTCCTGTCCCAGACTATCCACGGGGAATAGCTAATCCTAGGGATCCCCGCACTATGACCTTCAAGGCGACGTCCGTTCAGCCCATTGCGTGCGACGCGGCTTACGCGACTCCCCGACAGGGACCTGTGTCGGGTGTCCTCAAACTCCAATGTGTAGCCGGTCCTCGGACTGGGTGGATTTAGCCTGGGCGGATTGAGCCTGCACGGCCTGCCCGCCGGGTCCAGGAACCGCGCCGGAGACCGGCTTCACCCGCCGGAGCGCGGCGAGAATGGCTCGCCCCACCACGGCGATTCCGACGATGGTGGTGATGGCACGCAGGGTGTCCCAGCCCGCCGTCGACGTCAACAGCGAGTAGAGCAGGAAGCTGCTGAGGTTGGTGCCCAGCGGTGCGCCGGGCACGTAGGAGATGCCGGTGCCGGCGCCCACCGCGAAGGGCCAGAACCACAGGTTGGTCAGCAGGCCGAACAGGTAGGACGCCACGACTCCGTAGCCGCACAACATCCACAGCTCGGCTTTGCCCCGCACCCGGCGGGGGAGCAGGCCGGCCCCGGCGCCCACCCACGCACACGCAAAGATCTGGAACGGCGTCCACGGCCCGATGCCACCCCACAGGGCGCTGGAGAGGGCGATGGTGGCGGCGCCGAGGAGCATGCCGAAACGGGGGCCGAAGGCCCGGCCGGCCAGGATCAGCAGGATAAAGACTGCCTCTACACCCCCGACGCCGGTGCTGGCCACCCGGACCGCCGAACCTACTGCCGCCAGGACGCCGAGCAGCGCCACCGTGTGTGCGGAGCGGACCGAGCCGTCAAGGGACACGACAATGGCGACGACGGCGATCGGCGCAATGGCCAGCGCCGCATAGGGGAGTGCCGCGGCGGCATCCTCGGGGAAGGCCGCGGCGAGCAGCGGCCAGCAGAATGCTGCGAGGGCCAGAAGGTTTGCAGCTGCGAGGACGGCGAGCTCGATGCCCCGTGGCATCCGGATGCGGCGCCGTCTTTTTGCGCCCTTCGAGTCTGGTTCGATGACCTCCGGCCTTGGTCCGGCGCCCGCCGTCCGGGGGAGCGGAAGGGGCGGTTCAGGTACATCGGCTGCCGCAGAGGAGGGCGCGACGCCGTCATGCATCGGGAGGATCCGGGCGCCAAGGCTGTGGGCAAAGTCGAGGTCGTGCGTGGCGATCAGGACCGCCGCACCGGAATCCGCTGCAGCCCGGAGCGCCGCCGAGACTGCCGTGCGCGCCGCGGGATCCAGTCCGCGGGTCGGCTCATCGATCAGGAGCACCCGGGGGTCGTCCATGGTCTGGAGCACGATCGCCAGGATCCTGCGTTCCCCCGCAGAGAGGTCCCGCGGATGCTCCTGGCCAATGGGGATCGTGACGTCGCCCCGCAGACGGGCCAGGCGCGACGCCGCAAAGCCGGGCGCGGGCTGTCCGCCGTTCTTTCGGCGCGCAAGGCGGCGCTCTGCCGCGCGGAGCTCGCCGGCGACGGTATCCCGCGTGAAGAGGTCGTCCGAGGCGTCCGGGACCAGGGCGACGCGCCCGCCGTCGGCCTTTCCGCCGTCCACCGTGCCGACGTCGCGCTTTCCTGCACTGCCAGTTCCTTCACTCACCATGCCCTCACCAAGGGCTAGCGCCACCAGGAGGGACGACTTCCCGGCCCCGTTCGGCCCCACCAGGGCCACCACTTCACCGCGGTGCAGGGTCAGGGATGCGTCGCGCACCAGCGGCGTGCCCTTGCGGTGCACCGCAAGCTGTGTCGCCGTCAGTACGGGCGCGAAGTCCGCAGGCTCTGCCGGCATTGGACCGGCGTCGACAAGGCGCGGCGGCGGGGATGGTGCGGCACCCGGCACCAGGTCGCCGTCGTCGATAGTCCACCACGAATCGGCGACCGGGACGAGCGGCTCCGCTCGGTGCTCCGCCACGATGACGCAGACACCGGCGTCCCGGGCGAGGGCGTGAAGCACCGCGATGACGTGTCCGCGTGCTGCGGTGTCAAGGTCGGCCAGGGGCTCATCAACCAGGAGGAGGGCAGGCTGCTCCACCACGGCAGCGGCGATGGCAACGAGCGTCGCCTCGCCCGCCGAGAGGGTGCTGACATTCCGGTCCAGCAGGGCCGAGACTCCAATGCTCTCCGCAATCTCCAGCACCCGGGCCTTGGCGGCACCGGATGCCATGCCGCGCAGCTCAAGGGCCAGGGCGATTTCGTCCCGGACCCGGGTGGTGGCGAATGCGGCGCGGGGATTCTGCAATACGACGCCGACGAGGCGGGCGGTATCGCGCGGCGGCGTGGCGGAACGGTCCGCTCCGGCGACGCGCACGGTCCCGGTAATTTCTCCGCCGTCAACGTGGGAGAGGAGGCCCGCGATACCTCGCAGGATAGTGGACTTGCCGGAGCCCGTGGGCCCGGTGATCACCGTCATGGACCCGCTAGACGGCGTGAATTCCGTGACGCGCACCTGCGCGTCACCAATGCGGAACTCGGCATTCCGGACGAAAAGCGGTGTTTCGGTACCGCTGCCGGGCTGGGGTGCCGCCCGGCTCCCGAATCCACGCAGCTCCAGGGCCGCGGCAACCCGGGCCGCGTGCTCAAGGGTGCGCTCCAGCACGGGAACAAGGGCTCGGGGCCCGAAGCGTTCGCCCCGCAACCGGAATGCCAGGCGCACGGAGGTCACGGCGTCGGAAAGCGCGGGGAGTGCCGCCCAGGCCACCACAAGCGTCCGGGCCAAGCCCTGCATGGGGCCGCGGCGGGCCAGGTGCACAAAGCCGCGGGCCACGTCCACCCAGGCGTTGAGCAGGCCGAAACCAAGGAACATTCCTGCAATCGGCAGGGCGGACAGGACCGCCGCCCACAGTCCGGGCGCCGTGACCGGGCCGAGGAGGACCACATGGGCGTACGGGGCAGGCAGCCGAATCGCCGGCAGGTCGAGCAGAACCGGCTCGGCGATGCCTGCCCCGTTGAAAAGGACGCGGTAGATGACCCGCGCCACGATGAAGACGACGGCGAGGGCCGCCCCTGCACGTAGCGGCGCGGGTCGGAAGGTCATGCCGCGGGTGCGGCCGGTTCGCCGTCGACCGTGAAGAGCAGTTCCAGGCTCTCGCCGGGGCTCACCTTCAACGTGGCGAGGCCTTCCTGGGCGTATGCCCAGTCACCGGAAGCCGGCTTCACCCAGAGGGCCCAGTACGCAAAGGCGGCAGGCATCTTGCTGCAGTCTTCCCGGTACGTGCCGCCCTTGTGGGTGATGTCGAAGTCCGCGGCGGGCACACCGTTCACCCGGCACGCCAGTTCCTTGGGATATTGGGCGGTACCCTCGGTTTTCACCTTGGCCTCTTCGAGCACCGTGGACGCGAGGATTGGCGCGTCCGCGGGCACGCAGACGGATGTGTCAGCGGCAGCCTGCTTCAGGGCGCCGGAATCTACGATGACCTTCACTCCGGTGCAGGGCCCGGAGGAGGCGCTGGATGAAGCCGTTGCCGGCGACGCCGGTGCGGAGGTGGTCGGCTGGGTGGCGGCCGGCGTGGAACAGGCGGCGAGGGTAAACAGGAGGCCTGCGGCGGCGAGGGAGCTCGCGGCGGCGGTGCGGATCTTAGTCAAAGTCACATGTCAAGGGTAGGGCGTGGCCTGTCCGGATCGGGATGCCGTCGCGTTGTGTGACGTTAGCGCGGTCTGCACCGTCCTTCGGCCCTACCGGGATAATGCCGGAAGTCCTAAGTTTGACCTGCCACAGTCCGAGCGAAAGGAACGACGATGTTCACCTTGCAGATCAGCTATCCGGTCCGGGATTACGAGGCCTTCAAAAAAGTATTCGACAGCGATCCTGCAGGCCGCGCGGCCTCGGGCGCCAGGTCTGTCCGCCTGTTCCGGGATACGGAGGACCGGAACAGAGTGGCTGTGCTCCTTGACTTCGACACCAAGGACTCTGCGAACGCCTTTCTGGGACGGCTACGCAGCGAGGTGTGGGACAACCCCGAGGTGATAGGGCAGCTGATGACCGCAGCCCCCACAGCCAGGATCCTGGAGGAGACGGCCCGCGAGGGCCAGGGCGCGGACTGACCGCTGCCCCGCACGGCAGCCCTGTGTGGAGCAACGCCAAACGCAAGCGGACGACGGCGGGACCTCCCGCCGTCGTCCGTCCCTTCTGCTGCGGCCGGTCAGGATGTGGACCGGGTATCGAACGCTGCCGCCGATTCCCGCAGGAGGCGCGCGACTGTGTCCACGGGCATGTTGGCTGACCGCCGCCGGTCGAACCGTCGCAGGACGATACGTCGCGTGCCCAATCCGGGGACGTCCAGGACATCCACCCCGTCATGGCGGACGCCGCTCAATGCCAGGGTGGGTGCGATCGCAATACCCTCGCCCGCGGCCACGAGCGCGAGGGCGGTAAGCGTGTCCTGGTACTGATGGACCGTCTCCATCCGGGCACCCGTTGACTGGCGAAGGCGACCGAGCACCGCCGCGTTGGCCGCGGACGGCTCGACGCCGAGCCACGGAAAGGGCAGCCCGGCAAGATCAACGTTCTCGGTGGTGAGCAGTGCACCCGACGGAACCACCAGCTTCCATGGTTCGTCAAGGAGGGGCTCTTCAATCATTCCGGCGGACAGTGAACGTTGCTCGGCGGTCGTAGAGTCGAGCTCGACCACGACGGCGTCGAGCTGGCGCTGACGTAGCAGCCGCATCAAGGCAGGGAAGTCGTCCTCAAAGATCCTGATCTCCAATTGCGGGTACTGGGTGCGCCAGCCGGGCAGGCGCGGGATCACCACCGTCCGAACAAAGCTGGTGAACCCGCCCACGCGCACGACTCCTGCGACCTTGGCCCCGCCTTCGATTCGGGCGCGAGCAACACTGAGGGCGCGTTCAATCTCCTCGCCTGCTTCGGCAACTGCCAGGCCGGCGGGTGTCAAAACCGAACCCTTGGGCGTGCGCACCACCAAGGCGTGCCCCGTCTCGTCCTCCAATTTGGTGAGCTGCTGTGAGACGGCCGAGGGCGTAAGTCCCAGCTCGTCCGCTGCGGCCAGCACGCCGCCCGTACGAGCAATTGCAAGAAGCACGCGCAACCGGCGCGGATCGATGTCCATGTTAAGTACATCTAAACCAGGACTTCAGTGGAATGCAATTGCTCTAAAGGTGGTACGTCCCCATAATTGCTGTTGAAACGGCAGGCCCGCGGGCGACATCCAGGCCGGACTCCAAACACACGCGTAGCCCGCCAACTTCATTCCGCCAGCGGATGGCAGCCGGGCATCACCTCGAAAGGACATCATGGAACTGCTGTGGGAAATCGCAGGTTGGTCGGGGGCAGTTCTGATCCTGTCGGCATACCTGTCCGTCTCCATGGGCTGGTTGAAGGCCGGCAAGCGCTTCCAGGTGGCCAACCTCATCGGTGCATGTGCCTTCATCGTCAATGGTGCGGTCCACGAAGCGTGGCCTTCCGTGGTCACGAACATTGCCTGGTGCCTTATTTCCGCCATCGCGATTCTTCGCATGCGTGCCACGCACGATTCGCCGGTGGACGCGGTTGAGGCGCCGCAGGTGCAATTTCCGGGCGTCCCCGACACGACCGGACAGATCGCTGTTGTCGAGGCAATTACGTCTGCGGTTCACGGCGACGTCGCCGAACGTGCGGCCGAGTGCCACGCCAGCCTGCGTGACGGGTGGACAGCGGACTCCGCGCACCTGAGCAGCACTGCCGGGACTCGCTGACGGGGTTCCCGCTCACGTTGACGTCGCCGCTTTTAGTTCCTCATTGTGGTGGCGGCCCAACAGGGCCACCATGATGCTATGAACGCTGAAACACCGAACGCAGCGGAGTTGAGTCTTCCCCAGGCCTTCCTCCTTCTGGCAACGAACGACAACAACGGCAAACCTGAAGTGCCGGTGTTCGCACTCAGGACCACTGTGGCAGGGGCAATATTGGCCGAGCTGGCGCTGCTCGGTGCGATCGAGCTGCAGGGGAAGCACGTCAGGGCCACCGGGACTGTCCCGCAAACGGACTTCCAGGACGAGCTGGAACTCATCCGCGGCAAATCCCGTGCCCGCACTCCCAAGTGGTGGGTCTCCGTACTGGACAGCCGCGCCGAAGTGCAGGGTGTGTACGAGGGAATGGCGTCGGCGGGCATCGTGGAGCACGTCGGTGAAAAGCATCTGGGCCGGTTCCGGGCCGTACGATACCCGCACAAGGACCACGCTGCGGAGGAGGTGCTCCTGAAAAAGATCGAAGCGGCACTCAGTGGTGCGCCGTCCAATCTCGAGGTTCCTGAGGCGGGGGTTACCGAGGCAGGGGCGCCTGATGCAGCGGCGGCTGAGGCCGGGGTTTCCGGGGAAGGGGCGCCTGATGCTGCGAAACCTGCCGCGAAACCTGAGTCCAAAGGGCCCGATCTCCGGACCACGGTGCTGATCGCCCTGCTTCAGGCGGCCGGACTGCTCGGCAAGCTCTTCCCGGCAGCAGACCTAACCCGGGCAAATGAGCTGGCCAGGGACTATTGGCCCACCCGTGCCGTGGAGGACGAACTCCGCCTGATCAGACTGGCGGAGGAAGAAGCCGCAACCTTGTAGTGCTGTCCGCGGACGACGGCGGGGAGTGCGCGCCTCACCGCGGGGACGACGGCGGCCGTCCCGCCGCCGTCCGCAGTTTCTGCCCTGGGAAGATCAGGATAGTTTCGGCATGGTCTCTAACCGCGTGGTGCTGGCGTAGTTCCACACTGCGTAGTCGAGTTTCGTCTCTCTTACGTCGAGCTTATTGGCAGCCTCCTTGATCAGGGCGCCAGCCTCGTCCGAAGACACATTGCGCTGGACGGATCTTTCGACGAACCTTCTGATCCACGTGTCCGCTTTTACGCCGTCGTGGCTTAGGAGCATGGTGAAGTACTCCCACGTGACTGGACCTAGGCCCGAGACGCCAGTGTACTGAGCTCTATGTTCAGCATCGTCGGGCCGTAAGTGCGCCGGCTCGGTTACGTCAATCGCTAGGAAGCGTTGCGCCGCCTCCACGATCGCACAAGCTTTGGTCTTCCCGGAATGGACCTTCTGGCGATTCAGAATCCTTTCGAGCGCAATCGGATCCTGATTCGCGAGATTCTTCATCTTCTCTGCAGGGGCGACGTGGTCTGAGTACGCCTGATATCGCAAGACCGCGCCGCGCGCGCCTGTCCACGATCCGTCTTTGCGTTCTCGTCCGTACCGGAACCGGATCGACATGACGGCGTCTACCAAGGCGAGATCCAGGCGGCCAGGATAGCCGCCAGGCCATTCTTTCCAGGGCGTCGGTATGGCCGCGATGGCGACGAGAAGCCGATCGAGGTCAGAAATAGTTGCGCTCACAGGTAGCTCTTCACACTCGCCCGAAGGGCTTCCGTGTGCTCGTAGATTTCTTCCAGCGAGCTGATGGGCACGCGCGTCTCTTCTTTGTTGACGTCAAAGATTCCGATGTACTTCTGCGTACGGTTGAAGTGCAGGCGCGCAATCGGCTTGCGGTTGTTGTCGTCCAGCAGCACTGCGAAATAGGACTTGGCGTCCCTCTGAACCACGCGAGCGGGCTTCACTTCGCTGCAGACGATTGCCCGGACGATCTGGTAGCCCTCGATTTCCTCCAGTGTTGTTTCCAAACCATCCGCTTCGGCCAGGTCGGCTTCGGCGACAGGGGCGCTTGTGACGGTGGCCGCCGCCGTGGCGTCGTCGGCTTGTGGGAAGCTGGGGGCGCCGAGGGCTTTCTTTAGGCGCTCGTTCACCTGGTCGTTCAGGAACTGTTTGGACGCCTTGGTTACCAAGGCTGTGAATTGTTCACGGACTTTCTGAGTGTAAGGGCCCGGATAAACGCGACCAGTGAGGAACTTGACCCACTCATCCTCCGGCTCCTTGAATTGAGCCGCCAAAGTCCTCTTGAGTTCACCGATGTATTTCAGTTCACCAGCGGCACTGATGATTGAATCGAGATCAAAGACGTCCTTGGATAGCTTCTGCAGTTCCGGGATGAGGGACTCATCAATGTCGCTTAAATCGAGGACGAGAAACGGCTTTTCGTCCATGCGGTTCGGTGCATCGAGGTCCGTGAAGAACTGGTACACCTCGCCGTTGGTCAGGATAGCGATTCTGGCGTTCGTGACGGCAAAGTACCGAAAAAGCTGCGAGGCGTGCTCGATCTTCACTGGTTCCGTGGACTTTTTGCACTCGATCAGGATCTGGACTTCGCCGTCCTTAACGATGGCGTAGTCGATCTTCTCGCCCTTCTTGAGACCTACATCCGCGATGAACTCTGGAACGACCTCCATGGGATTGAAGACGTCGTAACCAAGAATTGTGGAAATGAAGGGCATGACAAAGGCGTTCTTTGTAGCCTCCTCAGTTTGGATCACACCTCGCTGCTGACGCACCTTTGCTGCCAGAGCCGAAAGTTTTTCTGCAAACTCCATTTGTCCCCCTTGAAAAATGTTGGTGCTGCCAACCGTAGCGCAGCGGAGCCGAATCTAACCGAAATGTAGGCATGGTTTTTGCAGGAGGCGCTGGTGAACATTTCGACATTTGGTTGTCTAAGTGGCGCCGCTTAGTTCAGGCTCCGGGAGTTCGCACCAGCCCCGCCAGCCGAGCCACCGCGCCTCACCGCGGAGCGAGGACGCAGAATTCGTTGCCCTCTGAGTCGGCGAGGCACGCCCACGGCACATCGCCCTGGCCGACGTCGGCGTCAGTGGCGCCCAGAGCCCGCAGCCGGGCCACCTCGGCCGCTTGGTCATCACCGGGGTACGGCATCAGGTCCAGATGGACGCGGCCGCAGAGGGTCTTCAAAACTGGCTCGCGAAGGAACTCAAGATACGGCCCCACACCCTTGGCGGATCGCAGCCTGGCGTGATCGTCGGTCACCTCATGCAGGGTCCAGTCCATCGCCTCGCCCCAGAACCGGGCCATGGCCCGCGGGTCCGCGCAGTTGACCACCACGGCGGCTATCGGCCCGGTGTCCCGGTAGATCGACCGGGGTTCCAGCACGCGGAACAGGTTGCCCTCCGGGTCGGCCATGGCCGTCCACGGCACATCACCCTGGCCCACGTCGGCGGGCGTCGCACCGAGCTCCTTCAGCCGGGCCACCAGCTCCGCCTGGTGGGCCGCGGAGGCGGTGGCGAGATCGAGGTGCGCGCGGTAGTTGACCGTTTCGGGGTCCGGGACGGTGACCACATCCACGCAGACGGCGACGGGGTCCGGCCAGACGAAGCCCACGGGTTCAACATTGGTCACGCCGGGTCCCTCGCTGGAAACACCCCAGCCGAGTGCCTCCGCCCAGAACCGGCCGATCGCTGCGTCATCCCGAGCCTTGAAATTCACCTGAACGAGTTGCAATGCCATACCGCCAGACCCTATAACAGCCAGCATCCGAAACGGGAGGCGAACCCTAGTTGTTCAGGGCCGCGTACAGGTTCAGGCTGCCCGAGAACACCAGCCACGAAACGTAGGGCAGCATCAGTACCCCCGCCGTCGTACTGATCGGCCCGAAGTGCAGCACGGCGAGGGTCGCAATCACCGCGTGCGCCGCGATCACCAGCAGCGCCAGCCACAGGGCTGCGGTGCCCATCATCGGATACATGCCGAAAAACATCAGCGGCCACGACAGGTTCAGCAGCAGCAGGCTGCCATAGACCTTGAGCGCCGGCCGGCGCGGGTGCCGCTGCTGACGCCACACCAGCCATGCCGCCACCGCCATGGCGGCATATAGCACCAGCCAGACCGAGCCGAACATCCACCCCGGCGGGGTCCACGGTGCCTTGTCCGCGGCCGCGTACCAGGCACTGTTCATCCTGATCGGCAGGGAGCCCAGCAGCGACACCGCACAGGACGCCGCCAAGAAACCGAGGAGGGCCGCGATCTGCCGCCTCCGCGGCCGTGTGCCGGGGGCGGGAGTGCCCGGGGCGCTTTGTTCAACGTTCAAGAGCACTGACTTACTGTGAACAACTGCGAGCCCTCCCGTCAAACCACGACCGTCAAACCACGACGGCGGGACCCCCGCCGTCGTCCGCCCGCCGTCGTTCGCCTACTGGCTTTCACAGCCTGCCCAAAGGCAATCGGTGACTTGTTCCAATGCGGGTGGACGACGATCAGGGTATGAGCGCATGGAGAAGGAGAACAGTTCGCGGGCTGGCCGCCGTCGCGGCGTTCTTCCTGGTCGCAGCCAGCGTGGCCGGCATCGATGAGATGGCCAACGCAAAAATACCGGGTACGGCGACGGGAACCGTCCAGGCAACGGCTATGAACACCGAGGTGCGGCTTGAGCACGTCCTTCTGGCCGGCCTCAATCAGGGCAGCCTTCCCGGTGGTTTCCCGAATGACGACGTCCGGGACGACAAGTACGACGAGGACTATCTGGAAACCCTCCACGTCGAGCCGCGTCCCCCGGCCTGAAAGCCGCCCGCTCACCCATTGCCGTAACAGGTGAAATATGTTTCACTATTTCGTACGGAGGGGAGTATCCCCTGAATGTTCCGTCGTCAGTCCGGCCGTCCCTGAACGGCCCGGCGGGACAGGTCCCCAGAGGACCGGGAAAGACCTCCAGTTGGTTGAACTGACTGGAAGCGGGTTTGTCTGATGAACGTTCCCCTATGGGCCTGGTTGGCCGTCCTTGGCTTCATTGTCCTTATGCTGGCTGTGGACCTTTTCGCGCACCGCAAGGCACATGTGATCGGTGTCCGGGAGGCGGCCCTGTGGTCGGCTGTCTGGGTTGCCTTCGGAGTTGGTTTCGGTGCGCTGGTATGGCGGATCTACGGGGCCGAGTTCGGCCAGCAGTACTTCGCCGGATACCTGATCGAGAAGTCCCTGGCCGTGGACAACGTGTTCATCTGGGCCATCATCTTCACGTACTTCGCGGTGCCCCGGGAGTACCAGCACCGCGTCCTGTTCTTCGGTGTGCTGGGCGCGCTGGTGTTCCGCGGCATCTTCATCGCGGCCGGCTCCGCGATCATCGCCAGCGCCGGATGGGTGCTGTACCTCTTCGCGGCCTTCCTGCTCTACACCGGCTACCAGATGATCCGCCACCGCAACGAGCACCTGGACCCGGAGAAATCCAAGGCGCTGGCGCTCTTCCGCCGGCGGGTGCCCATGACCGAGGACTTCCACGGCCAGCGGTTCCTGATCCGCAAGCGCGGCGCCCTCCTCGCCACCCCGTTGCTGGCCGTCCTGGTGCTGGTTGAAGTCACCGACATCATCTTCGCGGTTGACTCCATTCCGGCAATCTTCGCGGTCACCGACGAAGTATTCCTCGTCTTCACCGCCAACGCCTTCGCCATCCTGGGACTCCGGGCCATGTACTTCCTCCTGGCCGACCTGATCCACCGGTTCATCTACCTCAAGATCGGCCTGGCACTCGTCCTGATCTGGGTCGGCATCAAGATGCTCCTCAAGATCGACATCTACTACATCCCCACCCCGGTGTCGCTCGCCGTCATCGCCACAATCCTCGGCGTATCCATCGCGGCAAGCCTCTGGGTCACCCGCGGGCAGGCACGTCACGCGCTCCCCGCGCCGCAGAACCCGCCCTTCGGAACCGCCTCAGCCGAGGAGATCGAAGCGCTGGAACCGTTGTGGCGGCGTCCCGGTAAGAAATCGGTCCGGACGTGAATCCGGAGGAAGCATCCCGCCCCGGCCTGCCCGCTTCCGGGCGGGCCGGGTGGACCTTCCTCACCAACCACGGGCACGTGCTGCTGGCCGTGGCGGCGGACCCCGAAATGCGTGTGGCGGACATCGCCGACCGGGTGGGCATCACGCCGCGGGCGGCCCTCCAGATCCTCAAAGACCTTGAAAGCGGCGGATACCTGCACCGCACCCGGGTGGGACGCCGCACCTTCTACAACATTGAACCGCATCAGCATTTCCGGCATCCCACCGAGGCAGCACGCGAAATCGACGGGCTGATCCGCCTGTTCTCCGATCCGGCGCCGTAAGAACGTTGCCCGTTTTCAAACGCAAGCGGACGACGGCGGGACGTCCCGCCGTCGTCCGCTTGGCAGTGCGCCCCCAAGGCGGACCGTAACGTCCGTACCTGACAATGGAAGGGGCCGGATGCCTCGCCGGAACATTTAGACGCAGGAACAAGGAAGGCGGAACCCTGAATGGCGGGAATGCCACCAGCCACGGTGGAAGTGAGTGACGCCGTCGTCCAGGGCCTCGTCCGGGACCAGCGGCCCGACCTCGGCGATCGTCCGTTGGAGCGGGTGGCGAATGGCTGGGACAACGCGACTTTCCGGCTCGGCGACGACCTGGCCGTCCGGCTGCCACGCAGGCCGGAGGCGGTTTCCCTGATACTGCATGAGCTGCGTTACCTTCCCGGCATAGCCCGACGCTCCCCGTTTGCGGTTCCTGTCCCCGTCCATGCCGGCCGGCCGACGTTGGACTTTCCTTGGCCGTGGAGCATCGTGCGGTGGGTCCCCGGGGACGCCGCGGCCGACGCCGGCCTTGCAGACCGCGGGCCGGCCGCCGAGGGCCTGGCCGAGTTCCTCCTGGCCCTCCACGTGGCCGCCGAAACCGGCGTCCCGGTGAATCCTTTCCGCGGCGTGCCGCTGACGGACCGTAACTCTGCGGTGCTGGAACGGCTCGCGGACCGCGGACGCTACCCGCAGGCGGCAGCGCTGAAGGAGGTGTGGGCGCAGGCGTGTGCCGCTAGAGCCTGGGACGGCCCGGCGGTGATGCTCCACGGCGACCTTCACCCGGGCAATATCCTGCTGGCGGAGGACGGCTCGCTGGCCGGCGTCATCGATTTCGGTGACGTCGGGGCGGGGGACCCGGCTGTCGACCTCGCGGTGGGGTGGCTGATGTTCGACGCCGGCGCCCGCCGCCGCTTCACGGACGCCTTTGGCCCCGCAGTGGAATGGGACACCTGGATGAGGGCCCGGGGCTGGGCTCTCATCCTTTCCACCGCCATGTTGAGCAACTCCGACGATAATCCGCGGATGTTCGCCGTCGGAGAGTTCGGGATCAGGCAGATTCTGGAAGGCTGACTCTGCCTGCGGCTTTGAAGCGGGTTGGCTTTGAAGCGGGGTTAATGGTCCGGGGTTTTTTGTCAGACCCTGCTGACATGCTGTGGGTATGGACGGCAAAGCAGTGGCGGAGACGTTGGAGGGCATGGCGGCCTCCCTTTCTGCCTTGGCTGCGTGTGCCGGCCGCGGGGCCGGGAACGGCGCCGGGAACCTGGCCTCGTCTGGTGCTGATCCTTTGCGGGACGAGGCGGACGCGTGCCTGGACGGCCTGGCCGGGGTGGGTGGCCTGGAGGCCATGCTGGCCGCGGTGAAGGTGCACTTCGCCGCAGGGTACGTCCGCGCTGCCGCGGCCTTGGCGGTCCCGGCCGTTTCCCCGCAGGAGCGCACCGCCCAAGAGATGGCGGTCACGGCGGAGGTGGCCTGTGTCCTGACGGTGAGTGAAAGATCGGCAGCGGCGTTCCTGGCGGACTCAGTCATCCTGACCACCCGGTTGCCGCTGACGCTGTCCGCGCTGCGGGCTGGGGGCATTTCGTGGCAGCACGCGCGCATCATCTGTGATGAAACATCCGGCCTGGACCCGGTCGCGGCTGCTGCCCTGGAGGCTCATTTCCTGGACCCCGAAGCTCCCTTTGCTGCGCGGGGCTGCCCGGCCGGGCAGCTGGTGCCGGGCAGGTTCCGGGCCAAAGCCCGCAGCTGGCGTGAGCGGCACCATCCGGTCAGCCTCGAAGCACGCCACCGCAAGGCCGTGACGGACCGCCGGCTGGAGTTTGTCCCGGACCGGGACGGCATGGCCTGGCTCTCCTGCAGGGCCCGGCCGAATCCCGGACCCTGACCCAGCTCCGCGCGGACGTCGCCGCTGACTGGCTCATCGCAGGCATTGCCGAAGGTGTTCCGTCGCCGAAGGCGCAGGTGTTGGTGACCGTCCCGGTGCTGTCGCTGCTGGGCGCGGGGACGGAACCGGCCACCCTGGACGGGTATGGTCCTGTTCCGCCGTCCATGGCCCGCCGGCTTCTCGGCGAGGGCGCCGGATCGTTCCTGCGTGTGCTGACCGACCCGCGCAGCGGGGCGCCGCTGGAGATCGGACGCAGCAGCTACCCGGTTCCGAAAGCGATGCGCCAATGGCTGCGGCTTCGGGACGGCCGGTGCCCGTTTCCCGGCTGCAACAACCACTCCCTGGATAACGAAGCGGACCACCTGCTGGCCTGGTCCGCAGGTGGCGGCACCGACATCACCAACCTGGGCCAGCCATGCCCGAAGCACCACCGGCTCAAACACACCACAGCATGGACGCCGGTCGACGCCACCCGGGACCAGCCACCGCGCTGGATCTCACCCGCAGGACGCTCCTACCCCAGCGAACAACAGGACTGGGAACCACCACACTGGCCCGACCTACCCGCCGGCGCGGAGCCCGCGGGCGAAAACCCCGCGGTGGAGGACGACGACCCGGAGTGGGTACCGGAATGGGAACCACCACACTGGCCGGACCTACCCGCCGGCGCGGAGGGAAGCACCGGCGCCACCGGTCCCGGAGAGACCGGGCCACCATTACCCGCCGACCCCTTCCCTGACTGGGCACAATTCATCGCGGCATAGGATCACCCGTGCACGGTCCTGCCCGCTGCCCAGTCAACCACCGGTGGCGAATGCCGAGGGCAGCCAGGAACGGACCTTATACTCAAGAGTCCTAGCCGGACGGCCTTATTGGGGGAGACGTGGACGAGGGAACTGCTGTGCCTGCCCAGGAAACGCAGGGACTACCGCCGGTGTACCTGGAAGTGCCGCACCCGTCGGGTTTGCAGGATGCCGGGACATCCAAACTGCTGAACACCGGGCTCACTGCGGCTGAAGCTCTCATCGTCTCCGAACCGGCCCCCGTCCAGTACGCCACCAGATCACAGAAACGCATCCGGGATGTCTTGGGCGTCACGTGGATTCTGTCGTGCATCGCCGCCGGCGTGATGTGGTCCGTCTACAGCGACGCGGCAGACGGGCCCTACCAAGGGGAAGCGGACTGGGCGCTTGTGTTGCTGGGAATCATCGCGCCGTTCGCAATCGTCTTCAGCTTCTACCCGCATTGGCAGGAATGGCGGCACAAAAAGCGGCACAAGGCGTGGCTTGCCCGATTCATCGCAACATGGCCGCTGCGCGAAAGTCTGGTGAGCGTGGAGAGCATCCCTGACGTGTGGCAGCGCATCACCGTGGGCACCATGGCTGACACGCTGGCGGCTGATCGCGGGGCCGTACTGATGCAGGGCGGTGGCGCATCCGGGGAGATTCCCCTCCGGCTGCTAACCGAAGCCCTAACCGCAGTTGGCACCTATGCCCGGGCCGCTACCCTGGTTCCGGACTTGCAGGCGGCGGCCCAGCAGGCTGTCGACCGGTTTAGCGAGCTGGCCGGACGACGGCGGGAAGACCTCCCGTTGGCAGGCCCGCCGTCGGTGCCGGGTCAACAGCTGCGGCGGCGCCGTAAGGGACCCGTCAGCGACGTCGGCCGCCTGCCGGAATAGCCGGCGGGGGGACATTCCCCAGATCAAACGCAAACGGACGACGGCGGGAAGTCCCGCCGTCGTCCGCTGCCCGTATCGGGTACTGCTTAGAGTTCGCCCTGGTGGGGAGTCCCGGCGGGGATCGGCACCAGTCGCGTGACATCCACCGGTTTCTCCAGAAGACCCTCGAGCGAGGCGTTGAGCCGTTTGACGGCATCGCCGGCGCCGTGGGCATCGAGCAGCTCGGCGCTTTCCCACTTTTCAATCATCATGATCTGGCCGGTCGGCGATTCATGGATGGCGTACAGCAGGCAGCCGGGTTCTTCGTGCACCTCTGCAATGGCGGGGGAGAGCGCGGCGACCACCTGGTCGTAGGCGCCCTCTTTGGGAGTGAATTCTGCGGTGACAATGACAGTCATGAAATTTCCTTAGCTGATAGGGGAGAGGGCGAGAGGTGAGCAACTGCTGCGTGGGACAAAGTCGGCCTTAACTTCAATCGTGCGGGGAGCCGCAGGGAGCCGTCCCTGCATCCTGCCCAGAACCAGCTCCAACGAGTGCACCGCGAGCATGTCGATCGGCTGACGGATCACGCTCAACGGCGGGTTGGTCAGTTCTGTCCAGGGGTTGTCGTCAAAGACAATGACCGACAGATCGTCAGGTATCCGCACGCCGATCTGGACAAGGCGCCGGACGGAGCTCAGAACCTGGGCGGTGTTGGCCACAATGAGCGCCGTGGGGCGGTCCGGCAGGGCCAGAAGAGACCCGACGGCGTCACCCCCGCCGTCTCCCCGGAACGCTACATCCCGGATGAGCTGGGGGTCCACGCTGATCGAAAAGTTGTTGTGCGCGGCTTTGTAGCCCTCGATCCTGGACCGCCCCGTCGAGGTGCTGACGGGCCCGGTAATGAGGCCAATACGCCTGTGTCCGAGGCCGAGCATGTGTTCGGTGGCGCGTCGGGCCGAATCTACGTTTTCGATGCTCACCAGGTCCACGTCTTCGAGTTCCGGAATGGTGCGGTCGACGAAGACCACATTCACACCCAGGGACTGGAGGCGTGCCCACTTCTCAATGTTTGCTCCGGTGGGCGTGGCAATGACTCCTCCGACTGAGCGGTCAAGGAGTGTGTCCAGGCTGTCGGCTTCAAGGTGGGGGTCTTCCTGGGTGGTCATCACCATCACCTGCACGCCGTGGCTGCGGGCCTCCCAGACGACGCGGTCGGCCAGCTGCGCAAAAAAGGGGTTGGCCAGGTCTGCCACCACCAGGCCAATTGTGGGGGTATGGCCGACGCTGAGTTCACGGGCGGCGGCACGGGGCCGGTACCCGAGTTCGTCAATGACCCGCAACACCGTTTCGCGCTTGGCCGGCGCGACCGGGCCTGAGTCAGGGTTCAGTACCCGGGACACCACCGAGACTGAAACTCCGGCCGCCGACGCGACATCGCGAATTGTTGGCGCCTTCTTCACTTCTCCTCCTCGGTGAGGCTCCTGGCCCGGCATGCGATCACCACGAGCTGTTCATTAGCCCTGGGATGCTCCCTGAGAAACCTTCGTTTGCGTTCCGGTGTGACTGTTGACACAGCCTATCACCGACTGGTACAAAAGTGGAACCGGTTCCACTCCGGTCCTAAAATTCCAGTTTGCGACGGAGAAGTTGCTCCGCCCCTCCGGTGGAGGCCCTTCTCGACGCGGAACGCCAATCAGAGAGATCCCCATGAACCTCCACAAGCTTCTTAGCGACCGCGAGCAGGATGGCCGTCCGATCCGAGTCGGACTCATCGGAGCCGGCCGCTACGGCACCATGTACCTGGCTCAGGCAAACAACATCCCGGGAATCCATGTCGTCGCTATCGCCGACATCAACGTCAAGCGCGCCGAAGGGGCATTCGAGCTTGTGGGTTGGCCCAAGAACCAGATCGCGCCGGACATCGCTACCGCCCTCAGGGACCGCTCCACGACCATCGTGGCCAACGCGGACGAGCTCTTTGATGTAGATATCGACGTCATTGTCGAAGCGACGGGCAACCCCATCGTCGGAGTGAAGCATGCACTGCGTGCCATCGAGACGAAGAAGCACATCATCATGGTCACGGTGGAGGCCGACGCCCTGGCGGGTCCGGCCCTTGCCAGGCGCGCAGAAGCCGCCGGTGTGGTCTATTCGATGGCTTACGGTGACCAGCCGGCCCTCATCATGGAACTTGTCGACTGGGCACGCACCAGCGGCTTCGATGTTGTCTGTGCCGGCAAGGGCGCAAAGTTCCTTGAGCACTATCACGAGATGAATCCCGACAACGTCTGGGAGAACTGGGAGTTCTCCAAGGAACTCACCGATTCCGGGCAGCTGAACCCGAATATGCACACCTCCTTCCGTGACGGCACAAAGGCCTCCATCGAGATGGCCGCCGTAGCCAACGGCGCCGGACTCGTGCCTTCCGACACCGGGCTTACGTTTACGCCGGGGGACGTTGAAGAGATCGCCACAATCTGCCGTCCGGCCGACGCCGGGGGAGTCCTCGCCCACGAAGGAACCGTTGACGTCATGTCCAGCGTCAAGCGTGACGGCACGTGGATCCCGCACAACACCCAGGAGGGCGTGTTCGTCGTGGTCAAGGCCACCAACGCCTACGTTTCCGGCTGCTTCACTGAGTACCCGTGGCACCCGGACCCCACCGGCCAGTACGCCGCGCTCTACCGCCCCTACCACTACGTGGGCCTCGAATTGAATATGTCCATCGCCAACGCAGCTCTCCGCGGGATCTCCACAGGTTCGCCGATCGGGTTCTTCGGCGACGTTGTTGCGACAGCAAAGAAGAACCTCAAAGCCGGCGAATTCCTCGACGGCGAAGGCGGGTACACGGTCTGGGGTCAGCTGGTTTCGGCCAAGCACTCCGTCGCAACCGGCGCCCTCCCGGTTGCGTTGGCCCACCACGTGGAACTGCGGAACGACGTGGCCAAGGGCGGGATCGTGGGCTGGGACGACGTCATCATGGACGACTCCCTGTCCCAGGCCCTGGAGGTTCGCCGGGAAACCGAAGCGCTCGTCGCGGAATTCGCCCTCAACGCCTGACCCTCCCGCACCAAACCGGGCGCGGCAATGAACTTCGGCCGATGACGTTCACGCCTCCGGAACAAGACTCCTTCCAATGAAGAAAGGCATCACATGAAATCCAAGACCCGCGCCCTCACCGGAATGCTGGCATGCACCCTCGCCGCCTCAGTCCTCGCCGGATGTGCCTCAGGGGCCTCCGGCGGGACTGGAGCGCCGGTGGCCAAGATCCAGCTCTCCATCCCCGATCCGCTCACGTCCTCCGTTGGTGTCTCGGCCCAGCATTTCGCCGACCAGGTCAAGAAGACGTCCAACGGGTCCGTGACTGTCACCGTAGTCCCCAACGGAACGAGCTTCAGTGGAGACCAGAACGCGGCTGTGACACGCCTGCAGGGCGGTTCCCTCGATGCACTTATCCTGTCGACGTCCGTCTACGCAGCCGTCGTACCTGAAATGAACGCCATCAGCATTCCGTTCCTCTTCAAAGACACCACCGAGGAAGCGGCGTTCCTGGCAGGAAAGCCGGGCCAGGCGCTGAAGGAAAAGCTTGCCGCCAAAGACACGGTCGCGCTTTCCTTCCTCACCCGGACCGGCCGGGAAATTACGAACTCCGTTCGCCCCATCGAACAGCCCTCGGATCTGAAGGGACTTAAGATCCGGGTTCCAGGCAACCCGTTGTGGACCGACTACTTCAGCAAGCTCGGCGCCAGCCCCACCACCATGGCATTCTCTGAGGTCTTCACCGGTCTGCAGACCGGAACGATCAACGGCCAGGAAAACCCGATCGAGGTGCCGTGGACGAACAAGTTCTCAGAAGTCCAGAAGTACATTTCGATGACCAACCACATCAACGACGCCTGGGTACTCGCCCTCTCCTCGAAGAAGTGGGACACCCTCACCGATGAGCAGAAGAAGGCCCTCACGGACGCCTCTGAGGAAACCGCCACCTTTAAGACCGGTTACGACGCCGAGCAGTCCAAGAAGCAGCTCGAGGAACTCACCGCCAAGGGCATGAAATCCAACGAGCTCAGCGCCTCCGGTCTGGAGGAATTCAAAGCGGCTTCCAAGAGCCTTTACCCGACCTTCTCCCAGCTGATCGGCAAGGACTTCTTCGACCAGGCCATCGCTTTCACCACCACCAAGTAGCCCCCGCCGGCCCGGGGAGCCGAACGCTCCCCGGGCCACCCGCAAGGAAAAGTCCCACTCTCAATGTCGACAGTCTGGAAGCCCATGAAAAACATCACTACGCCCGAGGAACTCGAGGAGGTCCTCCCCTCGGACGCGGAAGAGATACTCCACCACGGCCATGTACCCCCGCGTTGGAGCGGTGCCCTGTGGCTAGACAAAACGCTTGAATGGGTTGTGGGCGCTGCCATCCTCGCGGAGCTCGTCGTGATCCTGCTGAACATCATGGTGAGGGTGGTCACCGGCGATTCCGTGCTCTGGACCCAGGAAGTCTCCGAGATCGCGCTGCTGACCATCGCTTTCATCGGCGGCGCCATCGCGTACCCCAAGGGCGCGCACATGTCCGTCCAGGCCCTCATCATGCGCCTCCCCGCCACTTGGAAGCCTTACCTGGCCGCCCTGGTCGACTGGCTGGTGTTCATCATGAGCGCAGGCGCATTTGCGCTGTTCGTTCCCACCCTTGTCCAGCAGATCGAGGAAAAGACCCCGATCCTGCAGCTGCCCGTTTTCTGGGTCTCACTGCCCTTCTCCGTCGGCATGGTGCTGATCGCCTGGTTCGCCCTCCTCAAACTGTGGCGCCAGGACCGCCGGCCGGCACTCATTGCTGCGGGAATCGCCGCCGGACTGATTGTTCTCGTCCTTGTGGCCCAGCCGCTCTTCTACTACGCCACCCCCAACGTCCTGCTCGGCGTCGTCCTCCTGCTTTTGTTCATGCTGCTGTTCCTGGGCCTGCCCATCGCATTCGTCCTTGCCCTGGCATCCGGGATCTACCTTTACCTGGGTGGCATTTCCGAGGTCAGCGCCATCCCCATCGGAATGGCTTCCGGGGCTAAGGGCTTCGTCCTTCTGGCGATCCCGTTCTTTATCCTTGCCGGCACGGTAATGAACTCCGCCGGCCTGACCCTTCCGCTGGCCAAGCTAGTCGATGCCCTGATCGGGCACCTGCGCGGTGGCCTGCTCCAGGTGGTCGTCGTGACCATGTACATCTTCTCCGGCATCTCCGGCTCCAAGGTGGCCGACGTCGCAGCAGTGGGCACCACGATGCGCGGCATGCTCGAAGAACGAAAGTACCCCCGTGGAGAAGTCGTCGCCGTCCTGTCGGCCTCGGCCATTATGGGCGAAACCATCCCGCCGAGCATCGTGCTCCTGATCCTTGGATCCATCACCACCATCTCCACCACCACGCTGTTCCTGGCCGGCTTCGTTCCCGCCGCCTTCCTGGCCCTCTGTGTCATGGCGCTCGTCTTCTTCCGCGCCCGCAAACAGGGCGGCGTCGCCAGCCCCAAATCCAGCTGGCGTGAACGCGGATCGGCAACCTTCTTCGCAATTCCGACTCTTCTGCTTCCTGTGGGCATGGTGGTGGGAATCCTCAGCGGCTTTGCCACACCCACTGAAGTGTCGTCCGTGGCCGTCGCCTACGCCTTCATCCTCGCCGCCGCTTACCGGCGCGGCAGCAAGCGGCTGCTGGGTGACACGCTGCGGGAAACCACGACGACGGCGGGAATGGTGTTGTTCATCATCGCGGCGGCGTCGCCGCTGGCCCAGACCCTCGCGCTTGCAGGTGTCTCCCAGCAGATCCACGACCTCATGTCAGGGCTCGGCGACTCACCACTGCTCTTTATGCTGTTCACCATCGTCCTGCTGATCATCATGGGCCAGCTCCTTGAAGGCCTCCCCGCGGTACTGATCTTCGCGCCCCTGCTCCTGCCGATCGCCGTCGACTTCGGCGTCAACCCCGTGCAGTACGCGATGGTACTGATCATCTCCATGGGTATCGGCTCATTCGCACCGCCAGCCGGCGTCGGCTTCTACGTCGCCTGCGCAACCGCCCACGAAACTGTCGAGAAGAGCCTCAAGCACTTCTGGCCCTACCTCATCGCCGTGTTCCTCGGGCTCCTCGTTCTTGCCGCAGTCCCGTGGTTCAGCACATTCCTTCCCGCCCTCGCCGGACTGATCCCCTTCTAAGCGAATGACAACACCCGCAATGAGTGAGAAGGAAATGCCCGGCTTCCGCGGCTCCGTGGCCCTCATCGGCACGGGGCCCATGGGGGCCCCGATCGCCCGGAACATCCTCGCCGGCCACGTTCCGCTTACTCTCTGGAACCGCACAGCGGAAAAGGCCCGCGCGATCGGGGGAGGGACCGTCGTAGCCACCCCGGCCGCGGCCGCAAGCGAAGTCGTGCTGACTGTATTGCCCGACCTCCCCCAGGTTGCGGCGCTACTTCCCGGCGAGGACGGCCTGCTGGCAGGATGGAAGGCCGCCGGCATCGAGCATCCGGTCTTGGTGATTCACGGGACGGTGTCACCGGTGGCGGTCGCGGAGTTCGCCGACGACTGCCTGCGCAACTGGGGACTGACCGTCGTGGACGCACCCCTCAGTGGCGGAACCATCGGTGCTGAAGAGGGCCGGCTGAGCATCATGGTTGGCGGACCGGCCGAGGCCGTGGAGCGCCTGACCCCGCTCTTCGGGCTATACAGCTCAACAGCCGTTCATTTCGGCAAAACCGGCGCGGGGTCAACGGTGAAGGCGTGCAACCAGATCGTCGTCGCCGCCACGGTAAACGCCCTGGCCGAAGCGATGGCCCTCGCAAGCACTGCCGCATTGGACCTTGAGAAGGTGCAAACCACTCTGGCAGGCGGCCTTGCCAACTCAGAGGTCCTAAGGCAAAAGGGACACCGCTGGATCGACCAGGACTTCGAGGGTGGCGGTTCTGCGAAGAACCAGCTCAAAGACCTCAACTTCATAGCCGAGATTGCCGCGGCACACGGGATAAACCTTCCGTTGGCTGCGTGCCTGCAGAGTTCGTTCGAAGAGATGATCGCGGCCGGCGACGGTGACATGGACCATACCGGCATCTACCGGACCTTACTGTCTTAGCCTCCAGACAGGGGAACAAACGCAACGGCGCGCCTACGAGGGAGTGGCGTCGCCGGGAACGGGGGATCAGCTCACAAGCTGCCGAGGAAGTCCTCTGCGAACCGCCTGACACCATCCCACTCGGTGTAGACGTAATCCTGCGATGTGTCGGTATCCAGGCTGCCTTTGTCGCTGGCGATCTTCTTCATCATGTGCCGCTTGAGGAACCCGTACTGCGTGTAGAGCAGCGCCCCGCCGAAGAGTCCCACCCGAGCAGGCCGCCAGCCCGTTTCATGCTCGAATTTCTCGACGTAGCTCTCCGCGTTCTCGGCGTCCCCGTGGGCAGCCAGGCTGACAGAAAAGAGCGCGGACGGGAGGCGCGTCAGGACATCACCGTTCTTCCGCACGAAGTCCCGGACGTAGTCTTCGTGCTTTCCCAGGTGGACCGACGCGCCAACGATCACGGCGTCGTACCCGTCCGGGATCGTGTCCCCGGCCTGCTTGATGTCCGCCGGGTCCGCGCTGTGGCCGTGTGCCCGCACCACGTCCGCGATGTACTCGGCGATCTTGGCAGTCTGCCCCTCGGTAGTCCCGTAGGGAAGGTAGATCTTGGCCATGATTGGCCTCCTTGTGCTGACGGCCCGCGCGCGAAGAGGGCATCGCCTGAATGATCCACGGACCTTCTCACACCAGTCTGAGCACGCCCGGGGATGCAGCCGTAGGGTCGAACGACCCGGAACGGGAGCCGGCTTTTCACCGCTGGCCGCGGCCCGGGCGGCGGACTCCGGGGCTGCCGCCGGTTCGTTTCGTGTTGGTCACCGATGATGACGAATGGGGCCGGTGTTTATTACCCGGCTGCGCGTGGAAGAACAGCCAGCCCGTCGGCGACGAGCCTGCCGTCGTGTATGACGGTGCGGTCGGTGCCGCGGTCCATGACGGTGCTGGTGACGGTTTCGCCGTCTACCAGGACGACGTCGGCCCGGTCGCCTGGGGTCAGGCCCGGCCGGTCGTCGGGGCTGGTGAGCCGCGGGACGGTGCGGTCCATGATGGACGCGCCTCCGACCGTGGCGATCGCCGCGCAGTGCTCGATGAGACGGTCCTTGCGCAGCCGGTGCGTGAAGGCCAGCTGCCAGGTGCGGTCGAGCATGTCGCAATTGCCATACGGACTCCAGTAATCCCGTTGACCATCCTCGCCCAGACCAACGCGGATCCCGGCCTCCGTCATCCGGGCCAGGTCGAACTGGGCGCCTCCACTTGCCGGGGCCACGGTCGCCCAGGCGACGTCCAGCTCGGCCATCTGCTCCACGATCCGGGCGGTCACATCGGGGTGGACGTTGGCCAGATCGTAGGCGTGGGAAAGCGAGACGCGTCCCTGCATGCCCAGTGCGCGGGTGCGTTCGAAGATGAGTTCCGCACTGAAGACCCCCAGATGGCCGGGCTCGTGCAGGTGAATATCCACGTCCACCCCGTACTTCTCGGCCAGCTCGAAGACGATGTCCAGATGGCGGGCCGGGTCGCGGTCCAGCTGGCAGGGATCAATGCCGCCGATGGTGGTCGCCCCCGCACGGAGGGCCTCCTCAAGGAGCGGCACAGTGCCGTCCTCGAGGAGGAGGCCCGCCTGGGGGAAAGCCATGACTTCTACCTCGGCCGCGTGGGCGAAGCGCTCCTTCGCCGCCAGGACTGCTTCGAAGCGCTCAAGCTTGCAGTCCACATCGATCTGCGCATAGGAACGGACGCGTGTGGTGCCCCGCGCAATCATCCGTTCCAGCGTTCCTGCCACCACATCCGCGTACGGGATGGGCGTGTCACGCCAGTTTTCCCGGTCGTTGCACATCATGTTCCACACCCCGGGAGAGGCGGTGTGCTCCCGAAACGGCAGTCCTATCCGGGTCGAGTCGAGGTGGACGTGCACGTCCGTGAAAGCGGGGAAGGCGATGCGGCCGCGTCCGTCGATCGTGCCGCCGGCGGCGTCAGCTGACACGTCGCCGGTCCCCGCGGGATGAACGGCTGCAATACGCCCCTCGTGAACCTCGAGGTCTACGTTGTCCCCGCCCCAGGGGCGGACGTTAGTGATGAGCATGATTCATTCCTTTCGGATGGGCTGGTGACCACGACGGCGGGGAAGGCGCCGGTACAGTGGCACCGGCGCCTTCCCTACCGCACCATGGACTAGAAGTGGAAGGCAACCTGTGCAATCGCTGCCGCGGCGACGAAGCTCGCCGTGAACGTCATCAGGGCGACGATAATGATCTTCCAGCTCAGTGAGCGCAGGGCCTTCACGTCGCGGCCCAGTGACATGCCGATCAGGGCGATCATGGGCAGGCCTGCGAAGAGGACGCTGATGTGCTGCGTGGCGGAGGCGACGAAGGGCCCGATGGGCAGGAACGTCGCGGAGGCAATCGTGGCCAGGGCCAGCACCCAGATGCTGGACGGCACAACCGGGACGAGCTTCGCGAGCACCAGCGCGATGGCAGTGAGAGCCAGCAGGATGAGGATGCCGACCACGTCCAACGGCTGCGCTGAACCGGTGCCAAGGGTGTTCAGGAAGAAACCGGCCACTCCGGTCGCGGCGAATGCGATGAGCCACGTCCTGGGTGTCCGGACAACTGTGGGATCCTCTTCGATTCCGTTGACGTCCACGGTGTCCGTGCCAGACGCGTCATCGGAGTCGGTCAATGCCCCGCCCGGGAGCGCAGCGCCTGTGCGGCCTGCTCGGGCTCCGACTGTCGCGCCACTGGGAACACTGTGGCGGACACGGCGGCCGAGGTCGTCCCGTCCGAAGATGCGGGACCACATCTTGTAGAGCTTCTGGCACATCGGCAGCGCGATAAAGACGCCGGCGTAGAAGCCGACGATGTTGGTCACGAGGTTGGAAAGCGCAGCGAGGGCCATGATCTCCCCGGCCATCTCGGGGTAGAGGATGGACAGGGCTCCGACGCCCCCGAGCATCATGGAAGCGGAACCCAGTCCCAGGCCCAGCGCCAGGGCGCGGGGATCGAAGAAGTCCAGTCCGCCGAGAAGACCGGCGAGCAGGGAGATGAACACGGCGCCAAACACACTGCCCAGCACCCACACTGCGAAAACACCGCGGTACTCGGGGGAACGGACGCCGAATCGCTGGATGGCGAAGGCGAGGTAGGACTCGCGGTCGATCGACCAGGTGGCGCCGATTGCAGTACGGCCCAATCCAAGGGCAACTGCCACCGGCAGGGCCAGGATCACGGTGCCGACCACGTGCCCGACCTCCTGGAGGAGTATCGCGGGGCCAATGTCGGTGAACTTCGTCAGCGACGGGCCAATCTGGGTCCCGAGGCCTGCCAGGAAGAAAACGATGGATACGTCCATCAGGTGCGTGGACACCGCACGTGCACGCCCTCCGATCGGCTTCCACTTCTGGACGCCGAGGAATCCGCCAATGAGCACGGTCCACAGGATGGGCATCAGGACGATGGCGGCCGGACCGAGCTGCAACTTGTGGGTGCCGATCGTGATGGCCACGGCACAGACCGCTGTGGAGAGCGCGATCATCCCGAGCCACAGGGCGGGCCGGGCACGGAAGGAACGGGAGGGCGGCGCGTCCACTAAGGCGGGTACCGGGCCGCCTGTGGTCTTCGTTTCGTTGGGCATGGCGCAGGCCTTTCCAAGGAGGAGTTGGGGGATCAGAACAAAGACGTCTCGCACTTGCGGAATCAAGCTTTGGTATACCAAGTGACTGTATACTCGTACCCATTGAGAGGCAAGTCACATTTTTCAAACGCCGGTAATCCCCGGCCGCTGCCCCAAGGAGGCACCTTGTACACGAAGATCTCGGCCCGGTTCGTTCTGGGGTTCGACGGAACCCGGCACACGCTCATCTCCGACGGCGAAGTCGTCTTCGAAGGAGATTCCATCATCTTCGTGGGTCGCAACTATGAGGGCCCGGTTGATGAGGAACGCGACTTTGGCCAGAGCCTGGTGATGCCTGGACTGATCGACCTGGATGCCCTCGCCGACATCGACCACCTCATCCTGGACTCGTGGCCCTCGCCTGACGTCGCCGCCGGCCACCTGTGGTCGGACGACTACTTCGCCAGCCGCCGCCGGGACGTGTTCACGCCGTCGGAACGCGCCACCATCCGCGAATTCGCCCTTGCCCAGCTCGCCCTGCACGGCATTACCACCTACATGCCCATCGCCTCCGAGATCCACAGTTCCTGGGCCGAAGGCTTCGACGAGCTCGTGGACATGGCAGAGACCAGCCGACGGATCGGCCTGCGGGGCTACCTCGGCCCCGCCTACCGTTCCGGGGTCCACGTCACCACTGCAGCAGGCAGCCGCGAGGTCCACTTTGACGAAGCCCGGGGGGTTGCCGGCCTGAGCGACGCTGAGCGTTTCCTCGACCATGCCGCCGGGCTAAATGACCCCCTCGTCACCGGCGTATTGCTGCCGTGCCGCATTGAGACGCTGTCCGAAAACCTCATGCGGGAGACGGCGAGGATCGCCCGCGATCGGGACGCGATTGTCCGGCTCCACTGCCTCCAGTCGCCCCTCGAGGACGAGCTGCTGCAGCGTTCAGCCGGACGCGGCGTCCTGGAACTGCTCGAATCCACCGGCCTGTTCGGCACCCGCCTTCTCATTCCGCACGGGGTGGTGATTAGCGGCAAGGACCCTGCCGCGTCGGCTCCCGGAGGTCCGCTGGACGTGCTGGCCCGGCACGGCGTCAGCATTGTCCACTGCCCGCTGACCTCGTTCCGCTACCAGAAGCAGCTCGATTCGTTCGACCGTTTCCGCGAGGCCGGAATCAATATGTGCCTGGGTACCGACTCTTTCCCGCCGGACCTGGTGCGGGGCATGGACGTGGGCATGCACCTGACCCGGATGGTTGAGGGGAGGGCCGACGCCGGGACCCTGGCCGACTACTTTGACGCCGCGACCCTCGGCGGCGCGCGAGCTCTTGGCCGGAAAGACCTCGGGAGGCTGGCGCCCGGCATGCAGGCCGACATCACGGTGTTCTCCCTGGGCCACTTCGGCGACGGCGTCGTCGAGGATCCGCTTCGCACCCTGGTGCTCAACGGCACGGCGCGGCAGGTTACGGATACTTTTGTGGCCGGCCGCCCCGTGGTGGTGGACGGTGCCCTGCCCGGCGTTGACCTGGACGCGCTGCGGGCCGGGGGTCAGGGGCTGTTCGAGGCGATGCGGGCTGCCTACTCGGAGCGGGACGTCCGGCGCCGTGCTTCCGATGAGCTGTTTCCGCCCACCTATCCGCACGCCGAAATTGGCCGTCCGGTTGTTGTCCCGTAGCGACGGGAGCTACGGACTACCATGCCGCCCACTATTGGCTTGGTATACCAAAGGCGGTATGGTGGATACATGCGAGGGCTGCCGGCGCATCCTGGGAAAGCTCCTCCGCCCCCTTACCGGAACCATGACTTTGACCTGCTGACATCGGCTCCCGCAGTGTTGCGGAGCGGCCCATTCCATTGGAGAAAACAATGTGCCTGCATGATCACACCCCTGCCGCTGTGCCCCCCGCTGCGGTTCCGCGCCGCGGCATCCTCGCCGGGGCGGCCGCCCTCGCCGGAATCTCAGTGGCAAGCCTTGCCGCTCAGCTGGGAGGTGCCCCGGCCGCGAAAGCGGAGGGCAACGCATCCGGTCCCGGCTACCCCGGCCGGCCCGCTTCACCGCAGCCCATGATCATCGAGGGCGGCACCATAGTGGACCCCATGACAGGCGACGCCGTGCCAGACGGGGTCCTTGTCCTGGAAGGCGGTAAGGTCACCGCCGTCGGCAGCCGGGAGGAAACACGGCGTGCCGTGGCCGCACTTGCCGGGCGCGCCCGCATCGTGAATGCCGCCGGCCGCTTTGTCCTCCCCGGCCTCATCGACGTGCACGTCCATGCCAACGCACTGGCCGATGCACGGGCCATCCTGCAGGGCGGCGCGACCAGCGTCAGGAGCGGGTCGAGCAGCTTCTACCAGGACGTCGCCCTTGCTGCCCTGCCCGCCTGGGCCGCCGGCGCCTCGCCCCGGATGAGCCCGGCCGGGCTGTTCATTTCACCCGAACTCGGGGACTCGCTCCTTGCAGACCCGGACCTTGCACCACTCGCCTCCTTGTCCGGGGGAGTCGCCGAACCATCGGACCTTGCCTACCTCACCCGCACCAACCTGAAACGCGGCGCCCAGGTGATCAAAACCCGGGCCAACCCCCGGGCGGGGCTGCCGGAACAGGACCCCCGCGAACTCGTCTACACCTACGATCAGCTCTCTGCCGTGGTCACGGCCGCAGGAAAAGCAGGAGTGCTGTGCCACGCCTACAGCGCGGAAGGGATCGACGGCGCAGTCCGGGCCGGTGTTCGGAGCATCGAGCACGGCGTCTTCGTCACCGAGGAGACCATTTCCCGGATGGCCCGCCGAGGGACCTACTTCACGCCAACCATGGATGCCATCACAGGGATGGCGGGCTCGCCCAATCCCATCCTCGCCGCCCGCGGCAAGGAATACACGCCCATCATCAAAGCCGCCGTCAAAGCTGCCCATGAAGCCGGTGTGACCATCGTTGCCGGGACGGACTCTTTCGGATCCGACGTAACCCCGATTGGCACGGAAGTCCGTCTTCTTGCCGAGGCAGGGCTGTCTCCGCTGGAAGCGCTCAGGGCAGCGACGGTGAACGCCGCCGCCTTGCTCGGCTGGGGTGAGAGCGCGGGCCGACTGATGCGCGGTTCCTTCGCCGACGCCGTCATTGTGGACTCCGATCCGTTGAGCAGCGCTTCGGCCCTGGAAGAAATCCGGGCTGTGGTGGCACAGGGGGTCCTTGTCCGGAACGACCTCTGATCGAGGGACAGGGGATAGCGGCGACGCTGTCCCCGCCCGCCTTACCCTGCCCGAGCGTTTAGCCGCGCCCATTTGAGAAAGCCACCCATGACCCTGATTCTTAAGGCCTCCGAGCTCCAGGCCCTGGCCGATATGCCCGCGACGATTGCCGCCGTCGAACGCGTTTTTGCCGGCCTCAGCCGGGGCACCGCCGTTCAGCCGGCGCCGGATTCCCTCCTCCTGCCCTCGTCTGACGCGAGGTTCCTGCCGATGGCAGCGCTGTCCAGCGCCGAAGAACTGGCATCAGTGAAACTGCTGGCGGACATCCCTGCGAACCGGGAGTCCAGCCTGCCCACCCAGCGGTCCACGATCATGCTCGTCTCCCAGCTGACCGGTGAGACCCTGGCGATCCTGGACGGCAAAGTGCCCACACGGGTCCGGACTGCCGCCGCCAGCGCCGTGGCGACGAAGCTGCTCGCCAGGCCAGGCAGCACCACGCTGGGGCTGGTCGGGGCAGGTGCCCTGGCGGTGGCGCATGTGGAAGCCATGCTTTCCGTCCTCCCGATCGAAAACGTGGTGGTGTGGTCCCGTTCCGCGGACACCGTCGCCGCCTTCTGCGCCGAAATATCCCATCACGGCCTGAACATCACGCGGGCTGCCAGCGTCCGGGAAGTGGTGGAGGCCGCCGACGTGCTGTGCACCCTCACACCGGCCGTTGAGCCCCTGGTAAAAGGCGAGTGGTTCAAGCCCGGGCTGCACGTGAACGCTGTCGGATCCCGTCCCCGCGCGGACCACCGGGAGATAGATTCCGCGGGCATGGTGAGGGCGAGGGTTTTCGTGGACAGCCTGGCCACGGCCAAAGCAAAATCCGGCGGGCTCATCATCCCGGTGGCCGAGGGTGTGATGGGCTTTGAGGACGTGGAAGCCGAACTTGGTGACGTGGCGGCCGGGACACGACCGGGCCGCGTCAGTGCTGAGGACGTAACCTTGTTCAATTCGGTAGGTATCGGTCTGCAGGACCTTGCCATCGGGCGGCTCCTGTACGACGCTGCGCTCAGCAAGGGGGTTGGCACCCGCGTGGCGTTGAATAACTGAGAGGCTGCGGAAGCACGACGCCGGAGCAATAACGGGAGGTATGTATGACGGTCCAAGCGGAATCCCCCGCGTCCTCCTCGGACACGGCCCGGGCGCGGATCCGGGAACTGATCATTTCAGGCGACTTCGCGCCGGGCTCCCGGCTGCGGGAACGTGAGCTGTCCCAGACCCTGGCCGTTTCCCGCGTACCCGTCAGGGAAGCCCTCCAGCAGCTCGAAGCCGAAGGCTTTATTGATACGTCCCCCCGGCGTGGTGCCACCGTCAAGCAGATCACCCTGCGCGACGTGAACGAACTCTTTGACGTGCGGCTCAGCCTGGAGGTCCTCGCCGCACGCCTCGCCGCCCAGGCCGCGGCAAGGGGCCAGTCCTCGTCGCGGTTGCAGCACATGATGGACCAGGCGGAAGAAGCAACCATGCGCCACGATCACGCGCAGATCCCGCTCAGCAACACGGCCCTGCACGCAGAGATTGTGGCGATGGGAGGCAACTCGCTGCTGGAGTACTCCATGAAGCCGCTGCTGGGCCGGATGCAGTGGCTCTTCACCTTGACCGGGCACCGTGATCCCCAGGTGCAGTGCGCTGAGCACCTGAGCCTGTGCAAGGCCATCTATGACGGCAAGGCGGAGCTGGCGGCGGCGCTGGCCTACGCGCATGTGGAGCTGGGCCGCGAGCCGTCACTCCAAGGACTGGCCGGGCGCCTGCCCGAAAACTGACCGAACAGAGCTGACCGGACAGGCTGACCAAACAGAAAGGACGACGGCGGGATGTCCTGCCGTCGTCCTTTCTGTTTGTTCCGAAAGCCGGGGGTCCTAGTGCCAGAGCCCCAGGGCGAACTCCGCGATCACGGTGGAAAGCAGGAAGGACGCCGTGATGGCCACCAGGCCCACCGGGATGATCTTCCAGCCGATGTTCTTCAGCAGCGGGATGTCCTTGCCCAGCGACAGGCCCGCCAGCGTCAGCATGACCGTGGCGATGGACAGGAAGTCCACGGTCTTGACGGCGGCATTGAGCGCCCCTGCCCCGAAGAACCACGGGCTGGAGATGTAGGCGCCGATGGTGGTGATGAAAACGATCGCCGAGATCTTCCGGGTGACCTTCGCCAGGGCGATGCTGACCAGCACGAGGGCGAGCATGATGGCGTAGCCGGCCACAATCGTCAGGCTGAAACCCTTGGCCGCCACCGAAGCCGTGGCGATGCCGAGCACCGTCAGCACCGACAGGGACAGCCACAGCGGGAGTTTGATGGCTGCCGAGGATTCGGCGACGCGCTCGCGGAACAGGCGGTTTTCCTCGGCCTGTGCTTCTTCACGGTCGATGTCGGCGGCGCTGCGCTCGGCGGTGGCGCCTGCTGTTACGGCGGCAGCTTCGCGTGCTGTCTGCTTCCGGGTGAGGGCCTTGTAGAAGCGGTCGGCCAGCGGCAGCGCAATGTAGATGCCGACGTAGACGCCCAGGACGGTGGTGATCAGGTTGGACACGGCGGCCATGCCCAGGATGGCTTCCTGATCGGCCGGGTAGGCGGCGACGATGCTGGCCGCGGAGGCCGCCATCATGGAGCCGGAACCTACGCCGGCGCCCATGGCCAGGGCCAGCGGATCGAAGATCTTCCAGTTGGCCACCAGTGAGGTGAGGAGCGTGATGAACACGGCCCCGAACAGGGTGCCGAAAACATACATGGCCAGCACGCCGCGGTACTGGTCCGAATCCGGTCCGTACTTTTCCGAGACCATGGCGAACGACGGTTCCCGGTCCAGGGAGAACGTGGCACCCACGGTTGCCTTGCCCATCCGGAGCAGCACTGCCAGGGGGAGTGCCAGCACGATGGTGCCCAGCAGGTGGCCGACCTCCTGGAGGAGCAGCGCCGGCCCGGCCTTGATGAGGCTGGGAAGGCTGGGTCCGATATTGAAGGCCAGCCGGGCCACCAGCAGCAGCACGGCGACGCCCACGAGGGCAGCCGCAACGCGCTGGAGGTCAAGGCCGAGCGGCTTGAATTTCTGGATGGAGACGAGCAGGCCCACGATGAGGCCCCACACCATGGGGAAGATGATGATGGCGCCAATTCCGACGTCGATCTTGGCCTGGCCGATGAACTGGACCGCGACGGCGATCACAAGGGCCAGGGCGGCAATGGGGATGGTCAGCTTGGTGCCGGCCTTGTCTATCCGCGCTGTTTTGGTGGTGCTCATGATGTGCCTTCCTGGGTGAAAGTACGACGGCGGTATGCCGCTTTGATGAAGCGTTCTCTTTGTGCGGGGGTTGAGGCTGCTGCGGCGACCGTCCAGGCCAGCGCGGTGGCTGCTTCAAACATCACCCCGTACGCCTCCGGGGAGTCGGCCAGCGCGGCGAACGCATGCGAGTGAATGGGAACGTCAGCACCCGGAATGCTCAGCCACGGATGCAGGGACGGGATGACCTGGGAGATGTTGCCCATGTCGGTGGAGCCGCCGCTGAGGCCTGACGAACGCGAGATGTCCTTGCCGAACACCTCCATCGCATCGGTCCAGTGCGCAGCCAGGGCATCGTCCTGGAGGAGGGGCTCGTAGAGGGGTTCCGCCTCCTCGATGGCCAGCGTTGTTCCGGTGGCCATCGCGGCTCCTTCGAAACAGCGGCGAACGCGCTGGTGCAGCGCGTCGTATTCCGGCAGGGTGAAGGCCCGGCATTCAAACTGGACCACGGCCCGCTCCGGAATGATGTTGGTGACGTGTCCGGCTTCCTCAACGAAGCAGGCGATGCGGTGGTCCGAGGGGATCTGCTGGCGGAGCAGCCCAATGGCCACCTGGCTCAGCACGGCCGCGTCCGCGGCGTTTACGCCCAGGTGCGGGGCCGCTGCCGCGTGGGCGGCCTTGCCGGTGAACGTCGCCTTGTACCGGCCCACGGCCTGCGCACTGGTGCCGGCCGGGTTGTAGGTCAGCCCGTCCTGGACGGGATGGACCATCAAAGCCAGCCCCACGCCGTCGAACGCTCCCTGCTCCAGCATGAGCACCTTGCCGCCGCCATGCTCCTCGGCGGGCGTTCCGATGGCCTTCAGCGTGATGCCCAGCTGGTCCACGTGCGGTTGCAGGGCCAGTGCGGCGGCCACCGATGCGCCCGCGATCAGGTTGTGCCCGCAGGCGTGCCCGATGTCCGGGAGCGCATCGTATTCCACGCACAGCGCCACGGTCAGTTCGCCGCTGCCCGCGCTCGCGGTGAACGCTGTGGGCAGCCCGCCGGTGCCGCGTTCAACCTCGAAGCCGCCTTCGGCCAGCAGTGCCGCCGCCGCCTCGGCGGAACGGACCTCCTCGAAGGAGACCTCCTTCGCGGCATGGATTTCCCGCGCCATGGCCTGGACGCGGGGCTTCCAGTTTTCGACGCCGGCGGCAAGGGCCGTGCGGAGCGCCGCCAGGGCGGGGCTTGAGTCTGTCAGTTCCATCAGTATCTGCCTGTTCTCGTAGGGCGCTTTAGTAGGACAGGGACGGGAAGGGGGAGCCGGCAGCCCGCGTTGGCACCCAGACCGCCTTCGTCTGGGTGTACTCGTCCAGGACGCCAGGGCCGGACGAGCGCCCGTGGCCGGAGTCGCCGAAGCCGCCGAACGGAACCGCCACGTGGATGGTCTTGTAGGAGTTGATCCAGAACGTTCCCGCCTTCACCTCGCGGGCGATATGGTGCGCGCGGGAAATGTCGGACGTCCACACGGCGCCGGCCAGGCCGAAGTTGGTGTTGTTGGCCCGGGCGATGGCTTCAGCTTCGGTGTCGAAGGCGTCGGCACCCACCACCGGACCGAACACCTCCGTCGTTTCGAGGCGGTTTGCGGGCGTGACGCCGTCGAGCAGGGTGGGCATGACCCAGTGCCCGCCGGACAGCGTGGACCCGGCGAGGGCGTCCGGAAGTGCCGCCCCGGTGACCCGGCGGCCGCCGTCGTTCATTCCTGCTTCGATGAGGGTGTTGACCGTGGCGAACTGCCGGGCCGTGATGATCGGGCCCACCTCGGTGTCCGCGCTGAGCGGGTCGCCCACCCGCAGCCGGGCGGCACGGTCCGCCACGAGCTCAATGAACTGTGCGTGCACGCTCCGCTCCACCAGGAGCCGCGATCCGGCGACACATGACTGCCCGGCGCCGGAGAAGATCGCCGAGATGGCGCCGTCGGCGGCACGGTCCAGGTCCGCATCGGCGAAGACGATGTTCGCGCTCTTGCCGCCGAGCTCCAAGAGGGCGGGAATCCCGGCCTGCGCAGCCGCAACAGCCACGCGCCGGCCGGTGGGGACGGAGCCGATGAAGCTGATTTTGCCCACCCGCCGGTCGGTGGTGAGGGCCGCGCCCATGGTCTGGCCCAGCCCGGCCGCCACATTGAACACACCTGCCGGCAGGCCTGCCTCGTGCGCCAGCTGGGCGAGCCGGACGGAGGATGCCGGAGTGAATTCGCTGGGCTTGATGATCACGGCATTGCCGGCGGCCAGCGGGGCGGCGGAATTCCAGCCCGCCGTAAACAGGGGAGCGTTCCAGGGCGTGATGGCGACGACGACGCCCCAGGGGACGCGTTCGGTGTAGGTGTGCCACGGGCCGGGAACCGGAATGGTGAGACCCGTCAGCTTGTCCGCCCAGCCGGCGTAGTAGCCGAACATCTCGGCCACCTTGGCGGCCTCGACGCGGGCGTCCCGGATGGGTTTGCCGGTGGTGGCGGACTCGAGGATGGCAAGTTCCTCGCCGTGCGCTTCCACGACGCGGCTCACATTGCGCAGGATGGCGGCCCTTTCGAAGCCGTTCATCGCGCCCCAGGCTGCCGCGCCCGCCGTCGAGCTTTCCAGGATGGCGTTGGCACCTTCGGCGCCGGGGTCAGCGTGGCTGGCAAAAGCTTCGCCGGTGGCCGCGGCAGTGAGGGTGATGCTCTCTCCGCTGCCGGGAACGGTCTTACCGTCAAGGAAGGCGCCGAGGCCGGCCGGAAAGGCTGCGTCGAGGACGGCCCGGGCGGTGGCCGCCGAGGAGGAGGTGGGTGCTGTGGTGATGCTCAAAGTGATGGTCCTTCAGGGCTGGGATCCGGGGATCAGGAGACGGGTGTGGTGGACGGCGCGCCCGCTGGCGTGATGGCGGGGGCGACGGTCCTGGCGATTTCGGTGAAGTCGGCGCGCGGTCCGAGGGCGGCGAGGGCGTCCTGCCACTGCCCGGCCACGGCTGCAAGGAGGGCCGGGCTTTCGCCGATCTGGGCGGCGACCTCCACGGCGAGGGCGGCATCCCGGGCCATCAGGCCGAGCGAGAAGCCGGAATCGTGGGTGCCGCTGAGTACCCAGGTGGGGTACATGTTGGCCGAGACTCTGCTGCCGCCGGAGGCTTCGCTAATGCTGGCCGCCGCCTTGGCGGGATCGATGCCGTAGGCCTTGGCCACTCCGAGCGCCTCGCCCACGGACACCAGGTTGGCCGCCGCCAGGACGTTGTTGAGGAGCTTGACCACGTTGCCGCTGCCGGGGCCGCCGATGTGGCTGTACTTGCCGCCGGTGAGGGCGAGGAGTACGGGTTCGGCGGCGGCGAGGGCGGCGTCGGTTCCGCCAACGAACGCGCTCAGGGATCCCGATGCTGCACCGTCGCGGCCACCGGAGACCGGAGCGTCAACGAAGGCCGCGCCTTGTGTGTCGGCAAGGTGGGCCATCTGCTTGCTCGTGGCCGGTTCGGAGGTGGTGGTGTCAATGATCGCCACGGTCCCCGGTACGGCCAGGAGCCGGGGAACGGTGGTTTCCACGATGCTGGCTGCAGGCAGTGAGAGGACGGCGTAAGGGGTTCCGGCGACGTCGTCAAGGCTGGCGGTGGTGGCGATTCCGGTTTGGGCGGCTGCGGTCCGGGCGGCCTCGGAGGGGTCGAAGCCGGTGACGTCCCAGCCGGCTTTATGCAGCGTGGCAGCCATGGCTCCGCCCATGGCTCCAAGGCCAATGACGGCTATGCGGGTGCTGGTGTTCATGAAGTACTCCTGGGGGATACGTGTGGGGTTGTGGGGGTCAGTCGAGGTAGATGTCCAGGTCTTTCCAGAGCTGCTGGGTGCGCCGGATGGCGGCGCGGCTGCGTTCGGGATGTGCAGCCTCCATGCCCGCGAGGAGGCCGTAGACCACGGAGTTTGCCGCGGTGACGGACTGGAAGAAGGAGATGCCTTCCGAGGCCACCACCAGGAGGTGGTCGGCGGCCGCGGCCAGGCGGCCGCGGCGCATGTCGCTGATGGCGATGACCGTGGCACCTGCCTGCTTGGCGGCTTCGGCTGTGACGATGATCTGCCGGATGGAGCGCCACATGTTGATGACCACCAGGACGTCCCCTTCGCCGAGGGTGTTGGTGCTGGAAGCGAGGTGGACGCCGGCGCGGTTCTCCAACGTGATGGGGTAGCCCATGGTCGAGCCCAGGTGCGCCATCACGCTGGCGGGGCCGGCGAAAGAGCCAAGCCCGACGGCGGTGATGGATTTGGCGGCGGCCATGGCAGCAATGGCGGCCTCGGCGTCGTCGCCCGTATTGGAGTCCAGCGTCAGGCGGAGATTCTCGATGTCGTGGTTGATCGCGTCGTGGAGGGGGCTGCGGTGTTCGCCATGCTCGGTCAGGGTGTCCTCGGTGGAGATCATGACGAGGTAGCGCGAGCGCAGTTCCCGCTGGAGATCGGGCCAGCCTCGGTAGCCCAGGTGTTGGGCCGTGCGGACCACCGTGGAGTTGTTGACGTCCGCCCGCTGGGCGATCTCGGCGATGTCCGCGTATGAGGAGAGCTGCGGATTGCGGGCGATGACATCCACCACCCGGCTCTGCGCCTTGGACAGCGGAACGTCCGGCAGGGCGTCGCCGAGCCACGCCTGGGAAACGTTGCCGGCGCCGCCCGCGCCTGCTCCGCCGGCTTCAAGATCGACCGCGTTGGTGTTCAAGTCCGGACCTCTTCTGTAACGCACATCACTCTGCAAGGCTGATTGCATCAAATCTACTATGCAATTTCGTTTGCGAACAGGCTTTTTGGTTTCCGGCTTGTAAATCCTCGTTGCGGCGGCCTTTGGGCTGCCGCGGCGCAAACAGCAACGGACGACGGCGGGAGGTCCCGCCGTCGTCCGTTCACCTTTTGGAGTCAGCTGTTGGAGTCAGCGCCGATGTCCGCGCTGAAGTGGCGCCTAGGGCCCGGTGTCTGCCGGCCCGGCAGGTTCGGTCCGGAACTTGATCAGCTTGTGTGTCCCGTCGCAGTAGGGTTTGATCGCTGACGCCCCGCACCGGCAGAGCGCCACCGTCCGGCGCTGCCTCGGCACGGGCTCTCCGGAAGGCGTGACAATCTCGAAGTCACCACGGACCAGCAAGGGCCCGTCCGGGCAGACGACGATCGAACCTTCAGCGGGCTCCTGGTTCATGTGCCCTTCCTGGTGCGTGGTCATGCGGCAGCGGGGAGGCCGGTGCGGAGTGAGGTGCGCCCGTTCTCCCAGGCCTCGAGGATGCGGAGGGTGAGCCTGGTGTCTAAGGCAATGGCCGCCGTCGCCCCGAACAGCACGTCGGGGAGCAGGTCCGGTTCTGCCTCCACCAGACCTCCCGCGAGATCCCGTCCTGCGATCTGCTCGTGGACGGCGTCGGCCTCCACGTGTTCATCGAAGTAGGCGGTTGCTGCCGCGTCGAAATTATGGCGGCGGAAACCGTTGCCATAGAGCTGGTTGGGCCGGGAGGACGTCATCTCGTAGATCGCCAGGTGCCCGGAGATGGCACCGCGGAGGCGGCGGTTCAATCCGAAGAGGGACATCATGTTTACCGAAGCAAGGGCAATCGCGGGCACTGCATCGACGTAGGCGCCGTACCGGTCATCGAGATCGAGGGCGCGCATGGTCCTGGCGAAGAGGGCGCTGTGCATCCGGTCCGCGCGGCCGCCGCCGTATTCGTCGGCCTGGATCTCCACCAGGGCGGCTTTGGCGCGGCCGGAGAGGCGGGGGATTGCCCACGTGTGCGGGTCCGCTTCCTTGAGCTGATAGAGGGATTTGTGGATGAGGAATTCCCGGAGCTGGTCGGGGCTGGCCTTCTTCGCGACGTGCTTCGAAAGGCTGGGCCCGGTGTCCGCGGCCGCGAGGGTGAACAGGACGGTGGCCACGGCGTCACTGGCAGGGACTCCCGTGGTGACCGGGGGAGCCGCGGGGGCCTCGGTCCGCGCCGCCGTCCGCAACGCCTCCTCGAACGGCTGCTCCAGCAGCCGCCGGACGGCGATCAGGCCCGGAGTCCACTCCCAGCCGTCATCCACGCCGTCCAGTCCGCCATAGTGCAGCTCGTAGAGACAGAAAAGCGCCAACTGGAGGTCCTCGTCCTCGATGACGTCCCCGGTCTCGGCCAGCTGAGCGGAGACGAGTACCTGCAGGCCGGTAAGGGCTGCTGCGTCCGCGTCGGGCTGGCCGGCGAGGAGTGCTAGCAGGGCGGCGCTGACCGGCCCCCGCGGGTCGGGGATGTTCATGGTTCTCCTAGGGATTCTCGTGCCAGGCGGGCGCTGCTGCGGACGGGGTTAGAGCCGGTTCCGGTTGCGGGGGTTGGCGGCAGGGTTCTGTTTCGCCCGCCGGGCGCGCATGACGCGGCTGATGATGGTGGGGAGGAAAGCGATGAGCAGTTTCTTCATGGCGGTGGTTCCCTTCGTCGTGATGGATACTAAGCATACTTGCTATTGAACGCGCAAGGGCCGGTGGCAGCGCGCGGCGGCTTTGCCGAGACTCATTGTGGTAGTCGCGTAACTGCGCCACCATGATCGTATGGATGCACAAACACCTCAGGCGGAGGAACCCAGGGCCCCGGAGCTGAGCCTTCCCCAGGCATTCCTCCTCCTGGCTACGAACGACACCGACGGCGCCCCCGAAGTGCCGGCCTACATACTCCGGACCACTGTGGCAGGGGCAATATTGGCCGAGCTGGAACTACTCGGCGCGGTCCGGCTGGACGGGAAGCACGTGAGGGCTACCGGGACCGTCCCGCAATCGGACTTCCAGCACCAGCTGGAGCTCATCCGTCACAAATCGCGGCCTCATACTCCCAAACGGTGGGTCTCCATGCTGGAGGGGCGGGCAGAAGTGCAGCGCGCCTATGAGGGGATGGCTTCGAAAGGCATTGTGGACCGGGTCGGCGAGAAGCATCTGGGCCTGTTCAAGTCCGTGCGGTATCCGGAGAAGGACCACGGTCCGGAGGCCGCGCTTTTGAAGAAGATCCATGACGCACTCGGACTCAAGCCGGCGGCTGCGACGCCGGCCTCGCCGCCGGCAACTGCGGCGCCGGTAGCGCCGCAGGCAACTGCGACGCCGGCCGATGCCAAACCGGCAGACGCCAGGACCACAGCCCTGATCGCCCTGCTTGAGGCGGCCGGGCTGCTCGACAAAATGTTCCCGGAAGCTGATCGGGACTTTCCTCGAAAGCTGGCGAAGGACTACTGGCCTGCCCGTGCGGTGGCGGACGAACTGCGAATGATCCGGATGGCGGAGGCAGAGGCTATGACCTAGGCCGGGGCTGTTCGCCCGCGGGCTGGAACAACTCGACGACGTTTCCGGCCGGGTCCACGAGCAGGATCTGCTGGCCGCCCGGGCCGCTGACGATGTCGTTCCGGAAGGTGAGCCCGGCTGCGCGCAACCGGTCGACCTCTGCCGCAATATCGTCCACGATGAGATGGATGCGGTTCCATCCTCCCGGTAACGGCACCGCGCCATCCGGCATCGGCCGCCCTGCCGAGCTGGCCGGCCCGCTCAGCAGGAGACGCAGCCGGCCGCGCCCGACGTCGGCGAACGCCGGCGCCGCGCTCATCCTGAGGGTGAATCCGAGGTGTTTTGTGTAGAAGTCGACGGCCGCCTCGACGTCGTCAACCATGTAGCGGACGCTGACCATGTCCGTAAGATCGTTGGGCATTTCTGGCTCCTCTCCGAAAATCAGATGGGAATACTCGATGACGTACAGCAGAAACCGGACAGATCCAACCTTCTGCCACGGCTACGCGGACAACAACGGCCTCCGCATGTATTACGAGGTCCACGGGGAGGCGTTCGCGGGCCGGCCGCCGCTGCTCCTCATCCCGGGCGGCGGCTCCACCATCGGCACGAACTTCAGTGAACTCATCCCGCTGCTGGCCGAACACCGCCAGGTGATCGCCGTGGAGGAGGAGGGCCACGGCCGCACCCAGCCCACCAGCCGCCCGCTCACCGCCGAGAACTCCGCCGGCGACATTCTCGCCGTCCTGGGCGACCTCAACGTCGAAACCGTTGATGTGCTGGGATTCAGCGCCGGCGGGCACACCGCGATCGCGCTGGCACTCGCACGCCCCGCCGCTGTCCGGCGCCTCATCGTGGCTTCCACCTTTGTGAGCCGCGACGCCGTGCCGGAGGAGTTCTGGAACGGCATGGCAACGGCCACGCTGGCGGACATGCCCGACGCCTATAAGGACGCCGACCGCCTCCTGAACCCGGAACCCGGCCACCTGGAGCGGCTCTTCGAGCTGGATCGCCGGCGCATCCTTGACTTCCCCGGTTGGTCCGACGACGAACTGGGCACCGTCACGGCGCCCACACTGGTGGTGTGCGGCGACCGGGACATCGTCACCGCCGCGTACGCCGACCGGATGGCCACGCTCATCCCGGGGGCCCGCCTGCTGGTCGTCCCCGGCGGCCACGGCGACTACCTTGGCGAGCAGGCCGCCAGCGTCGGGGACCTGCGGACGATGCACGCCACCGCCCCGTTCCTGATGCTGTTCCTCGACGGCTAGGGGCTTAGCTGTTCTCCTGAGTCCTGCCCAATGTCAGTCCTGCCCGTCGCCGGCCGGATTGGCGAGCGTAATTACGGTGTGGACAATCTTGGCGGAACACTGGAATTGCGCGCTGCACGTTTGCAGGTAGACCGAAGCCGCGGCGGCACCTTCGTTGAACGCCATCATGTTCGGGATTACTCGTATGGTGACTGTTTGGGTCTGCTTGGTGCAGCTGAGCTGATCATTTCCGCCGCCGCCGGCGATCCGCCCGTCGCTGACTCTTTGGGTGAGTTGGACCACGGGTATTGCGATGATCAATGCGGGATCGGTGTCGCAAACGAAGGTGACGGGAACATCCACCCGCTGCGCCGTCGGCGACGAGGATTCCCGGCCCGGCGCTTACGAGCGTTGCGGGGGCTGCTTGTGCGGGGGTGGCTATATGGCCACGAGGGTGGCTGCAAGAGCGGCGGCAAGGCAGCTTCTGGTGCCTAACATCAGGTTCTCCCTTGAATGGAAGCGTGGCGTCCTGGTTCGGCACGGCGGGCCAATGCGGTGGCTGGGCGCCTTATAGGTATGGGGCGTGGCCCCTGACGACAGCGCCGTTCCGGGCGCCGCCTGATGCGGCGGAAAGTCCGGATGGCCGTAGATTACTCACTAGCTGCCTGCGTGACAACGCTTAACGCAAACGGACGTCGGCGGAAGGTCCGTAGAATTAAACGGGCGGGCCCGAAACGGCGGAGAACAACCTGAATTAGTGCGCTGGCCGTGTTGGGCGCATGGCTCCCGGGAGTCATACCAGTGGTTCAGGTGGCCCGCACCGTCCCGCGTGGCTTAGGCGCGGGAACTGGCGGCGACAGAAGGAGCCGAGGCTCACCGCCCGGCCACGAGGGTGTCCCGGATCTCACGACGGAGGACCTTGCCTATGAGCGAGCGCGGGAGGGAATCAAGCACCACCACCCGGCGCGGCACCTTGTATGCGGTCAGGTGCTTCCGGGCAAAGGCCAGGAGCGCGTCCGGATCAATGGTGGTGCCCGGGATGGGCACTACTGCGGCGACCACGTCCTCGCCGCCACTCGGGCGTTGCAACCCGACCACGGAGACTTCCGAAACACCGGGGAACGTGGCAAGGACGTCCTCCACCTCGCTGGGTGAGACGTTGAACCCGCCCGTGATGATCAGCTCCTTGATCCGGTCCCGGATCGTGACGAAGTAGTCGTCGTCCACGGAGACGATGTCGCCGGTGCGGAACCAGCCGCCGTCGAGGAGTGCCTCTTTGGTCTCCTCCGGGCGGTTCCAGTAGCCGGAGAACACCTGCGGACCACGGATCAGGAGTTCCCCCTCCTCGCCTGGGGCGCGGTCCCGCGCAACATTCCTGGGATCCACCACCCGGATGTCGGTCAGCGGGAACGGCACCCCGACGGTGCCCGGCTTGCGGCTGGGGCCGAAAGGGTTGCCGATCGCTATCGGGGACGTCTCGGTCAGCCCGTAGCCCTCGATCAGGTAGCCGCCTGTCGCCTTCTCCCAGGTCTCCACCGTCGACGTCGGAAGGTTCATGGCACCGGAAATGGAGTATCGGATGCTTTCCAGCCCGATGCCGCGTTCAGCCGCCGCGGCCGCGATCCGGTCATAAATGGGCGGCACGGCCGGCAGGAAGGTCGCCGGGGACCTCTTGAGCGCCCTTAACACGAGGTCCACATCAAACTTTGGGAACAGGACCAGCTTCGCGCCGATGCTCAAGGCGAAGGTCATGCAGAGCGTCAGACCGTAAGCGTGGAACATTGGCAGCACTGCGTAGACGGTTTCCCGACCCTCCTTGAGCCCCGGCACCCAGGCGCGGCCCTGCGCCGCATTTGCCTGCAGGTTGGCGTGGCTGAGCATGGCGCCCTTAGGCAAGCCGGTGGTGCCGGACGTGTACTGGAGGACGGCGAGGTCCTGGGGCGCGGGGCGCGGATGCTTCTTCTTGAGCTCTCCGGATTCGAGGAGCTTCCGCCAGGGCAGAACCGGCCGCGCAGCCGGAGCGGCCCGGCCCTTCGGCTGGTCCTTTCCCACGGTGAGGGCCCCGCGTGCCTTGCGGGCCGCGGGAACCGGAAGCCGCAGCGCCAGCCGTTGCACCAGGGGCATGGCCGGGATGAGCTCCACCGAGACGATACTCCGGAGCCCGACGTCGGCCGGCAACTGCCGGACCCGCTCCACCGCCTTGTCCCAGACAACTGCGACAGCGGCTCCGTGGTCCTCGAACTGGTGGCGCAGTTCCCGGTCCGTGTAAAGCGGATTGTGTTCGACCACCACCGCGCCGAGACGCAGCACGGCATGGAATGCGACGATGTGCTGCGGGCAGTTCGGCATGACCAGGGCAACCCTGTCGCCGGCCTTGACACCCAGTTTCTTCAGACCGGCGGCCGCCTTGCTGATCAGTGCGCCGAGCTCACGGTAGCTGGTGCGGGCGCCGAAGAACTCAAGGGCGGTCTTCGACCCGTAGCGACGTATGGAGCTGTCCATGAGGTCCACCAGTGAGCCCTGGGGCAGCACCAGGTCGGCCGGCACGCCCGGCCCGTAGGAACTGGTCCACGGGCGGTCGCTCCAGAGGTGCCCGGGCTGCTGGGCATTGCTGTTCTTCTTCACGATCAGTCCTAGGCCGGCCCGCGCAGGCGTTCCATTTCCCGGCGGTCCTTCTTGGTAGGCCGCCCGGTTCCGCGGTCGCGTTGCGGAAGACCGAGTGCGGGCGCCACCGGCCTGGGCGGCGTGTGGTCGGTGAAGCAGTGTGCGGCCGCCTCGGCGCCCACGCGCTTGGCGATCAGCCGCCGGACCTCAAGAATCCGTTCGTAACCCGGCTGGCGGACCCGGACGGTGTCGCCCGGAACCAGCGACTGCGAGGCCTTGGCAGGGTTTCCGTTGAGCCGGACGTGCCCGGCCCGGCAGGCGGCAGTGGCTGCAGAACGGGTCTTGTAGGCGCGAATGGCCCACAGCCAGGCATCAATGCGGACTGTGGCGGGGGCTGACGGAAGGCTGCTCATGACTGCAGCCGAGTATAGCGGGACGCGATCGTCCAGCGACCGTGCGGCAGCAGGCGTGACCTAGCCTTCGCAATCCTTGCAGTACTTCATGCCGTCCTTCTCGCGGGCCAGCTGGCTGCGGTGGTGGACCAGGAAGCACGACATGCAGGTGAACTCGTCCTTCTGGACGGGGATGATCTGAACCAGGAGTTCCTCATGCGACAGGTCGGCTCCCGGGAGCTCGAAGGAGTCGGCCAGATCGGACTCGTCCACGTCGATCTGGGACGTTTGCGTGGCCGAGCGCTCGGGTTTGAGAACGTCGGCCGCGTCATTTGCCTCGTCCTCTGTGGTCACCCGGGGCGCGTCATAGTCGGTTGCCATGTGCCGGTCTCTCCTTGGAGCAGGCGAAGACGGCGTCTGTGTACCGTCTGAAGAAAACACATCTTAGCCACTCCGGCGGGAACATAAAAGGCCTTCTGCTGCGGCACCAAACGCAAGCGGACGACGGCGGGAAGTCCCGCCGTCGTGCGCTTGCGGAGGGGCGAAAGGCGGTCAGCTTTGTACCCGTTGCCGGTAGTTCCGGGGGGTTTCGCCGGCGTCGTTAAGGAAATGCCGGTTGAAGTTGGACAGGTTGGAGAAGCCGACTTCGTAGCAGATCTCGGAAATCGCTTTGTCGCTGCGCTCCAGCAGCCGCCGCGCGTGCGCCAGCCGGAGCTTGCGGACCAGGGCGCTGAAGTTCTGGCCGGTGGCGCGCTTGAAATACTTCGAGAAGGTAGGCTCCGGCATTCCCACCAGGGCCGCGGCCTCGGACATCTTGACGTTTCCGGCATGGTTGGTGAATACGTACTCCAGGATGATGTCCACCACGGCCGCGGCCTGGCCGTCCAGCTGCGGCCGGAACCACTCATCGGCGAGATACCGGCGTTCTTCAGCGGGTGCATAGGCAAGTACCGCGAACAGTTCAAACAGATGATGAAGCCGTTCCAGCCCGGTGGAGGCGCCCATCGCCTCAATGGACGCGGCCGCCTTCACGGCTGAGCGGCCCAGGAACTCGATCCCGTTGATGGCAGCCGCCGCGCATCAGCGCGAGGAACCGCTCGCCTTCATCTCCAACCGCGAAGTCTTCGGCGACCTGGTGGACAGCCCGGTCTTTGTTGCGGCTTACCTTGAGGCCCTCTAGGACCTCCACAGCGTCGGTGCCCGGGGAACGCTGGAATCCCTGCGGTCCCGTTCATAGGTCACCGCAAACGGTCGACGGCGGGATGCCCCGCCGTCGCTCATCACCGGTGAGAGGCTAATGCGGCACCAGTTCATCGCTGGGGCTCCTGGGCTGGCGGTGGCTGCGCGAACTTGTGAAAAGCGTGGTGATGCCCCTGATGAGTCCGACCGTGAGGGTCTTCAGTACGAGGAGAACGATTCCAACGGCTCCCGTCACCAGCAGTAGCAGGAGAAACAGGACGAGGATCGGCAACAAAAGGACAACTATGCCCGCTATTGCTGCCATGTAAATGAGCGCGTACCCGGCAACGGTGGTCGGATCCACTGGACTTCCTGTCAACAGCCGGACCATTTGCTCCGGATGCTTGCTGCCCGTTCCCGTTGCAGCCTGGGGTGATGCGGCCTTGAGTATCTACGACGTCGGCCGCTTTGGCGGAGCGTGTTAGGGCAAGGAAGGGTGCCGCCCGCACTGGAGTGGCACCCTTCCTGTTTGGCGGCGGACTATTCCTTGAAGGCGTCCTTGACCTTCTCGCCGGCCTGCTTCAGGTCGGCTTTGCTTTGATCAGCCTGACCTTCGGCCTTCAGGCCCGGATCGCCCTTGGCTTCTCCGGCAGCTTCCTTGCCCTTGCCCCCAAGCTTCTCGGCAGCGTTATCGATCTTGTCTCCCAGACCCATGGTGTTACTCCCTCCGGTTTGGTTGCCGCCGGCGTTCCGCCGGTGGCCTACAACTTCATCGTAAACCCGATCATGCCCAAATAGTAAGCATGCTGACTGGATTGCGGCGCAAGTGCCGATGCAGCTGAAGTCGCATGCGGGTCCCGGCGCCACGAGGACGAGGACTCCAAGCCCCAGTGTTGAAGTGGCGGTTATTTAACCCTTGACGGTGTGATCTACGTCGCGTAGATTGTTCAACAGTTCGGATTGTTCAACGATCCAACGATCGCTCGTATTTTCGACTTCCGCAGCCCGTCACGGTAGTCGCGCACCCCGCCATTTGCGCGCTTGCAACTTCGCTAGCCGGACAACGTGGCGCCCCAGCACCATCCGCCACACGCGGATAAAATCCACACTTTTCATGGAGGATACACATGGCCACTCCATCAGTTATGGCCCCCGGTGACCCGAAGCCCGTTATAGGGCGCAAGAGCATGTACAAGGCATTTGCGGCCAGCCTGACCGGAACCGCCCTGGAGTTCTACGACTTCGCCGTCTACTCCGCCGCCGCCGCGATCGTTTTCCCGCTGATCTTCTTCCCGGCCTCGGACCCGGTCACGGGCACCCTGCTGGCCTTCTCCACCTACGCCGTGGGCTACATTTCCCGGCCCGTCGGCGGCATCATCTTCGGACGGCTGGGGGATGAGATCGGCCGCAAGAAGATCCTGGTCATCACGCTGATGCTCATCGGCGTCGCCACGTTCCTCATCGGCCTGCTACCCACGTACGACAACATCGGCGTCATCGCCCCCGCCATCCTGGTCTTCCTCCGCTTCGCCCAGGGCGTGGGCGTCGGCGGCGAATGGGGCGGGGCAGTGCTGCTCTCCAGCGAGTTCGGTGACCCCCGCCGCCGCGGATTCTGGGCATCCGCGGCGCAGATCGGACCGCCTGCCGGCAACCTGATGGCCAACGGCGCGCTCGCAGTCCTGACCCTGACCCTGTCGGAGCAAGCCTTCCTCGACTACGGCTGGAGGATCGCGTTCCTCATCTCCGCGCTGCTGGTGGCCTTCGGCCTCTGGATCCGGCTCAAGCTTGAGGACACCCCCATCTTCAAGGCCATGGAAGCCAGGGGAGACAAGCCCAAGGCCCCGATCCGGGAAGTCCTGACCACCCAGCGCCGGCCCCTCATTGCCGCCATGCTCAGCCGGATCGGCCCGGACGTCACCTACGCATTGTGCACCGTCTTCACCCTCACCTACGGCATCCAGGAGCTCGGCTTCGACCGCGGCCAGGTGCTGGTGGCTGTGCTCGTCGGTTCAGCCGTCCAGCTGTTCACCATGCCGCTTGCCGGCGCCATCTCGGACCGCATCAACCGCCGGCTGGTCTACGCCATCGCAGCAGTGGCCGCCGCCGTGTGGGCGTACTTGTTCTTCATCGTCCTGGAGGGACGGTCCCCGGTCATGCTGATCGTGGGAACGGTCCTGGGCCTGCTGTGCCACTCCTTCATGTACGGGCCTCAGGCAGCCTTCGTAGTTGAACAGTTCTCGCCGCGGCTCCGCTCCACCGGCAGTTCACTGGCCTACACCTTCGCAGGCATCATCGGCGGTGCCATTGCACCGTTCATGTTCACCCTGCTGCTGAGCACCTTCCATAGCTGGGTCCCGGTTGCCATGTACCTTAGCGTCGCCTGCCTGCTGACCCTGGTGGGGCTGGCACTGGGGCGTGACTCCAACGTTGCCGAGGACGAGGAATACCTGCAGTCCCCGGTGGAACTCACTGAGGCCGTGGCCCGATGAACCAGGCAACCGCCCTCATGGCGCCCTCCGACGCACGCCTGAAGTTCCGCAACGGCCTGGTCACCCCCACCTCCGGATGGAGCGACGGATACACGCAGGCGAACCTGATTGCCGTGGCGGCCGACTACGCCGATGAATTCATTGAATTCTGCCGGCTCAATCCCAAGGCCTGCCCCGTCATCGACATCATCCCGGCGGGGCGTCACGAAAGCGTCCTCGCCGCAGGATCGGACATCCGCAGCGACGTCCCGGCCTACCGCATATGGGTGGACGGCGAACTTGCCGACGAAGTCACCGATGCGACGTCGGTCTGGCGTGATGACATGGTGGGCGTCCTTATTGGCTGCAGCTTCACTTTTGAGGCCGCCCTCGCCAGCGAGGGCATCCCGCTGCGGCACACCGAAACCGGCCGCAACGTGCCCATGTACCGTACGAACATTGAGTGCACCCCTGCGGGACGCATCCACGGTCCGATGGTGGTCTCCATGCGTCCCATGCTGCCGGGGCTGGTCGACACGGCCATCCGGGTGACGTCGGAAGTCCCGAAGGTCCACGGCAGCCCGGTTCATGTCGGGTCTCCCGAAGATCTTGGCATCGCCGACATCAACCGCCCCGACTTTGGAGACGCGGTGGAGATCCGGCCAGGGGAGGTGCCGGTCTTCTGGGCCTGCGGGGTGACCCCGCAAAGCGCCGTGATGGCATCCAGGCCCTCGTTTGCCATCAGCCACGCCCCCGGGCATATGTTCATCACGGATGTTCCCGAGAGCAACTACCGGGAACCGGCAGGAGTGTCATTGTGAAGAAGAGACTTCCCGTTGCCGAGGCACGGGCCCGCAGGATCATGAACCTGACCGCATCGCGGCGCCAGGCCACCGGGACGCACTGCGAACTGACCGGCGTCTGGCAGAGTCCAACAGGAACCAGCGTCTCCCTGTTCGAGGGCCAGCTCCTCCCGGGCGAGTCCGGCCGGCCCTGCATTTGGACCTACGTTGGCCTCCCGGCCAGCAAAGCCGGATCCGGCGACGCCCGCCGTGCAGCGCCGGAGCACCACAGGCTGTAAAGACCAACCGGCAAACGGACGACGACGGGACCTCCCGCCGTCGTCCGCTTGCGTTGCCTGGGACCTGCTACGGCAGCCGGGACGCCCGCAGCAGCGTGGGTGTGCCGGCACTTTCGGGGGCGAGGGGCACGGGGCTGACGAGCACTGCCGGGCCGCGGTGCAGGATGCCGCCTGAAACCACCTGGCAGCGCACGCCGCCCCGCCCGCGCATGGCCTTGTGCGCGCCGGGCGCGAGCATCTGGTCCATCCAGGCGCAGGGGTTGGCGGGCCGCCCGGCCTTGAGCCGAACCACATCCCCGCGCGATTCCAGCGCAAACTCCCCGCCCAGCAGCGGAGCCAGGTGGGCACCCCTGAGGACTACGTTGCGCCGCGTCAGCAGCGGGTCAAACGGTGCGGCCCCCAGCTCCGCGGCCATGGCCTCGAGTGCCTCGACGGCGAAAAGGGTGACGGCAGCATCCATGTGGGCGGCCTTACCGAAGAACCTGTCGCCCACGATGCCTTTGCCGGCCACCATCTCCACCTGGTCTGCGTCGGTGGTGGGCACGTCCGCGGCCCCCTCCCGTGCGCGGCCAAAGTAGGCATGGGCCGGCGACACCAGAAGATGCAGGACCTCAACGTTGTACCTGTAGCTTGCCGTCATGCCTCAAAACTATCGTTCATCGGAGGGCAGCCGCAGCCGCATGGCACGCACGAAAGTCAGAGCCGCAGGGAGCCGGACCGCGAAGTTCCGTCATACCCGCCGTCCGGGGCTTTGAGCCCGTAAATGGTGCCGATGGTCGGTGCAACATCGATAGTCCTTGCATGCTCCGAGGACACCGTCCCGGGTGCCACCAGCGGGCTGCCGCCGGAGATGAAGAAGGGGATGGGTTCGGTGGCGGGGTGTCCGTGGTTTCCCGGGATCGGGTTGGAAGCCACATACGGGTCGGAGAAACGCCAGCCGGCGCGGCAGTAGGCTACGAGGTCTCCGGCCTCGGTCCCCAGCCGCAGGTCCACCGGTTTATGGACGGACAGCACTCCCTCATGGGCGCTGACTAACTGTTCGACGGCAGCCATACCGGCCGCACGCTCTGCATCAGGACCGGTCCAGTAGAGCAGGTCAGCCCCGCCGTTCTGGGCGATCCTGACGTTGTGCTGCAACTCCGGACGGGACTGCAGGACCAGGTCGACGGAAACCACGTTCGTGGGGATGGACCAGTCCATGGAGTGGTCGGCGAGCACCATCACCACACTGGACTCCCACTTGCCCGTGCCTTTGAGATGGTCGATGAAGCGGCCCACCTGCAGGTCCGTGTCCGCCAGTGCGGATTCCCGGGCGGCTCGCAGCGTGGTGCCGGAAAGGTCGGAGTGGCCCACGCGGTCAATGTCGCCCAAGTTTGTGAACACGAAGTCCGGATCCGGCCCGCCTGCCATCGCCAGCAGGGCGTCCATCGTGGCGGCATCGGGAGCATGGCCGGTTACCGGAAGCACCGGCTGCGGTTCCCACCGGTAGCTTGCCCTGGCTCCGAAGATGCCATAGAGGTACTTCTTGCTCAGCACCGAGCCGGTGGTGAGCCCGCGCTCCTGCAAGCGGTCCAGAATGGTCGGGAAGTGCAGGTCCGTGGACCGGTCGAGGTCGCGGACCACACCCTCGGCCCTATCGTAGATCGCGTTGGCCGGAACGCCAGAGCGGTCCGGTCGCACGCCGCTCATCATCATCACGTGGTTGGGAATGGTCTCCATGACCGGGAGGGACCGTGCCGCCGGGAAGTTGGTGCCGGCTGCACGCAGGTCAGCCAGCCGCGGCGTCAGCGCGGGGGTGATCTCGTCCGGGCGGCAGCCGTCCACCACGAGCACGTAGCACCGGGTCCGTCCCGCGGTCGGTGCGGCCCACGCCGTTCCTGGTGCGGCGGAAAGAACGACGGCGGCACCGCCGGCAGCGGCGAGCTGCAGGAACTGCCGGCGTCCCGGCGTCGGGCGTGGGGGTGTTGAACGGCTCACTGGAGTCCTCCCTGGGCCGGCGTGACTTTGCTGGTGTTGGCTTGAACGTTGAACGATGTGGACAGCGTGGATCCTGAGCTGGCGGAGGTGCGGTCGGCAAGGACGTACCAGTCCATCCGGACTCCGGCGGCCGTCACGTCCAGGACGGAGTAGCCGTGCGAGTCGAAATCAAGGTATTTCACGTGCGGGTTGGCCGCCTTGATGGCGTTCTCGACGGCGACGGATCCGGTCCGCGGCGGGACGTTGAGGATGTCATCGAGGTTGTCGCTCGTGACGGACGTGCAGACCAGTTCCGCGGCCACGGAATCGCCGGTGGCCGGGTAGCTGGCCGGATCCGCAGGGATGTCGCAGGCCCAGCCGGAGTGGATGTCGCCGGTGAGGAACACAGTGTCCTTGACGGCGTTATCCCGCAGGTGGCGGACCACGCGGTTGCGGTCCGCCTCATAGCCGTCCCACTGGTCCACGTTGTAGGGCACGCCGCTGATGCTCGTCCCGCCCATCAGCTTTTGCACACCGGCCAATTCGGCCGTGCTCAGGGTAGAAGGAACCCGGACGGGTGCGATCATGACCGGGTTGCCTACGAGCTTCCACTGCGGGCCGGTGGACTTCAGGTTGCCCAGCAGCCAGTCCATCTGGGCGGTGCCGGTGATGGTGCGGGCGGGGTCGCTGACTGCAGCGTCGGTGCCGCTGGCGGCCTGCTGGTCCCGGTAGGTACGCAGGTCCAGCATGGACAGGCTGGCCAGCGAACCGAAGTCGAACCGCCGGTAAATCTGTCCGCCCGGTTCGTAGCGCACGGGCATCCATTCGGCGTATGCCTGGTGCGCGGCGGAAAACCGCGCGCTCCAGGCCCCTTCGGTGCCTTCCGTGTGGTTCTCGGCGCCGCCCTTCCAGGCATCGTTGGCCGATTCGTGGTCATCCCAGGTGACGATAAAGGGTGCGGCAGCGTGCAGGGCCTGCAGGTCGGTGTCGGTCTTGTACTGCGCGTGGCGGCGGCGGTAGTGGGCCAGTTGGGTCATCTCGTGGGCGGGCTCGTGGGGGCGGACCACCACGTCGCGCGCCTGGTATTCGCCCGGGCCGTATTCGTAGAGGTAGTCGCCGAGGTGGAGCACGGCGTCGAGATCTCCTCGGCCGGCAAGGTGGCGGTAGGAGGAGAAATGGCCCGCCTGCCAGTTGGCGCAGGACACGACGCCGAACTTCAGCCGGTCCACCGGAGCGCCGGCCGCTGGCGCTGTTCGTGAACGGCCAACCGGAGACACCGACCGGCCAAGAGTGAATCGGTACCAGTAGCTCGTGCCGGGCGCGAGCCGGCCTGCGATGACCTTGACGGTGTGGTCCCGGGCCGCGCCGGTGGCGGCAGTACCCCGGGCCACGATCTTCTTGAAGCCGGCGTCGGCCGCGACCTCCCAGCCCACGGACACGTCCGGGCCCAACCCGCTTCCGGGTAGCGCATCGGGCGACGGTGTGACCCGGGTCCAGAGCAGCACGCTGTCAGGCAGCGGGTCACCGGAGGCAACACCGTGACCGAAGGCTCCCGCGCCGGCTGCGCGGGCAGGGGTGCCAGCGGTGCCGGTCAACGCGGTGGCGGCGGCTCCTGCTGCGGCCACCACCACGGCAGAACGCAGTACTTGACGACGAGTAAAGTTGTTCATTGTTCCAGTATTCCTACCCGCGAGTAGCGGATTGGGCTTTCCCGGCGCCTGTTTTCCAGCTGTTTGCCCACTGTTTGTCCGTTGGCTAAAGACGCAATCCGGCCTTAAGTGGATGCATCGCGGTCACCCCAGCAGGTCGTCCTCATAGCACCAGCGCCAGTCTTCACCCGGCTCGATGCTCCGCATCACAGGGTGGCCGGTGGCCGCGAAGTGCCGGGACGCGTGCGTTCCGGGGGAGGAGTCGCAGCACCCCACGTTTCCGCAGGCCAGGCACATCCTGAGGTGGACCGGCGTCGTCCCTTCCCGGTGGCAGTCCGCGCAGAAGGGGTCGCGCGGCACCTCCGGGGACCGGGCGGACTCGAGGTGGCCGCACACCCCGCCCGGGCGCGCGATGCCTTCCCCGCCGCCCTCGCCGGAAGTATCCAGCTCATCCAGTGAGAGGTCGAGCATCGACTCCTCAACGTCCAGCCGGTCCAGGACCTCGCTGAGTACTTCGTGCGCGTACTCGCCTCCGCGCCGCAGCTCCAGCACCTTGGCCCGCTCAGCTTCCAGCATGGCAAGCCGCAGCTGGGCATAGCGCTGGCTCGGGGTCGCGGCCTCCGCCGTCGGCCGGCCGAGCCGCTCCCAGGCCGCCAGCCCGCGCTCCTGGGTCCGCCGCTTCAGCATCGCGACCACCTCCGGCGGGTCATCGTCGCTGCGCAGTTCCTGCAGCCGCTGCACTCCGGCGGCGGTGGCCAACTGCATCAGGGAGGCCTGGTTCAAGGCGTCCTCGCGCTGGTCCGGACCCTGAACCCGGAGCAACCGGACCAGCGCAGGCAAGGTGAAGCCCTGCAGCGTCAGGGTCCCGCCCACCACCACCATCGCGGCCAGGATCAGCACGGAGCGGTGCTCCAGGTCGGCGGGCAGCACCAGCACCGCGGCCAGCGTCACCACCCCGCGCATCCCCGCCCAGGACACGATCGCGGCGAACTGCCACGGCGGCGCCGGATCCTTTCGCCGCACAGCCGGGATCAGCCGGGGCAGGTAGGTCGCCGGGAAGACCCACACCGGCCGCAGCAGCAGCACCGCCAGCAGGATCACGGCGCAGCCTGCCCAGATCCGTCCGGCGCCCAGCGAATCGTCCTGGACGCCCTCGATGATGGTGCGGACCTGCAAGCCGATCAGCAGGAACACGGAGTTTTCCAGCAGGAACTGCACCGTGTTCCAGTTGCTGCGCTGGCTCAGCCGGGCGGCGCCGTTGGGCATGGACGGCGCTTTGGTGCCCATCACGAGCCCGGTGACGACGACGGCGAGCACCCCGGAAGCGTGGATTGCCTCGGCGGGGAGGTAGGCGACGAACGGGGCTATCAGCGACGTCGAGGTGTTGATCGGGACGTTTCGGATCCGCTTGCGGAGCTCGGTCAGTACGTAGGCGGCGGCGAGGCCCACCACCAGTCCGCCGCCTGCCGCCAGCAGGAAGCCGCCGGCGATCCCGGCCGCGGACACGGACCCGGCGATCGCCGCGATGGCGGCGCGGAGGCAGACGAGTGCGGTGGCATCGTTGACCAGGGATTCGCCTTCGAGGATGGTGACGATCCGGCGCGGCATCCCCACTTTCCGGGCGATGGCGGTCGCGGCCACTGCGTCGGGCGGCGCGACGACGGCGCCGAGGGCGATCGCGGCGGCCAGCGGGATCTCCGGGAACAGCCACCAGACCACAAAGCCCACGGTGAGGGTTCCGAAAATGACGTAGCCCACTGAAAGCAGCCCGATGGCGCGCCGGTTGGAGCCGAAATCGAAGAGCGAGGTCCGCAGCGCGGCCGCGTACAGCAGCGGCGGCAACAGCCCGACGAGGACCAATTCGGGATTGAGTTCAATGCGTGGGACGAAGGGGAGGAAAGAACCAGCGACGCCGGCCAGCACCAGCAGCAGGGGGACGGACACGTTGAGCTTCCGGCCGAGTGCGCTGCCGGCGCAGACAACGGCCACGAGAACCAGCAGTCCCAGTGCGATCTCCATGGGGTCATTCTGTCAGGCGATAAAAGGTGCAAGGCGGTGTAGCGACATTTTCCGTTCACGGCGCCGACACCGTGCGGTTCTCGCGCGTTATTCCGGGGCGGGCACTCTTTTCACGCACCCCCGTTCAGCGCGTGACCGCCTGAGCCGAAACCCGTTGAGCTCCACCAAGGAGAACCCCTGTGCTCGTGAAAACCGCTGTCACCGCCGTCGTGGCGCTCATGTCCCTGGCCGGGATCGCAGCCCCGGCATCCGCCGCCCCCCACGCCAGGGAAGATCCTTCCAGCCAGCAGGCGTTTAGCTTCGGTGTCATCGGGGACATCCCGTACGGCGACGCCGAGACCGCAAAATTCCCTTCCCGCATCCAGGACATCAACGCCGACCGCGGCCTGGACTTTGTGGCCCACGTCGGTGACATCAAGAACGGGTCGTCCGTTTGCTCGGACGAGTACTTCGCATATATCCGCTCCGAGTTCGACTCCTTCGAACATCCGTTGGTCTACACGCCCGGCGACAACGAATGGGTGGACTGCCACCGGGGGAACAACGGCGCGTACAACCCCCTGGAGCGGCTGGACAAGCTTCGGGAGGTCTTCTTCAACGCACCGGGAAAAACCCTCGGCCGGACCATGCCAGTGAAGAGCCAGGAAGCCCTCGGGCTGCCGGAGAATGTCCGCTTCACCAGGAACCGCGTGGCATTCTCCGTGGTGAACGTCCAGGGCAGCAACAACTCGCTCCAGCCGTGGACCGGCATCGGTGAAACCGCAGTGACACCCGAGCAGCAGGCCGAGGTGGACCACCGAACAAAGGCGGTCCTGGATCAGGTCCGGGACACCTTCAAGGATGCGACCCGGCGCAACGACAGGGCTGTGGTCCTCATGACCCAGGCGGACATGTTCGACCCTTCGCTGCTCGACGCGGCTACCGCCAACCCGGACTCGGTCTCGGGCTTCCGCGAGATCGTCAGGACGATAACCGAGGAAACGAACCGCTTCGATGGCCCGGTCTACCTCATCAACGGCGACAGCCACGTCTACGCCGAAAACCAGCCCCTTGCCGAAGGCTCGCCTTGGCTGAAGATCTACGGCCAGGAAGCTGCGGATGACCTGCAGCGCATCACCGTCGACGGCTCGGCCAACGCCACGAATTACGTGAGGTTCACAGTGGCGGAAAACAACGCGTCCGGCCACGGCGTCCTGTCCTGGGAAAAGGTTCCTTTCCGTCCGTAGTCCGGCGGGGGCGATAATAAAGGCCCCGTACCGGAAGGCGCTTACATGGAAATGGCAAAAGCCACCGAGGCCGACAAAGAGCAGTTCAGGTCACTGATGGCAGGGCTGCCGGGCATCGAGATCAAGCCGATGTTCGGGAACCTCGGTGCCTTCGTCAACGGAAACATGTTCGCGGGGCTCTACGGCTCCACCCTGGGACTGAAGCTCGCGGATGCTGACCGCGAAGAGCTGATGACGAGCCGGGAAGTCCTGCCATTCATCTCGGCCGAACGGCCCATGGGCGGCTATGCGGGGCTCCCGGTCCAGGGCCCGCCGGAAGAGATCGAACCGTGGCTGGCCCGGGCGCTCGCGCATGTCGCCGCACTGCCGCCGAAGGCGCCCAAGAGTTCCAAGCCGAAAAAGTAATGAACGGTGGCGGACTTGCCTCGTCCTAGGCCTTCGTCACCTCAGGAGGTGCTGTCCCCGGGAGTTTGAACTCCGATTCGCTGAACGAGGGCGTCAAGGATGGGAAGCTGGCCTTTCACGAGCTTGGTGCGCGCCTCCGCCTCGGTGAACCAGCGGGCGTCGTCGATCTCGGGATAGTGCCTGATGACGCCGGAGCCCCTAGGCCATTCCAGCGGGAAAGTGTTGCTCTCAATGCGTTCGGGCCGGAAATCCCACTCGGCCGCGAAGACGGTGATGACCTTGCCGGACGGCTGCCGGAAGGCGCCCAGGCCGATGTAGTCAGCGGGCGGGGCCGGGGTGCCCATTTCTTCTGCGAACTCGCGTTTGGCGGCCGTCAGGGCATCCTCGTCCTCAGGGTATTCACCCTTGGGGACGGACCACGCGTGCTCGTCCTTCCGGGCCCAGAACGGTCCGCCCATATGGGCTATCCAGACCTCCACCTGAGCCGCGGGATTCCACCGGTACAGCAATATGCCTGCGCTTCGAACCGTCATAGTGCCTCCTGGTCCAAGGCTATACGCGACGACGCTGAGGGTCGGCTCTCGGGTAGTGTGTGGGCATGGTGCGTGGACTTGCCGACATGGGAGCAGAAGGCGTTCTGCTGGCTGGGGCAGGGCGGGCAATTCTGCTGCAGATCGCCAACCCGGCGGTGGGTCACGGCGTCGCCGAGCACAGCAACTTTGCCGAGCGTCCGCTGGACCGGCTTCGTGCCACCCTCACCTACGTGTATGCCGTTGTCTACGGCACCGAGGAGCAGGTGGCGGCGGTGCGTCGCCGCGTGAACCGTGCCCACGGCCCCGTCCGCCGGAAGCCCGACGCCCGCTCCGCCGGCTATGACGCCTTCGACGCGCAATCCCAGCTCTGGGTGGTGGCAACCCTATACGACACCGCCGTCACGGTTTACGAGAGAATCTACGGAACGCTGGACGATGACGCGGCAGACCTCATGTACCGGGACTACGTGAGACTCGGCACCGCCCTCCAGCTTCCCGCGGAACTGTGGCCGGCAGATCGCGAGGCGTTCGGAAGCTACTGGAAGACCTCGCTGGAGGGGCTGGAAGCCGACGACGTCACGTCACACGTGGCCCGCAGCCTGCTCTATCCGGAGGACCCCCTGCTGTGGCAGCGCCTTGCCATGCCGCTGGCCCGCTTCATCACCGCGGGCCTGCTGCCGGACAAGCTCCGGCGGGGTTTCGGACTGCCGTGGAGCGAGCGCCACGGCCGCTGGTTCGACCGCACCATGCGGTGGTCCGCCGTGGTCTATCCGCGGCTGCCGCGGCGGGTCCGCCACTGGCCCAAGAACTACTGCCTGGGCCGGCTCAGCCCGGCCTAGATTCTGAAACGCCCTGGTCCGGCTCAATCCGGCGGGGAAATCAACATTGCCACTCGTGGCGGGGGAACGGGGTACGTCAGTGCGGAGTTTCACATCCGTAGAGCTCTTGATCGATCAGCGTGCCCACCGATTCCTGGACAAAGGGCCAGCCGGTGGCGCCCGCTCCAGGCTCACCGAGTTCGTGGTCTTCGGCCTCAAGCAGGGCTGGGCATGCATCTTTGGGGCCGCGCTCCTCGCCGTGCTCCTGGCGGCACGCCTGTGGTATCCGGACGACGCCGGTTTGGCCCGGAACGACTTCCTGACCCTGGCCGCCGTCGTCATCCAGATCCTGATGGTGGCCACACGGCTGGAAACTGTCCGCGAGCTGAGGGTTATTGTCCTGTTCCACATCGTGGGAACGGTGATGGAGCTGTTCAAGACCGACGTCGGCTCGTGGTCCTATGAGGCCGAAGGGTTCCTTCGCATCGGTGCGGTGCCCCTCTTCAGCGGCTTTATGTACGCGGCGGTCGGTTCCTACATGGTGCGTGTCTACCGGCTCTTCGACCTGCGCTTTGCACGGTACCCGCGGCGGTGGATCACCGCGGTCATTGCCGCGGCCGTCTACGTGAACTTCTTCACCCACCACTACACCTGGGACGCGCGCTGGGTGCTGCTGGCCGCCGTCGTAATCGTCTTTGGACGGTGCGTCATGCACTTCCGCGTCTTCCGCCGGACCTTCCGGATGCCGCTGGTCCTGGCGTTCCTCCTGGTGGCGCTGTTCATCTGGATTGCGGAGAACATCGCCACCTGGTCGGGGGCCTGGCTCTACCCCAACCAGGTGGACGGCTGGCACATGGTGTCGCCCGACAAGCTGGTTTCGTGGTTCCTGCTGATGATCATCTCAGTGGTGCTGGTGGCCTGGGTCTACAAGCCGCAGCCGCCGGAAGCGACGGAGGATACCGGCGGTGAAACCCGTCTGCATGTGGTTCCGGGAGGGATCGCACGGCCCCCAATGTGAGGAAAGGTTCTACAGCCCGGCATGGGAGAACACGCTGCCAAAGAAGGCCGCCAGCGCGTCGGCGGTGGCCTGGGCTGCGGCCTTCGAGGACGTCCTGTTATTGGCCTCCACCGACAACGTCCCCTTGCGCGCGCCGGCCCGGACGTGCCATTCGCCCGTCCCGTCCGACAACTGATAGGCGACGGCGTAGCTTGAGTCGGCGGCAATGGTTGTGTTCAGCTTCGAAACGGCCGACCACTCACGCGAGCCGCCGCCAAGAATGACCTCCTGGATCGTCGCGCAATCCCGGAGTGCAGCCGCCCGGGTGTCCAAGGGATAAGGCGGCGCCGCCGTCGTCGGCATGCTGATCACGCTGAATTCGGTGTAATCCATCTTGCTGGCACCTTGGATCTGCCCCTGGCCGAGGACCGAGCCCAGGAGCGAGCCGTAATATGCTTCGTCGTTGTAGGTGCACGGAGGCACCGGCCCCTGCAGCGACGGACCCGCGGAAGAGCCGGGCGCCGGGCCGATAACCGAGGCGCCGGGCAGTGCCACGGGACTTCCGTCCGGCCCGGTGACGCCCTTGAACAGTGCCACGAGATCATCAGCGGACCGGGAGTTGGACGGCGGCGGGGCAACTGTCGGAGGCTTCGTCACGGCCTGGTCGATGAGTTCCTTCGCCAGGGCGGCCATGGAGTCGAGGGCAGGCTTCGCGTCGGCCTCTGAGTTGAGCTCGGCGACAGCCAGACTCAGGGTGATGGACATTGTTCCTGCAAGAGACCGCAGTACCACCGAGCCGTAGTCCCCCGGGCCCTTCGGCTTTGTGGTCTGCATCAAGCCGTGCTGTTTCTCCCCGATCGGGGGAGCCGCCAAGAGCTGGACGGCGTATGTGGAGGTCCGGCCCGACTCCGTTGATGCCAGGTCAAAGTGGCCGCAACGGGACGCCAGATCGTCCGTGTAGCCGAAATCGGCCTTGGCGATGGCATCCTTTTCCGCGCTTCGCAGTGTGATCATGATGGTGGTGGCCGGTCCCGACTGCGCACCCATCGGCATGGCGCCCTCGGCGAAGTTCACGCCCTTGTCGGCCCAGCGGCTGAAGGGGTTTTGGGGGACGAGGCTGGTGCACTCGCTGGGTGTCGTCTCGGTGCTGACTTGGGGGAAGGTGCCGCTCGAGGCTCCGCTTCGCTGACGGGCGGAGTCCTGCGCCGTGGGAAACTGCACGCCCCGGTGCTGAGCCACTCCGTTGATGATCGCCACGAGTTCCTGGTCCGTAAAGACCGCTTCGGGCAGCCCGGTTGTTCCAGGTCCGCTTGATGAGGAGGCGGGCGGCGTAGTGACTGTCGCGGTCGGCGTCCCCTCCGACGGACTTGCACCCGGCGTCCCGCCTCCGGATGAGCATCCCGCCAGCACCAGCAGGGCGGCCGCGGCGCACGCTATCCACCGTCCGCCCCGCCCGAACCCACCGCCGATTTCGATTCCGCAAACGGGCATCTTCGGCCTCCTTTCCAGAAGCCAAGGCTATGGTTGAGCAGGCATACCCACTAGGGTATTTTGGCCTCGGCCTCGGCCTCGGCCTCGGCCTCGGCCTCGGGCGCGGGATGCGGGTAGTCGGTGACGGCGGTGCACGTAGGCGGCCGCATATTCGGGTGGCGGCCACTCGTGACGGGCCACAGGACAATCCCTAGAATGCACTCACCGGCAGGTGCCGGCAACCCGGACCGCGGAGGTCAGCAGGCAAGGGGCATGACCCGCCCAGCAGGAATCCCTGCACCTGCCGCAGCTAAGCGGTTCTCTCATTCGGAAGGAAGCTCGTCATGGGAATTCTCGGATTTCTCCTGCTCGGCTTGATCGCGGGAGCTATCGCAAAGGCCATACTTCCCGGAAGGCAGGGCGGCGGCTGGGTAGTCACCCTGGTACTGGGTGTGGTCGGCGCCATCCTTGGCGGATGGATCGGTTCGCTGGTCTTCGGCGGCGGCCTCGCTGAGTTCTTCGATCTCAGGACCTGGCTGCTGGCTATTCTGGGCGCCGTGATTGTGCTGGGCATCTTCGGTGCCGTCACGCGTCGAAGCAGGGCCTGACCCGCGGCTTGTGAGGCCGGCGTAAGGCAAAGAAAACCGAGACGGACGACGGCGACTCCTCCCCGCCGTCGTCCTCTCACCGGCGCCCGCCGCAGCGCAACTAGGCCGCCAGGTAGCCGCCGCTGGCCCAGCGGCGCAGCGCCGCCTTCTCGCCGTCGTCGAACTCCATCAGCGCCACGCGGCAGAGCTCTTCCACGTTCTCGGTCCAGGCCGCCGCCAGCCCCTCCGCCGTCGCATCTTCATTGAGCTGGTAATTGACGTAGCCGAGGCCCTGGACCACAAAGTTCACCGCACCGCGGGACACCGGCTGGCCGGCGGTGACGCAGTCATCCCGGACGAGCCGGGAGAGCTCGTTGCGGTTGACCGGCTGTTCGCGAAGCCGTGCTGCCATAGCCTGGAATAGCTGCCGGAACTGCGCCTCGGAGAGTGCGGGCACGTCCGTCACCCTGGTGACCCGTTCCTCGATGCCGGGCTCGACGTCCGCATCGGCGGGCAGGTCGTCGCTGGAAAACCTCTGCGCGTCCCAGACCCAGCCGCCCCGTGAGGGGGAGTATTCAACACCGTTGCCGATCTGGGCCACCCAGGTCCCGAACTTCCCGTACCCGCCCCAGTCTGTTTTCAGGGAAGGGTCCGCCGTGAGTGCACGGTGGGCCACCATGGCTCCGACAACAGGACCCGGTGCGGCCCGGACGAAATCGCAGACCTCCCGGACCGCGGCGGAAACGGCCTTCGACTTTGCCTTGGGTTTTACCTTGGCGGCCGTCTGTGCCTGCAGGGGCTGGACAGAGGCGACGGCGCGGATTGGCTCAGCGGTGGTGCCGTTGAGGATCGCCACGAAGTCGTGGGACTCCACCACGCTGTCCGCCATCTCGCGGTAGGCGAAGGCAACCGCACCGGCGGCGATGACCGTGGTCATCTTGTCCGCTGCCCGGAACCGCTGGATGAGGGACGTGAAATCGGCATCTGCCGAAGCGATGAAGAACTCGTCGATGCCTGCGCTGCCGGACAACGCGTCCATCGCATCCAGCACCAGGTTGATGTCGGTGCTGGACTTCCCGCGCTGCGTCAGCGACGGGCAGTCGATCACCCGGAAACCGGCACGGGTCCAGTACGTCCGGTACTTCGAGTACACCACCGGGTTCAGGTAACAGTTTCTGATCAGGAAGCGGCGGGAACTTTCGGCGGAGCCGCCGGCTGACAAGGCATCGGCCCAGTGTTTGGGATCCTCGGCGAAACGCTTCGCCGCCAGGGGATCGAGGGCCAGCAACCCCGTGTACACGTTGTCGAAGTCGACAAACATGGCCGCCCGGATTCCGGGCCGTCGGGCAGGGGACGGCGACTCTTTCATCTGCCCAGTGTGCCAGCACGCCGGAAAACCTGCAGCCGCCTTATTCACGACACGCTCAGGCGGTCGGGACGCCGGCGGATAGCAGCCGCCCAAGAGTATCGGGCGTCTGTGCAACAGCCGCAGCGCCACGGGCCTCCGACGGTTCCCCGTAGCCCCACGAGACAAAAATCGTAGGGATCCGGTGTGCGGCCGCTCCGGCAATGTCGTAGCTCCGGTCGCCCACCATGACCGCGCCGGAGATGTCCACCCCCTGTGCATCGAGCCGTGCCAGCGATTCGGCAATGACATCCTCCTTGGAGGCCCTTCCTGCTGCGTCGGAGGCACCGCAGATGTCAGCGAAGTGACGGTCAATCCCAAGGGCGATGGCCAGCCGGACCGCCTGGTCCTCCACCTTGGACGTTGCCACCGCCATCGGACACTGCAACGAATCCAGCTGACCCAAAAGGCTGTCAATACCGCCAAATAGGCCGGATTGCAGTGCCCCTGTCTCGGCGTAGGCTGCGCGATAGTGCCGGAGCGCGTCCCGGGCGGTTGCTTCGTCCAGCCCGGCGCTGTGCCTGAACGACTCGTACATGGGCGGTCCGACATACTTGAGCAGTTCCCCGCGTGGAGGGACGGGGGCATTCACCGCCCTGAGCGCCCGGGCAGCGCTGTCCATCACGCCCGGAGCGGAATCCAGAAGCGTCCCGTCCATGTCGAACAGAATGCAGGTGATGGCGGCGGGCGGCTGATTGTCCCGGTGTGGACGTATCATTTCTGCGGAGCCTTTCTGGCTACGGCATCGGCCACCCTGTCCAAGGGACAAGGGTGAGCCGATGATTGCGGCGGAGGGTAGGGATGGACGGGGCGGGTTTGGATCACATCGACCAGAAGATCCTTGCGGAACTGACGAAGAATGCCCGGGTGTCCCATGCCGAACTGGCCGGCAGGGTGCTTTTGTCCCGGAACGCCGTGCGGCAGCGTGTTGACCGCCTGGAGCGGCAGGGCTACATCCAGGGCTACACGATTGTGGCGGGCAGCGTGGGCCAGAGCATGGTCTCCGCATTCCTCATGATTTACCGCAAGGACCGCATGCGTGGTGCCGACGTCCTGGCAGCGCTGCGGACCATTCCCGAAGTGGTCCTGTGCGATGTCCTGAGCGGCGACTTTGACCTGCTGGTGAGGCTGGAGGCGCGCTCGCTGGACAGGGTCCAGGAGATCTGGGAGCAGATCGCGGCGCTGCCCGGGGTCGGCGATACCGTCACGGCGCTGACCCTGTCCAACGTCATCCGGCGGCAGGGATCAGACGGGCCCGGAACGGCCGGGCCATAGGCCTGCTGCCTCGCTAGCTTCTGATGCAGACCACCTTGGGCTGCGTCATCTCCTCAAGGGCGAACCGGACGCCTTCGCGGCCCATGCTGCCGTACTTGGACCCGCCGAACGGCATGCCGTCGAACCTGTAATCGGAGGAGTCATTGATCATCACGCCGCCCGCGTCCAGGTCCCGTGCCGCGCCCATGGCGGACGCGAGCGAGCGGGTGAAGATGCCTGCATGCAGGCTGAACTCGATGGAGTTCGCCAGTTCGATGGCTTCGGCACACGTGCTGAAAGCCCTGAGCATCACCACCGGTCCGAAGACTTCCTCCTGCCAGAGGCGGCAATCCTCCGGAACGGACTCCAGGACCGTGGGCAGCAGGACATTTCCCTCCGCCCGGTTCCCCGCCAGGACCGTCGCGCCGGCGTCAACGGCCCCGCTGATCTTGAGCTGGACCTCCCGAACTGCAGCGGGGGTAATCATGGGGCCAACGTCGGTCCGTTCCTCGGCGGGGTCCCCGGTGACCAGCGCGCTGGTGGCCGCCAGGAACTTTGCACGGAATTCGCCGTAGATGGAGCGGTGGACCAGGATCCTCTGCACTCCCACGCAGTTCTGCCCCGCAGCCCAGAACGCTCCGGATACGCAGGAATCCACCGCACGGTCCACATCCGCATCGTCAAGGACTATCACCGGTGCGTTGCCGCCCAGGTCCATGGCGAGCTTCTTCAACCCGGCCGTGCGGGCGATTGCCTCACCGGTCGCGAACCCGCCGGTAAAGGACACCATCCGCACGTCCCGGGTCCTGATGATGGCAGCCGCAACATCCCTCCCGCCGTGGACCACCGTCAGGACCTCCGGCGGCAGGCCGGCGTCGTACAGGGCGTCGGCCAGCAGCTGTGCGGACAACGGCGTGAGGGCTGACGGCTTGAGTACGACGGCGTTGCCCCCTGCGATCGCCGGGCCCACCTTGTGTGCCACCAGGTTGAGGGGATCGTTGAAAGGAGTGATGGCCGCAATGATCCCCAGCGGCTCACGTGTGAACCAGCCGGTCCGGTCCTCTGATCCGGCATAGGAGTCGAAGGGGATGACCTCGCCGGCGCCGCGCCGTGCCTCCTCTGCGGACAGCCGGAGGGTGTTGATGGCCCGGTGCACCTCCTTGCGCGCCTGGCGGACGGTCTTCCCGGCCTCCGCCACAATGGTCCGGGCAAAGACCCCGCTCCTGCGCTCGATGTCGGAGGCGGCCGCGGACAGGATGGCGGCACGTTCATGGCGGGACAGGGATTTCGCCGCCACGGCGCCGGAGCGTGCCGCGGCCATCACTTCTTCGACAGCACTGACATCGGTGATGGGGACGTCTCCCACAACCCTGCCGTCGTAGGGACTGGTCACCTCGTGGAGCCGTGGGGCGCGGACAACCTGCAGCATGGTGGCCTCAGACACGTGCCAGTCCTTCCGACATCTTGTGGATGGCCATGATGTCGGAGAGCAGCGCGTAGGCCGTCTCGATGCGTCCGGCGCCGGGGCCGGAAACCGTCACGGGGCCCAGCAGGTCGGTCTCGAACGAAACCGCGTTCGTGGCGCCCGAAATGCCGGCAAGGCTGTGCGCAACATCAACGGCGCGCGGTGCAACGCTTGCCGCGATGCCGCCGTCGGGAGTCCGCCTGGCGGATCCGATCAGCTTCCAGCGCCGGCCGGACGAAGCGGCTGCCCGGATATCCCCGGGCGTCAGCGCGGAGATTCCCTCCCGGCGGACGTCCTTCAGTTCCAGGTTCCCGCCAAGCAATTCGTTGGCGAGGATCAGCACCTTCAGCTGCACGTCGAAACCCTCGAGGTCCGCGGCGGGATTCGCCTCTGCGTAACCCAGCTCCTGGGCCTCCCGGACAGCCTCAGCAAGTTCAAAGCCGGCTTCCATGCGCCCCAGAACGTAGTTGCTGGTGCCGTTCATGATCCCTTCGAAGCCGTTGAGCTGCAGGCCGCCGAACATCTGCTTGGCAAGCCGGATCACCGGAGTGCCGCTCATGACGGCACCTTCAAACTCGAAGCGGACACCTTGCCGTTCCGCCAGGGCTGCCAGTTCCCGGCCCCGAAGCGCCACGGGTCCCTTGTTGGTGGTGCAGACGCTCTTGCCCGACTCCAGTGCCCAGCGGACGTGCGACACCGCGGGCTCGCCGTCCTCGGGATTGGTGAAGGTGGCCTCGCAGATGATGTCCGCTGCGCAGTTGCGGATCACGCCCTCGTTATCCGGCTCCGCGGAACCGCCGTGCCGGGCAAAGGTTTCGCCGTCGCCGCCCAGCGCCAGGGCCATGGACAGATCAATACCGCCGGCGTCCACGAGGGACCCGAGGCGCAGATCCGTGATGGCAACTACACGCAGGCCGAAGCCCACCTCGGCGCGGAGTGCTTCCCCGCGGGCGGCGATCAGCTCAGCCAGGCTGCGGTTCACTCCGCCGAAGCCGATCAGTGCAAGGTCATAGGTGGTCATGCCGTGTCCTTCTCTCGGAATTGCTTGGTGTTTCCATGCTCAGGGCGCCCCGTGTCCGTCCCGCCATGTGATTCCGCCCAAAGGACTGCGCAAAGTGACCAAGGATGACGCCATACGTATCGTCAGCCCTTAACAATCGTGCAATATATGCATCTAGGAATGTTTTTAAAGATCAAAAAGGCGTTTTGGTGTTACTTTCATCACGGTGGTTGGGTTTACCGGTCTGGTCCCCAACGCCCTCCGAGGCTTTCCGGTGCATCAATCCCGTTCGCACCTCGACTACTCTCCCGGGAGCAATTCATGGAACTTTCCTCCACAACCCGCTTGGATCCGCAGGCTTCTTTACCGCCTGAATCGGAACCCGCTGCGCCAGAGCGCGGTCCGGCGCCGGGGCTCCAGCGATCCATGGGCCCGCGGCACCTGGTGATGATCGCCATGGGCGGCGTCATCGGGTCGGGCCTTTTCCTCAGTTCGGGCTACACGATCTCCCAGGCCGGCCCGCTGGGCGCGGTTCTGGCGTATCTCGTGGGCGCCTTCGTCGTTTACCTCGTCATGGCCTGCCTCGGGGAACTGGCCATCGCCTACCCGGTCTCGGGCGCGTTCCACATCTACGCGGCCAGATCCATCGGTCCCGCCACCGGTTTCACCACAGCGTGGCTTTACTGGCTGTGCTGGGCCGTGGCGCTGGGATCCGAGTTCACCGCGGCCGGCCTGCTCATGCAGCGGTGGTTCCCGGGAATTGAGGTGTGGGTCTGGTGCGTCGTTTTCGCGTCCATCCTGTTTGCCCTGAACGCCGTCTCTTCGCGGTTCTTCGGCGAATCCGAGTTCTGGTTCTCCATCATCAAGGTGGGCGCCATCGTGGTCCTGATTGCCTTTGGCAGCGCCGCACTGGTCGGCTTCCACCCGCTGGCCGGCGGCTCCCACCCGTTCCTGCTCGAAAACTTCAACACGTCGGGCGGACTATTCCCCAACGGCTTTTCCGGCGTCCTGGTGACTGCCCTGGCGGTCTTCTACGCGTTCTCCGGTTCGGAACTCATCGGCGTCGCAGCGGGCGAAACGGCCAACCCCGAGACAAGCATTCCCAAAGCAATGCGGACCACGGTGTTCCGCCTGCTCATCTTCTTTGTAGGCGCCATCGCAGTCATCGCCGCCACCATCCCCTTTGACCAGGTAGGCCTGGACGAGAGCCCCTTCGTCACCGTCTTTTCCTCCATCGGCATCCCCTATGCCGCGGACATCATGAACTTCGTCATCATCACCGCGCTGCTCTCCGCCGGAAACAGCGGCTTGTTCTCCTGCGCAAGGATGCTCTTTTCCCTGTCCGAGGAAGGGCACGCGCCGAAGGCATTCCGGAAGCTCACCAAACGCGGGATTCCCCTCATCGCCCTCTGCGTCAGCATGGTCGGCGGGCTGGCTTCGCTCATCAGCAGCGTGGTCGCTCCGGAATCGGTCTATCTCGCGCTGGTTTCTGTCGCCGGGTTCGCTGTTGTGGGGGTATGGATGTCCATCACGGCGTCGCACTTCTTCCACAGGCGGGCCTTCGTTCGGAACGGCGGAAACGTCGACGACCTCGCCTACAAGGCGCCGCTGTTCCCGGTGGTTCCGATCCTTGCCTTCGCGCTGTGCCTCATCTCGCTGATCGGCATCGCTTTCGACCCGAACCAGGTCGCAGCCCTGTACTTCGGCATTCCGTTTGTGGGTGCCTGCTACGCCTTCTTCTACTACAAGTACGGACGGCGGCAGCAGCTCGCCAAGTAGCCTGCTGCGGCAGATCTACGGCAGATCTGCGGCAACCCGCATGCCCGGCGGCCGAACCAGTGTTCGGCCGCCGGGCCTTGGCGTGTGCCTCCGAAGGCGGCCGTTCCGGCAGGACGAAAGCTGCCGGTCACCACTGCCTGCGCTGTGTGAGAATGGGCGTTGAAGTCCACCAGAGGGAGCGGTTCAGCTTGGAATTGTCGGAAGCGTCATCGCTGGGCCAGGGCCTTCGCATTGTCCGGCTGATCGTCGACCGCGAGAAGAGGGGCAGGGGACTGTTGGGGGTATCTCAGCTCGCCGCCGAATTGGAGATGGACCAAAGCCGGGTGTCCCGGCTTACCCAGGAGCTGTGCGAGCTGGCCATTCTGGAGCGGGTGGAACGCGGACCGTTCCGTGCCGGTCCGGCCTTCTTCCAGCTTGCGGCCAGCCTCAACGTCGGCTGGATCGGCCAGGCCAAGAGCGAACTGGAACTCTTCGTGGCGGAGTTCGGGCTGCGGGCCCGGCTGTCAGTCCGTGACGGTGTGCGGGTGATCCTCCTCAGGACGTCCAGCAATGACGGCGTGCTGGGAAGCTTTGTGAAACCGGGCATGGTCACACCCGTCTGGTGCACGGGATCAGGCCGTGCCCTGCTCTGGGACCACAAGGCAGCCGATCTTGAGGAGCTCCTTCAGGGCATGGACTTCATCGGCGTGGGCGGCCCCAGGGCGGCCCACTCCGTGCCGGAAGTGTGCGAATTGATGGAGCAGGACCGGCCGCAGGGCTTCATCAGGGCGGCCGAGGAGTTTGAGCACGATGTCCATGAGCTGGCCGTGCCCGTGAGGGATCCGGACGGACGGGTCAGCGCAGCCCTCTCCGTCCTGGGCAGCCGCAACGCTGTTGAGCTCCGGACCGGGGAAATTGCCGATGCACTGCACTCGGCGGCAAGGCGCCTCGCAGCGGTGGGTGCGGCCGGCGCCGGAGTCAGCTAGGACGCCCCAGGGCCGCTTCCAACCGGCCGCCCCACTTCAGGGCCGCGGCAGCAATCTCGTCGCACTTCGGCTCCAGCCGCGCCTTTGATCCGACCACCTGCAACGCGGCGACGGTCTCGCCGCGGAAGTCGCGCACCGGAACGGCCACGGAGTACAGGCGAGGCTCCGCCTCTTCATCCACCACCGAGTATCCGCGCTCCCGCGCCCCGGCCAGGCGAACAAGGAAGTCCTCGACGTCGGCGGGAGTGTTGGGGCCGTGGCGCACAAATTCGGTATGGCTGAAGACGGCACGGACCTCGGCATCGCTGGAGTCCCACAGCAGCGCCTGGCCGGCGTCGCTGCAGTACGCGGGGTAGGGCCGGCCGATCCACGAGCCCACCATCGTGCTGTTCGACGGGACATGCTCACCGATGGTCACGGTGCTGTCACCGTTGAGGACACCCAGGAAGCAGCCTTCGCCGGTATCCTCGACGAGCCCCTCCAATGCCGTCAATCCCTCGGTCCGCAGCCTTTGCTCAGTGAGCAACTGCGCATCCGTATAGAGGCTCCAGTCCAGCGAATACTCCCGGTGCCCGCCACGCAGCAGGAAGTTTTCCTGCTGGGCGGCCTTGAGCCCGCGAGAGATCTGGCTGCGGTCCTTGCCGAGATCTGCGGCGATGTCCCCGACCGTCGCGCCCCGCGCCCCGCCCTTGTGACGGGACCCGACGGCGAAGACGACTTGCATTCCGCGGCCCATGCTGGAGATCTTCGACATGGATCCGATCTTAGTTCCTGGCTCAGGAGGGGCAGGGGGATTGTTCCTAGTGGATCGCGAAGACCCGGGCGGGGAATCCGCTTCCGCCTTGCGGCTTCGGCCAGGCAGCCACCAGCACGGCACCTGATTCCGGCAGGCCGTCCAGGTTGGCGAGCAGCTCTATCTGCCAGCAATCCTGGGCAAGGATGTAGGTTTCCAGGCTGAAGTCCTGGTTCGACGTCGCCTTGCCCGGGTCCGTGTCGGTCTGCTCGTGGCCGATCGCCGTGATGTTCCGCTCGCCGACCAGGAAGGACAGCACCTCCCGGGACCAGCCCGGGGTGTGGCTGACGCCGTCGCGATCCCGGTTCGCCATGGCCTCCGGGTCCGGCCAGCGGTTGCTCCAGCCGGTCCGGAGCGCCACGAACGCGCCCGCCGGGATCCTTCCGTTGCGCTCCTCCCACGCGCTGACGTCATCCAGCGTGGGCGTGGCGTCAGCGTCACCCGCGGCCCTGGTGCTGATGTCCAGCACCACCAGGGGCAGCACCATGTCATCCACGGGGATGTTGTCCAGCGTTCGCCCGCCACGGATAAAGTGCGACGGCGGGTCGACGTGGGTGCCCCACTGGCCGACGATGGAGTAGACGTGTGCCGTGAAGCCGTCGCCGTTTTCCAGATCGAAAAGAGCCGTCCGGCGTTCGTCCGGAAAAGCAGGGAAGTGTGGCTGGCCGGGGTGGAAGGCGTGCGTCAGATCGGTGAACGACCGGCCGGACAGCAGCGACTGGAAACCTTCCCAGAGCCCGGTGGCCTGGACCGTCATGATGCCCGCCCCAGTGCGGGACGAACAGACGCTGCCGTGGAAACCCGGACCGGCCCGGAAAGTTCGATGACCGGCACCTCCCAGGGGTGAACTTCGATCATGCGCTCCACGAGCCGGCTGACGGCCTCCTCGGACAGATCCGCGTCCAGATACGTGGTCAGGACAAAGGTGGGCGAAAACGTTCTTTCATCTGCGCGGCCGAAGGTGGGATTTGCCCCGGCCGATGCCGTGAAGCCCTCGAAGCCGAGACTCGATTCGAAAACATGCCGGTAGTTTCCGAAGTCCCCGAGATCGGGGCAGGACTCGAGTGTGTCGAAAAGTGACGAAAGGCCGGGGTCCGCCTTCAGGACCTCCAGGTCGCCCTCCACCAGCCGCCTCAGGGAACCTGCGCCAATGGGCCAGTGGACGCGGAGTTTGCGCACACTTTTCATTCCAATATCCATGCCTTGATGCCTCTTCCCTCGATCGTCCGGAGCCGTCGTGCGGCTTTTGATTCATCCTGACAGACTGTGATGAGCAGCACAAGCATATTTACTTGTATATGATGCACATAGATTGCCATTGCCCCGTCTACGAAAGCGAAGTGATTCCCTTGAGCACCCCCGCCACCCCGCTGCTTTTTGCCCTCTACGAACAGGCAAGCGTCGGTTGCGGCGGCGCCCCAAGCCTCTGGACGCATCCGCTGGATGACCGCCTGGCGGTAAATTCCCTGGACCGCTGGCGGGATGTGGCCGTGACGGCGGAACAGGCCAACCTTGATGCGCTGTTCTTCGCCGACGTGCTGGGCCTCTATGACGTCTACGGCGGATCTGCCGACGCGGCCTTGGGCTGGGCTGTCGAGGCACCGGCGAATGACCCGTTCATCTATGTCCCGGCGCTGGCGGCGCTGACGGAGCGGCTGTCCTTCGTCATCACGGCGTCGACCACCTACGAGCACCCGTTCTCCCTTGCCCGCCGCTTCGGCACCCTGGACCACCTCAGCAACGGCCGGATCGGCTGGAATATCGTCACCTCATACCTTTCCAGCGCGGCCAGGAACTTCGGTATGGACGAGATGCTCAAGCACGCGGACAGGTACGGCCGCGCGGACGAGTTCATGGATGTGTTCTACAAACTGCTGGAAGGCAGCTGGGCGGGCGACGCCGTCGTCGGCAGCAAGAGCGAAAGGATGTATGCGCGTCCCGGTTCCGTCCAGCCGATCAACCACGACGGCGAGCATTTCCGGGTCGACGGACCGTCGTTGACCTCGCCGTCGCCGCAGCGGACCCCCACCCTGTTCCAGGCGGGGTGGTCTCCGCGGGGCCGCGAATTCGCCGCCAAGCATGCCGAAGTGATCCTGCTGCCCAAGAAGGACCCGCAGGAAATCGCCGCAGGCCTGGCGGATATCAACCGGCGGGCGCTGGAGGGTGGCCGTCCCGCCGGCGAGGTCCGCTCCATGGCGCTCGCCCGGATCATCACCGCGCCCACCGCGATCGAAGCGCAGGAAAAGTACGAGGAACTGCAGCGCAACTACCATCTGGAGGCGCAGCTGGTCAGCTATGCCGGCGACACCGGGATCGACCTCAGCAAATACGCCAACGACGAGCCGCTGGCCACGGCATCCAACGGACTCACTTCCTACGTGGTCAAGGGGGCGCCGCAGGACCGGCCGCTCACCGCGGGGGATGTGCGGCGCAAATTCTCCGAGGTCACCCGCGGAACGGACCTGCTGTTCATCGGCACGCCGGAGGATGTCGCCTCGCAGATCCAGGACCACGCGGCGGCGTCGGGGCTGGATGGCTACATGATCAACCCGCTGGTCAGCCCGGGTTCCCTGAATGACTTCGCGGAGCTGGTGGTGCCGGAGCTTGCCAAGAGGGGGCTCTACGACACGGAACCGAAGAAGGGCACATTGCGCTCCCGGCTCCGTGCCGACGGTGCGGACCTGATGGCGGGCACGGCTTACGGGGCCGGATTCCGCCAGCGCTAACCCGTTGACAGCGTTGACCCATTGACAGCAGGACGCGGCAGTCATAATCTACAACCAAATGGTTGTAGATCAGTTGAGTGATGCCGACGTTGACCGCCTGTTCCAAGCGCTCGCGGATACCACCCGCCGGGACATCGTCCGGCGGGTGGCCGTGGCGGATTATTCTGTTTCCGGCCTCGCAGCCCTCTACGCCATGAGCTTCGCCGCCGTACAGAAGCACGTGGCGGTGTTGGAGCGCGCTTCCCTGGTCACCAAGGAGAAGCGCGGAAGGGAGCAGATCGTGCGGGGTAACCGTGAAGCCCTGCAGAAAGCCCGCCGGCTGCTTGACGAGTATGAAGCGATCTGGCGGCAGCGCGCCGAGCGGATCGCAGACATTCTGGCTGAAGGATAGGAAGGTTTCGCAATGCCTGTTATCAGTTCCACCAAGAATCTCGAGGCACTCAGCCTTACACTCGTGGCCGAGTTCGACGCCGGCGTCGAGCGTGTCTGGCAGATCTGGGAAGACCCGCGCCAGCTGGAGCGCTGGTGGGGCCCGCCCGGCTATCCTGCCACGTTTGACCGGTTCGACTTCCAGCCCGGCGGGAAGGCCGGCTATTACATGACAACCCCCGAAGGCGAGAAGCCCCGCGGCTGGTGGAAGTTCATCACGATCGAGGCGCCGAACCAGCTGGAGTTCGACGACGGTTTTGCCGACGAAAACGGTGACCATGTTGAAGCCATGGGGATCGCCCACGCCACTGTCACCCTCGAAGACCTCGGCGGACGCACCCGCATGACCATGATGTCCACCTTTGAATCCGAAGAGCAGATGCAGCAGATGGTGGACATGGGTATGGAGGAAGGCCTGAAGGAGGCCGCCGGGCAGATCGATGCCCTCCTCACCGAGCACTCCCACGCGTAGCGGGCCGCCCGGACCGGCACCGACGGAATAATCCGAAAACGCAAGCGGACGACGGCGGGAAGATCCCGGCGTCGTCCGCTTGCGTTGTGTTGAGCCTGGCTTACCAGGCCGCGACTTTACCGGACTGCGGGTTTCCTAGACAGCGGCGCCCTGGGCGGCGCTGCGGTTCAGGCTCACCGTGAAGGTGTTCGGTCCGCTGAGGGTGACGGCAACATCGTTCCGGTGGGCGTTGGCCTTCGTGGAAATGTCGTGCACCAGGGCGTCCAGCGTGTGGTCGATGGCGGAGCGGTCCCAGATCTTAAGGGTCACGGAGTGATTGGTTTCGAACGTCATTATTCGGTGCCTCATTCATAAATTTGGTCATGGGCTTCGCATCGGCGCGGAGCCCGGGACGGGTCTATTCATGAACGCTCTGAGGCCTTGCGCAGCTCGGCGAGCTCACTGGTTTGGCCTCGTTGCGTCCACCAGGTTGGGTCGTTCTAAGCCGCTGCATTCCCTGCGCCTTAGCGCGGAAACAAGGGCTGGTGAGGCTGTGAAATCGCATTCTCAACCGTCCTTTCCATGATGCACGGAGGGGTGGCGGCGGCTCAAGCCAGGATCCGTTCATTGCACGTGAGACTCATCACAGCCCTGTGCGCGGGGCGGGGGCGGGGCGGCGGGGCGCACTTTCATTGACAAGTGTACGGCGTACACCTATCCTCAATCGCAAGAGGTGTACGCCGTATACCAGCCATGCGAAGGGCCGGCCATGTCAACCGAAACCATCACTCCCGCCGCCGCCTCCGTCCGGCGCCCCCGGCCCCAATGGCCCGTGCCCGCCGGCCTCATCCTGCTGAGCCTCATTCCGGTCATTTTCGGGGCCCTCCGGCTGGCCGAACTGACGTCCGGTGCAGAGGTGACGCCGCAAAACGCGCGGTTCTTCGCCTCTCCCGTCCCGGTGGTGACGCACATTGTCAGCGTCACCGTCTACTCCCTTCTGGGGGCGTTCCAGTTCGTTCCCTCACTACGGGGCAGGCGCGGCAGGCACCGTATCGCCGGACGCGTTCTCATCCCGGCAGGCCTGCTCGCAGCGCTCTCCGGGCTGTGGATGTCCGTCTTCTACCCGCTCCCGGACGGCTTCACCGACGTCCCGCTCCGGCTCTTCTTCGGCTCCGCGATGCTCGTGAGTATCGTCCTGGGGATCCTCGCCGTCAGGCGCCGGGACTTCGCAGCGCACAGCGCCTGGATGACGCGCGCATACGCTATCGCCGTGGGCGCGGGAACCCAGGCCCTGGTGGGCATCCCGTGGCTCCTCCTGGTCGGCCCCACGGATGTGCCCACACGCGCGGTGCTGCTGGGAGCGGGGTGGCTGATCAACGTCGCGGTTGCCGAGTACGTCATTCGCCGCCGCGCCCGGCGGGCGGCGGGCGGGGTCCGGCGGCCGGTCAGTACGCCTTCACCCGCTGTTCCACGATGAGGTGGATGAGGGCAAACGTCCCGTCCCGGTCGATGGCCCCGAAAGCGGCGTCGAGGGCGGCCGGCACATCCTCGTCGCGGGTGACGGTGACGCCGAAACCGCCAAACGCTTTAGCCATGAGGCCGAAGTCGGGGTTCTTCAGCTGCGTCCCCGAAACCCGGGACGGGTAGTGCCGTTCCTGATGGGTGCGGATGGTGCCGTATTCCTGGTTGTCCATCACGATGATGAGCGGCGTTGCCCCGTACTGGGCTGCCGTGGCCAGCTCCTGCCCGTTCATCAAAAACTCGCCGTCGCCCGCGATGGTTACCACCCGCCGCTGCGGGCTGGCCAGCGAGGCGGCGATGGCGGACGGGATGGAGTAGCCCATCGAGCCGTTCCTGGCGCTGATCATGGAGGCATAACGACGGGTGGGGAAGTAGCGGTGCGCCCAGTTGGTGTGCTCACCTGCACCGAACGTCACCATGGCGTCCTCGGGGAGCCGCGGAACGAGGTTGGCCATCAGCGTGTCCATCCTGGCCGGCCCCGCAGCCGGCGCTGCCGGCGGCAGCGCCGCGAACGCCGCCTGCTCGGTGCGCATCCTGGCCGTCCACGCTTTCCACTCGTCTTTCACGGGCAGCTCTATGCCCAGCAGATCGCGGACGAAGGCTTCCGGTTTGGCCACGATCTGCCGTGAGACGGGGCCCGAGCGGCCGCGCAGCGAGGGGTCGATGGTCACCAGGAAGTTCTGCTTGTTCCAGTCCTGGCGGCAGACAAAGCCGTCAGTAATCACGTCCCCGGGCACCGTCCCGACGAAAACGAGCAGGTCGGTTTCCTCCAGGAGGTCATACGTGGGGCGGGGGCGGCCGTAGCCGATCGGTCCCACGTAGGATGGCGAATCAAAGGAGACAGTACCCTGCGTGCGCCATTCCGCGGCGGCCGGGATGTGGTGCTTTTCGAGCCAGCCGGTCAGCTGGCCGGCCGCCTCCTGGGTCCAGTCGTTGCCGCCGGTGACAAACAGCGGCTTCTTGGAAAGAGACAAGGCACCGGCAAGGGCTTCTGCGTCCGTGGCGCTCATGCCGCCCGCAGCCACGGGGATGGCCGGGTGCAGCGCCGGATCGACCTGCTGCCGGATGATGTCCTCCGGCAGGCCCACCACAACGGGACCCGGCCGCCCGCTCATCGCTGCAAACATGGCTTCCGCAACGATCTCGGATGCCCGCTCGGCGTGGTCCAGCACCATGACGCGCTTCGCACCGGTGTCGAACCAGGCCTTGATGTCGAATTCCTGGAATGCCTCGCGGTCACGGTGCGCAAAAGGAATGAGCCCCACGAAGAGCAGCATGGGGGTGGAGTCCTGCCAGGCGGTATGCAGCCCCACGTGGGCGTTGGCCGCACCGGGTCCGCGGGTCACCATGGCCACCCCCGGGCGCTGGTTCATCTTGCCGTCGGCTTCGGCCATATACGCGGCGCCTCCTTCGTGCCGGCAGACCACCGTGTCGATGCCGGAGCCGTGCAGCCCGTCCAGCACGTCCAGGAAGCTTTCGCCGGGAACAACGTAGGTGCGTTCCACCCCGTGCATCGCGAGGGAATCCACTATGACGTGCCCGGCGGATTTCAGGGTCCCGGAGCCTGCCCTACCGCCACGGGGGTTCAGTGTTCCGGGGTCGGCCGCGGAAGCGGGCCGTACCGCGAGGTGATTGCTGGTGCCGGCGTCGATCGGCCTGGTGTCGGTTGCTGTCATGGTGGATGCGGATTCCGTTGTCATCTCTGCTTGTCTTCTGGGTTGGGTGTTGGTGTGCGTGCGTTGGGTGGAGCGCCGGTGGCGCCTAGTCGGTTTCCGGTCCGGTGCAGAAGAAGCAGCCGTCCTCGCAACTGTCCGTCGTCTGGTTTTCCGTTGACGCCCCGATGGTTTGGGGGCTTAGCAGGTCTTGTCGGTTCATGGCGGGCTTTCGTCGGTTGTTGGTGGGGTCTGGGGCTGCGGGGCCGGGGGAAAAAGCGGGCGGGTGTGCGCTTACCGGATGGGAGTTCTGTTGGCCACCACGGGTGCGGCGCCCGTGTATCCGTTCCGGACCTCGGCGATTTCATGGATCCGTTTCCGGCAGGAGTACCAGCCCGCCACCATCAGCGCGCAGGCCACGAGGGTCACCAGCAAGGTAAGCGGGGAATCGATGAACACCATGACCAGCACGCCGAGCAGGAACAGCAGGCTGAGGTAGCCGGTGTAGGGCGCACCGAACATCCGGAAGGCGGGACGCTCCACCCAACCCCTGTCCGCCCAGCGTTTGAGCTGGATCTGGCACACCACGATGGTGGCCCACGTGACAACGATGCCCACCGAGGCCACGTTCAGCACGATTTCGAAGGCCTGTGCGGGGACGAGGTAGTTCAGCGGCACGCCCAGCAGTGAGACCACCGCCGTGAGGGCGATGCCGCCGTAAGGGACTCCTGCCTTGTTCATGCGGGCCGCGAACCTGGGGGCGGAACCGGCCATGGACATGGAGCGCAGGATCCGGCCGGTGGAGTAGAGGCCGGCGTTGAGGGAGGACAGGGCGGCCGTGAGGACCACCAGGTTCATGATGACGTCCACGCCTTCGATGCCCAGCGAGCCGAAGAATGTCACGAACGGGCTGACGCCCTTCTCGTAGGACGTGTAGGGAAGCAGGAGCGCCAGCAGCAGGACTGAACCGACGTAGAACACCGCGATGCGGAACACCACCGAGTTGATGGCCTTGGGCATGATCTTCTCCGGGTTCTCGGTTTCACCGGCGGCGGTGCCCACGAGCTCGATGGAGGCGTAGGCGAACAGCACACCCTGCATCAGGATGATCATCGGCAGCAGACCAGTGGGGAAGATGCCGCCGTTGTCCGAGATCAGGCTCAGCCCGACGTCCTGCCCGTCCACCGGTGTGCCGAAGATGACGAAGTACGTGCCGATGATGAGGAACGCCCCCAGCGCTGCCACCTTGATCAGGGCGAACCAGAACTCCAGCTCGCCGAAGACCTTCACCGAAACGAGGTTGAGGCAAAGAACCACTACCAGCGCGATCAGGGCCCAGGTCCACTGCGGCACGGCGCCCATCCACGGGACGTACTTGCCGAAGAAGTTCATATAGAGCGCCACTGCGGTGATGTCCACGATGGTGGTGGTGGCCCAGTTGATCCAGTAGAACCACCCCGAGATGAAGGCGGCCTTCTCACCGAAGAACTCCCGGGCGTAGGACACGAACGAGCCCGACGACGGCCGGTGCAGCACCAGCTCGCCCAGCGCGCGGAGGATCAGGAAAGCAAAGAAGCCGCAGACGGCGTAGGCGATTACCAGGGAGGGGCCGGCCGCGTTGAGGCGGCCGCCGGCGCCAAGGAACAGGCCGGTGCCGATCGCGCCGCCGATCGCGATCATCTGGATCTGCCGCGCCTTGAGGCCCTTGTGGTAGCCGGCGTCTTCAGCGTGGATGAGGGAATCGGGTGCGTGGGCGTGGCCGCCGTCGGCCTCGTACAAAGCAACCTCGCCATTGGGGTTGTTGGACATGGGTGTTCCTTTCGACCTGTCAAAGATCTAAATGGGGGTCTAGCGGGAGTTATTGGAAACAGCTGGGGGACGGGTTAGAACACAGACCATCCGGTGCGGTCGGCCAGATCGGCGAGGGCGGCAGTCCCGGCCAGGGAGTTGCCTTTGGCATCCAGCCGGGGGCTCCACACGCAGATGGCCCCTTCGCCGGGCACGATCGCCAGGATGCCGCCACCCACACCGCTCTTCCCCGGAAGCCCGACGCGGTAGGCAAATTCGCCGGCCGCGTCATACATTCCGCACGTGAGCATGATGGAGCTGATGCGTTTGGCCTCGCTCCGGGACACCACGGTGCCCTGCGCGCCCCGGCCGTCCTGCGCGAGGAAGAGCGCGGCCTTCGCTGTCTCCACGCAGGTCATCATGATGGAGCACTGCCTGACGTAGTTTTCCACTACTGCCTGCGCGGGGTAGCGCAGGTTGCCGAAGCCCTTCAGGAAGTGGGCCAGGGCGAGGTTTCGGCTGCTGTTGGCCAGCTCACCCTTCGCGGCTTCCTCGTCGATGAACGGGCCCTGCCCGCCCGTGCGGCGGCCCGCTTCCCGGGAGAGGAAGCGCAGGAGGTGTTCGGCGGCGTCGGGAAATCCGTCCATGAGATGGTCGGTGACCACCAGGGCGCCCGAGTTGATAAACGGATTCCGGGGGATCCCGTGCTCCACTTCGAGCTGTACCAGGGAGTTGAAGGACGTGCCGGACGGTTCGCGAAGGACCCGGGACCAGAGCGCGCCGGGGTCGTCCGCGCTGAGTGCCAGGGCCAGCGTGAAGACCTTGGAGATGCTCTGGATGGAGAAGGGAACGTCGGCGTCGCCCGCGCTGAAGACTTCCCCGGACGAGGTGGCCACGGCAATGCCGAAGCGGCTGAACGGCGGGGAGGAGAGGTGGGGGATGCCTGCGGGAACCGATCCTGCTTCGGCCCGCGGCCGGTGGTTTCGCACGATGTCGTCCAGGACCAGGTCGAGAGGCGGCGAGTCGAGTGCTGTCTTCATGGGTTGCCCGGGTGCTCCTTATGCTTGCCGGCCCACTCCTGGATGTGGAGCAGGGCGACCAATGAATGGCGGGGATCGGTGAAGTTCAGGCCGGTCACGCGGCTGGCCTTGCTGATCCTGTAGTAAACGGTGTTCTTGTGCAGCTTCATTCGCCTGGCGCATTCGCTGACATCCAGTGACGCCTCGAAATACACCCGAAGGGTCTCAGCCAGTTCCCCGTCGTGGCGGAGGAGGGACCAGAGGCTGCGATGGCGGAAAGCCGAAGCGGTGAAGTTCTCCAGTGCTTCCTGGAAGAGGATGTCCACTTCAAAATCGTCAACGGTGGCCACCCCGGCCGTCCCGGACCGCCGCATGCAGCCGAGCAGTGCCTCCGTTTTTGCGGTCACCGAATGGATGGACAGCAGATCAGGGGCGATGGGTCCCACCGCGGCGAAGGGACTGATACCCAGATGCTTTCCAGCGTCCCGCACGATGGCTTCGGCGAGGCTCCGGAGTCCGGCTTCGGCATTCGCGGACTGGAGCGCCGGGATGATCACCGCGGTGTCGCCGTTGAACTGCCCCACGACGGCTGACTGTTTATAGGCGGCCGCATGGATGGAAGCGAGGTTGGCGAGTTCACCGTGTTTGAGGGCCGCATCGTCCGCCTGCGCGTCAGTTGCTGACATCCCTAGCAGAACGAGTGCTGCGGGGCGGTCCGCCGGGATCTTCTCGCTGTGGGCGCTCGCCGCGGCTTCGGCCGGCCCGGATAGGATCCGCGCAATCCGGTCCTGCCGCATGTGCACGGACTGCTGGTTGCGGTAACGGATCAGCTCGGCGGACGCCCGCGCCGCGGATCCGGTGAGGACGTAGTCGACGTCGGCCCCGAAGCCGTCGCCGGTTTCCTGCAGCCAGATGTACCCCATAATGCGGTCGCCGGCGAACAATGTGATGGCAATGCGCTCCCGAAGTCCGTCCTGGGGCCGGGCCGGAACCCTGACTGGCAGGCGGGTCCGGTGCAGTTCGCGGTAGGCGCCGAGGTCCTTGAGGAGGAGTTCGTATTTCCGCGGACCGCGGCGGGCAAGGATCGATGCCTTGCGGAGCTCGTCGATGTCATTCGTCACCGTGGAGTACGCCAGGACCTTGTTGGCGGCGTCCTCGATGACCACGTGGCTGGACGTCAGGCGTGCGGTGGTCTGCGCGATGGCGAACAGGTCTTCTTCCAGCAGCGTCAGCACCTCGCTCTGGTAGCTGCGCGGCGTGATGCGGTCCTTGGCGATGGACAGGAGCCGGTCCCAGTCGGCGGCCGGGTCCACCAGGAGAAGGCCTGTTCCTGCTGCGCGGAGCAGCTCTTCGGCTTCCTCGAGTTCACCCGGACTGCCCTTGACCGCGATCACCAGGGGAGGATCCTTCAGAAGGCGCCGCAGCGCGGGCAAAGCGGAGCGCCCGCGAACCCCGATCAGCAGCACAAAGGCGGCGCCGCCGTCGGATGTCTCGTCGTCGGAGTCAACGATCAGGAAGCGTTCAATGGGGGAATCCGCGCGGGACGGCCGGAGGATGAGGCTGGCGAAACCCAGAGGGAGATCCGACAGGATGTCGTCCACTGTAGCTGCGGCCATGGGCTTCCTTCTGCGTTGATACCCCGCCGGACGGCTCTGTCCGGTCACCCCATGCTATCCAGAGCATTTCGGGGAGAATATGGATGCCGGACTAAATCCTGCGCTGCGTTTTAGGTCCCCGAACCAAGGCGTTGCCGGCCGGGGACGCTGACGTGGAACTTCGGCTTTTTCTGGACGCCGGTTGCTTTTCTGGATGCCGGTTAAGGCACAGCGGACGACGGCGGATGGTCCCGCCGTCGTCCGATTGCTTAGTGGCCGGCGCCGCCGGTCAGGAATCCGGCTCTGTTCTTCCGGGGGCGAGGGCGTAGAAGGGCGTGAACCGTCCCCTTTCTCCGGGGGCGATGTTGGAACGGACGATCGAAGCGCTTTCAAGGGCGGCCAGATGGTGCCTTACGGAGTCCCGGCAGGAAGCGATGCCGCTACTGATGTCGGCTACTTTGCTAGCGCCATTGCTTGCCAGGTAGTCGATGATTTGTGCCCTGATCGGTGTTCTCCGCGTCCTTGCCGTCCGCTCGAGGGTTTGCACGTCCTTCGGGCTCTGCAGCTCAAAATCAGCGGTCATTGGCATGCCCTTTCATTCGGTGGGGTAGTGGTGATTGAAACGAGGGTGGCCGGGCGAGGTCCTTTAGTGCATCGAAACGCGCTCAGGCTCTCTACTGAATTCAGCGTCCAGCGCTCCGAGGGCCGTTCCGGAAGAGGCCTCTTCGGGGGCGGAAGAGGATTGGTCGTGCTTCTGGCCGATCACCGCGGTGGCGATGGCATTTCCCAGGATGTTGGTGGCGGTGCGTCCCATGTCCAGGAGCTGGTCGATCACCAGCAGGACGCCAATGCCGGCGGCGGGGATACCGAAGGCAGGGACCACCGCGGCTACGACGACGAGTGACCCGCGCGGCACGCCGGCCATGCCCTTGCTGCTGAGGAGGAGCATTGCGGTCATCGCGATCTGCTGGCCAAGGTCCATATCGATGCCGTAGGCGTTGATCAGGAAGACCGAGGCGAAGGTCATGTACATCATGGAGCCGTCCACGTTGAACGAGTAACCCAAGGGCAACACGAAGCCGGTGGTGCGCTTCTCGATGCCGAACTTGGTCAGGCCTTCGATGAGCTTGGGCAGGGCGGCTTCACTGCTGGAGGTGGCGAACGCGATCACCATGGGTTCACGCACAATTCGGACCAGCCGGAAGGCCGCCCGTCCGAGGAACGCGACCGCGACCGCGATCATGATCGCCCAGAGTGCGGAGAGGGAAACATAGAAGCCGCCGATAAACGAGGCATAAGTGGCAAACGCATCCAGGCCCTTGGATGTGAAGGCTGCTGCGATGCCGGCGAAAACGCCCACCGGGGCCGCCTTCATCACATATCCGGTGACTTTCAACATGACGCCCATCAGTTCATCGATGGCATCCGCTATGGAGGAGCGGCCCTTCTTCCGAAGATTCAGCAGGGCGATGCCGAAGAGAGCGCCGAAGACAAGGATCTGAAGGGGGTTGTTTTCGGTCAGTGCGGCGAAGACGCTCGTGGGGATGATGTGGGTGACAAACGCCTGGTAATCGAGGGGCTTCGTTTCCATCCCCGCGTCACCGCCCGGCATCAGGTTGAGCCCGTCACCGACGTTGAGCACATGGGCGGTGACGAAACCGAAGGCGCCCACCAGGACGGAGGCGGACAGGAACCAGATCATGGATCGCCCAAAGAGCTTGCCCACGCCTGCGGATTTGGCCGCTCCCGCGATGCCGGAGACGAGGGTGGCAAAGATCAGCGGGGCAATGATCATTTTGATGAGGTTCAGGAACATGTGCGTCACGGTGTCCAGGACGGACACGACGGATTCGCGTGAGTCCACCGGCAGCAGCCAGTGGAAAAGCAGCCCGCTGAGGATTCCGAAGACGAGTGCGGCCAGAATCCACATCGTTGATTTGTTTTTCATGGTCAGTCCTTGGGTAAAAGGCCTGGGAAATTTGGGCACGGCGGTGTGCCCCTGCTCCCGTGGCGGGTGGGGTGTGGTTTGGGTTGCGCTACTTGCTGAGGTTGGCCAGGCGTTGGGGGCTGAGGAGGTCTTCGAGTTGCTCGGCGGTGAGCAGGTTGTGTTCGAGGACGAGTTCGGCGACGCCTTTGCCGGTGGCGAGGGCTTCCTGGGCGATGGCGGTTGCGGTGGTGTAGCCGAGGTGGGGGTTGAGGGCGGTGACGAGGCCGATGGATTGTTCGACGGTTCGGCGGAGGTGGTCGGTGTTGGCGGTGATGCCCTGGATGCAGCGTGCGGTGAGGGTGCGGCAGGCGGCTTCGAGGTGGGAGATGCTCTTGTGGAGGCTGTGGACGATGATGGGTTCGAAGGCGTTGAGCTGGAGTTGTCCGGCTTCGGCGGCCATGGTGATGGTGACGTCGTTGCCGATGACTTCGTAGGCGACCTGGGAGACGACTTCGGGGATCACGGGGTTGATTTTGCCGGGCATGATGGAGGATCCGGATTGCACGGCGGGGAGGTTGATTTCGCCGAAGCCGGCGCGGGGGCCGGAGGAGAGCAGGCGCAGGTCGTTGCAGATTTTGGAGAGTTTCACGGCGACGCGTTTGAGGACGCCGGAGAGGTGGACGAAGGCGCCGACGTCCTGGGTGGCTTCGATGAGGTCCGGGGCGGTGACCAGGGGCAGGCCGGTGATTTCGGCGAGGTGGCGGCAGGCGGTGGCGGCGTAGCCGGCGGGGGCGTTCAGGCCGGTGCCGATGGCGGTGGCGCCGAGGTTGATTTCGTGGATGAGCAGGTCCGCTTCGGCCAGGCGGAGCCGGTCTTCGCCGATGGTGACGGCGTAGGTGCCGAATTCCTGGCCGAGGGTCATGGGGACGGCGTCCTGGAGCTGGGTGCGGCCCATTTTGACGACGGTGCGGAATTCGAGGGCTTTGGCGGCGCAGGCGTCTTCGAGTTCGGCGAGGGCGTCCAGGAGTTCGCGGGCGGCGAAGATGGTGCCGAGTTTCACGGCGGTGGGGTAGACGTCGTTGGTGGACTGGGAGAGGTTGACGTGGTCGTTGGGGTGCAGGCGGGTGTAGTGGCCTTTGGGGTGTCCGAGGATTTCCAGGGCGCGGTTGGCGATGACCTCGTTGGCGTTCATGTTCGAGGAGGTTCCGGCGCCGCCCTGGATGACGTCCACGACGAACTGGTCGTTGAGTTTGCCGTTGAGGACGTCGGTGCAGGCCGCTGCGATGGCGTCGGCGCGTTCGGCGTCGAGGAGGCCGAGTTCGTGGTTGGTGCGGGCGGCGGCGAGTTTCACGGCGGCGAGGCCGCGGACCAGGTGCATGTTGGTGGAGAGCGGCTGGCCGGTGATGGGGAAGTTCTCCACGGCCCGGAGGGTGTGCACACCCCAGTACGCGGCAGCGGGAACATCCCGGTCACCCAGCAGATCATGCTCGGAACGGGTTTTCGGGGCGGTAAGGGGAAGAGTCATGGGGGTCCTCGCGGGGCTTCGTTGACGGGTTTGGACGATGGAATTCTTGGGGCACAGAGCCTGGGGCCGGTGCAGGCTTGGGGGACGCCGCCGCCAGCATGGAGGCATAGGGGTGCCACGGCGGGGGGAGGCACGCGGGTTTGCGGCGGGTAGGGCAGGTCAGGGGACGCTGGATGGACTTCGGGGCTTAGGAGGGTTTAGCGCGTATGGCCGGACGTGGAGTTCTCGCTTCCGGGGACGATGGTGCCCAGGGCGCATTCCACCCCGTGCAGATGCATCCTCATGGCCTGGGACGCTTCCTCGGCTGATCCGCTCTCGATGGCAGCGAAAATGCGCGCGTGCTCTTCGCCGGATTCCTTGCGCCGGTCAGCCACGAGGTTGAGGGTGTTGGACTGGTTCGCCATGGCGTCACAGATATCCGAGAGGAATGACTCGAACACGCCGTTGCCGCTGCACCGGGCGATGGTCACGTGGAACTCGGTGTTCAACAGCACCCACTGCTGGAGGTCGTCCTCCTGGGACATTTCCCGAAGGATTTCCCGAAGTGCCTCCACATCTTCGGCGCTGCGGCGCTGGGCTGCCAGGCCGGCGGCAGGCACTTCGACGTGGGGGCGGGCTTCGACGAGGGCGCTGGCCGAATACTTGCCGAGCTTGAGGTCCTGGGCCACCTTGTCAGCGATGACGAAGGTGCCCTTGCCTGTGTGGGTGGCCGTCAATCCCAGTGCGGTGCATGAACGCAGCGCCTCCCGGACCATCGTCCGGCTCACACCGTATTGCTTGGCGAGCGAGGCCTCCGAGTCGAGACGGGTGCCGACCGGAATCCTGCCGCCCTCGATGGCGCTGCGAAGGGATGCAAACACCGCCTCGGCCGCGCCAACGCGCACCACTCGGTCTTGCGCAGCTGTCCAGCTGTCCAACAGGTTCATACGACGACTATGGCACTTGTCACAGAACCTGTCAAAGGGCTCCTGAATATTGCGTACCGCGAGGTGCTTTCGCCGCCGAAAAGGACGCCGAATCAGCCGCGGTAGTCCTCCACCTGCTTGACCGGCCGCACCTCGGCCTCGTCCGGATTCTCGCCGTACTGTTTCTGCGGGCCGTGCGGACCCGCGGCCGGCACAAACGGCAGCCTGCACACGCGAAAGCGGACGACGGCGGGACGTCCCGCCGTCGTCCGCTCCCGCACCGTCTGCTTCCGTACTGCCGCTAAAGGTTCCGCGCGTTGGCGAGGACCGGCAGCTTTGCGCGGACGTCGGTAATGACGGCGGTGTCGATGTCCAGCACGGCCAGTTCGGGTTCGCCGCCCAATGTGACCAGGGGACTGCCGAGCGGTGACACCACGGCGCTGTGGCCGATGCCGGTGGGCGCAGTGCCGGCGGCGGGGAGCCCGATGCTGGCGGGATTGCCCTGGCCGCTTGCCACGACGAACGTGGTGCTGTCCACGGCGCGGGCCCGCACCAGCAGGTCCCACTGCTCCGCCTTGCCTTCGCCGGCGCCCCACGAGGCGCAGACGATGTTGACCTGGGCGCCGGCCCGCGCGTTGGCCGCAAAAAGCGCGGGGAAGCGCACGTCGTAACAGGTCGCAAGGCCGATCACCGTGCCGTTGAGTTCGAACGTCACAGGCGACGTGCCGGCGTCCACCGAATCGGACTCGGCGAAACCAAAGGCGTCAAACAGATGGATCTTGTCGTAGGAAGTGTCCAGCCCCGGGCCGGTGACCAGCAGCGTGTTCCGTACGCGGCCGTTGTCTCCCGGGGTAAACATGCCGGCGACGACGGCGATACCCAGGCCCCTGGCAATGGTCCGGACGGCATTGGCCCATGGTCCGTCCAGCGGCTCGGCGATGTCCGCCAGGCTGTTGCCGAAGGCGCGCATGGCTGCCTCCGGAAATACCACCAGCTCGGCTCCGGCGGCTTTGGCCCGGGTGGCGTATTCTCGAATCAGCTCCAGGTTGGCGGACGGATCGGCTCCCGTGATGATTTGGGCCACTGCTAAACGCATGAAATTACTCCAGTCTGTTGTATACATGATGTATGCGAAAAAGTTCGGGGACAGCGGCGTCCGGCCGCGAGAAGGCGTACGCGTACCTGCGTGAAAACATCCTGATCGATCCCGAAGTCCAGGGGAAGTTCCTGAATGAGCAGGAGCTTGCCGCCGAGATCGGGGTCTCGCGCACTCCGGTGCGGGAAGCGCTCCTGCTGCTCGTCTCGGACGGCCTGGTGGAACTGATTCCGCAGCGCGGGGCGTACGTCCCACCGGTGACCGGCCGTGAAATGTCCGAGCTGATGGAACTGCGCGGAGTGCTGGAAAGCCATGCCGCCCGCCTGGTAATCGAACAGAAGCGTGTCCCCGCCCGGACGATGCAGGACACCCTGGACCAGCAGGCGGCCCTTCCCGAGGACCTGAACCCGGAGGCTGCCCGGGAGTTCATCCGCCTGGACACCCTGTTCCACCAGCAGCTCATTGACGCCGCCGGAAATGAGCTCATCTCCCGGACGTACAGCAAGCTCCACGTCCGGCAGATCCTGGTGGGCGTGTCCGCGCTGTTCCGTACCGGAGGCCGGCGCGAGCAGGTGTGCGCCGAACACCAGGGCATCCTCGATGCCCTGGTGTCCGGCGACGCGGCGAAGGCGCAGGAAGCCATTGACCATCACCTGGCCGTGACCCGGGACATCCTGCTCCGCACCTGAAAACGCCGGATCGTCAGCGGGATTCCGCGACGGCGGACGGCTGGCGCGCTGCTGCGGATCCTTCGAGCAGCAGGCGGTAGTCCTCGTCCTCCACTGTGTTGGAATCCCGGCCGAGCGCCAGGCCTACTGCGGTGACGGCGGCGGCCACGGCAACATAGATGGCCACCGGAATCCAGGTGCCGAACTGGGACAGCAGCAGCGTGAACATCAGCGGGGCAATCGCGCCGCCGATCACGCCGGCGAAGGTGTATGCCAGCGAACTTCCGGTGGACCGGAGCCTGGGGGAGAACTGCTCCACAATGAAGGCGGCCTGCGGTCCGTACATGAATGAGTGTGCCATGAGGCCCAGGACGATGCCCGCGATCAGCATCGGCTCATTGTCTCCGCCGAGGATGCCGAAGAAGATGAATGTCCAGACGGCGCCCAGCACCGCGGCCGTGCCGTAGACCAGGCGGCGGTTGAAGCGGTCCGATACGGCGCCGGCCAGCGGGATCATGAACAGCTGGAATGCGGAGCCGATCAGCACAGCGGTGAGGACCTGGCTGCGCTCGTAGCCGAGGGCCTGGATGCCATAGGTAAGGGTGAAGACGGTGAACAGGGCGTAGAGCACGTCAGGACCAACCCGGCACAGCGTGGCGGCGATGAGCGGCCGGAGTTCCTTGCTGAAGACCTCCCGGACCGGGGCGTTGGGCTGTTCGCCGTGGGCCTCAATGGCCTTGAAGATCGGAGTGTCTTCCAGCTTGAGCCGGATCCAGAGCCCGAATCCGACCAGCACGGCCGAGACCAGGAAGGCGATGCGCCACCCGAAGCTGATGAACTGCTCTTCGGTCAGGGTGAGGGTCAGGACGGCCAGCGCGCCGTTCGCCATGAGGTTGCCGGCGGGAGGGCCCACCTGGGCGGCGGATGCCCAGAAGCCGCGCCGGTGGGGATCCCCGTATTCGCTGGAGAGCAGCACGGCGCCGCCCCATTCGCCGCCTACGCCCACGCCCTGGGCGAAGCGCAGCAGCACCAGGATGATCGGGGCGGTGATGCCGATGCTGCCGTACCCGGGAAGCACGCCGATCAGCACGGTGGCCACGCCGATGATCATGAGGGTGGTGACCAGGACCTTCTTGCGGCCGATCCGGTCGCCGAGCCGGCCGAAGATGATGCCGCCCACGGGGCGGGAAACGTAGCCCACAGCGTAGGTTGAAAACGCCAGGATGGTGCCGGTCAGGGGATCGGATGACGGGAAGAAGACGATGGGGAATACGACGGCGGCTGCGGCTGAGTAGACGGCGAAGTCGTACCACTCGAGTGCGGTGCCGGTAAGGCTTGCGGCAAAGGCCTTATACAGGCCCTTCGGGTGCATCGGCTTGCCCGGGCGCGGCGCTGCGCCGGAAGCCTGAACTGGGACGTTGGCCATGGTGTTGTCCTCCACGAGATGTTTACGGTGACGCCTGTCACGCTGGCGTTAAATGTATACATTACGCATACTGGATGTACATTGGCGATCGTTTCCGGTTTCCGGTTTGTAAATTTCTCGAGCAGGACACGCAAAGGATGGACAGAACATGACGACTCTGAGCTTCGAACTTCCCGACGGCACCACCCGAAAAGTCGAGGTCAAGCACCTCCTGAACGCCGGCTACGCAGGGCGGCAGCAGGAAGAGGTACAGGCCCACATCGCCGAGTTGGCCGAGCTGGGAGTTCCCGGCCCCGCAACCACCCCGGCGCTCTATCCCGTGTCGCCGTACCTGGCCCAGCAGGTTTCCGAAGTCCGCGTGCAACATGACCGGACTTCAGGAGAAGCCGAATGGGCGCTGGTGATCACCGAGGACGGCGTACTGCTGACGGTGGCCTGCGACCACACTGACCGTCAGCTGGAGGTCCACGGCGTTGCCTGGAGCAAGAACGCCAGCCCTGACGTCCTGGGACGCAAAGCCTGGCGCCTTGACGACGTTCGGGAGCACCTGGACCAGATCACGCTCAGGGGCTGGGTGGGGGAGGGCGACACACCGGACACCCTCATCCAGGACAGCTCGCTGGGCGCGTTGCTGAGCCCCGACTACTGGCTGGACGTCCTCGCCGAACGCGGTCTCAACGAGCCCGGCACGGTGCTCATCTCCGGCACGGTGGCCATGACCCACGGGGTGGACCAGTTCGCCCGCAGCTGGAAGGTCGAGATGGCCGATCCGGTGACCGGCGCCTCCGTGGAGGCCCAGTATGTGGTGGAACAGATGGCCGAGCCGATCGGCTGATGCGGCTCCCCGGAACAAACAGGAGCGGACGACGGCGGGAGGTCCCGCCGTCGTCCGCGCCAGGGACGGTCAGTAGGTGCCGAACGCGACGTCCACCGACGATGCGCCTCGCAGCGCCGCGACCTGCCCGGCCTCACCCTGTAGCGACGTCCTGTCCCGATCCGGCAATGAGCCGAACGTCGTGATGGTGAGGGCCAGCTTCCGGCCGCTCTTGCGTGAGCGCCATGTGCCGGTGATTTTGCCGCCTGCGAGGACTGTTCCCGGTCCGCCGGCCATCCTCCACACTTCCCGGTGGTACTTCTTGTCGACGATCGTTTCCCGGTCGCGCATCTGCGTGTAAGGGTCACCGGGCGGGAGCAGCCGCACCCCCGTCGGCGCCGGGGCGGACCGCAGTGCGTCGAGATCTTCGGTGAGGATCCAGGACGTGCCGCCGAACTCGACCGGGGTCAGCTCGGTCCCGACCAGGTTCCACCAGGGGCCGGTGTCACCGGCATGGACCCCCGCCCACGAGGCGAAGTCGCCGCGCGTGGACGGTCCATAGCAGCGCAGGTAGCGGCGAAGCAGTTCGGCGCGCGCGAGTTCAGGGTCGATGTCCGGGATTGGATCGCCAAGCCACTCGTCGACCAGGACGAACGGAGATTGGTTCCCCACGCGCGGCGCGAGGCAGAGCACCCTTTGCAGCGTGAGGATACGGACGCAGAAATGCACGACGCCCTCACCGAGCGGCTGCCCCGGGGCGTAGGGACCGTTGTCCTCCCAGATGTCGCGTTGTCGCTTCGGCAGCCTGCGGGCAATCCGCGTGGCGATCTCCGCCCCCAGCTCGTTGATGGCGAGCCTGCGCCCGGACAGTACCTCATGGATTTCCGCATCGGCCAGCTCCACCGCCTCGGTCAGGCTTATGCCAAGCTTGTCCAGCGCCGGCTCCACCCCGACCACCAGATGGCGCATCGCCTCCTCGGTCGGCGGTAGGACTCCGGTAGTGAATACCGGCGCGTCCAGGGCCGGGAAGTAGAACGGTGATCCTCGCATGCACCAGGTCTGCAGCAGGCTCTTCTCCTTGGCGACGGCGCCGGCCACCTGTTGCTGTGTCAGGTTGCGCACCCTGGCGTGCAGGGCTAGTAGCGCCGACCCGGGCGGGCTGTTCTGAATCCCGCACCTGCCGGCTGCGTCCAGCAGACCGCCTTCGCCCAACCGTTCGTCGAGATGATGGGCGGCCAGGCGGAACGCTATGACGTCGACCTTCGAAACCCTGTCAGCCACTGGCACATACTATCGCCGGCGGCCAGCCACCGCGGGAGCCAACCCCGCCACTTGGGATTCCGGCCGCGTCAGTCGCCGCCGCCACCGCCGTCGCCGCCACCGCCGTCACCGCCGTCGGAGCTGTCGCCATCGCCGAAGTAGCCGTTGTCGCCTGAGCCGCCTGATCGGGAACCATTGGCGCGGCTGCGAGGCTTCATGACCCCGAACAACAGCACACCGGCCGCCTGGGGATCGCCGCCGGAGGCTGCAAAGGCGGCCCGCCGCATGACTCCGAGGCGCCAGGTGACGAACAGGAACAGGGCATACGAGAGCGCCAGTCCCGAGTAGGTGGCCGTCCGAGCCGCGGAAAGCTCGAGCCCGAATGCGGCGATTACCATGGCGGCCAAGATCAGTCCTGCCGGAAAAGCAAGAAGAAGCCGGAGAATCAACCGGCCACGCAGTCTGGCCTTTGGCACGGGAAGCGGCGCGGTGCCCGGGTTGCGGGTGCGTCGCCGTCTTGCCTTCATGGCGAGCCTTGGCTGGTCCATCTGGCCCTCTCGGATATAGGTCTCGGTGAAACTCCGCGTCCGGCATGTTTCCTGGTGCTGTTTGAATCCTATGTCCGGGGGAGCTGTCGCCCGGGCAGTGCTTGTGTCCCCGGTCCCGTTACCGCCTTATTGAAACTCCCTCAAGGCCTCTGAATACTGGAAGGCAGGTTATTCAGGATCGGGGCGGTGTTTACATGACCAGCGAAGGAACCGGCGGCGCGTTCAGGCGCCGGGTGGAACGTGCCGCCGAGCTACGCGCCGTCCGCGCAACCGGAATGTCGGCCCAGGAGGAGGCCGAGCTCGCCGCTGCCGAGGAAAAGGAACGGGACAAGCGGCGGAAAGTGGATGACGCCAGGCGGGTTGAATACCTGATCCGGGACGCCATGGCCCAGGGAAAGTTCGACAACCTGAAGTACGCCGGCAAACCCATCCCGGGGCTGGGCGAAGGCTACGACCCCGACTGGTGGGTCAAGGGCCTGATCCAGCGCGAGAACATCACCGGGATGGGCCCGAAAGCCATTCTCCTGCGGACCGAGGACGCCGGGCTGGATGCCAGGCTCGATGCCCAGTATTCGGAAAAGCAGGTCCGCGACATCCTCCAGGACTTCAATAAGCGCGTGATCGACGCACGGCGCCAGCTCCAGGGCGGGCCGCCCGTCATTACCAGGACCCGTGATGTTGACGCCGAGGTGGAGCTCTGGCGCGAGCGCCGTGCGGCCGTTGCTGCAGCCGCGCCGCCGCCACCGGAGCCTGAAGTGAAGCGCTCGTGGTGGCGGCGGGTCTGGAGCGGTAGAACCTGACGGCCACCTGACGGCCAACCGCAGGTGGCCATACTGCGTGAACGTCAGATGGTGCGCGGAGCCCGGTCCAAGCTTTCCGTAAGCTCGGCGGCAGTCTGGCGCACCACATACGCCGGGCGGTCGCGCTCAACGCGCCAGCTTTCTGACAGGGGACCGACGTTGACGGTGTCGAAGCCGAACTCGTCGTAGAACCTGGTCACGAGTTCCGCAGCCTCGGGATAGTCGCTGGCCGTGGCAAGGGCCCGGCGGCCTTCCGTGCCGGCCGGCGTTCCGTCAGTGGTGATTTCCCTGGCCATGATGTGGTTGAAGCCCTTGGCCACCTTGGAAGTGGGGAGGTGCTTCTGCAGCAGCCCGGACGTTGTCTCCTGGCCGCTGTCCAGCTCAGGGAAGCGGCCGTCCCGTTCCCAGTAGTAGTTGTTGGTGTCAATCACGATCTTGCCTTCCAGCGGCTGCACCGGAACGTCCCTGATGCTCTTGAGGGGCACGGTCACGACGGCGAAATCGCCCGCCGCGGCCGCCTCCGCCGCTGTTGCGGCTTTAGCCCGCGGTCCCAGCTCCGCCACGAAGTCCGTCAGCGTTTCCGGTCCGCGCGAATTGCTGATGACCACCTCGTAGCCGAGTTCCACGGCCTTGCGGGCAATCTGGCTGCCAATGTGTCCTGCACCGATGATTCCGATTGTTGTCATATCCGGGCCAACACCAACCCGGCAGGGGATATTTCACAGCGTGCAACAAATCGTTATGCCCGGCATCGGTTCGGTGCCAATCGGGTAAACAACGATCCCGAGAACCCTGCGAAGCGTCAGAATGAAGGGACCGGATCCTGGCCCAAGGAGAATGGCATGAACTCGCGAACACGATCCCGTTTTCTTTCCCCTGCCGCCTTCCTCATTGCCAGCCTGCTGGCCGGTTGCGCCCAGCCGGCCGGCCCGCCGGAAACGTCGGCAGGAACCGCGAGCGACCTGCCTGCCTCTGTGACGGCATCCGCCCCGCCGGGATCGACGCATGTCCCGGGCGAAACGACGAGGCCGGATGGGACCGGGACGTCCACCGCCTCCGCGGCGTGGACCAGCTACACGACGGCCGACGGCCAGCTGATTTTCGACCATCCCGCCCCGTGGAGCGTGAAGGATCCGGCCGGCGAGCTGGCGGAGGGCGGCGGCGCCTTCGCCGAGATCACCAACCAGGCCGGGAAACCGTTGGCCACGCTTCGGACCAACATGGCAACGGGGTCAACCTGCACCGACCGGTTCCCGTATTCCGTCCTGGACTCGCAGGATCTGCCGGCGCTGACTCTCAAGGGATCCACACCCCGGTTCGTGTATGAGACCCGCGGAAACGCGGCTGCCCCGGGACCGGCAGATACCCCCGCTGCGGGCTACGGCATCACCTCCGGTCCGCCAGCGTCGGGGGACTCCGCATGCGCCATCTTCCACTTCTTCACCTGGCCGCCGAACGCTGCCATGTTCGGGGCGTTCTACGACCCGGCGAACAATGAAACACCGGGCGACCCGTCCCTGCCGTATCTGGAGAAAGCCAAGATTTATACGGAGACCGCGGAGTACCGCGACATCAGGCGGATGATCACCTCGTTGCGGCCCGCGGGCTAGCCAGCCGCCACCCCGTTCAGCGCCAGTCCTCTTCGAAATCCGGGTGATCGGCGTAGGGCAGCGCCAGGGCCTTCAGCGATCGAGTGGTCCATTCAATGGCTTCAGGAATCCAGCGGGATTCCTCTTCGAACGGGTCGCTGACCATAGTGGCCAGCGCGGTCTGCCGCGCTGATTCAACGATCCGGATGACCTTCTTCTTCGCCTCGCACTCCAGCAAAAGCCGGTGCTCGTACCATTTCGCCGACTCGGAAACCGTGCGGTCGCTGAGGATTTTTAGGGCTGCCGCCTCATCTTCCCTGATGCGCAAGGACAGGAATTCGACAATGTCCACAACGGTTCAGCCGCCGGCCGCGCCATCCGTGAGGTCGGCGCCTGTGACGTCGGGGCCCGCCCCGCCTGTTACATCGGAGCCTTCGGCCGGCTCCTGGGAATGCACCCGGATGTCCCTCGGATCAGCGTTCTCGTCGCCCTCGGCCGGAGCTTCACTGTGGACACGCTCCGACGCGCGTGGGTTCTCGCTCATGTCCGGTCCTTTGCTGTGCTTTTGTCCTGATTTGTGGATCCCCGCTACTGATCATCTAGCTCCCGGTGCCATGGGGCTGTCAAGGACCTTTCCGCCCCTACCCGCGCTGCCGGGGTGGAGGACAATAGGTCCCATCGGAGGACAGCCCAGCGAAGGAGCAGGACAGTGTCAGAGACGAACGGACCACGGCGTGCAGCGCAGCAGATGCAGGAAGCGGCCCGGTACCTTGCCCGTGCCACCAGGAACCTGGACGCACCCTCGGACAGCCATGAAATCCTCCGCAGCCTGACGGAAACTCAGGGCTCCATCGCCCAAGCCATCCGGGAACTGGCCGCATGGCACCGGGCAGCGGCAGCCGGAACGCACTATTTCCGCCCGCACAATGAAAGTGCCCGCGGCGTGATGACAGCGGTGGCTGAGCTGGACATCGCCGCGCAGGAGGCCGACGCCCTCCAGGAGACACTCAGCCGCGCCCACGGCGGCAGCAGCGTGGTGAACTGGATGGAGACATCCGAACCTGAGGCGCCGGCGCAATGACCGCTGGACGCCGGTGGCCGGCAAACGCAAGCGGACGACGGCGGGAAGTCCCGCCGTCGTCCGCTGCGTTCAGTTAGTAGTCCCCGCGGGGAGTGCCGCTACGCGTGCGCGTAGGTAAGGCAGTCGGCGTTGTCCGCCCCGGGACCCACGCGGACCTCGGGCGCCTTGCACATCAGGTGGTCGTTATGGGCGCATTCCGAGCGTTGGCAGGCTCCGACGTCGGCCAGGACCTTGGGCAGGCCGCCATGGATGCCGGTGTCGATGAAAGTGGCGCATGACGCGTGGTCTTCGCTCCCGCCCACCGTGATGGCGGCGGCGTTGCAATGCGAGTGGTCGTTGAAGGAACAGTTGGAAACACTGCAGTCTGCGACGTGCGTTGTCATAGGAAGATCCTCCGTGGTTCGGCTGCCCGGGCGGGCGGCTCCCTGCGTCCACGGTAGGCCCGTTCCGCCCAATCAAAAAGACCCAAACGCATGACCTAATTGCGGGAATTGCGGGCGCTTAGGGCACAAGGGCCTATGGTCCGGAAATGCCCCGCTCCCTAGAATTGAGGTAGGGCCGACGGCACGACTCCCGGTACGTCCGGGGGGCCTTCCCAAACCGCCGCCGGCCCCTCGATCCTGATCCAGCGAAGCACACCCGGAGAAGGCAGCTATACCAGGCTGTCTTCCTTTTCCTGCGCTGCCGGAGCGGTTGCCGGAGCGGGCACGTGGTGGTGGAACGGGTTGAAGCGGCTGCGGGACAGCTCACCGAATGCGTAGGCGGTCTCGGCGTGCTCGGACAGGTCCACCCCTGCGTTCTCCGCTTCCTCGCTGACCCGGAAACCGAGGGTCTTGTGGATGGCGAGGCCCAGCACGGTGGTCACCAGGCCGGAGAGCAGGACGGTCACCAGCACGGCAACCGTCTGGGCCACCAGCTGGTGGAGTCCGCCGCCGTAGAAGAGGCCGCCGCCCTGGCCGTCCACCGGCAGTGCAATGAAGCCAAGTGCCAGGGTTCCGATGAGGCCGCCGCCGAGGTGCACGCCCACCACATCGAGGGAGTCGTCGAGGCCGAACCGGTACTTCAGGTCCACGAAGATGGCGCAGAGGGCGCCGGCGGCAAGGCCCAGGCCGATTGCGGCCACCGGGCTGATGTTGGCGCAGGACGGGGTGATCGCCACCAGGCCGGCCACCACGCCGGAGGCTGCGCCCAGGGAGGTCGGGTGTCCGTGGCGGATCTTTTCGGTGACCAGCCAGCTCAGCATGGCCGCGGCAGGGGCCACCAGTGTGTTGATCCAGATCAGGCCGGCCTGCTCTGCCGTGGTGGCTGCGCCGCCGTTGAAGCCGAACCAGCCGAACCAGAGGATGGCGGCACCGAGCATGATGAAGGGGATGTTGTGCGGGCGGTGGTTGGGGTCCTTGCCGAAGCCCTGGCGCTTGCCAACGATGACGGCCAGGACCAGTGCTGCAACACCGGAGCTGATTTCGACCACGGTGCCGCCGGCGAAGTCGATGACCTGCCCGAACACGGAGGTGATGGCTCCGTTGGCGCCCAGCAGTCCGCCGCCCCAGACCATGTAGGCCAGCGGGCAGTACACCAAGGTGACCCAGATGGGCACAAAGAGCGCCCACGAGCTGAACTTGGCGCGGTCGGCGATTGCGCCGCTGATGAGGGCAACGGTGACCATGGCGAACGTGCCCGCGTAGGCTGCCTTGATGAGGTCCGGGGAGCCGATGAGGTTGGTGAGCCCGAAGTTGGCGAACGGGTTGCCGAAGATGCCCAGCACGCCCTCCCCGCCGCTCATGGAGTAACCCCACAGCACCCAGATGACGCCGACGATGCCCGCGGAGATGAAACTCATCATGATCATGTTGAGTGCCGCCTTGGCCCGGGTCATGCCGCCATAAAAGAGGCCGAGGCCGGGCGTCATGATCAGCACGAGGGCCGTTGACACCAGCACCCAGACGTTTTCCGCAGTGATTTGCACCTGCGTGTCCCTTCTCATCAAGTCTTCCGTACGGGACCTCGAGTGATTCCGGGCCACGCCCCCGCTCAATGGTTCACGTTCCGTGTTTCCGATAATGGGGCGCCACGTTGCGGGAAAGTTACAGGAACGGCCCTTGCGTGAAGATCACATGACCACTGTGTTTCGGGAATGTTAACGGAGGCGTGCGGATGGGATGGCGGGATGCTTTTGGCGGGATACGTTTCCGCGAGATGACCGGCTGCTCACTTCCCATGGATTGACGGTTGAGCATCCGGCCAGGCCGGCGATGGGCCGGCGTTAAAGCGAGAACGACGGCGGTACGTGCCGCCGTCGTTCTCTGTTGCGTTACCGGGTTGACCCGGAGATGGTTCGGCCGGCTAGCCGGCCAGGCCGGCCACGCCGAAGATGGCGGCAGCGATAGCGAAACCCATGACGCCGATCAGCGTTTCCATGACGGTCCAGGTCTTCAGGGTGGTCTTGACGTCCATGCCGAAGAAGCGGCCCACCAGCCAGAAGCCGGAGTCGTTGACGTGCGAGACCACCACGGAGCCGGCGGCTACGGCGATGACCAGGGCGGCCACCTGCATGCCGTTCATGCCGGCCAGGGCCACCGCGGGAGCGATCAGCCCGGCGGTGGTGGTCAGTGCCACGGTGGCGGAACCCTGTGCGATGCGCAGGATGGCCGAGATCAGGAAGCCGGCCAGCAGCAGGGGGATGCCGACGTCGCCGAGGACGCCGGCCAGGGCGGTGCCAATGCCGGAGGTGCGCAGCACGCCGCCGAACATGCCGCCGGCGCCGGTGATCAGGATGACGGAGCAGACCGGGCCGAGCGAGGATTCGAGCAGCTTCTCCAGGGTGGCGCCGCGGGAGCCGCGAAGCCTGCCCAGTACGAACATGGCCACCAGTACCGCGATCAGCAGTGCCACCGGCGTTTCACCGAGGGTGCGCAGGATCTGGTACCAGGCTTCGGTCTTTGCCGAAGCCGGAAGGACACCGGAGGAAGCCAGGGTGCTGAGGCCGGTGTTAAGGAAGATGAGGACCAGCGGGAGGAGCAGGACGCCCACGACCGTGCGGAAGCGCGGCGGGTTCTCTTCGGCGGCGGAGTCGGCGTGGCCCAGCAGTTCCGGAACGGGGAGGACCAGCTTCTTGCCGGTCCACAGGCCGAACAGGTAGGCAGTGACGTACCAGGTGGGGATGGCAGTGATGAGGCCGGCGATCAGGACGAGCCCGATGTTGGCGTCGAAGAACGTAGCCGCGGAGACCGGTCCCGGGTGCGGGGGCAGGAAGATGTGCATCACGGAGAAGGCACCTGCGGCCGGCAGGCCGTAGCGCAGCACGCCGCCGCCAAGCCGGTGCGCCACTGCGAAGACCACGGGCAGCATGACCACCAGGCCGGCGTCGAAGAAGATGGGGAAGCCGAAGATCAGCGAGGCGAGGCCCAGCGCGAACGGCGCGCGCTTCTCACCGAAGAGGTTGATGAGGTAGTCGGCCAGGGCTTTGGCGCCGCCGCTGGTCTCTACGATGCGGCCCAGCATGGCGCCGAGGCCGACCAGCAGGGCAACAGTGCCCAGGGTGCTGCCGAATCCGTTGACCAGCACCGGAACCACCTTGTCCGCCGGGATGCCGGTGGCGAAGGCGGTTGCCAGGCTGATGAGGATCAGGGCGAGCAGCGCGTGCATGCGCAGCTTGATGATGAGGAACAGCAGCACCAAGATGGCGGCGCCGGCAATCAGCAGCAGGGGGCCTGCGCCGAGGGTTTGAGTCCATCCTTCGATGGTCATGGTTCTCCTTTGAAACAGATGTGTTGGGGGGCTGTGGAGCTTGGGGGAGTGGAGCTTAGGGGAAGCGGGAGATCAGGAAGTGCTGGGGGCGTGGCCGGCCGGCAGGTGGAGTTCGGCCTTGATGGCCTGGATCAGGTCTTCAGGTGTGCGCGTGATGTCCAGCCGAAGGCTTCCGGCGGCGAGTTCCTCCGGCGTCAGCGGCTCAAGGGTGGCCAGCTGGCTGGGCAGGAGCGTCACCGGCATGAAGTGTCCCTCGCGTCCGCGCATGCGCTCGCCGAGCAGGGCGGGATCGCCGTCGAGGTGGATGAAGACCACCGTGCCTTCTGCCTCCGAGAGGAGCTGGCGGTAGCTGTGCTTGAGGGCGGAGCAGGTCAGGACGGTGCTTTTGCCTTCCGCGGCCTGGGCGGTCATCCAATCGCGGATGGACTGCAGCCAAGGCCAGCGGTCCTCATCCTGCAGCGGTGTGCCGGCGTTCATTTTGGCGATGTTGGAGTCGGGGTGGAACTGGTCCGCCTCGGCCATGTCCCAGCCGAGATCCCGGGAGAGGGCCCCGGCGATGGTGGACTTGCCGGCTCCGGCGACACCCATGACTACCAAATGCATGGCAGGAAACTTCATTGTTCTACCTCCGTAGAAGACGTCGTTGGCTTCGGAATGAAGCTCAAGCCAGCAGCGGACGCTGGATAGGAAAATAAGATAGCACCATTTGAGGCGATTAGTAGCATCTTTTTGTAACACAGGTCATACCTTTGACGTTTTGTGGCCTAAACTGGAGGCCAGGCGCCGCGGCGCAGAGGGAGGCTACAAAGATGTCGATGGAGACAGAGGACCACGCAGGCGCAACCGATGGTGAGACGGCGGTTCCGGCCCTGCACCTGCGGGTGCTCGACGCCCTCGGCGAAGCCATCGTTTCCGGTGAGCTGGCCCCCGGCCGCCGGCTGACCCTGGACGACCTGCAGCAGCAGTACAACGTGTCCCGCACCCTGGCCCGGGACACCATGCGCGTCCTGGAATCGATGAACCTGGTGTACTCACGCCGGCGGGTGGGCATCGTGGTGCAGGACCCCGAACTCTGGAACGTCTTTGATCCCAAGCTGGTGCGGTGGCGGCTCGCGTCCAGCCGCCGGGCCGAGCAGTACAGCAGCCTCACGGAACTCCGGATCGCCGTCGAACCCATTGCCGCGGCGGGTGCTGCGCGGCGTGCGGGCGCAGCCGAACGCCGTCAGCTCACCGCGCTGGCTGCAGAATTACGGCGGCTTGGCGAAGCCGGCGAGCTGGAAGCATTCCTCAAAGCGGACATCGCCTTCCACAGCCTGCTCCTGCACAGCAGCGGGAACGAAATGTTCAAGGCCCTGGACGGCATGGTGGCCGAAGTCCTGTCCAGCCGGACTAAACAAGGATTGATGCCCTTCAAGCCGCGTCCTGAAGCGCTGGCGGCGCACGAGGCCGTGGCGGCGGCGGTTGCCGGGGGCGACGCCGGCACAGCGGAGGCCGCCATGCACAACATCCTCGATGAGGTCCGCACCGCGATGGGGCTGCCCTAGGACCTAGCGGGAAGGCGTCGGCGCCGGCGTCGGGTTGCTCATGGACGGCGGCGGCGGAGGGAAGGCCTCGGCCGGGTACAGCCCGGCCACCTGCATCATATAGTTGGCCCACTGCGGCCCGGCGAGCATGTAGCCGTCGATCGACTTGTAGAACTTGCCGTTGATGGTGACGTTCTGGCCTGCCCGCTGCTGGCCTTCCAAAGTGTCTCCGAAGAAGGACGCCGTGGCCAGGCTGGAGGTGTAACCGACCACCCAGGTGGCGCCGTTGTTGTTTGACGTTCCCGTCTTGGCCGCCACCGGCACCTTGCTCTGGACTTTCGGCTCGATATAGACACCGGATCCCAACTTCAGTACGTCCTGGAGCACGGCGTTGACGCCGCGGGCCACATCGGGCTTGACGGCGCTGCGGCACTGGGAGGACTCGGACGGCAGGTGGCGTTGTGCCGTGTCAGTCACGTCCGCTATGGCGATGGGCGAGCAGTAGCGGCCGTCATCGGCGAACGTGGCAAAGGCGTTGGCCAGGTGAAGGGGAGCCACGCCGATGGCGCCCAGCAGGTTGCCGAGCTGGTGCATGTTCACCTGCGCTCCGTCCAGGCCGCTGTGGAGGCCCACTGCATCCACCATCTTCTGGATGCCGCAGAAGTCCAGCTGCGCGGCTTCAGCGAAGGTTGCCGTATTGATGGAGTTGTACAGGCCGTAATTGACGGGCATGGGCCGGTAGTAGCCCGGGTCATTGTTTTGGAGATCGTCCGCCGCGCCCTCGTTCCGCTGGGCGGTGTTGTAGGCACCCAGCACCTTTCCGCAGCTGGACCGCCACGGGAAGTCGAGCGGATAGGTCCGCCGGGAGGCGTCGACCATCGCGTTCAGGGGTTTGCCTTCATTCAGCCATTCCGCGAACGTGAACGGCTTCATGGTGGATCCGGGCTGGAACCCGCCGGCCCCGTTGAGGTCATTGCCGTTGGCGTCCTTGGAGTCGACGTTGAAGTTCAGCTGGGTGTCGAACTTTCCTTCCGCGGGAAGGAACACGGTGTTCTGCGCCATGGCCAGGATCCTGCCGGACCCGGGCTGGATGGTTACCAGGGCAGCCCCCCATTTGTCCGGGTTCGCGCCGGCGGTGGCGTCCACCTGGGCCTGGGCGGCGGCCTGCAGCCTGCTGTCCAGCGTGGTGACGATGGTCAGGCCGCCGCGGTACAACAGCCGTTCCCGGTCGTTGGGGTCCGCGCCGTAGGCCGGGTTGTTGAGGATCAGGTGGGACACGTAGTCGCAGAAGTACGGTGCAATAACGGCGGCGGCGCAGCCCTGCCGGCCCGGGGTGACCTTCAGTTCCACCCCCGTGGCCACGGCGGCGTCATGCTCGGCCTGGGTGATTTTCCGCTGCTCCAGCATGTTGCCCAGGACCTGGTTGCGGCGTTGCAGCGAGTTCTCCGGATGCACGGCGGGGTCGTAAAAGCTGGGGCTGTTCACCAGCCCGGCCAGCATGGCCGCCTGCGGCAAGGTGAGGTCCTTGGCGGACGTGCTGAAGAAGTGCCGGGCGGCTGCCTCGATTCCGTAGGCGTCCCGGTTGAAGAACACGATGTTCAGGTAGCCTTCGAGGATTTGGTCCTTGGTGTATTTCTTCTCCAGCTCGACGGCGAGCTTCATCTCCCGGACCTTGTCGCCAACGCTCTTCTGGCCGCTGAGGACCACCTGCTCGCTTTGATCCGCAGAGAGATGCGACTCGTTGATGACGTTGGTGACGTACTGCTGGGTCAGCGTGGACGCACCCTGACGGCCGCCCTGGGTGACATTGAACGTCAGCGCCCGGAGGATGCCCTGCGGGTCGACGCCGCCATGTTCGTAGAAGCGGCTGTCCTCGATCGCCACGATGGCGTCCTTGATGAAGGGCGACATCTGGTCGAGGGTGACCCGCACCCGGTTCTCCGCGTAGAAGGTGGCGATGGGCTGGCCGTCTGCGGTCACCATCTTGGTGGCCTGCGAGGGAGGATCGACGGTGAGGTCACCGGGCAGGCTGTTGAAGAACGTGATCGAAGTGCTGACCGTCACACCTGCCGCCGCCACGCTGGGTGCCACCAGGCTGGCGGCCAGGACCCCGCAGACGGCGCTCACGGCAATAAATCCGATCAGCCTTCCCAAGGCTGCGGCCAGACGGGAACCCCATCGCTTCTTCGGCGCCATTTTTCCAGCTATCACGCGTGCCAGTGATTCAAGGCTACGCCGGGCGGCCGCCAGCCGGACAGAGTCCTACTGCCCTACCCTGCCGTCCTGCTGTCCTACCCGCCGAAGGGGGGTGGCGGCTCAATAGCTGGCTGGGGTGTGGGGCGGCTCAACCACCGGTTCCGGACGGATGTATTCGGCGGCGAGGGCTTCGGTGCCGCGGGCCAGGAGGGCGACGTCGGCGCCCACCAGCACGAATGTGGCGCCGGCCGCGAGGTAGCTGCGGGCGGTGGCGGGGTTGAAGGCGTTCACTCCGGCTGGTTTGCCTGCCGCTTTGGCGGCGGTGAGGCAGTGTTCGACGGCGGCGCGCACCTGGGGGTGTTCCTGCTGTCCCAGCACGCCCATGGAGGCGGCGAGGTCGGAGGGGCCCAGGAAGATGGCGTCCACGCCGTCGACTGCCAGAATGTTCTCCACGGCGGCGACCGCGGCTTCGGATTCGATCTGGACGGTGACGCTGACGGTTTCGCTGGCGCGGGCGAGGTAGTCCGGGATGCGGTTCCACCGCGAGGCCCGGGCCAGGGCTGAGCCCACACCGCGGACCCCGTGGGGCGGGTACCGGGTGGCGGCCACTGCGGCTTCGGCCTCCGCGGCGGAGTTCACCATGGGTACCAGCAGGTTCTGGACGCCCAGGTCCAGGTACTGCTTGATCAGCACGGTGTCGTTGACCGGCGGCCGGACCATGGCCTGGACCGGGTAGCCGTGGACGGCCTGCAGCTGGGCGAGGACGGATTCGAGCCCGTTGGGGCTGTGCTCGGCGTCGATCAGCAGCCAGTCCAGGCCGGCCCCCGCGCAGAGTTCGGCCACCAGGGGGCTGCCGGAGCACACCCACATCCCCATGAGCGGCCGGCTGGCGGCGGCGAGGGCGTGGCGGAACGTGGCGTCCGGTTCTACTCGAAGCGGCATGTCACAACTCCCAGGGGTCCGTAGTCTGCGTGGACGGTGTCGCCCTTATACACCCAGAGGGGGCGGGTGAAGGAGCCGGCGAGGATGATGTCTCCGGCCTTCATGCCGTCACCGTGGGCGGCGATTTTGTTGGCGAGCCAGTGCACTCCGTTGGCGGGGTGGTCCAGGACCCCGGCGGCCACGCCGGTTTCTTCAACGGTCTGGTTCTTGTAGAGGATGGCCGAGACCCAGCGGAGGTCCACGGCGTCCGGCTTCACCGGGCGGCCGCCGACCACCATGGCGCCCATCGCGGCGTTGTCCGCGATGGTGTCCACGATGGTCCTGCCCTCCATTTCGATCCTGGAGTCCAGGATCTCCAGGGCCGGAACCACGTAGTCGGTGGCGTTCAGGACATCGAAGATGGTGCAGCCGGGGCCTTTGAGCCCGTCCTTGAGCACGAATGCCAGCTCGACCTCCACCCGCGGATGCGTGTACCGGTCCCACTGCACGGAGCAGCCGGTTTCGAGGACCATGTCATCGAAGATGGCGCCGTAGTCCGGTTCGGTGATGCCGGTGGCGGCCTGCATCGCCTTGGACGTGAGGCCGATCTTGCGGCCGACGAGCTTTCGGCCGGCGTCCTCGTTACGGCTCCGCCAGAGCTGCTGGACGGCGTAGGAATCCTCCACGGTCATCTCCGGGTAGCGGGACGTCAGGCGGGGCACCGGCTTGCGGTTGCGGCCGGCTTCCAGCAGTTCGTCTGCAATGGCTTCGATCGTCTTGGCATCCAGCATGGCTAGACCTGGACTCCGAGCTTGAAGCCCGTCCGGTCACCCTCGGGCGAACCGTCCTTGCGGGTGTAGGAGAAGCCGTCGGCGCCCACGGTCACGGCCATCTCGGACTTTTCCTCGCGGACGATGACGGGCTGCGGGTTGCCGTCGAGGTCCAGGACGAGGGAGGCCTCGGTGTACCAGGAGGGGACGACGGGGTTGCCCCACCAGTCGCGGCGCTGGTTGTCGTGGACGTCCCAGGTGATGGTGGGGTTGTCCGGGTCTCCGGTGTAGTAGTCCTGGGTGTAGATCTCGATGCGGTGCCCGTCCGGGTCCAGGATGTAGAGGTAGAAGGCGTTGGACACGCCGTGCCGGCCGGGGCCGCGTTCGATCCGGTCGCTGATGCGCAGGGCGCCCATCTTGTCGCAGATCTGGATGATGTTGTGCTTCTCGTGGGTGGCGAACGCGACGTGGTGCATGCGGGGGCCGTTGCCGCCGGTCAGTGCGGTGTCGTGGACGGTCTGCTTGCGGTGCATCCACACGGCGTAGGAGACGCCGTCGGAGTCCTGGATGTCCTCGGAGACACGGAAACCGAGGTCCTCGAGGTACTTGCGGCCGCGGGGAACGTCCGGGGTGACCTGGTTGAAGTGGTCCAGCCGGACCAGTTCGCCGGCGGAGTAGAGGTCGTAGCGCTGGGTGAGGCGTTCCACGTGCTCCACGTCGTAGAAGAATTCGTACGGGAAGCCCAGCGGGTCCTCGACGCGGACGGAATCGCCGATGCCCTTGGTGAAGCCTTCCTTGCGGCGTTCGGTGCGGCAGCCGAGCTCCTTGTAGTACGCCTCGGCGGCGTCCACCTCGGCGGGGGACTTCACCCGGTAGGCGAAGGCTGCGACGGCGGCGATGGGTCCCTTGCGCAGCACCAGGTTGTGGTGGATGAACTCCTCGAGGGAGCGCAGGTAGATGTTGTTCTCGTCTTCCTCGGTGACGTGCAGGCCGAGGAGGTCAACGTAGAACTCGCGGGACTTCGCGAGGTCCGTGACCACGATTTCCATGTACGCGCAGCGGACGATGTCAGGGGCCGGAACGGAGGGCTTGGGGATGACGTTGCTCATGGCGTTCTCTCTTCTTTGAAAGGGGGTCGGGGTGGTCTTGCGGACCGGGACTAGGCGCCGAATTTGGGGGTGTGGACAGTGCCGAGGGTGATGTGCACGGCCTGCTGGTCGGTGTAGAAATCGATGGAGCGGTAGCCGCCCTCGTGGCCCAGGCCGGAGGCCTTGACGCCGCCGAACGGGGTGCGGAGGTCGCGGACGTTGTGGCTGTTCAGCCACACCATGCCGGCCTCGACGTTCTGCGAGAAGTTGTGGGCGCGGGTGAGGTTCTGGGTCCAGATGTAGGCGGCCAGACCGTACTTGGTGTTGTTCGCGAGGGCGAGTGCTTCGTCGTCGTTCTCGAACGGGGTGATGGCGACGACGGGGCCGAAGATTTCCTCCTGGAAGATCCTCGCGTCGGGGGCGACGTCGGCGAACACGGTGGGGGCGATGTAGTTGCCTTCCGGCAGGCCTTCCGGGCGTCCGCCGCCGGCGAGGAGCCGGCCTTCTGATTTGCCGATCTCCACGTAGGAGGCCACCTTGGCGAAGTGCTCCGGGTGGACCAGGGCGCCCACCTGGGTCTTGGGGTCGTGGGGGTCGCCGACGACGATGTTCTTGGCGCGGGCGGCGTACCTTTCGCAGAACTCGTCGTAGATGGCGCGTTCCACCAGGATGCGGGAGCCGGCGGTGCAGCGTTCGCCGTTGAGGGAGAAGACGCCGAAGAGGGCGGAGTCGATTGCGGCGTCGAGGTCGGCGTCGGCGAACACGACGCAGGGGGACTTGCCGCCGAGTTCCATGGAGAGGCCCTTGAGGTTGGCGGCGGCGTTGCGGAAGATCGTCTGCCCGGTGGTGGTCTCGCCGGTGAAGGAAATCAGCGGGACGTCCGGGTGCTTGACCAGGGCGTCGCCGGCTTCCTCGCCGAGGCCGTTGACCAAGTTGAACACGCCGTCGGGCAGGCCTGCGTCCTTGAAGATGGTGGCCCACAGCGAGGCGGAGAGCGGCGTGAATTCGGCGGGCTTGAGGACCACGGTGTTGCCGGTGGCCAGTGCCGGGGCGAGCTTCCAGGACTCCAGCATGAACGGGGTGTTCCACGGGGTGATGAGCCCGGCGACGCCGATCGGCTTGCGGTTCACGTAGTTGATCTGCGAGCCCGGGACCTTCATGGCGTCGTCGAACTGGGCCACGATCAGGTCCGCGAAGAAACGGAAGTTCTCTGCCGCGCGCAGGGCCTGGCCCTTGGCCTGGGTGATGGGCAGGCCGGTGTCGAACGTTTCCAGTTCGGCCAGGCGTTCTTCCTGGGCTTCGACGGCGTCGGCGATTTTGTTCAGGATCCGGGCACGTTCGCGGGGCTTCATCTTCGGCCAGGGACCGTTGCTGAAGGCTTCGCGGGCGGCGGCGACGGCGAGGTCGATGTCTTCCTTCTGGCCGGCGGCGGCGGTGGCGTAGTTGGTGTTGGAAACCGGATCCAGGACGTCGAAGGTCTTACCGCCCACGGAGTCAACGAATTCACCGTTGATGTAGTGCTGGATGTGGCTGGGAAGGTCCTGCGGAACGTAATGGGACGTGGTTTCTGCGGCAGTGAACGTCATTGTTTTTCCTTACTGCTGTGCGGTCTGTTGTTCGGTGGAGGTGGCTTGGGCCAGGTAGGCGTCCAGGGTGGCGCTGCGGTGCAGGCGGGCCGCCTTTTCTATTTCGTCGGCCCCCGCACCGGATTCGATGAGCCGGAGCAGGGCCTCGTGTTCGTCCACGGAGTCGCGGGCGCGGCCGGGGACGAACCGGAACGTGGAGGACCGCAGCGAAGCTAGCCGGTTCCAGCCCCGGTGGACCAGGTCCAGGATGTGCGGGTTGGGGCAGTGCTCGAACAGGACGCTGTGGAAGTCCTGGTTCAGCCGGGTGAAGCGGACGGGGTCGAAGTGCTCGAGGCATTCGCGCATTTCCTCGTTGACGGCCCGGGCCCGGGCCACGTCCGCCGACCCGATCAGTGGAGCCGAGAGAGCCGTGGCGGCACCTTCGACGATGCTCAGGGTCTGCATGGTGTAGAGGTACTCGGTGGGGTCGATGCCGGACACGGTGGCTCCGACGTTCCGCTCGAACGTGACCAGCCCTTCGGCCTCGAGCCGGCGGATGGCTTCGCGGACGGGCACCACGCTGACGCCCAGGTCCTCGGCAATTTTTGCCAGCACCAGCCGGTAACCGGGGGAGTAGGTGCCGTCCACGATCCGGGCCTTGACGGCCGCGTACGCCTGCTCGGACTTGCTACCGGCCACCACTGTTTCAGTCATGTGCGGGGCCTTCCCATTCGTCGTACTTGGCCCGCCATTCGGAGTTCAACGGGTAGAGGCCGTCCACGCTGTGGCCCTGCTGCACCATCTCGGCGATGAACGCCTCCTCGCGTTCCTGGGCGATGGAATCGTCCGCAAGCTCCTCGGCGAGGGCCGGCGGGATCACCAGGATGCCGTCCGCATCGGCCACGATGATGTCCCCGGGCTGTACGGTGGTGCCGCCGCAGGCGATCGTGATGTCGGTGTCCCACGGGATGTGCCGGCGCCCCAGCACCGCGGGGTGCGGGTTGGAGTAGTACGTGGGCATGTCCATGGCGGCCACAGCGGAGAAGTCACGGACGCCGCCATCGGTGATGACGGCGGCGGCGCCGCGGACCTGGGCGCGGAGGGCCAGGATGTCGCCGATGGTGCCGGTGCCCTTTTCGCCGCGGGCTTCCATCACCAGGATTTCGCCCTCGTTGACCGAGTCGATGGCCTTCTTCTGGGCGTTGAAGCCGCCGCCGTGGGTCTTGAAGAGGTCCTCGCGGTTCGGCACGTAGCGCAGGGTCCGGGCCAGGCCCACGATCCGCTTCTCCGGACGCGTTGAGGTGAGGCCGTCGATGCTGACGTTGTTCAGGCCGCGCTTGCGCAGCTGGGAGGACAGCGTGGCCGTGCAGACGCTTTCCAGCTTGGCCTTCAGCTCCGGCGAGAGGACAGGTCCGACGGCGGCAAGCCCGGCCGCTTCCCGCGAACCGTATGCTTCCTCCCGCTGGAGGTCATCGGTCTTGGGGCGGGCGCCGAAGTCCGCGAACGGCGTCGTGCCTTCCTCCACCCGGGTGGCCAGCCGCCCGGTGGTCGCGTCAGGAGTGCTGACTTCAACCTCGATGACGTCGCCCGGCTTGGCGACGGAAGCGCCGGCCGGGGTGCCGGTGAGGATGATGTCGCCCTCTTCGAGGGTGAGCAGCTGGGACAGGTCCGCGATGAGCCGGGCGAACGGAAAGAGGAGGTCTTCGGTGGTGTCGTCCTGGACCAGTTCGCCGTTATGCCAGGTGCGGATCCGCAGTTGTGCGGGGTTCACGGCGTCGGCGGCGATCAGCCCCGGGCCGATCGGCGTGAAACCGTCCCCGCCCTTGGAACGGAGGTTGGAGCCCTTGTCCGCGTAGCGGAGGTCGTAGACGCCTAGGTCGTTGCTGGCGGTGACCCATTCGACATGGCTCCAGGCGTCCTCGATGCCCACGCGGCGGGCCGGCTTGCCGATGATCAGGGCGATCTCGCCTTCGTAACCGAGGAGCTCACATCCGGCCGGGCGCTCCACCGTTGAAGGGGCTTCTGCCGACCCGATCGCCAGGGAGGAGGACGGCTTCAGGAAGTACGAGGGCTGCTCCGGAGTGCGGCCGCGCTGGGCTGCCCGGCTGGGGTAGTTGATATGCACCGCGATGACTTTGCGGGCCGCGGCCAGGAGGTGGTCGGTGACCTGTTCCAAGAGTTACTCCTCATCGAGTACGAAATCGTATACGATAACTATTGCCTAGGAAGCGTGGAACGTCAACCCCTTGCATTCGGGAGTTTTCCGGGCTGCTTGTAACGCAGGTCATATCTGCGTACAGTTTTGATTGAGCATTAGATTTCTATTATCGAACACTGAGTTCTGATATCGAATACCGAAGACGGCGATTCGCCGCCACACAATGAAGTGAGGACCCCCGTGCAATTCCACCATCACGGTTACGTATCCGGTGACCCGCGAGTCCAGCCGGCAGCAGGCGTAGGCATCAATCGGCCTACTGAGCTTCCTGATGAAGTGGACGTCCTGATTGTCGGCACAGGCCCTGCCGGCATGCTGGCCGCCGCCCAGCTGTCCCAGTTCCCGGGCGTCACCACGCGGATCGTGGAACGCCGTGCCGGCAGGCTGCCCATCGGCCAGGCAGACGGCATCCAGGCGAGGAGCGTCGAGACCTTCCAGGCCTTCGGCTTCGCCGAGCGGATCATCGCCGAGGCGTACCACATCACCGAAATGGCGTTCTGGAAGCCGGACCCGGCCGACCACTCGCGCATCATCCGGGGAGCCCGCGCGGTGGACGACGAGATGGGGATCAGTGAGTTCCCGCACCTCATCGTCAACCAGGCCCGCGTGCTGGACTACTTCGCTGAATTCATGGCGAACTCGCCTACCCGCATGGCGCCTGACTACGGCTTTGAGTTCCGGAGCCTGGAGGTCACCGGCGAGGGCGAGTATCCGGTCACGGTGACCTTGCTTCACACTGCAGGCCCCCAGGAAGGCCGGGAGAAGGTTGTCCGGGCCAAATATGTGATTGGTGCAGACGGCGCGCGCAGCAAGGTACGCGATGCGATTGGCTGCACCCTGGCCGGCGACGCCGCCAACCACGCCTGGGGTGTTATGGACGCCCTGGCCGTCACCGACTTCCCCGATATCCGCACAAAGTGCGCCATCCAGTCCGGGTCGGGCGGAAGCATCCTGCTCATCCCGCGCGAAGGCGGCTTCCTGTTCCGCATGTATGTTGACCTCGGCGAGGTGGACCCGAACGACAAGGGCGCCGTGCGCAACACTTCCATCGAAGAGATCATCCGCAAGGCGAACGAGATCCTCCACCCGTACACGCTCGACGTCCGAAATGTCGCGTGGCACAGCGTGTACGAGGTGGGCCACCGGCTCACTGACCGGTTCGACGACGTCCTCCCGGACCAGCGGGGCACCCGCACGCCGCGCGTATTCATCACCGGCGACGCCTGCCACACGCACAGCGCCAAGGCCGGCCAGGGCATGAACGTCTCCATGCAGGACGGTTTCAACCTGGCCTGGAAGCTTGGCCACGTCCTCGAGGGCCGCAGCCCGGAAAGCCTGCTGACCACGTACTCGGACGAACGTCAGGTCATCGCCAAGAACCTCATCGACTTCGACAAAGAGTGGTCCACGATGATGGCGAAGAAGCCTGAAGAGTTCGAGAGCCCTTCCGAGCTTGAGGACTTCTACGTCAGCACCGCCGAGTTCCCGGCCGGATTCATGACCCAGTACGCCCCGTCGATGCTCACCGGCGGCACCGGACACCAGGACCTGGCCGCCGGTTTCCCCGTCGGCAAGCGCTTCAAGTCAGCGCCCGTCGTGCGGGTCTGCGATACCAACCCCATGCAACTCGGACACCACGCCACAGCCGACGGACGGTGGCGCATCTATGTCTTCGCCGACGCCGCCGCGCCGGCAGCGGGACAGCAGGGTGTCCCCTCAGCAGTGGCCGACTTTGCCGAGTGGATTGCGCAGGCGCCGGACTCGCCGCTGGCCGCCACGCCGTCGGGCGCCGACCTCGACGCATGGTTCGACGTGAAGGTGATCTACCAGCAGCCCCACACGGACATCGATATCAACGCAGTGCCGGCGGTGTTCAAGCCGCAGGTTGGCCCGTTCCAGCTGACGGATTACGAGAAGGTGTACGCCACCGATCCGAAGGCTGACATCTTCGAGCTGCGCGGCCTGGACCGCGGCGGCGTGATCGTGGTGGTTCGCCCGGACCAATACGTGGCCAACGTCCTGCCCCTGGCTGCGACGGCGGAACTCGGTGCGTTCTTCGCACCCCTCCTGGCTACGGGACGGGCCGCGGCAGTCTAGCCCCGGACGTCAGCCGGCGACTGCCTGCCCTGTCCGGTATTCGGCGGCGGCATAGACGCCCAGGATGCGCACTGCGGTGGTGAAGAAGTCCAGTTCCTCGAGGGCCAGCCGGACGGGCAGGTCCTCGGGGTGGCCTTCGACGTCGGCCATGAACATGGTGGCGGCAAACTCGTTGCCCACCATGTAGCTTTCCAGCCGGGTCATGTTCACGCCGTTTGTGGCAAATCCGCCGAGGGCCTTGAAGAGCGCGGAGGGGACGTTGCGGACTCGGAACAAGAGGCTGGTCACGGCCGGTCCCGGCAACGCCTCCCGGGAGGGCAGTTCCTTTTCCGGCGCCAGGACCACGAACCGGGTGGTGTTGGAGGGGTCATCCTCAACCCTCGAGGCGAGCACCTCCAGGCCGTAGATCTGTGCCGCGAGCGGGGGAGCGAGGGAAAGTTTGGCAGGATCGTTCCATTCGCTCACCTCCCGGGCAGAGCCTGCAGTGTCCCCGGCAATGACAGGCTTCAGGCCGGCGCTGCGGATGAGGCGCCGGCACTGGCCCAGGGCGTGGATGTGGCTGTGGACCTCCGTGGCGCCTTCGATGGTGCTGCCGGGGATGCCCAGCAGGTCGAAGTGGATGGGCAGGAAGAACTCGCCCACGATCTGCAGGCGGGACTGGGGGAGCAGGATGTGGATGTCCGCCACCCGTCCCGCGATCGAGTTCTCGATCGGAATCATGGCCAGGTCGGCTTCACCGCCGGATACCAGCTCGAAGGCGTCCTCGAAGCTGGCGCACGGGATGCTCTCCAGCTCCGGGAACATCTGGGCGCACGCAATATTGGAATTAGCGCCGGGTTCACCTTGGTACGCAATCTTCTGGGCCATGGTCGGTATGGTTTCACGTCCTGGCGGCTCCCACCCAACCGGCTCGCATTTAACGTCGCCATTCGCGCGTTTCACGACATTCACTGCCAGTCAGTTGGGTGGGACGAGAACAGCCGCGCTCCCGTCAGAGCGCCAGCCGCATCGACACCTGGTACCGGTCTGAGCGGTACGTCGAGATGGAGTACTCGATGGGCGTGCCCGGATCCTCCTGGCCGGTGAAGGAGCGGCGCCTGAAGAGGAGCACGGGGGCCCCGGGCTCGATGTCCAGCAGGACCGCGGTGTCCTCCGATGCGGCGGCAGCCTCGACGGTCTGTTCCACATGCTGCACCGGATGCCCGGAGGCAGCGAGGACCCGGTAAAGCGAGCCAGTCAGGTCCTCGGCGAGCAGGTCCGGCAGGAGCGGGGGCGGCAGCCAGGATTCGTCAACGCTGACGGGTGCCCCGTTTGCGAGGCGCAGCCTGCGTACCTGGTAGGCCGCCTGCCCCGGAGGCAGCCCCAGGTGCTCGGCCGCCGCGGCGGGCGGCTCCGCCGTCGCGGCCGTGATGACCTTGGTGCTGGGTTCGAAGCCGGCAGCCCGCATGTCCTCATTGAAGGAGGCCAGATGGAGGGTTGAACGAACCAGCCCGTGCGAGACGAAGGTCCCCTTGCCCTTGATCCGGACCAGTGCCCCGTCCTGGACGAGGTCCGAGATTGCCCGCCGCACCGTAATGCGCGACACCCCGAACTGTTCCTCCAGCTGGCGTTCCCCCAGCAGCGCGTCCCCGGGCCGCAGCCTGGTGGCCACGAGGTCCTGGAGCTGCCTGCGCACCCAGACGTGTTTGAGTTCCCCCGCCGTATCCATAGCTCTATTGTCCGGGCAGGTTGAACAGGTGTCCGCCCGCTTCCACGCGGCCGCCGGAAGCCGGCAGTTCAACGGCATCCGCTTTGCTGTCCAGGACCACCACGGGGCTGCACATGCTCAGGTTGTTCGAGCGGACGAACGTGACATCGACGCTGATCATGGGGTCTCCGGCCCGGACCTGGTCCCCTTTCTGCGCCAGTACGCTGAAGCCTTCGCCCTTCAGGCCCACCGTGTCGATGCCGACGTGGACCAGCACTGCGGGTCCCGAGGCGTGCTGGACGATGTAGGCGTGCGGCATGACTTTGATGACCCGGCCGTCCAGCGGTGCGACGGCGGTGAGCACCCCGGCGTCGTCGTCCGGGATGACGGCGGCGCCTCCGCCGACGAGCCCCTTGGCGAACACGGGGTCCGGCACTTCGCCCAGCGGGATGAGCCGGCCGGGCAGGGGCGAGGCCACGCTGATGGCCCCGGCCGGCGCAGCCTCCACGTCCGCCGTGCTCATATCCGCCGTGCTCACATCAGGTCCTGGATGTCTTCTGCCAGGCTCTCCGCTTCGGGGCCAACTACCACCTGGACCACCGAGCCGGCCATCATGACGCCGTGGGCGCCCGCCGCCTTGAGGGCTGCCTCGTCCACCTTTCCGGCGTCCACCACTTCGGTGCGCAGGCGGGTGATGCACCCTTCGATCTCTTCGACGTTATCGGCGCCGCCCAGGGCGGCGAGGATGATTTCTGCTTTGGACATGTCCACTCCTGTTGGTCGTTTTCGCGGTGAGTCCGGCCGGTCCTGAAGCTTTTTTCCTGCCTGAGGTTGACAACTAAGCCCGGTGCACTTCACAGTGATGATTGTCACTGGTTATAACCAGTTAGCAAAACTCTACTGAATCCCGCATCCCCGCACAAGCACCCCTTTCTGGAAACGAGGAACCTCATGTCCACGGAAAACCCGTCCGCTTCAGCCGGGGCCGGCCCGCTGGCCACACCGGCCCCGGGCAAGGCCAAGGGCAGCGGCAAGGCATTGCAGAACATGCAGCGCTTCGGCCGCAGCCTCATGCTCCCCATCGCCGCCCTTCCCGCCGCCGCGCTCCTCCTGCGCCTGGGCCAGGACGACCTGCTGGGCCGGTTTGAAGGCCTGACCACCGTTGCCCAGGTGATCGGCGCGGCCGGCGGAGCTCTCTTTGAGAACCTGCCTCTGCTCTTCGCCGTCGGCATTTCCTTTGGCTTCGCCAAGAAGGGCGACGGTTCCACGGCGCTGGCCGCCGTCGTCGGCTTCCTGGTGCTGACCAACGTCTTCAAAGTCATGGCACCCATGGTGCTGGGTGCCGCCCCGGAGGGCGGCAAGGATCCCGTCATCAACTACGGGGTGCTGGCCGGCATCGTGATGGGCCTGACCACGGCCTGGCTGTGGCAGAAGTTCCACCGGACCACCCTGCCGGACTGGCTCGGGTTCTTCGCCGGCCGGCGGCTGGTGCCCATCCTGACCTCGTTCGCGGCCATCGTGATCGGCGTGGTCATGGCGCTCCTCTACCCCTTCTTCAACACGGGCCTGACAGCCGTGGGCAACGCCGTCGCGGACAACACGGTGGTGGGCAGCGGCATCTACGGCACACTCAACCGGCTGCTTATCCCGCTGGGCCTGCACCACATCCTGAACTCGATCGTCTGGTTCATCATCGGCGACTACAACGGCGCCCACGGCGACCTGAACCGCTTCTTCGCGGGTGACCCCTCGGCGGGTGTCTTCATGACCGGGTTCTTCCCCATCATGATGTTCGCCCTGCCGGCGGCCGCCCTCGCCATCTGGCATGAGGCCAAACCGTCCCAGAAGAAGATCGTCGGCGGCGTCATGCTCTCCACCGGCCTCACCGCCTTCCTCACCGGCATCACCGAACCGCTGGAATTCTCCTTTATGTTCGTGGCATGGCCGCTCTACCTCGTCCACGCCGTCCTGACCGGAACTTCCATGATGCTGGTCAACTTCCTGGGCATCCACCACGGGTTCGGGTTCTCCGCCGGGGCCATCGACTACCTGCTCAACTTCGGCATCGCGCAGAATCCGCTCTGGCTGGTGCCCATCGGGCTGGGCTACGCGGCGGTGTACTACGTGGTGTTCCGCTTCGTGATCCGGCGCTGGAACCTCCGCACCATGGGGCGCGAAGACGAAACCGACGAGAACGGCTCGATGGCCAAAGCCGATGCAAGCTGAACCCGGCGCGCCGGGGCTGACTCAACCCGGAGCGGAAGGCGAAGACGGCGGCGGCCTGGGGCTGCGGGGCCGCCTGGTCACCGGCCGCCCCGGGGATGGAGTGATCGACGACGGCACGGTGGTGATCGCCGGGGGACGCATCGTGTGGTGCGGCCCGACGGCGGAGCTGCCCGCCGACGTCGACGTCCAAACGACACAGGTTCCGCTCATCCTGCCCGGACTGGTGGACGTGCACTGCCACGGCGCAGTGGGGCACACCTTCTCCGCGGATGCGGACGGCGCCCGCCGGGCGGCAGGTTTCCATGCCGGGCAGGGTACGACGTCGGTGCTCGCCTCGCTCGTTTCGGCGCCGTCCGGTGTGCTGCTTGAGCAGATCGCCGTGCTGCGGGAGCTGGTGCACGACGGCACGCTGGCCGGCCTGCACCTGGAAGGGCCGTTCATCGCCAGGAGCATGTGCGGAGCGCAGGACCCGGCGGCCATCATCGATGGGGACCCGGCGCTCCTGCGGCAGTGGCTCGAGGCGGGGCGGGGAACGGTGCGGTCGCTGACCCTTGCCCCGGAAACGCCGCACTTTGCCGAGTTGGTTGCCCTGTGCCGGGAGTACCGGGTGGTCCCGTCCCTTGGCCACACAGGTGCGACGGCGGCCCGGACGCGTGAAGTACTCGGGGGAGGGGCGGGCGCCGGACGCTGGTCCGCCACCCACCTGTTCAACCGGATGCCGGCGCTGGGCCACCGGGCGCCGGGGCCTATTCCGGTCCTGCTGCAGGAGGCCCGGCAGTCACCGGACCGGATGGTCGTGGAGCTGGTGGCCGACGGTGTGCACCTGGACCCGGAGATTGTCCGCATGGTGTTCAACCTGGTGGGACCGGGCTCGATCGCGCTGATAACGGACGCCATGGCCGCCGCCGGGATGTCCGATGGCCAGTACACGCTGGGGAGCCTGGACGTGCTGGTCCAGGACCGGGTGGCCCGGCTGGCGCCCGCGGCGGAGGGTGCCCCTCCCGGGGCGATCGCCGGGGCCACCAGCCTGTTGCTGGAAAACGTCCGCCGCTGCGTCGGGTGGGGCGTGCCCTTGGCCGACGCCGTTGCTGCGGCCTCGGCCACTCCCGCCCGCCTTATGGGCCTGGATCAGCCGGGCCCCTCGCAGGTCGGATCCATCATCACCGGGTACCGCGCCGACGTGCTGGTGGCCACCGAAGAAATTGAACTGCTGCAGGCCTACCGGGCCGGCGCACCGCTAACGGAGGAAAGGAAAACGAGTGCAGATCATTCTGTGTGAGTCCGCGGAACACGTAGGGGGCAGGGCCGCCGACATCATTGACGCCCGGGTCCGGCAGGGCCCGGCCGTCCTGGGGCTGGCCACGGGAGGTTCGCCAAAATCCACGTACCGGGAACTCATCCGGAGGCACCGCGAGGAACAGCTGAGCTTCAGCCGGGTCACCGCTTTCACCCTGGACGAATACGCCGGGCTGGCGCCGGAGCACGAACAGAGCTATCACTCCACTATCCGGCGCGAATTCACCGACCACGTGGACCTGCCGCCGGAGCAGCTCATCACCCCGCAGGGGAATGCGCCGGACCTCATCGCCGAAGCCGACCGCTACGACGCCGCCATCTCGGCCGCCGGCGGGGTGGACATCCAGATCCTGGGCATCGGTGCCAACGGCCACATCGGCTTCAATGAGCCCACCTCATCCCTTGCCTCGCGCACCAGGGTGAAGACCCTGGCCGGTGCCACCCGTGCCGACAACGCCCGGTTCTTTCCGGCTGGCGACGTTCCGCGGCTGTGCCTGACGCAGGGGCTGGGAACCATCCGAGAAGCCAGGCTTGCGGTACTCGTTGCCATGGGGGAGAACAAGGCCGGTGCGGTCCAGGCCATGGTGGAAGGGCCGGTCAGCGCGCACTGCCCCGCTTCCGTGCTGCAGCTGCACCGCCGGGCCGTGGTCATCCTGGACCCGGCAGCGGCGTCCCGCCTGAGCCTGCTGGACTACTACCGGGACGCCCAGGAGTTCAACGACCAGCTGGGCCAAACGCCCACCAGGCCCTGGCTGCAGCGGCCGCTGTAGCCAGGGCCCGCGCTAGCCGTTGATCACCTGCGGGACGCCGAGGGCTTTCAGGCCTTCGACGCCGAATTCCAGGCCGTAGCCGGACTGCTTGGCGCCGCCGAAGGGGACGCGGGGGTCAACGGCGCCGTGCTTGTTGATCCAGACGGTGCCTGCCTCGAGCCTGGCGGCAACGTCCCGCGCGGCGGCGGGATCGGAGGACCAGACGGAGGCGCCCAGCCCGACGTCGAGCGCGTTCGCCATGGTGACTGCCTCATCCACGGTGCTGTAGCGGATGATGGGCAGGGCCGGGCCGAACTGCTCCTCCGCCACCAGCGGGTTGCCGTTGTCGATGTCCGCCACGAGGGTGGCGGGGTAGAAGTGGCCGGGCTGGTCCGTGTCCGGGTTGCCGCCCAGCAGCACGCGGGCCCCGGAGTCGCGGGCGGCCTCGACGAGGCGGGCCACGATGTCGTACTGCTGCCGGTTCTGCAGCGGGCCCAGGACGTTGTTCTCATCCAGGCCGTTGCCCATGGGCATCGCGGCGGCCACCGTGGTGAGCTCCTCGCACACGGCCTCATACAGCGAATCGTGGACGTAGAGGCGCTTGAGGGCCGCGCAGGTCTGGCCGGTGTTGATGAAGGCGCCCCAGAAGAGGCCTTCAGCGATGGCCTTGGGATCGGCGTCAGGAAGGACGATGCCGGCGTCATTGCCGCCGAGTTCCAGGGTGAGGCGCTTCACGGTGTCCGCGGAGGATTTGATGATCGCCTTGCCGGTGGCGGTGGAGCCGGTGAACATGACCTTGCCGATCGCGGGGTGTTCGGCGAGCCGGGCGCCGACGTCGCGGCCGCCGGAGACCACCGTGAGGAGGCCCTCGGGGAGTTCCTCGTTGAGGACCCTGGCCAGCGCCAGGACGGACAACGGGGTGTATTCGGAGGGCTTGACCACCACTGCGTTGCCCATCCGCAGGGCGGGGGCGATCTGCCAGACGGTGATCATCATGGGCCAGTTCCACGGCCCGATCGCGCCCACGACACCGATGGGGCGGTAGTGCAGTTCGGCCCGGGTTTCGCCGTCGTCCACCACGGTTTCCGGTTCCAGCGGCGTGCCGGCAGCGACGCGCAGCCACGCGGCACAGGCACCGACTTCGAAGCGGGCGTTGGGGCCGTTCAGCGGTTTGCCCTGCTCGCGGGAGAGCAGCCGGGCGAGTTCTTCGGCGGAACGTTCGACGGCGTCGGCTGCTTTGAGGAGCGCGGCGGACCGGGCGTCGTGGCCCAGTGCTGCCCACGCGGGCTGGGCGGCTGCGGCGGCGGCGATGGCCGCCTCGAGGTCCGCAACGGTGTGGACCGGCGCCTCGCCTACAGGTTCCCCGGTGGCGGGGTCCAGGATGGTCCGGGTTTCGCCGGTGTCCGCGGTGATCGAGGCCAGAAGGGCGTCGTAGGTTTCCATGGGGTACTCCACTTCGAGTAGGTCAGAGAACGCGGCCGGTACGGCCTAATAGCGCTGCCTTAAGCGTGCTCCGGCCGGCGCCGCGGGTCTTGTGTATCCGCGTACGGCACTTGACCTGTGGCGAACAGTCCGGCGGGCCTGAACGACAGGGCTGGCCTCAGGGCTGTGTGCCGGAGCCCGTCCTGAGCAGGAGTACCTCGTGGACTTCCTCGAGGGATGCCGCGATCGCTGAGCGATCGACACCTGCCAGATACTGGAGGACAAGGCCATCGAGGGCAGCAAACAGGGTGCGGGCCACAACCTGAACGTTGTGGGTCACGCCGGAGGCACTCAGCCCTGCGGCCAGGGCCCCGACATAGTTTTCGTAGAGGGCGGTGACCGCTTCCGAAAGCTCGGGGCGCCGCCGCGCTTCCAGGATCATCTCGTACTGAAATACCTGTAGTTCGGGGTCGGCCAGCAGCAGCCCCAGCAACGTCTCCGTGAACGAGTGGCCCAGCGTGGCCGCCTCGCGCAACTTGGACGCGCTGATGGACTGCTCGGTGGCCCAGTCCAGGGCCGCGGCGATGAGCGCGTCCCGGGAACCGAAATGGTGGGCCACCAGCGTGTTGTTGACGCCGGCAGCTTCTGCCACCGACCGGTACGTCAGCCCGCGCAATCCCTTTGCTGCCACCACAGTCACGGCGGCGCGGAGCAAGGCCTCCTTGCCCGTGCCGTATTTTGACGGCGGGGCGGCGGCAGGAGAGGAATTCATAATCCGAGTCTAGCCAGCGACGAAGAGCCGTTAAAACGCTATTGACTTAAACTAAGCAACTGCTTAGATTGATCCCAGGTGGTGATGCGGCTCACTATTCAGGCTTGCTGGAACACCACCCCAACCCAACCCGACCCGCGCCCGGCCGAGCCGTCATTCCCCTTGGAGTCAACATGCCAGAGCCCATTGCTTTCACCACTTCGTCCGCCCTTAATCCAGAGAAGATAGAACCCTTCGAACTCGGGCAGGTTCAGTGGGTGCGCCGCTTCGGGGAGGGGGACCGTCCCTCCCTTGCCTGCGGTTACTGGCATGTAACGCCCGCCGAGGCGCCGGAGCCTTTCGACCTGGTGATGGAGGCGGACGAGACGATCTCGATCGTCGACGGGCACCTGCGCATCGAAGTGGAGGGCGGGGACGCCTACGATCTCACTGCCGGAGGTGCAGCCTCCTTCAACAAGGGTGCGCGTACCCGGTGGGCTGTCCTTGCGCCCACCGTCGAATTCTTTGTGTACTCGTAGGGCGCGCCATGGGAAACGAAGTGTATGACGCAGTGGTGGTCGGCGCAGGCTTTGCCGGTCTGACCGCGGCCCGCGAGCTCAGCAGGCAGGGACTGGCCGTCCATATCGTCGAGGCCAGGGACCGGATAGGCGGCCGGACCTGGCTGGACCACCGCTTGGGCCGGGACCTTGAAATCGGCGGGACCTGGGTGCACTGGACGCAGCCGCACGTCTGGGCCGAACTGACACGCTACGGGCTGGAGACCACGCCAAGTCCCGAACCGGAACGCGCCTTCTGGTGGGCGGACGGGTGCCGTCACGAAGGCAGGCCGGATGAGTTGCTGGGGCTCATCGGCCAGACAAACGAGGAGTTCGTCCGCGACTCCCGCAAGTATTTTCCGGAGCCCTTCAGGCCCATGGCCCGCGACGATTTCAAGTCGATCGACCACGTGTCAGTCCAAGCGAGGATCCGTGAACAATTCCCCGCAGGCGCGCCGCGGGACATTCTTGAATCCTTTTGGGCCCTCAACTTCAATGGTCCACTGGACAACGCCGCGTTGACTCAGGCTTTTCGCTGGGTGGCACTAACCAACGGCGACTGGGCGGTGAACTTCGAGGCGTGTGCCACGTACAAGATCGTTGGTGGCACAGCCGCACTGGCAGCTTCGATGCTCGCGGACTCGGGGGCCGGCATCCAATACGGCTTTAAGGTTGAAGCCGTCGCTGAGGACGCGGATGTCGTGGAAATCCGCAGTGCGGACGGTCGGACGGTCCGTGCCCGGACTGCGATTGTCACCGTTCCGCTTCATGCCCTGAATGCAGTTGACTTCGAGCCGCCCCTGCCGGCGGCCAAGGCCGAAGCCGCCAGCCTTGGGCAGGTCTCCAAGGGGGCCAAGGTCTGGTTCCGGCTTCGCGGCGAACATGCACCGTTCGTGGCCCTGGGAGGTGCCGATTGGCCACTGAATTTCTTCCAGGTGGAATACGCGCTCGACGGCGACACGATCGCCGTCGGGTTCGGTCCTGACGCCGCAAAGATCGAGGTGGAGGATCCGGTCGCCGTCCAAGCACAGCTCGCGCGCCTGGTGCCGGGAGCCGAAGTGGTCGCGGTGGCCAGCCACAACTGGGTGGACGATCCGTTGTCCGGTGAAACCTGGCCCATGCACCGCACCGGCTTTCTGTCGACGCACCTACCCGCCATGCAGGCCTCGCACGGCCTGGTTCTCTTTGCTGGTTCCGATATTGCCAACGGCTGGTGCGGATTCATCGACGGCGCCATTGAGAGCGGCATGGGGGCCGCCCTTGACGCAGCGTCCCTGCTGGCAGGCGGGCGGCCCTGAACCACGCTGCGCTCAGGAACAACAACTGATCGCTGCACGACAAGCCGGGCCCGGCGGCAAGTGCCATGCTGGATTTCACGGTGCACCTTTGCCCGGGCCCAGGCCCCCTCCCCTAGCTCTTTCACCCAGCACTCATTACCGTTAAGAAGGATCCAATGAGTATTTCGAACCCTGAATCGCGGACCGCAGAACCCGGTTCCCGCCAGGAACACTCCACCGCCCTGCGCGCAGGAAGCATCGGAGTCCTGGGCATCCTGTTCTTTGTCCTTTCCGCACAGGCCCCGCTGACCGGCATCGTGGGAGCAGCGCCGCTCGCTGCCGCGCTCGGCAACGGTGCCGGCGCCCCGGGCGCCTACCTCGTGGTCGGCATCGTCATTGTCATCTTCGCGGTGGGCTTCGTGGCCATGAGCCGGAAGGTGCAGACCAACGGCGCCTTCTACGCTTATGTCACCGCAGCGTTCGGCCGCAAGATCGGTGCCGGCGCGGCGTGGCTTGCCCTCCTGGCCTACAGCACGGTGCAGGCGGCGATGTACGGGCTGTACGGAGCGGCATTCTCCGGGCTGCTGGCAACCGCGGGCGTAACTGTTCCCTGGTGGCTGCTCGCGGTGGCCACCATGGCCGGCGTCCAGGTCCTGGGTTCCATGAACATTGAACTCGGAGCCCGCGTCCTCGCCGTACTGGTGGGCCTGGAAGTGGCAATCCTCCTGATGTTCGGATTCGCCGTGCTGTTCAAAGGCGGCGGCCCCGAAGGGCTGGACCTCGCCGCCTCGTTCGCGCCGGAAGCCATTGCCAGCGGAGCTCCCGGCGTCGCCATCATGTTCGCAGTGGCCTCCATGTTCGGCTTCGAATCCACCGCCATCTACTCCGCCGAGGCCAAAGACCCGCACCGGACCGTTGCACGGGCCACCTACCTGTCCGTGGGCATCATCGCCGTCTTCTTCTCCTTCATCACCTGGATGCTGGTCAGCTTCTACGGGCCCTCACACGTGGCGGATGCCGCGGGCGCCGCCCTGGAATCCGGCGATGCCACATCGTTCGTAATCGGCCCCATCGTTGAAATGTTCGGCCCCTGGGCCGGCATCACCGCCGGAGTGCTGCTGGTGACCTCGCTGCTGGCAGGCATCATTGCCTTCCACAACGGCATCAACCGATATCTCCACTCGCTGGCCCTGCGCGGTTCCATGCCGGCAGTGGTGGCCCGGACCAACAGGCACCGCGCGCCGGCCGCCGCGGCCTGGATCCAGACCGTAGTGGCCGCCCTGCTGGTGGCGCCGTTCGCCTTGCTGGGGCTGGACCCGGTGCTGACCCTGTTCTCCTGGTTCAGCGGCCTCGCCGTCGCGGCACTGCTGGTGCTGTACATGCTGTCCTCCCTCGCCGTCGTCGCCTATTTCCGCCGGGAAAAGGTAGCCGGCCAGCATTGGCAGACGTTCATCGCCCCGGTGCTCGCTTCCGCGCTGCTGGCGTGGGTGCTGTATCTGGTGGTCAGCAACTTCACGTCCCTTATCGGTGGCAGCACCGAAACGGCCGCGGGCCTGCTGGCGGCTGTTCCCGCCCTGTTCCTGGCCGGCGTGCTGGTGGAGATCCGGGTGGAGCGGCAGATCCGGGCCTCAGAGCTTGAGCTGGTCCGGTAGCCGGCTTTCCTGGGTAACAACAGGGACGCCGAAAGAGCCGGCGACGGCGGCGCGGGCGGCGGTGTGGCGCCCGCGCCACGCGAGGCAGCCGGCCAGCAGCAGAAGCACCGCCAGAGCTGCTGCGCCGCCCGCCGCCGTCGTCGCCGCTTCCGGACCATCGGGCCAGCGGCCTGTCATACCCATGAACGCCGGAATCGTTGCCGATGCCTGGCTGGTGAGGACGAGCGACCATCCGATGAGTGGCGTGAGGCGCTCCATGCCCAGCGCAAGCTGCAGGTAGAACAGCAGCCACAGGTAGGTCCAGCAGAGCCAGAGAACGGCCAGCAGCGGATCCTCCCCGGACCAGGCGGCGGCAAGCAGGAGGCCGCACAGCCCCACCACCCCGCAGAACCAGCCGAGCCCCCTGGACCCGAGCCCCAGCAGGAAATCCAGGCCGACGTACATGTAGGTCAGTCCAAACAGGAACATCCCGGACGCCCCGAGCAGCAAATGCGGGCCGCCGTCGCCGGTGCCCGTATAGGCGCCGCCTAAGTACGTGATGCCGAGGACCAGCTGGATGCTGCCGATGACCAGGCTGATCACCGCGGAGTCCCTGCGGGGGAGCAGCTTCAGCGCTGCGAGCCCGTTGATCAGGAGCGCGGGCCCGGAGAGAAGCAGGCAAATGTGGGCCATCAGGAGTCCCCCGCCGGAGCTGGAACCGAGGCCGTAACTTTCGTTTTATGGATATTAGATGTCACAATACGGAGGTTAGTGGAACGGCGACTGGCCGTGGGTGGCCCTCGCAGTCACAATTGGGTATGTTGAAGTTTCAATAAAAGGCTGCCGGTGCGGCGTCGCCGGAGACGTCCCGGGCCCCGGTTCGACTTAAGGAATCATCATGGATGCACGGCTCGAGGCCATCAGGGACACCGTCCTGGCCAGGAACCCCGGAGAAGCGGAGTTCCACCAGGCAGTGGTCGAGGTGTTTGAAAGCCTGGGCCCTGTCCACGACCGTCACCCCGAATTCCTCGAAGCGGCCATCCTGGAGCGGCTCTGCGAACCCGAACGCCAGATCATTTTCCGGGTGCCGTGGACCGATGACCAGGGCCGCGTGCAGATCAACCGCGGCTTCCGGGTGGAGTTCAACTCGGCGCTCGGCCCCTACAAGGGCGGCCTGCGATTCCACCCGTCCGTCTACCTGGGCATCGTGAAATTCCTCGGCTTCGAGCAGATCTTCAAGAACGCCCTCACCGGCATGCCCATCGGTGGCGGCAAGGGCGGCTCGGACTTCGACCCCCGCGGCCGCAGCGATGCCGAAGTCATGCGGTTCTGCCAGTCCTTCATGACCGAGCTGTACCGCCACATCGGCGAATACACCGATGTGCCGGCCGGCGACATCGGCGTCGGCGGGCGCGAAATCGGCTACCTTTTCGGCCAGTACAAACGCATCACCAACCGCTACGAATCCGGCGTCCTGACCGGCAAGGGCATCTCCTGGGGCGGGTCGCTGGTCCGGCCCGAGGCCACCGGCTTCGGCACGGTGATCTTCACCCAGGAAATGCTGAAGACCCGCGGAAAGTCCTTCGACGGGCAGCGCGTGGTGGTTTCCGGTTCCGGGAACGTGGCCATCAACGCGGTCGCCAAGGCCCAGTCGCTCGGTGCCACGGTGGTGGCCTGCTCCGACTCCTCCGGCTACATCGTGGACGAGGCGGGCATCGACGTCGGGCTTCTCCGCGAGATCAAGGAAGTGGAGCGCGGACGCCTGAAGGACTATGCGCTGCGCCGTTCCGGCGTCTCCTATGTGGAGGCCGGTTCGGTGTGGGACGTCGACGCGACGGTGGCGCTGCCGTGCGCGACGCAAAACGAGCTCGACGGCGATGCTGCCGCGAGGCTGGTCCGCAACGGACTGCTCGCCATCGGCGAAGGCGCCAACATGCCGTCCACCCGCGAGGCCGTAGCGGTGTTCCAGGAGGCCGGCGTGCTGTTCGGCCCGGGCAAGGCCGCCAACGCGGGCGGCGTGGCGACGTCCGCGCTGGAGATGCAGCAGAATGCGAGCCGCGACTCCTGGTCGTTCGAGCACACGGAACAGCGGCTCACGGACATCATGGTGGGGATCCACCACCGCTGCGCCTCCACAGCCGACGAGTACGGGGAACCCGGCAACTATGTGCTGGGCGCCAATATCGGCGGCTTCGTCAAGGTGGCCGACGCCATGCTTGCGCAGGGCCTGATCTAGCAGCCGATTCAGGCGCCGCGGCGCCAGTCGCTGGGGGATTCGCCGTAGGCATCCCGGAAGGTGCGGCTGAAATGCGCTGCGTCCAGGAACCCCCACCGTGCGGCGACTGCCCCCACGGACGTGCCGTTGAGTAGCGGATCCCTCAGGTCGCGGCGGATGCGTTCCAGGCGCTGGCTCCGGATCCAGCTGGCAACAGTGGTGCCCGTCTCGTGGAAGATGTTGTGCAGGTGGCGGGTGGAAATGAAGTGCGCCGCCGCAATGCTGGCCGGCGAAAGCTGCGGATCGGCGAGGTTGGCCTCGATGTATTCGCGGACGGACGTGGCCAGCAGTACCTGGGGCTTCATGCTGTCCCGGGCCATGTCCAGTTCAGAATGAAGCATGGTTGATACCAGGTCCAGGGCGTTGGCTGCCAGCCGCGAACCGCTGGGGCCGCTGAGGGCCTCGAGGTTCTCTGCCAGTTGGGCAATGAACGGGCCCACGATGCCGGTCAGCCCGTGCCCGCCGGCCAGCCGGACCGCCGAAAGCTGGCCCACGTAATCCGGGGGCAGGGACAGGGAGTCGTGCGGAAACATAACCACCATGACCCGGGCCTGCTCTTCGAACGCCAGGGTGTACGGGCGGTTGGTGTCGTAAATGGCGAGGTCGCCTGGGCGCAGCACTGCCTCACGGTTGTCCTGGATGAGCAGCCCGGTGCCCTCCAGCTGGAGGTTGAGCTTGAAATAGCGCTGGCCAGGCCGGGCCACCAGGGCCGGCGTGCGGTGGACGCTGTGGCCCGAGGCGGAGACCTCCACGATGCACAGCCGGTCCAGGACCCTGGAGCGCATCCGGCCGCGGAAAGTGTCGGGATGATCCGTCTCGGCGGCCAGCGGCACAAAGGACTGCGCCACGAGGTGCCGCCAGTGGTCGAATGAGGTGGCCACGCTGGACGTGAGGTCCTGGCCAGCGGGGCGGGCTGTAATTGCAGACATGGATGTTCCTGACGCCGGATAGCCATCTGAATAGTGGTTCCCCAATACTGTGTCCTGCGACACAGTCATTTCAGGTTAGCGCCGATGGCTGGCATTGTCATCTTTTTTCGACGGACGTCGAAAAAAGATCAGGGCGCGGCCTGAAGCAGGGTCAGGAATGCTTCCAGCTGGTCGTTCAGGCCCGGATCCGCCTGGCCGTCCGGGGCGAGTGCGGCAGCTATTTGCGCACCCAGCAGCATGTTCAGCAGGTGACCGGCAACCGCTGAGTCGTCGACGGCGGCATGCACGTCACCCCGCGTCCTGGCCTGGGCCAGGTGCGCCACGATCGCGGCATGCCATTGGTCCATGGACTCGCGGTGGATGGCAGCCTTTTCCGGATCGTTGATGGCCTTCTGCCAGAACGGGACCACGATCCGCGCTTCATTGACGCGCTCGGAGTCCAACGGCAGCACCTCAACGCAAAAAGCCCTGAGCGCCGGAATTCCGGCCTTGCCCGCCGTCACCTCCCGGATGCGCTCATTGGTCCTGTTGAAGACGTGACCGAAGGCAAATGTCAGCAGCGTGTCCTTGGTGGGGAAGTAAGGCTTCAAGGCGCCGTTGGCGAAGCCGGCCTCGAGGGCGATCTCCCGCATGGTGGCACCTTCGATGCCCAGCCGCGCGATGATCCGCCAAGTCGCATCCACGAGTTCCAGGCGCCGTTCATCATGGTCAACAATCTTTGGCACGGTGGTGCTCCCCCGGAAATATTTTGCGGCTGGCTATTGTGAGCCATCTTACGGACGGTTATTCTCTACAACTATAGAAAATAAAAATTCCGACCCCAACACGGTCCCGGACGAAGGTCGAGCGCATGACACTTGCATCAACTGACACAGTCACCCCGTACCGCCTGGCAACCGGCGCTGAAATCACCGAAGTCCAGGGCATTCTCCGCGCCGGGGGACTGCTGGACCCGGCGAAGCGGATCGCCTACCTCGGCCTGCTGGACCGCGCCCGGGGCAGTGCCAAGGATTCCGAGGACCGTCGCTTCCGCGTGTTCGTCCACGATGTTTCCGGCGGCCGCCCCCTCGACGTGACGGTCTCCGTGACGCGCGGCGAGGTGACCTCCGCCGTCGAACTGGACACCGCCGTCGCCGGCGAACTTCCGGTGCTGGAAGAGGAGTTCGAGGTGGTCGAGGAGCTCCTGGCCTCCGACGGGCGGTGGCTGAAGGCCCTGGCCGACCGCGGACTCGACGTCCGCAAGGTCCGCGTTGCTCCGCTGTCCGCCGGTGTCTTCGAGTACCCGGAGGAAAAGGGCCGGCGCATCCTCCGCGGGCTGGCCTTTGTGCAGGACTTTCCCGAGGACAGCGCCTGGGCGCATCCCGTTGACGGCCTGGTGGCCTACATCGACGTCGTCAGCAGGGAAGTCACGCAGGTCCTGGACCTGGGAGCCGTGCCCATCCCGGCCGAACACGGTAACTACACCGACCCCGAGCTCACCGGTCCGGTCCGCACCACCCAGAAGCCGCTCCACATCACGCAGCCCGAAGGGCCCAGCTTTACGGTCACGGGCGGCAACCACGTTGAGTGGGAAAAGTGGAGCGTTGACGTCGGCTTCGATGTCCGCGAGGGCGTGGTGCTGCACAACCTGGCTTTCCAGGACGGCGACCGGAAGCGCCCCATCATCAACCGCGCCTCCATTGCCGAGATGGTGGTTCCCTACGGCGACCCGTCGCCCATCCGGTCCTGGCAGAACTACTTCGACACCGGCGAATACCTGGTGGGCCAGTACGCCAACTCGCTCGAACTGGGCTGCGACTGCCTCGGCGAGATCACGTACCTCAGCCCTGTGATCAGCGATGCGTTCGGCAACCCACGCGAAATCCGCAACGGCATCTGCATGCACGAGGAGGACTGGGGCATCCTGGCAAAGCACAGCGACCTCTGGACGGGCATCAACTACACCCGCCGCAACCGCCGCCTGGTCATCTCCTTCTTCACCACCATAGGCAACTACGACTACGGCTTCTACTGGTACCTCTACCTCGACGGCACCATCGAATTCGAGGCCAAGGCCACCGGCGTCGTCTTCACCAGCGCCTTCCCCGAAGGCGGCTCGGCCAACATTTCCCAGCTCGCACCGGGGCTCGGCGCACCGTTCCACCAGCACCTCTTCAGCGCCCGCCTGGACATGGCGATTGACGGCTTCACCAACCGGGTGGAGGAGGAGGACGTGGTCCGGCCGCCCATGGGCGAAGGCAACGAGCGCGGCAACGCGTTTTCCCGGAAGAGGACTGTCCTGACCCGGGAATCCGAGGCCGTCCGGGAAGCCGATGCACGCAGCGGCCGGACCTGGATCATCTCCAACCCGGAGTCGCGCAACCGGCTGGGCGAACCGGTGGGCTACAAGCTGCATGCCCAGGGCCAGCCCACGCTCCTGGCGGATCCGGATTCCTCCATTGCCCGCCGGGCGGCGTTCGCCACCAAGGACCTGTGGGTGACCCGGTTCGCAGAGGACGAGCGGTACCCCACCGGCGACTTCGTGAACCAGCACTCCGGGGGAGCGGGGCTGCCGGCCTACATCGCCCAGGACCGCGAGATCGACGGCCAGGACATCGTGGTCTGGCACACCTTCGGCCTGACCCACTTCCCCCGGATCGAGGACTGGCCCATCATGCCCGTGGACACGGTCGGCTTCAAGCTGCGGCCTGAGGGTTTCTTCGACCGCAGCCCCGTGCTGGATGTGCCAGCCAACCCGAACAGCACGCCCGCCGCCGGCGCACACTGCCACGGCTAGGACGACGCCATGACAGCACTGCGTGGATGGAGCCGCGCCGCCGGCTCCGTCCGCCACCCCCGGCCCGTGCTGCACATGCGCGCCGTTGCCGCGGCCACTGTTGCGTCCTCCCTGGTGCACCTGTGGCTCGTCGCGGGAAACCACCACGGGATGTGGCTGAACCTGCTGATGCTGGCCATGGTGGGGGTATGCCTGCCGTGCGCGGTCCACATCTGGCGCGACGGCAGGCCTGGTTCGCTGCGGCAGGTGATGGCGTGCGCGCTGGCGATGGCCGCCGTGCACGCTTTCCTGTTGCTGGGCGACGTGCCGGCTGCCGGTCCGGCCGGCCACAGCCACGGGGTCTCCGGGCTGCCGGCAGCGGACGCCGCGGTTTCCGCTGCCGGGGGCATGCTCCCCATCATCGCCATGGAAATCACGACGGCGTTACTCGCCGCGACGCTGGTGGCCAGGCTGCGGCGTACGGCCTTGATGGTCGGCCCTTAGCGCTCCGCAATGAGCTTGAGGTTTTCCAGCGTCTGCTGCCGTGCGCGTTCCTGGAGGTGTTCAATCATGACATGGTCCACGAACTTGCCGATCGCACTGCCCGGCACGTTGTATTCGATCTCCATAGAGACGAGCGTCCCGGTCCCAGCTGGTTCGTAATCCCAGTTCTGCCAGCCCTTGAGCGGACCGTCGAATTCAATCCGTAGGTGTTTCCCTCCGGCGGGCGTCGGCTGGTTCTCCACAACGTGCGTGGTCACCGGAAACGGAACGCCGGCCATCAGGTAACTGTGCTCCACCACGGTGCCGGCACCGCCGTCGCCCGTTACTTTCTTGGCTTCTCCGAGATTCACCCACCAGGAGGCCCAGTGCCGCGGATCCGTGGCGATCTCCGTGACCCGCTCCACGGGTGCGTCAATCGTTGTGTTCAGCTTGATGTGGCCCATCGGAACTCCTCTGGTGGCAAATGGCAACCGCTGTGTTGTTTCCCCCGGCCTCCAGCCAACAAGGTCCCATTGTTGCGGCGGGCAACTGTGCGCGGGCCTGCCGGGACCCGGGTCCCGGCAGGCCGGACCGACTGTCCGTCAGTGGACCGAGTTGCCCAGTTCGCGCAGCGGGGTCTTGCTGGTCTCGCGGGCCCAGATCGCACCGGCGACGGCCAGGAGCGAGGACGCGGCCACGATCCAGGCGGCGGGGCCCCAGTTTGCCTTGTCCGCGCCGACGAGTGCGGTGCCGAGCAGCGGGGTGAAGCCGGCGCACAGAATGCCGACCTGCAGGCCGATGGCCATGCCCGAGTAGCGGACTTTCACGTTGAATAGCTCCGAGAACCAGGCCGGGTAGATGGCGTTGGACATGGCGTAGGTGCCGGCCGTGATCAGCGTGCTTGTCAGGAAGATCATGGGGACGTTGCCGGTGGAAATCACGGAGAAGTAGACGAAGATCATGGCTCCTGATCCGAGGACGCCGGTGATGAACACCGGGCGGCGGCCGTACTTGTCAGAGAACCAGGCCATCAGCGGCTGGGTTGCGATGGCCAGGACGTTGCCGGTGATGCTGACCCAGAGCATGGTGGAAGCGGGAACCCCGACAGACACCGCATAGGCCAGGCCAAAGGACTGCATGAAGGTGTTGGTGACGGTCTCGAAGGACATCAGGGCCACCTGGAAGAACTGGGCCGGGTGCGTTTTGAACATCTTGGCGAAGGGGAGCTTCACCAGCTCGCCGTGATCATGTTTCTCCTCGAACACTTCGGGTTCCTCGAGCGAGCGGCGGACCAGGTACGCGACGATCAGCACGATCAACGAGAGCCAGAACGGGATGCGCCAGCCCCAGGCGAGGCGGTCGGCTTCACTCATGGCAGCCACGGGCAGGAATGCCAGCGAGGCCAGGACGATGCCGGCGGAGATGCCGCTCATCGCAAAACTTGCGAAGAAGCCGCGGCGCCCTTCCGGGGCCTCCTCGGTGGACAGGGCGGAGGCGCCGGCCGTTTCGGCTCCTGCGGAGAGGCCCTGCATGAGTCGCAGGAGCACCAGCAGGGCAGGGGCCCAGTAGCCGGCGGTGTTGAAGTCGGGCAGCATGCCGATGAGGAACGTGGCCGAACCCATCAGCACCAGCGTCAGCACCAGGGTGTTCTTGCGGCCGATCTTGTCACCCAGGTGGCCGAAGACCACCGCGCCGAAGGGGCGTGCCACATACGCCACGCCGAAGGTGGCGAAAGAAGCGATCAGGGCAACGGTGGGGTCTCCTGCCGGAAAGAAGATCTTGGAAAAGACCAGCGACGCGGCGGTCGCGTAAATGAAGAAGTCGTAATACTCCAGCGCGCCGCCAAGGAACGCGGCGAGGGCTGCTTTCTTGGCCCGCTTGAGCTGGCGCTGTTCGGCTCCGATGCTGGCGCCTGTAGCTGTATTTGTCATGGTGCTTGCCCTTCCGCGCTGAAAGACGGTCGTTGTTTGCTAAATTTGTGCGCATTCCGAACAGCTGTGCGGTATGCGATTATTGAAAGAGTAGCGCAGAGTGAGGTGCCTCACAACACCCCCGGCTGAGTCTCCCAAGCGAAAGGTGCCACCATGGAAAACCGCACACCGGCCTCCCGGCTGTTCCTCATCGGCTCGCAAGCCTCGGCCGCCATGTCACCCGGGCTCTGGGGTCCTGTCCTGGAACAGCTGGGAAGCAGCTGGACCTACGAGGCCTGGGATGTCCCCGCCGGGCAGGACATGTCCGGCGTCCGCGCCGCGATGCTGGGCGCCGACGTCGTGGCCGCAAACGTGACAATGCCCCACAAGCAGTGGGCCGCGGGGACGGCTGACACTGTTACCGAACAGGTCCGGATCAGCGGAGCTTCCAACCTGCTGGTCCGGCACGGGCGGCGGCTGAGTGCACACAACACTGACATCACTGCCGTCGCCGAGCTGCTGGGCGGCGGGCACCAGCGGCATGCCCTGATGCTCGGGGCGGGCGGCGCCGCGCGTGCAGCACTGGTCGCGCTGGCGGAACTGGCGGACCGGGTCACTGTGACAGACAAGGATCCGCGTGCGTCGCGGCAGTTGCTGGATCTCGCCACCAGCCTGGGCATGGAAGCCGCTGCAGTGACGTGGGCCGAGGCGCGGGATCATGCGGCGGACGCCTCGCTGATCGTCAATGCGACGCCCCTCGGCAAGAGCAGTGCCGACGAACCTGCCTGGGGTCCTGCAGGGCTCTCGCCGGACACCTTTGTCTATGACTTCGTCTATGCAGGCCACACGACTGCCACCATCGCAGCCGCGAGGGCGCAGGGCCTGCCTTGTGCCGACGGCTGGGACCACCTTCGGGCGCAGGCGGTGGCTATGATCCCCATCCTTGGACTGGCACCGGAGACCGGTGCCCTCCTGGGCCGGACACTCGCGGACATCAGGACAGGGAACTGACCACGGGCCGAAACCGGTCTGACCCCGCGGACCCGCCGCGCTTTATCCGGATATGATCGGAATAAGCCTGCGGACCCGCGTCCGCGGAGGCCGACATTGAGCTTCAGGGAGGGCAAGCGATTCCATGGCGGAGCAACCCGATTACTTCGTGAAGTCTGTGGAAAAAGCGTTTGACGTGCTGCGCTCCTTCGCCCCCGACGAGCCCCGCCTGACTGTGTCCCAGGTCGCCGCAAAATCGGACATGACCCGGGCCTCCGCCCGGAGGTTCCTGCTGACGCTGACCGACCTCGGATACCTTCGTGCCGACGGTCCGTACTTCGAACTGACGCCCCGTTCGCTGGACATCGGACAGTCCTTCCTGGCGAACCTGGCACTTCCGAGAATCGCCGAGCGGCACCTCAAGTCGCTGGCCGCGGAACTCAACGAAACGACCTCCTTGTGCATTCTCGACGGCACCGACGTCGTCTATGTCGCCTGCGTTCCGTCGCCCCGGCTCCTGAGTGTCTCCATCAGTGTGGGCACCCGGTTCCCCGCCTGGGCAACCTCGATGGGCCGGGTCCTGCTGGGTGCGCTGTCCACCGCCGAGCTGGAGACGTACTTCGAGTCCGTCCAGCTGCAGCGGTTTACCGAACGCTCAATCGGGAGCCTGGAGCAGCTCCAGGCCGAGGTGGACCAGGCCAGGACGAAGGGATGGTCCATGGTCTCGCAGGAACTGGAGGAGGGCCTCCGCGGTGTGGCCGTTCCGGTCTGGCGCGGCCACGAGGTGGTCGCCGCGGTCAACGTGTCCCTCCAGACCCACCGGGCCCCGGCGGAAGCCATCGAAAAAACGGTGGTTCCGCTGCTGCAGGACGCCGCACGGCAGATCGGCCACGACTACGGCGGCCGGGCCGCCGCACCACTCACTACTGCAACCCGGGGATAACATGATCACACGCCACGACGTCGATGAAGCCGCAGACAGGATCGCCGGGCTGATCCGCCGCACTCCGGTGATCGAAGCGGACCGGGAGAGCTTCCCCGGGACTGTCTGGCTCAAATGCGAGTTCATGCAGCACACGGGTACGTTCAAGGCCCGGGGTGCGTTCAACCGCGTGCTGGCCTGCCGCGAGAGGGGCGAGCTCAAAGAGGACATCGGAATCGTCGTCGCCTCCGGAGGGAATGCCGGCCTCGCCAACGCCTATGCCGCAGCACAGGCAGGCGTGCCTGCCACGGTCTTTGTCCCCGAGACCGCCCCGGCCATGAAGGTGAAGAAACTCCGGGAATCCGGGGCGTCCGTCGTCCAGCGCGGTGCCGAATACGCCGTCGCCTACGACGCCGCGATCGCGTATGCGGCCGAAACCGGGGCCGTGTACTGCCACGCCTACGACCAGCCCGAGATTGCCGCCGGTGCCGGCACTGTCGGCTCGGAACTCCTGGAACAACTGGGCGGCGTGGATACCGTGCTGGTGGCAGTGGGCGGCGGGGGCCTGATGGCCGGGATAGCGGCCGCCGTCGAAGGCTTTGCCAAGGTGGTGGCCGTGGAGCCGGCAACGGCCCCCACCCTGCACGCCGCGCTGAAGGCAGGCACGCCGGTGGACGTGGCCGTCTCCGGGATCGCCGCCGACTCGCTGGGGGCGCGCCGGATCGGACAGATCGGTTTCGATGTCGCGGTACGGACGGGCGTGGTGGGCGTGCTGGTGTCCGACGACGAGATCGTCGCCGCGCGCTCGCGGCTGTGGGCCGACTACCGGATGGTGGTGGAGCATGGCGCGGCGGCCGCTTTTGCCGCCCTGGCCTCGGGGGCCTACGTCCCGACGCAGAGCGAGCGCGTAGCCGTGATCCTCTGCGGAGCGAACACGGACCCGTCCACGCTCTGACCGTCGGTCACTTCGCCGCGTCGGTCAGTTCGCCCGTCGATTAGATCGCCGCGCGGCCGCCCGGACGTGCTGCGATCCGTTTTGGCTCCTTGCGGTCGCGCCGGGCGTAGATGCGGGACCGCTCGCTGGACAGGGCCAGGATCAGCAGGATATCCAGGGTGAGGCCTGGCAGGTTGGTCTGCAGGGTGATCCCCGGGCCGCCGTTGGCCACGTCAATGACCTGCAAGCCGATCGCCGCCGTACTCACCGCCATCGTGAGCGTTCGCGCCCAGTTCCGGCCCAGGAAAACGAACCAGGCGAGAAGCATTTCAGCGAAGGCAAAAAGGGCCACCACGGCCACGCCAAGGTAAAGCGCCAGCAGCGCCTGGCCCGTGGTCAGGCCCGCCCTGGTTCCGCTGCCAGGTTGAAGGAGCGGCTCCAGGTGCGCGGCCGGGAAAAGAATGATGGACACGGCCAGGGCTGCCGCGGCCACTGCACGGCCGGCGACGAGGACCGCCCCGATGATGGTGGGGGCGGGCCGTCTGTTCCGGCTGTCGCTCGGGAGCCGCGGCGCGGCAAGTCCGGGCACCGGCGTTGCGCGCAGGTCAACAATGGGGAGGTCTCCGTCGGTGGCAATCTCATCACCCCCGCCGTTGCGGCTGTGGTAGCCGGTGGAGAAGTCCCGGATGACCCGGACGACGGCTGCCGGGTCGGCGTCGGAAATGGACGCGACGATATGGTCCCGCTCGTCGTCCGTGTGTTCGTCGATCTTGTGCGTGATCTGGAGGGTGAACAGCGAGAAGCCGACGCTGCGGTCATAGGTACCGGCAGCCAACCAGTCCGCGGCCACGCCGCCGGGGAGCAGCCAGCCGGGCGGGCATCGCCAGAAACGGACGTGGTGGCGCTTGCCGGGGTTTCCGTCCACCTCCTGCTGGTAGGCGAAGTCCTGCTGCCGGCCGAACAGGAAGAGCGGGCTGACCGGAGCCTCAAGGTAGCTGCGGCGCAGCACGGTGGAGGTGACGATCCTCCAGCTGCTGGCGAGGGTCACGTCGTCCGCGATGGTCCAGCCCGCCCGGCGCATCACGTGGTGGAGCTGGGCTTCGGAGCCAAGCAGGGCAACGTTCACCGGATCGCCGAGGAGGCCGTCGCTGGTGCGGGCGCGCCCGATGAAGTAATCGGGCACATAGAGGCGGGTCAGGATCGAGTGGAGCCTGGGCAGCACGAGGTAGGCGAGCATGGCCCAAAAGATGAACATGAACCAAAGCTGGCCCCAGCCCCACTGGAAGCTCAGCTCAAGGAGGAGATAGGTCAACCAGACGGCGGCGACACCACCGACCAGGAAGAAGATCCGGTCCCATGCGGTATCGAGCGCTGTGCGGGAAACGCCCGCGACAGGCACCTTCACCGCAGGCCTGGTCATGGGCAGAATAATACTGGAGCAGGTGGCTGGTCCTGTGGGCACAGCGGCCCGGACTGAGGTGCATGGTGTTTCCCCCCGTGAAGCGTGGCGGTCAGTCCAGTGGAAGGGTGACCGTGATGCGTGTGCCCTGGCCGGGCGCGGTGTCGACGGTCGCGGTGCCGCCGGCTTCGTGGACCGCGATGGACATCAGGAGCAGTCCGAACCCCTGCGGCCGGCTGCCGCAGCGGTCAGCGCGGTCGAAACCGGTGCCGTTGTCAGCCACGGTCAGCCGGATGCCGTGGTGCACCGCAGCGAGCCGGACCGTGAGTTCGGTGGCGGCGGCGAATTTGAAAGCGTTGCTCAGCGCCTCCTGCGCGGCGTGGTAAAGCAGCCCGGCACTGCCGGCCGGGATCTCGATACCGTGGTGCGGCGTCTCCCACCGGACCGTGGTCCCCTGCTCCCGGAGCGGGGCGGCGAGCCGGTCTATGCAGCCGGCGAGCCCGAGGGCATGAAAATCCACCGGTGCCTGATCGGTAATGACGCCGTGGATCGCGGCGACTTCATTGACAGCTGGAGCCTTTTTCATGGCCAGTCCTGCTTCCTTGCAGCCTGTGATGCTTCCTTCTCACGGGTGCTGGGTTCCCGCCTGGATGTATGACTCAAGGGTGGACCGGCGGAATCACGAATGACGCGACTTTGACGCAATTTTTGCTCAAGTTCAGGAGGATTCCCGTGGTCGTCTCAAGAGATGCACAAGATTTGATGACCCGGCGATGCCGCATCTCGCTCCGTGTGTAGGCTCATCAACGAACCCCCTTAAATCCAGATAATGGAAATACCCATCCAAGGTGTTTTCGCAGACGAATGTTTAAGGGTGTGACCGGAGACTATGGGGGCATAGATGGAAGAACGCGGTATTGCCGTTGTTGTAGAGGACGACGACGACGTCAGGCATTCCCTCAGGGAAGTGCTGCTGCAATCAGGGTTCTCCGTTTACGCGACGTCTTCCGGGCTCGAAGGGGTAGAGGCGGTCCGCCGGTACAACCCCGTGGTGGTCACCATGGACCTGGGGCTTCCGGACTTTGACGGCCTTGAGGCCTCCCGCCGCATCCGCACGTTCAGCGACGCCTACCTCGTCATCGTGACCGGCCGGGTGGACGAAGCCGACGCCATCATGGGATTCGAAGCAGGGCGGACGATTTTCTGACCAAGCCCTTCCGCCCCCGCGAGCTCCGCGCGAGGATCGCCGCGATGCTCCGCCGGCCCAGGCAGGCCGTCGAGGCGGCCGTGCCTGCCGGTGACCTGCGCGGAGCCCCTGCCGGGCCGGCCGTGCCAACGCGTCCGGCCGGCATGCTGCAGGTCGGACCCCGTGAGCGAGACCGTTCCGGTTCAGATCTCGCGGAGTTCGAGCACAACGGGCTCACGCTGAGCGAGGGAACCAGGACCGCCGAGTTTGAGGGAACGAGGGTTGAGTTGACCCGGACGCAGTTCGATCTCCTCCTGGTCCTCCTGGAAAACGGACGCCTGGTGCAGACCAAGGCCGACCTGGTCCGCCGCCTGAGGAACGAACCCTACGACACCGGTTCCTATGTCAGCACCGCCGAAGAGCGCGCCGTCGAAGTCCACATGGGGAATCTGCGGAAAAGGCTGGGGGACGATTCGCGCGCGCCGCGATGGGTTGAGACCGTCAGGGGAATCGGCTACCGGCTCGCGCCGCAACTAGATGCCGGCTGACCTGCCCCCGGCTGCACGTCCGAGCCATGGCCCCGAACATGGCCCCGAACTATGGCCGGGGGCCCCGTGGCATGGGATTCTTAAGCTTGGCGGAGGGAAGCACCGTGACTCCCAAGCAACTGGTTCTCGTAGTGGCTGCCACCGTGGGCGTCCTGGCCCTGGTGCTGATTTCGATCGACTGGGCACCGGCTGCGTTGCAGGATCCCGCCCGGACCTTGGGCGTCCTGAATGCCCAAGGAGTCATCCGCTGGGGCGAGAACCCGGACAGGGCACCTTTCTCCGTGTTTGAACTCTCCCTGTTCGTGGCAGTGGGACTGGCCTTTGTCCTGGCCGGCATGACGGCGTGGCAGACCCGGCCCAACCGGAATCCCGGCCTTCTGCTGGTGCTCGCCGGACTGCTGTGGCTGGCCGCCGGAGTGCGGCGGTCCAGTGATCCGGTGCTGTTCACAGCCGGTGTGGCGCTGACGCTCATGTACCAGCCGCCGCTGCTGCAGCTGGCCCTGAGCTTCCCCTCGGGAGTCCTGCGCTCGCGGGCGGAACGGGCTGCCGTCGTTTTCTTCTTTGCTGCCTGGGCAGTCATCGCAGTGGCGAGCTGGGCCTTTTTCGACCCGCGGCTGCACATCGCGGCGGGGGAGTCCACCTCCCGCAACCTGCTTCTGCTGTGGGACAGCCCGCAGCTGACCAGCGCCATCGGGGACGCTGCCCGCATTGTCCAGGTGGGCATCGGCATGGCCATTGTGGCCGTGCTGGTCTCCCGCTGGCGGTCCGGCTCGCCCGCGTACCGGGCAGCATTCCTGCCGCTGTGGCTGGCGGTGATCATCAAGACCGCGTCCACCGTCTGGGTCTCGCTCGCCGTGGTGCAGCTGACCGGATCACTCTCCAACGAGGCTCTGTTCTGGCAGTACCCGGCGACGGCGATCGTCCCGCTCGCCGTCTTGCTGGGGCTGTGGCGCTACAGGTTCGCCCGCGGTGCCCTGAGCGAGCTGATGGTGGAGATCGGGATGGCGCCGGTCAGCGACCGGCTCATCCGGGCCCTGCGCAGGTCGGTCCGGGACCCCACCCTCAGTCTGTGGCGGTGGTCGCCCGCGCTGTCCGGCTTCGTGGACGACGACGGCGTGCCCCGCGCGGTCCCGGAGGACGGATCCGGGCGGGCGGCCATGGTGCTGGAGCGCAACGGCACTCCTGTGGGGGCGCTGGTTTTCGACGAGGCCCTCCGGGACCAGCCCCAGCTAATGGCCGCCGTGCGGAGCGCCACGTCCCTGGCCCTGGACAACCAGAACATGGAACAGCAGCTGCGGGACCAGCTGATCGAGGTCCGGCGCTCCCGGGAACGGATTGTCACGGCCGGGGACGCCCGGCGTCGTGAGCTCGAGCGGGACCTTCACGACGGCGCCCAGCAGCGGCTCGTTGCGGTGTCCATGGACCTGGCAAGGGCGCGGCGGGCCGCGACCCCGGCGGAGATGAAGGAGCTGGTGGACCAGGCCAGCGACGAGCTCGCCGTCGCACTGGCGGAACTTCGTGAGCTGGCCCGGGGCGTTTACCCGCCGTCGTTGCGGGAAAGGGGGCTGGCAGGCTCCCTGACGGCGCTCGCCGAGCGCTCGGCGCTCCCCATCGAACTGGACGTTGACCTGCCGCAGAGGCCGCCGCCGCAGGTGGAACTCGCGGCGTATTTCATTTGCGCCGAGGCCGTGACCAATGCGGCCAAACACGCCCGTGCCTCGAACCTGCAGATCAGCGTCACGGGCGCGGACGCCGGACTCAGGCTCCACGTCACGGACAACGGGATCGGCGGGGCAAGCCCCGGGGCCGACGGCGGGCTGCTGGGGCTGGCCGACCGGGCGGCAGCCCTGGGCGGCTCCCTGACGGTCACCAGTCCGGAAGGCGGCGGAACAACCGTGGCGGCAACCCTGCCGTTCGCGGCCGACCCCACGGAGGACATGCCATGACATTGCGCGTCGCCATCGCGGACGATTCGGCGCTGCTGCGCCGGGGCCTGGCCGCGCTGCTCGCCTCCGAAGGGCTGGAGGTGGTCTGCGAGGCTGCGGATGGCCAGGAACTGCTGGCGTGTGTTGCCGCCCTTCAGCCCGATGTTGCCGTCGTCGACATCCGCATGCCGCCCACCTTCACTACCGAAGGGATCCAGGCCGCGACGGCGATCAGGCAAGACCAACCCGGAACGGGCGTCCTCCTGCTGTCCCAGTATGTGGAGACGGAAAACGCCATGCAGCTCCTGGGGAACGGAGCGAAAGGCCTGGGCTACCTCCTGAAGGAGCGGGTCTCGGACATCGACGAGTTCATCGACGCGCTGCACCGGGTGGCAGCCGGCGGGACCGCCGTCGACCCTGAACTGGTGGCACGGATGGTGGCGCGGCCGCATAACGGCCACCAGCGGGAAGATGAGCTCAGCAGCCGGGAACGGGACGTCCTGGAACTGATGGCCCAGGGGCGCACCAACCAGGCGATCGGGAAGACCCTGTTCCTGGGGGAGCGGACGGTGGAGGCGCACATCCGGAGCATCTTCCTGAAGCTTGGTCTGCGACCTGAACCCGAGGACCACCGCCGGGTCCTCGCCGTGCTCACCTACCTGCGCCAGCACTAGCAAACCCGGCGGCCGCCCTTGTGGGACGGCCGCCGGGTTCCGGTCAGAGGGACGCTAGTTGGACATCGCGCTAGTTGGACATGGACGTGGTGCCGCTGCTCTTCCAGCCCGTGAACGGCGACCAGACCCCGCCGGCTCCTTCCTGGTGGCGGACCTTCTGGTACACCTCCTCATTGCCGATCTCCGTATTGGTCAGGGTCCGGACGTTGTGGATGGTGACAGTGCCGCTGTAGTAGCCGAGGCTGCGGCTGAAGCTGGAGTTGCCGAGGTGGTCGTCGCCGTTGGGCCAGTCGTCACTTTCCCAACGCTGCTGCTCGATGTAGACGGAACGGTTGTTGTAGCAGCGCACCTGGATCTGGTAATCCACCAGCTTGGTGCCCGAGGAGTTGAAACCGGCAAAGACGGGCTTCAGCGGGGTGACGGTGCAGGCGTAGTTGGTGGTGGCGGCCTGGGCAGGCGCGGCCAGGGCGACGCCGCCCGCAGCAAGTCCCAGCGTCATTGCTGAAACGAGTGCGATCTTGGCGCGGGAGGGACGGGACTTCGTTGTTCCGGCGGTCATGGACATTTGTTTGCTCCTGTTGCGGTGATTGTGGTTTCGGCCAGGAATCCTTTCCTGATGCCGTGTTTCCATGGTGCGGCGGGGGTGCTGTCGCTGACTTCCGTGCTAGCACTGTTTGTCCGGCACTGTTTGTCCGGCACTGTTTGGCCCGCACTGTTTGTCCGGCGCAGCAGGATTATCAGCTTGCTTATTATTTCCGGGGTTCCTAGTGTTAAACCCGTAAGGAATCCGGCAAGAGGAGGACATATGTCAGCGCACAATATTGCAGGCAAGAAGGTTGCGTTCCTGCTGACCGACGGCGTGGAACAGGTGGAGCTCACCAGCCCTTGGAATGCCGTGAAGGAAGCCGGCGGCGAGCCCACGCTCGTCGCGCCCAAGGCGGGAAAGCTGCAGGGTTACGACGGCACCGAAAAAGGCGAGACCTTCGACGTCGACATCACGGTGGCGGAGGCCAATGCCTCCGATTTTCACGCCCTGGTCATCCCCGGCGGTGTGGTCAACGCCGACCACCTTCGCGTGGACAAGGACGCCCAGGCCTTTGCCCGCAGCTTCTTTGAGCAGCACAAGCCCGTGGCCTCCATCTGCCACGGCCCGTGGCTGCTGATCGACGCCGGAGTGGTCCGCGGGCGCAAGCTGACCTCGTACCACACGCTCCAGACCGACCTGAAGAACGCCGGTGCGGACTGGAGTGACGCGGAAGTGGTGGTGGACCAGGGGTTCGTGACCAGCAGGCACCCCGGCGACCTCAACGCCTTCAACGACAAACTGCTCGAGGAGATCGAGGAAGGCGAGCACGCCGGCCAGACTGCCTGACCGTCGCGCAGCAACTGCGTGACCACAGAAGAAGAGAGGCCCGACGGCGGCAATTGCCGCCGTCGGGCCTCTCTTCTTCTGTCACCCGGGTCAGTCGCTGGAGCTGGGTTCCGTGGTGAGGCCCCGGTCGTCCGCGGTTTCGCTGTTCTGTTCCTCGGCCGGTCCCGGAGGCCTGGTGCCTCCTGAGCCGGCCGGGCCGCCATCAGCGGGGCCGGAGGCTGCGTGGCGGCCGGAGCTGCGGTCCGCCGGCTCCTCCCTCGGCACTGGTCTTGTTCCGTCCTCGACGCCGTCGCTCACGATGTCTTGGGGCTCGTTGTGTTCCGTGCTCATTGACTACTCCTCGTCTTGCGGTGTCTGACTGCACGAGCGTGTAGAAAGTGCACTGACTTTCCCACGCTACAGGCGGGCGGGAAGCGAGTACAGGCGCCTCCGCTGCTGCCCTATGCCATGGAAGCCCATTGCCGCAGTTCGCGGGTTTCGCCGTAGGGAACGTCGCGGCTGACGGCCACGGTGTAACTGGAGAAGCCGGTCTGGGTGACCAGCACACCGTGGCGCCGCTCCTGCATGGCGTGCCGGAGGGCGATGTCCACCGCACTGTTGAGGTCGTTTTCGATGGTTGCGGGGTCGTGGGCAATGATTTCCAGCAGGATGTCCGAGTGGTGCTTGATCATGGGGTGCTCTCTTTCGCGATGACGGGGCGGTAGGCCTCTGAGGGCGGATTTGGTGAGGGGTGTTCCTTGGACAAAATTGCCGAGGACAAAAGTAGCGCCGGTTGAGGCTGGAGATAATTCGAGGGGGCCCGGCATTCTGTGATGGGGCGGGGCCGGTGCGAAGCTTCCGGCGGAGGGACCGGGAACGTTGTGTCGTTCCTGCGGATCCACCCTTAGTGTGGCGGACAGCCGGGCCGCAAGGCAATCATTTCAGTGGAATTTCCCGTGTGTCCTGCATCACACGTTTGTCCGTCGGCCCCTTGCCGCGGCGTTCCCCGATCAGCCGCAGCTCCACGTAGTTCCTCCCGGCGGTGTTCCCTTGATGGCCCGCTCCGGGGGTTCGTATCCGCGTGCGGCTTTGCTCGGTCCTGGGCTACTTCCACGCGTCCGCGGTCCTGCCGGCAGGGGGATATATTGGCAGGACAACAGCTGGCGCAACCGGGAGGGACCATGGCGAACTCCGCATCGGGGGAGTCCGTCATCCAGCGCGTGGTGAAAATCCTGGACGCCTTCTCCCGGGGGAATCCGCGGCTGACGCTCGCTGAGCTGGTCCGCATCACCGGGATGTCCAGCAGCACCGCCCACCGCCTGGCAGGCGGCCTGGTGGACAGCGGGCTGCTCAACCGCGGCGCTGACGGGGACTACGGCGTAGGCGTAAAAATGTGGGAGCTCGCCTCGCGCAGCAACCCCCTCGAAGAGTTCCGGCGCCGCGGGCTTCCCTTCCTGGAAGGCGTCCACGCGGCCGTCCGCGAGAACGTTTCCCTGTCCGTCCCCGACGTGGAATCCGGCAGTGTCCTGTACCTTGAGCGGCTTGACCGGCACGGCACAGTGCTGAACCTCGCCGACGTCGCCGGCCGGCTGGACATCCACAACACGTCATCGGGCCTCGCCATGATGGCCCACATGCCCCGCCACGTCCAGGAGCGTTTCCTGGCGGGCCCGCTGCAGAAGACCACGCCCGCTACGGAAACGGATCCCGTCAAGATCCGCGCGCACCTGGCCCTGATCCGCGAGCGGGGCTACGTCCGGCTGGCCGGCGTCCTGGTCCCCGAAAACACCGCGTACTCCGTGCCTGTGTTTGGTGAGGGCAATAGCGTGATCGGTGCGATCGCCGTCGTCGTCCCCACCGCTGACGAGAAGCCCCAGGTGATCCTCCCGGTCCTGGTGGCCGCGGGCCGCGGCCTCTCCCGAACGATGGGTGCGGAGCGCCGGCCGTACGGCACCCGGCCCTGGCTCGAGACGGGCCGCCAGTCCGCGGACGCCCGGGACGCGAACATCTAAGCATCCGCCACCGTCCCGTTGAATGGGATTGACCGCTGTCTGTCGTGATGCCGCTCATACAGTTTTGAGTCAGGGAGCCACGCAAGCCACCGCCAACGGGCACCCGGAAGTCCGGCCCTGAACAGGACGCCGGCCGCGAGAACTCTTACGGACCGTGCCGCCGCATTGTGGCGCCGGCTCCCACCACACTTAGCCCGTGAACTCGATGAGGAGACACTAATGGGACTTGTCCAAGAACCCCCGGCACTTGACGTCCGGGAGACTGCCGTCCTGCGCGGCGACGTCCTGGAACCGGACATCCAAAACCAGGCCGAAATCCGTCCGGCCAAGATGCCCAGGAAAGCGGCGCTGGCCTCGTTCCTGGGTTCCACCCTGGAGTACTACGATTTCTTCATCTACGGCACCGCGGCAGCGCTGGTCTTCCCCAAGATCTTCTTCCCCGGCGGCGACCCCGTGGTGGCACTGCTTGGAGCGATGGCCACCTTCGGCGTCGGTTACCTGGCCCGGCCGCTCGGCGGCATCGTGATGAGCCACTTCGGTGACAAGGTGGGCCGTAAGCAGGCCCTCATGATCACGCTGGTGATCATGGGCGTCGCGTCCATCGGCATCGGCTTCCTGCCCACCTACGGCCAAATAGGCTACTGGGCCACGGCCCTGCTCCTGGTTGGCCGCCTGGCCCAGGGCTTCTCGGCGGGTGCCGAAGCCGCCGGCGCATCCACCCTCACCATGGAACACTCCCCGGAAGGCCGCCGCGGCTTCTTCACCAGCTTCGTCATGACCGGCTACGCCTCCGGCATGGTGCTCTCCACCGTGGTCTTCATCCCGCTGGCGGCCCTCCCCGAAGACCAGCTGCTCAGTTGGGGCTGGCGCATCCCGTTCTGGCTCTCCGTTGTGGTCCTCGGCGTCGCCTACTGGATCCGCACCCGGCTGGAGGAACCGCCGGTCTTCGAAGAAGCCGTAGATCCGGCCAAGCCCAAGGGCATGCCCGCGGCCGAAGTACTGAAAACCCAGTGGCGCGACGTCCTGCGGGTAGCCCTCGTCATGCTGTTCTCCGTCATGCAGACCACTTTCACTGTCTACGCCCTGGCCTACGCCACGGGAAGCTCCATCGGGCTGGACCGGACGTTGATGCTCACCGTCAACGCCGTCACCATTGGCCTGTCCATGTTCACCATCCCGCTGGCCGGCATCATCTCGGACAAGTTCGGCCGCAAGAAGGTGCTCCTGGTGGGCGCCCTTGGCTGCGCTGTCACCTCGTTCGGCTACTTCTGGGCCATCAGCGAGCACAACGTCCCCCTGATCTTCGTTTTCGGCTTCCTGAACATGAGCGTGTTCTACTCCTGCTGGAACGGCGTCTGGACGGTCTTCTTCCCCGAGATGTTCCCCGCAGCGGTCCGCTACTCGGGCATGGCCATCGGCAGCCAGGTGGGACTGATCCTCACCGGGTTCGCCCCCGTCATCGCCACGGTCCTCGCACAGCCCGGCCCCGGCGGCTGGATCCCGGTGGCCAGCTTCACGGTGGTCTGCCTGGCGGTCTCCGCGATCGCCATTGCGACGGCGAAGGAAACCCACAGGACCCCGCTCGAAGAGCTCGGCCTGCCCCGGAAGCGCCGCGTTTCCGCCTAACGCACCAGTTTGTGCCCAGCGCCCCGCCCGCTTGGCCGCCCGGCTGGCGGCCCGCATCCACGCACCAGAAAGTTGATCCTCCCGTGACTCCATCAGTATCCGCCCGCACCTTCCGCGTCGGCATCGTCGGCTGCGGCGCCATTTCCCGCAACCACCTTGAGGCCTTCGGCTCCCTGGCCAACGTCCGGATCGTCGGGGTCTGCGACATCGACCTGGACCGGGCCCGTGCCACTGCCGAGTCCTGGGATGTGCCGAACGCCGTGAGCACGGTGGGCGAACTGCTGGACCTCGGCGTGGACATCATCTCGGTCTGCACGCCGCACCCCACCCACGAGGAAGTGGTGCTGCAGGCGGCCGCCGCCGGCGTCCACGTGCTCTGCGAGAAGCCCATCTCAACCGACCTGCCCTCCGCCGAGCGGATGACCGCTGCCTGCGCCGACGCCGGCGTGAAGCTGGGCGTGCTCTTCCAGCGCCGCTTCTGGCCTGGCGCCCAGCGGATCCGTAAGGCGATCGACGACGGAACGCTGGGCCGCCCGGTGATGGGCCAGTGCTCGGTGATGCTGCACCGCGAACCCGAGTACTACTCCAAGGACGCCTGGCGGGGAACCTGGGCCAACGACGGCGGCGGCGTGCTGATGACGCAGGCCATCCACTACATCGACCTGCTGCAGTGGTTCATGGGGGACATCGCCGAGGTCTACGGCAGGATCAACAGCTACAAGCACGGCGCCCACATCGAGGTGGAGGACTCCGCCACGGCCGTCCTGACGTTCACCTCGGGGGCCATGGCAACGCTGGAAGCCTCGACGGCGGTCTCGCCCAGCCTGGGCGTGCAGATCCGGATCACCGGCGAGACCGGCGCGTCGGCTTCCCTCACCGAGTTCCCCGAGGGCAGCGACGGCCGGTTGGACCTGTGGGCCGTCGGCGAGACCATCAGCACGGAAGCCGTCCACCCGGCCGGCGTCCGCCCCAACGTGGACCTGGCCTCCATCAACGGCCAGCTCATTCCGCACCACACCAGCCAGGTCCGCGACTTCGTGGCCGCGCTGGAAAACGGCACCGAACCGGCCATCACGGGCGAGGACGCCACCAAGGCGCTGCGCATCCTGCTGGCCGTCTACGAATCCTCCCGGACCGGCGTCCCGGTCCGCTTCGCCGCCGTGGAGCCACCGGACATCACCGGCCGGCACTCCGCGCCGGAGGCACCGGCAGTTCAACTCACCAGCCGCACTGCGGCCGCACGCTAGGGAAGGCCCATGACCACCGAACGCTACGCAGCCCGCCCGCTGACCCTCGGACGCAACGGCCGCACACCGCGGACCCTCCGTAACCGGCTGGCGTCCGCTCCGATGGAACGCAACTACGGCACCACGGACGGCCGCATCACCGAGCAATACATCGATTACCTCGTAACCCGTGCCAGGGCCGGACTGGGTATGGTGACCACCGAGGCCACCTACGTCCGCGCCGACGGCAAGGGCCGCACCCACCAGCTGGGACTGCACAACGATGCCATGGTCCCGGGCCTGCGCAGACTCACGGACGCCCTGCACGCCGAGGGCGCCCTCGCCGCCGTCGAAATCAACCATGGCGGCCGCACCGCGCAGGCCGCGGTGTCCGGGTTCAAGAACCTGGCGCCGTCGCCGGTGCCGTGCGAGGTGGCCGGCGGCGAGGTGCCGCGCGAGCTCACCGCCGGGGAGTGCCACGACCTCGTGGACGCGTACGGGCAGGCCGCCCGCCGCGCGGTGCAAGCCGGCTTCGACGTCATCAACATCCACGGCGCGCACGGCTACCTGATCCATCAGTTCATGTCCCCGGTCTCCAACCGCCGCACGGACGAATTCGCCGCACCGGAACGCTTCATGAACCTGGTGATCGACCAAGTCCGGCACGCCGCTCCCGATGCCATCGTCGGCATGCGCGTCTCCGTGGTGGAGGGCCCGGCGGACGGCATCACCGCTGACCGGCAGCTGGAGATCGTCGCCAAGGCCCACCTCGAGCACCTCGACTTCCTGGACATCTCCGCCGGCAGCTATGAGGCAGGCGAATGGATCGTGCAGCCGGGCGAGTGGAAGCCCGGCATCCTGGCCGATTACGCCAAGGCTTACCGCCGCTTCGGCCTCCCCCTGGGCATGGCCGGCCGGCTGAACTCCGCGGCCATCATCGAGGAGGTCCTCAGCGAGGGCACCTGCGACTACGTCAGCCTGGCACGCGCCATCCATGCCGACCCCGCCTTCGTTGGCGGCGTCCTTCACGACGAGCGGTACCGCCCGTGCATCGCCTGCAACGTCTGCATCGACAACCTGGGGCTCGGCCAGGTGACCTGCACCGTCAACCCTGCCGTCGGCCGCTCCCGCGTCCCTGTCCCCACGCCCGCCGTCCGGGAAGGCTCCCGCATAGTGGTGGTGGGCGCCGGTCCGGCCGGCCTCACCGCCGCCCGTGAACTCGCCGAAGCCGGTGCGCAGGTGACCGTGCTCGACGACGGCGCCCGCCCCGGAGGCCAGTTCGCCCTCGCCGAGCGCATGAAGTCCACCCCGGACTTCCACCGCTTCGCCGAATGGTCGGCGGAGGAGAACGCACGGCTCGGCGTCGAGGTCCGGCCCGGCACGCACGTGGACACCGACGACGTCGCCGCGCTCGTCCGGGAAACCGGCGCCGACGCCGTCGTGCTGGCCACGGGCGGGCTGCGCCCGGCCGCCGGGTTTCCCGGCGGGGATTCCCCGAACGTCCTGGACATCCGCGAGTGGCTTGCCGCCCACCCGCGCGTTCTGGACGGTTCGGAGATCCCCGGGACCGTGACCATCTGGGGTGCCGACTCCGTGGCCATGAGCGTGGCGGACACCCTGGCGGACCGCGGCACCGCCGTGCTGCTCGTAGGGCGGCAGGAGGTCATCGCGCCCGAATCGGGCCGGCGCGCAAAGATCCTGGCCGTGCCGCGGCTCGAGGAGAACCCCCGGGTCCGGATCCGGCTCGGAGTGAGCATCGAGGCATACGACGGCGCCCGCGTCCGGCTCAGCAGCGGCGAATGGCTGGACGCCCCGGGGCCCCTGCTGGTCTCCCGTTCGGTTGCCCCGCTGGACGGCTCCGTGCCTGCCCGTGAGCGCGATGCCGCACTGAGCTTCGCGGCCGGAGTTCCCGTGACCCTCGCCGGCACAGTGGTGGACCGGACCCCGGCCATCGCCTCCAACGCCGTGAAGAGCGGCTACGACGCAGCCCAGCGCGTGGCAGCTGCGCTGGCCGCCCGCCCCTCTGCTGATCGAGCCCGCCGAGATCAAGCGAATCTTTCCCTGAACGGAGCAGCATCATGACCACGCAGGCACGCCGCCAGGTGGGCCTCGCCCAGCTGTCCCTCGTGGGGACCGCGCCGCCGGACCTCGTGACCATCGCCGCAGAAGCGGGCTTCGATTTCATCGGCGCCCGCGTGCGGCCGGTCACCGCCGCCGAGCGGGCCTACGACCTGCACCCCGGATCGCCCATGCTGAAGGAAACCCTGGCCCGGATGCGGGACACCGGGGTGGCGGTGAAGGACATCGAGTTCCTGCTCCTGGACGGCAGCGAGCAGCGCGAGGCCTGGCTGCGGATGATGGAAGCAGGCCACGCGCTGGGCGCCGGCTCGCTGACCGTTGCCGGCGCCGATGCGGACACCGCCCGGCTGGCAGACACCCTGGCCCGGATGACGGAGGACGGCCGGGACTTTGGCATCGTGCCCACGCTGGAACCGATCTCCTACCAGGCGGTACATTCCATCCCCGCCGCCGCGGAGCTGGCCCGTGCAGCCGGCTGCAACATCGTGGTGGACGCCCTGCACTTCAACCGCTTCGGCGGCACTTTCGAGCAGCTGGCAGCCAGCGTGGACCTTGTCCCGCTGCTGCAGCTCTGCGACGGCCCGGTACAGCGGCCCGCCAGCCGCGAGGAACTCGTGGCCGAGTCCCGCTCTGAACGCGGCGTTCCCGGCGAGGGCGCCTTCGATCTCGCCGCACTGGTAGCCGCCTTCCCCGCCGGGACACCGGTCAGCGTGGAAACGCCGTCGGACCGGAGGGTTGCCCAACTCGGCGAGCAGGGCTGGGCCCGGGCACTGAAGGCCGCTGCCGACGCCGTGCTGGCGGCAGCGGAGGACCTCCAGGAAGCGGGGTCCAAATGAGCACGGTGCAGGAAAGCACGACGACGGAGCTCGCCCCCGGCATCCACGTTCCGCTGATCGGGCTGGCCCAAGCTACGGACACTACGAGACACCGAAAGAACCACAAATGGAGAACCCCATGAACGCGAGCACCGATTCGGCAATGCCGGACTCGACACAGGCACCGGCTTCCACACCGGAACAGGACCACCGGCTTCCCGCCCTGGACTGCGATGTCCTGGTGGTGGGATCCGGTGCCGGCGGATTATCCGCCGCCGTCACCGCCGCCTACCACGGCCTCAAAGTCATCGTGGTGGAAAAGGCCGAAGTCTGCGGCGGGGCCACGTCCTGGTCCGGAGGCTGGGCCTGGAGCCCCGGCAACCCACTCGCCAAGGCGGCCGGCGTCAACGAGGACAAGGAAACCTTCCGAACCTATCTGCGCCACACGCTGGGGGAGGAGTACCAGGCGGACAAGGTGGACGCCTTCCTCGAGGCCGTGCCGCACATGGTGGGGTTCTTCCAGGACAAGACGTCCCTTCAGTTCGTCCCGGGAGCCAGGATCAATGACATCTACGGCAAGGTACCGGGCGCAGGCACCGGCAACCGCTCGGTGGGGCCCAAACCCATCAACGCACGCCGGATCCGCCCGGAACTCCGGGCCAAGATGCGCCACCAGCTCTACGAGACGTCCTTCCTGGGCATGGGCATCATGGCCGGACCGGACCTCAGCTTGTTCCTTTCCGCCTCGCAGGGAAACCTCAAAGGCATCTTCCACGCCGGCTGGCGCCTGGGCCTCCACCTCCTGGACCTGCTGATCCACCGGCGCAACATGCAGCTGGTCAACGGCACTGCCCTCACCGGGCGCCTCCTGAAATCCGCTGACGACCTGGGCGTGGACCTCCGCGTCTCCACGCCCGCTAAACGGCTTCTCACCGACAACACAGGCAAGGTGACCGGCGCCGTCGTCGGTTCCCCGGACGGTGAGCTGCAGATCAACGCGGCGCGCGGCGTCGTGCTCGCCGCAGGCGGCTTCCCCCACGACATCCAGCGCCGGAAAGAGCTGTTTCCCCACACTCCCACCGGCCGCGAACACTGGACGCTGGCCCCCGCGGAAACCAGCGGCGACGGCATCAGCCTGGCCCAGGCCGTGGGCGCCCGGTTCAAGACCGACGTGAAGTCCGCCGCGGCGTGGTGCCCCGTCTCGCTGGTGCCTTACCGCAACGGCCGCACGGGCACCTTCCCGCACATCATGGACCGCGCCAAGCCGGGCAGCATCGGCGTCCTCGCGAACGGCAAACGCTTCGTCAACGAGGCCAACGGCTACTACGACTATGTTGCCGCCCTGATGGCGGCCACGCCCGCGGGCGGCACCGCAGAGTCGTGGCAGATCGCGGACAGCCGGTTCGTCCGGAAATTCCCGCTGGGCATGGCCAAGCCGCTGCCGGTCCCGCTGTTCCCGTATCTGCGCTCCGGCTACCTCAAGAAGGGGCGCACCATCGAGGAACTCGCCGCAAAGTGCGGGATCGACCCCGGCGGCCTCAAAGCCACCGTGGAGGAGTTCAACCGCAACGCCCGCGACGGCGTGGACCCGGACTTCGGGCGCGGCGAGACAGCCTTCAACCGCTACGGCGGCGACGCGGGCAACCGGCCCAATCCGTCGCTGGCCCCGATTGAGAAGGGGCCCTATTACGCCGTCCGCGTGGTTCCCGGCAGCTTCGGCACCTTCGCCGGTCTGGAGGCGGACGGCCGCAGCCGAGTCCTGGACAACCACGGCCGGCCGATCGAAGGTCTCTACGTTGCGGGCAACGACCAGGCCAACGTGATGGGCGGGCACTACCCCGCGGGCGGCATCAACCTGGGACCGGCCCTCACCTTCGGCTACATCGCCGGCAGGGACCTGGCCGGGGCCGGCGCGTATGAGGACGACATCAATGTGGCGCAGGCGACGCCGGAGGGACCTGCTGCCGGGCCCGCTGCGCCGCCGGCTACCCATGCGGCGTTGACCGCCTAGGGTGCCGAGCGTAAGCTGACGCTCACCTTCCGGGGCCCCCGCTCGGCGGGGGCCCGGGTCTCCTTCTAGAACGCACGCGGCCGCCGGGTGCCGAGGCTGTTTCCGGCGGCGCGCCAGGGGGCACAATTCCATGTCTGAAATAACCATCAACGGCATCACCATTGATCCGATCAAACAGAACCGGGCCCTGCGTGACGCCGGGCTGGTTGCCGAGGACGCCTCGGAGTCGGACCACATCCTCATCCAGACCGCCGAGCCGCTGACAGCGGAACAGCGTGCGGAACTTGCCGGCATCGACGTCGAGATGCAGGAATACGTCTCGGACAACACCTACCTGGCGGCGTTCCCGCCGGCGGACCTGAACCGGGTGCGCGCCCTGCCGTTCGTGAGCTGGGCGGACGTTTACTCCCGCGTTTTCAAGATCCCGCCGCCCCTGCTGCCGCGCAGCGCGGACACGGGCAATGTCCGGTCCCTGGCGGACCATGAACCGCATCCGGACCGGCGGCTGGAAAGAGTGGACCTGCTCCTGCACCCGGGCATCGAGGCCGGACCGGAGCTGATCGCCCGGGTGGCCGCCGCCGCCAGGGTGGAGCCCGACGCCGTCGCGGTGACCCCGGGCAAGCTGCGCATCACCACGTCGGTCGGCCAGCTCCCGGAACTTGCCGCCATCGATGAGATCCGCGAGATCCATCCGGTCCGCGAGCGCCAGCTCTTCAACAACGTGGCCCGGGAGATCCTGAACGCCGACGTTCAGCTCAACGGGACAACATACCGCGGCGCCGGCGAGGTGGTGGCCGTAGCGGACACCGGCTTTGACACCGGAGACGCCGCCAACCCGCACCCGGCATTCACCGGACGGGTCCAGACACTCTACGCATTGGGCCGCACGGCACCGGACAAGGCAGACGACCCGCATGGCCACGGGACGCACGTGGCCGGCTCGGTGCTGGGCCGGGGAAACTCGGCCACCATGGGCGGAGCGATTGAGGGCACGGCGCCGGAGGCCCTGCTGATCCTGCAGAGCCTCCTCGACCCCAACGGCGGCCTGGGCGGCATCCCGGTCAATCTCAACGACCTCTTCCAAAAGACGTACGACGACGGCGCACGCGTACACACGAATTCCTGGGGCGTGCCCGGACTCAACCTTCCGTACGATGCGAGTTCGCGGGAGATCGACGAATTCGTGTGGAACCACCCGGACCAGGTGATCTGCTTTGCGGCGGGGAATGACGGCGTGGACGGCAACAGCGACGGCACGGTGGACTCGAACTCCATCGGTTCCCAGTCCGCTGCGAAGAACTGCATCACCGTGGGCGCCAGCGAAAGCCTCCGCAAGGAGTTCACGCCGTCCTACGGCACCTACTGGCCCGGAGATTTCCCCGCGAATCCCGTCAAGCGGGACAAGCAGGCCAACAACCCGGACGGGATGGTGGCCTTCTCCAGCCGCGGGCCCACCAAGGAGGGCCGCATCAAGCCCGACGTCGTGGCGCCGGGAACCAGCATCCTGTCCACGCTCTCGCGGAACGCTCCGATGGGCAACACCTTCGGCACCTCCACCGATCCGCTGTTCTTCTTCGACTCCGGAACTTCCATGGCCACCCCGCTGGTGGCCGGCTGCGCCGCGGTTCTGCGCGAGACCTTGGTGAAGAACGGCCTCAACTCGCCAAGTGCGGCCCTGGTCAAAGCCCTCCTGGTCAATGGCGCCGACGTCCTGCCCGGACAGTACAACCCCAGTGAGGCCGGGGAATCGCCGAACGGGAACTCCGGGTGGGGCCGGGTCAACCTGGCCCGGTCCGTGGTCCTGCCCGGGCAGCCCGGCAACGCCGGCCTGGGCGAAGGGGGACCGCTGGAGCAGGGGCAGGAGGACTCCTTCACCATCGACATCCCTGAGGAAGTCCCGAAGGTTGCTGCCAAAGGGAGGCGGAACCGGGGCCCGGCCGCGGAACCGGCGCTGACCGCAGCCGGGGTGACGCTGAAGATCACCCTCGTGTGGTCCGATCCGCCCGGCCCGCAGCTGCAGAACGACCTCGACCTCATTGTGCTGGCAGCCGACGGCAGCGAGCGCCACGGAAATTCAGGAACGACCGCCGGCTTCGACCGCCGCAACAACGTGGAACAGGTGCTCTGGACGGGCATGCCGCCCGGCCAGGCCAGGATCGTGGTCAGGGCTTTCCGGATCACGCAGTTCCCGCAGCCCTACGCCTACGTTTGGCGGCTGTCCTAGCGTGCCGGAACTCCACGTGCCGGACTCCCACGTCCAGGAGCAGTTACCCGGGAAAGTGACGATGGCGCACGCCGCGCAGCTTCCCGTGGAAGAGGTCCTGGACCAGTTGGAATCCGGCAGCGGGGGGCTGGCCAGCGGGGAAGCCGCCAAACGGCTGGCTGCCGTGGGCCCCAACGCCGTGCGGACGCATCAAGCCAGCGGATGGTCTGTGCTGGGGCGGCAACTAGGCAGCCCCATCCTGATCCTTCTCGCCATCACTGCCGGGCTGTCGCTCTTCCTGGGGGATGCCACAAACTCCATCGTGATCGGTGTGATCCTGCTTGTCAGCGTCGGTCTGGGCTTTACCAACGAGTTCCGGGCCGAACGCGCCGCCGAGGCGCTGCACTCCCGCGTCACCCACCTGGCGGCGGTTCTCCGCGACGGGACCATGGACGAAGTCGGCGTCACCACGCTGGTGCCCGGCGACGTCGTGCATCTGGCCATCGGTGCGATCATCCCGGCTGACATCAGGTTGCTGACGGCCAAAGACCTGCTCTGCGACGAAAGCATCCTGACCGGCGAATCCCTGCCCGTCAGCAAAGACCCTGCACCAGTCACCGGTGCCGTTGCGCTCGCGGACCTGACGTCCTGCCTGTTCATGGGGACCGTGGTCCAATCGGGGAGCTGCACAGGGGTGGTGGTGGCCACGGGCGGGCGGGCCGAATTCGGAAGGATCGCCCTGGGGCTCGGTGAGCGGCAGCCGCAGACCGAGTTCCAGCTCGGCCTGAAGCGTTTCTCCTACCTGCTGCTGCAGGTGGCCATTGTTCTCACCTCGCTGATCTTCATCGCCAACCTCCTGTTGCAGCGGCCTGTCATTGAATCCCTGCTGTTCTCGCTGGCCATCGCCGTCGGAATCACCCCGCAGCTGTTGCCGGCCGTCGTGAGCACCAGCCTGGCCACGGGTACCCGCCAGCTGGCCAAACGCAAAGTGCTGGTCAAGCGGCTGGTGTGCATTGAGGACCTCGGGGACATGGACGTGCTGGTCACGGATAAGACCGGCACGCTCACCGAAGGCAGGATCAGCTTCACTGCAGCGTTGCCCGCCAGGGACGGCGTATCCCCGGGCGCCCTGTTGACGCTGGGACTTCTCGCCACGGAAGCGGAGTACACGGAAGCGAAGGTGTCCACGGTGGGACTAAACCCGCTGGACATGGCGCTCTGGGCCTCCGCCGACGCGGCCGGATTCCAGCCGGACCGCTACGAACGGCTCGACGTCATTGATTTTGACCACCTGCGCCGCCGGACCAGCGTGCTGGTCAGCGAGGACGGCGCAGCGGCGCGGCTGGTCACCAAGGGCTCGCCGGAAGATGTCCTGGCGCTCTGCGTGGACACCCCGGCAGGCGTGCAGGCGATGCTGGACGAACAGTTCAACGCGGGATCCCGCGTGGTGGCCGTCGCCAGCCGGGCCGCCGGCGGAATGACGTCGATTGAACCCCCCGACGAGAAGGACCTGGTCCTGGAGGGGCTGCTGGTCTTCCTGGACCGGCCCAAAGCAAACGCCAGGGCTTCACTGGACCAGCTTGAAACGCTCGGCATCACGGTTAAGATCGCCACCGGGGACAACGCCAAGGTTGCCGAGAAGGTCTGTGACGAGCTCGGGGTGCTCTCCGGCGGCACGCTCACCGGCGCCGAGGTGGAAGCCCTCTCGGACTCAGAACTGGCCGCGGCGGCCCGCGAGGCCAGCATCTTCGCTCGTGTCTCGCCGGAGCAGAAGGCCCGGATCATCCGCCTGCTGCGCCAAAGCGGGGGGTCCGTCGGGTTCATGGGCGACGGCGTCAATGACGCGCTGGCCCTGCACGCGGCGGACATCGGCATCTCCGTGGACAGCGCCACGGATGTGGCCAAGGATGCCGCCGACGTTGTCCTGCTGGACAAAGACCTGGGCGTGCTGGCGGAGGGGGTGATGGAAGGGCGGAGGATTTTCGCCAACACCATCAAGTACGTGCTGATGGGAACCTCGAGTAACTTCGGCAACATGTTCAGTGCCGCCACGGCCTCCGTCTTCCTGAGCTTCCTGCCGATGCTGCCCGGGCAGATCCTGCTGAACAACCTGCTCTACGACACCGGCCAGCTGGCGATCCCGGGCGACCGCGTGGACAAGGAACAGCTGCTGGCCCCGTCGCACTGGAACATCGGCTTCATCCGGCGTTTTATGCTCCTCTTCGGCCCCATCAGCTCCGTGTTCGATTTCGCCACCTTCGCCCTGATGCTGTTCGCGTTCAACGCGGTGCCCGGCGAATTCCGGGCGGGCTGGTTCATCGAATCGATCGCCACGCAAACACTGATCATTTTTGCCATCCGCACCCGGCGGGTTCCTTTCCTGCGGAGCAGGCCCTCGGCCGGCCTGCTGGGCGCATCCCTTGGCGTGGTGGCACTGGGTATCTTCCTCCCGCTGTCTCCGCTGGCCGGTGTTTTGGGGTTCGACCCGCTGCCCACGCCTTTCTTCCTGGCGCTGCTTGGCATGACGGTGGTGTACCTGGTCATGGTCGAATTCGCCAAGAGCTGGTTCTTTGCCCGCACAGCCCAGCAGCCTCCGGTCCGGCCGGCCGTCATTCCGCGACGGCGGTCCACGCACCATATTTCCCGCCGCGCGGCCCGTTTCAGCACCCCGGTAGCCCGCCCCCTGCGCGGACAGCTGGTCCGCGGCGGGCGGAAGCGGAAGGCCAGGACCACCCATGGTCGCTGACGGGCGGGCGCCCGCACGGGAGACCATGGATTCAGCGCTGCAACCGGCGTACTCTGCAGCTGATAGCATCTGGTGATTTGGCCTGGATCCGAGGCGCATCATGAGTGGTGAATCGCATGCACCGGAGTCCGCGGGAAGCATCCGCTCCCGGATAGCCGCGCACCCTGTTGCCGCTTTCCTGATCCTCGCCATCCCGTTGGCCTGGCTGGCGCAGGCCCTGGCCATCGTCCTGCTGCAGGACATCACTCCCGGACTCCTGGTGGAACTGCTGGTCCTGCTGGGGACCGCGGTCCTCGTGACGGCGGCGGCCGAAGGCCGCGCCGGCGTCAGGCGACTCTTCGCCGGGGTTGTCCGTTGGCGCGTGGCTGCCGGCTGGTACGTCATCGCGTTGCTGGCGCTGCCGGTCCTGACGCTGCTGACCGCCGTCGTGACCGGTACCCTCCGCGAGCCCGGCAGCACGTGGGCGTCAACCGCAGGGCTGTATCTGCTGAAGGCCGTGGTGATCGGCGCCCTGCTGGGCAACGTCTGGGAGGAACTGGCCTGGGCGGGAGTGGTTCAGCGGCGGTTGATGGACCGGAAGGGCGTGCTCGCAGGCTCCCTGCTGACGGCCGTACCGTTCGCTCTGATCCATCTGCCCCAGGCTTTCGCGCAGCGCGGGTTCGCCGCCACGCCCTGGGCGGACGTTGCCCTCTCGTGGGCCGTCCTTTTCGGCTTCGCCGCCATAGCGCGTTACCTACTGGGTATGGTCTTTGTTGGAACCGGCGGAAGCATCCTGGTTCTCGGACTCCTGCACGGGTCCATGAATGCGTCCCAAGGCATGGACACGGTGGACTGGTGGCAGTTCATCCCGGCGGTGGTGGTGCTGACAGCGGCGGTCGCGGCGTACCTCGCCGTGAGGTCCCGGACCACCGGCCAGGGCAGCAGCGGACATGCCCTGCGCCGGCGGCGGATCCGGCCGCTCCGGGCCGCAAACCCCTAACTGCGATCTGACGGAAGGGACCAAGTGCCATGGACGATTCCCCGGACGACGGCGTGCTGCGCCGACCCGAGCTGCGGCTGTCCGCCACGCTGCTCTTCGCCGGCGTCCTTGTGTCGCTGCTGTCCGGACTCCAGCACCCGGATGCGGCCAGCGCCAACGACCACCCCGCGACGTTCGCCGAATATGCGGCCAGTGACATCTGGATTGCGGTCCACCTCGGGCAGTTCCTCGGCATGGCGCTGATCCTCTGCGGACTGCTGGTGCTGGCCTACGCCCTCAACGTGCGGCACGGGCGGGCGGCCTGGACAGTCCGGCTGGGAGCTGCGGCAGCCGTCGCAGCATTGGCGCTCTACGGCGTCCTGCAGGGCGTGGACGGCGTGGCCCTCAAACATGCCGTGGATGCCTGGGCAGGCGCTGCCGAGGGGGAGAAAGCCCTGCGCTTCGCGGCCGCGGAGGACATCCGGTGGCTTGAGTGGGGAGTCCGGAGCTACCAGAGCTTCATGTTGGGAGCGGCGCTCATCCTCGTCGGCATCTCAGTCGCCGCCACGCACAGGATCTCCCGAGTCATCGGGTACCTGATGGTGCTCTCCGGTGCGGCCTACCTGGCCCAGGGCTGGATCATCGGCGCCGAGGGCTTCTCGGTGTCCAATACCCTGCCCACCCTGGCCGGCATTGTGCTGGTCCTCGGATGGACCGGCGGGCTCTTCGCCTCGGCATGGCGGAGGGAGGAACACGGAAAGACCCGGGCCCGGTCCTCCGCCGGCTAGTCGTGCGCCGGCCAGACTTCCGTCCGCCGCCTAGTCGTGCGCCGGCCAGACTTCCGTCCGCCGCCAGGTGCGGATATTCTGGGGACTGCCAGGATGCTGCCAGAACAGCACCCAGTTCCTGGCCAAGAGAGGCACTAAATGACCGAGAAGCTGCATCTCACCCCGGAAGACGAGTTTCCGGAAGACCTCACCAAAGTCGAGGACAAGGATCTTCAGATCCTCGACAGCCAGGTCCAGCGCCAACTGGACTATGAATACGTGGCCGAGGGCGAACCGAATCCGGAGACCGAATTCAGGCACTACGACCTCGATGAGGAATTCACCGATCGGGACAAACGGGACTAACTGTCCACCGGTATTTCCAGCACGTTCGATTCGTCGATCCATCGGCTCTGCGTTCCCAGCTGCGCGCAGAGTCCCTTCATCCGCATGGCGATGTGGCGTGCGCCCCTACCGGCCAGTTGCGCCTGGAACCCGGCGATGACCGTTGGATGGAGCTGCAGCCGGGCAGGCGAGATCCCTGCGGTTTCCATGCAGAAGATGAACGACTGGTCGTTGCGCTCGCCGGGGTCCACGGCATAGTCGTCAATGAAGTCGCCGGCGCTGTAGATGAGGGGCCGGCCGCGGTAGAGTTCCACGCCGCGGAAGATATGCGCCGAATGTCCGAACACGACGTCGGCCCCGGCATCCACCAGCGCCCGTCCCAGGTCCCGGTGGCCGGAGGGCACATCGGCTCCCCAGTTGCCGCCCCAGTGCGCCGAAACCACCAGCAGATCGGCCCTGGCCTTGGTGCGGCGGACCAGCGCCAGCAGGTCATGGACCCTTCTGTCGTCCTGCTGCCGCCCGGCCACCGGCACGTAATACACCCCGGGGCGGTCCGGACCCGCCTCCCAGTCCGGCTGGTTGTCCGTGAAGGCGATGAGCCCGACGGCGGCCGGACCCGCCCGCCTGATCGCCGGCCTTTGCGCGGCCTCCAGGTCCGGCCCCGCGCCGGCGTGCAGGATTCCGCTGCGTTCCAGCGCCGGCAGCGTCTCCCGGAAGGCGTCCGCCCCGTAGTCGAGCACATGGTTGTTGGCAAGCGATACGGCGTCGATGCCCGCCGCGGCCAGGACGGCCGCGTTGCGGGCGTCCGAGCGGAAATGGAACACTTTCCCCGGTTGCGGCGTCCCGCCGTCGGCCAGGACGCATTCGAGGTTGGCGAACCGGATGTCCCCCTGTGCCAGGACGGGGAGGGTATCGCCCCAGGGGAAGGCAGGCGGGACGGTCCTGAGCTGCCGGTTCACCAGGCGGCCCAGCATCACGTCACCCAGGAATATCAGGCGCATGGTCTGCCTCCCGCCCCTTTCCGCCGCCTACTGCTCCGCCGCGTGCGTCTCTGACGGGTGCGTCTCTGACGGGTGCTTCGCGGGGCCGGCCACGGCATGCCGGGATCCAGCTTTGAGGGCGGTCCTGATGCTGACCTTCGAGGTGTAGGAGATGGACCCGTATTGGAAGAGCCGCACGGCCATCCGGAGCATCAGGGCGGCCCCGATGTAGAGGACGGCGATCACGACGGCTGCCTCCACGATGTTCAGTGAGCCGAAGGCGTTCCGTAGCAGCGCGGTAACCGGGGCGGAGAACGGGAAGTAGGTGAACACCTGCACGATCGGGGAGTGCGGCTCGGAGACCACCAGGCTGACGGAGTAGAACGGAATAAAGATCAGGGCGATCATCACGCCCATGAAGTTCCCGGCTTCCTTGGCGGTGGGCATCACGGCGCCGATGGCCACCAGGGTGGTGGTGAACAGGGCGAAGCCGCCCACGAGGATGAGCAGGCCGACGGTCATGCGCAGGGGGTCGAAGACGAGCTGCGACGCGTCAAACTCGGGGATGCGCATGGCGTCACGATAGAAAAGGGCGCCGATCAGGATGGGGGACGCGAAAACGGCCACCTGCACCAGGCCCACCATGAACAGGGCCAGCACCTTTCCGGTGATGAGGGTGGTGGGCTTGAGCGTTGTCAGGATCATTTCGGTGACCCTGTTCTCCTTCTCCTCCAGGGTGGAGTTCAGCATCTGCCCGGCAAGGAGCACCACCAGTCCGTAGAAAACCACCAGGAATGCCATCGGCGGGATCACGGAATTCATGCCGCCGGACACCTCGGACCCCTGGTAGGTGACGGTGTCCACCTGCGCCGACCCCGACGCAAGGCTGGACAGTTGGGGCGAGCCGATTTTGACTGCCACAGCGCGGGCCAGCATGGCCTGCGCGACGGCGGCGTACTTGCCGTTCTCGAACAGTCCCCGGTCCGCGCCGTACGCCTTCACCGCAGTGGTCTCGGGGTGCGCGGGGAACTCGAAGTAGGCATCGACGGCGCCGGACTGCACGGCCCGGATCCCGGCGTCGGACGAGGCCGCGGGAACGGCGCCGAATGCGGCCGCGTCGGCGGGTGTGATGAGGCCGGAGGCGTCCAGGTAGGAGATGCTGAACTGGGCGTTCTTCTGGGCCTCGGCGGCAGTGCTGGTGCTGGTGTTGCTGAGGAAGATCATCCCGAACACCACCGCCATGATGACGGGCACGGACAGCGTGCCGATCCAGAAGCGCACCTTGGTGACGGTGCGCACGAATTCGAAGCTGATGACCGTTCCAAGGTTGTGCTGTGCCATGGCTAGGCACCCCGCTCTGCGGCTGCGCGCCCGGGAACGGACGACGGCGGCTGGGTGCGGTCCCCGTACACGCGGATGAAGATGTCCTCCATCGAGATTTTGGTGGTGGTGAAGCTGCGGATGACCAGGCCGGCGTCCATGAGTTCCCGCAGGATGGCCGCTTCGTCGCTGTCGTCCGTGATGGAGAGCTCCGCATAGTTGGTCTCCTCCAGCGTCACCTCGTAATGGGGTGAAGGAGGTATGGGCCCGGCATGCCGGATACGGACGATCCGGCCGCCGTATTTGTTCTGCACCTCATCGATGGTGCCGTAGGCCTCGGACGTGCCGTCTTTCAGGAGGATGATGCGGTCGCAAAGCCGCTCCACCTCCTCCATCTGGTGGGTCACCATGACCACCGTGGCGCCGTCGTTCTTCTGTTCCCCGATGATGTCCATCAGCAGCCGGCGGTTCACGGGGTCGAAGCCCTTGGTGGGCTCATCGAGGATGAGGAGCTCCGGACGGTTCATGATGGTGACGCCGAGCTGGACTTTTTGCTGCTCGCCGCTGGAGAGCTTGTCCACCTGGGTGGCGGCCTTGCCGGCCAGGTCCACCCGGTCGAGGTAGGCCAGGGACCACTGCCGCGCCGAATGCCGGTCCATTCCCTTGAGCCGGCCGAAGTAGGTCATGACGTCCATGACCTTTTCCTTCTTGTAGAGCCCGCGTTCCTCCGGAAGATAGCCCAGCCTGCTGCCGTGCTCGGGTTTGAAGGGCCGGCCGTTGATGTGGAGGACCCCGGCCGTGGGTTCGTAGAGGCCCAGGAGGGCGCGGATGGTGGTGGTCTTGCCCGAGCCGTTGCTGCCCAGGAACCCGAACGTCTCGCCGGCCCGGACATCGAAGGACAGGTCGCGGACCACGGTGGTGTCCGCGAAGTCCATCCGGAAACCGCTGATATGCACCACTGGCTCGTCCATGGCTGTCGCCGCCTGTACCGATCATTGCCCGCCGTTGTCGGTTCCCCCCGGGGCAGGCTGCCATGTGACAAGACTGGTCGCGGACGCCCTCAAATGGAAGGGGCGAAGGTCCCGGCAAGCCGTGTCCCGGACACCAAATGGCCGGGACACGGAAGGTTCCGCGCCCCGGCCATCGGGTAACGACTACTTGTCGTTGATGGTGTCCTTGACGTCCTCGGCTGCGTGCTTCGCATCTGCCGTGCCCTGATCAATCTTGCCCTCGGTCTCAAGCTTGCTGTTGTTGGTCAGCTTGCCCAGTGCTTCCTTGGCCTCGCCGATTGCTTTCTCGGCAGCGTTCTTGATCTTGTCGCCCAAACCCATGTTTGTTTCCTCAATCAGTTGATCAGTCGCAGGCGGGCGGATGCCAACCGTTGCCCCTCCACCCTAGGTGCAACCGGCCCCGGGTAGTGCCAAACACAGTTATGCGTCCACGGCGCCGCGGCCCGCGCACTGTCAAACGTTGAGGCGGCGGCGTAACCGGAACACGAGCTCGACGGCGGCGCACCCGACAAGCGCCGCCAGCAGGGCCGCGTTGCGGAGCTCGTCCGGGGGCCAAGAGATGCCGAAGAAGTCTGCGATGACGGGGACGGTGAGCAGCGCGAGGAGGCCGGCATACATTGAGGCGACGATGAGGAGACGCCAGCGGTTCAGCGGCCGGGAAAGCACCACGAGCACCCAGAGTGCCACCAGGGCGAGCACCATGACCGACCCGGTTCGCACGGAATCCTCCCCGTACACGCCTGCGATCGCGGCATAGGTATTCAGTGCAACGACGGCCACGGTAATGATGAGGCCTGCGGGCACGGCAAACGTCAGGGAGCGTTTGAGGAAGCCGGGCCTGTAGAGCCGGGCGTTGGGCATGAGCGCGAGGAAGAAAGCGGGGATGCCGATGGTGAGCCCGTCGGTGGCGGAGAGCTGCCGCGGCAGGAACGGAAAGCCCCACAGCAAACCGCCGAAGACCACCGAAAGGGCAATGGCATACGCTGTCTTGGCAAGGAACAGCATCGAGACGCGCTCGATGTTGGCGATGACCCGTCTTCCCTCAGCCACGACGCCGGGAAGCCTGTCGAACCGCCCGTCCAACAACACAAGCCGGGAGACGGCCTTGGTGGCCGCGGCGGCCGTGCCCATGGCAATCCCGATGTCCGCTTCCTTCAGCGCGAGGGCATCATTGACGCCGTCCCCGGTCATGGCCACCACGTGGCCCCGGCTGCGCAGCGCAGAGACCATGGCCTTCTTTTGCGCGGGGGTAACCCGGCCGAATACCTTGTGGTCCTGCAGGACGTCCGCCATGAGTTCGGGATCTTCCGGCAGGTCGCGGGCATCGTAGCCGTCGGCGGTGTCCAGGCCCACGTCGCGGGCGACTGCCGCCACGGTCCGCGGATCGTCACCGGAGATAATGCGGAGGTCGACGCCCTGTTCCCGGAAGTAGGCGAGGGTCGTTGCGGCGTCGGGCCGTATCTTTTCGCGGAATGTCAGTATCGCGGCAGGCACCAGCACGGACGGCAGGGCTGCCTCCTCGGCTTCCCGGACTGCCATGGGCTGTCCGGCATGGGCCAGAACCAGGGTCCGGAGGCCGGACGATGCCAGCCCGGCCGCGGAGGACAGGGCCTGGACGTGTCCCGGGGTCGTGGACTCGAGGACGAGTTCCGGCGCGCCCAGCACCCAGGTGCCGGGCGCTGACCCGTCGGTGAAGCTGACGGCGCTCCATTTCCGGGACGACGCGAAGGGGACGGAGGATACCGGGCGGGGGACGCCGTCGTCCTTGTAGACGGCGGCGAGGCAGCGGGCGGTGGCGTTTGCATCGGGGTCGGCCCCGAACCAGCCCAGCGCCTCCTTCCACCCCTGCACCGGTGAGGCGCCGGCGTCGTGCATCCCGTCGAAAACGATTCGTCCTTCAGTGAGGGTGCCGGTCTTGTCCAGGCAAAGCATGTCCACCCGGGCCAGCCCTTCCACGGCTGCCAGTTCCTGGATGAGGACCTTGTCGCGCGCGAGCCGCAGCCCGCCGAGGGCGAAAGCGACGCTGGCCATAAGCACCAGGCCCAGCGGAACCATGGCGATGACACTGGCCACGGCGCCGACCGCGGCGGTCTTCCAGGAACCCGTGGCCAGCGCCTGGTTCCAGCCTCCCTGGGCTTGCATCTCCCCGTTGACAACGACAGCCATGACAGGAAGGAGGCCCCATGTGATCCAGCGCAGGACCCGGTTGAGGCCGGTGCGGATTTCCGAGTTCACCAGGGAAAAACGCTTGGCTGCCGTCGTGAGCTTGCCGGCGAAGGAGTCGTCCCCCACCCGGACAACCTGCGCCCGGCCCTGACCGCCCACAACACTGGACCCGGCCAGCGCCTCGGACCCAGCTTCTTTGTCCACGGGGTTGGATTCACCGGTGAGCAGGGACTCGTCGATTTCCAGACCGTTGGCGGCGAACACGGTGGCGTCCGCAGGCACCTGGTCTCCGGCGAAGAGCAGGATGACGTCGTCAAGGACCACCTCGGCCGTGGGAATGTCCTGGATGGCGCCGTCCCTCAGGACCCGTGCGTGCGGGGAGTTCAGCACAGCAAGCCGGTCCAGCGACTTCTTGGCCCGGTACTCCTGGACCACCCCGATGACGGCGTTTCCGACGGCGGCGAAGCCAAAGAGGGCGTCCTGCCACTGGCCCAAGGCCAGGAGCAGCACGAAGCTGCCGGCCACAATCGCATTGAAAAGTGTCAGGACGTTCGCACGGAAGATGTCCCACAGGCTGCGGCTTGACGCGTTGGAAACCAGGTTGGTCAGGCCCCCGCGGACACGTTCGGAGACGTCCGCACTGGACAGGCCGTTCCCGCGCCACCTGTCCTTGCCAAACCGGTGGGTGCGTTGCCCCGTCACCATGTGTGTTGCTCCCTTAGGCGTGCGCCGTTCGTAGTCCTTAGTGTGGCACGCCGGCCGGGCTCGTGGCCCGCCCCGGAGCGGACGACGGATGTGGCCCGTGAATGCGCGGGAACGGTAGCATCGTGACCATGCCCGGAGTTCTTGACATTGCAGGCCCCATCCTGGAAGTGCTGACCTGGATTTGCCTGCCTGCCGGCCTCATTCTTCTGGTGGTGGTGGAGACGATGAGGCGGTTCGAGGATCAGTGGACCCAGTCGGAGGGCGTGGTCTACTCCGACGAGAGCGGCGTGGGGTTCCGCTGGTACGACCACCATCACGAGGTCCACAACGCGCCCATGTCCCCGTATGACATCCGGCATATGGCCCCGGGGGACGCCGTCACCATCCACTACGCGGTGAAGACGCCCACCCGCTGGCGGACCAGTGCCCCGGAGGTGCGCGGAGAGGCGGCCGGAGTCCTCGGCTGGATCCTGAGCGGCATCGGTGCGGCGGCCATGGTTGCCGGGTTCCTGCTGCCGATGTTCTGAGTAGTTACAAGGCGGCCCTGACGGACGGCCAGGTTTTGAGGATCTCGAGCACGCCCGGATCGCGCTCAGCCAGGATGGCCTCCGCGTAGGACTCTTCCAGCAGGCCATCGACGGAAACCCTGGTTCCTGTCGCGGCGCTGAGAACGGCGGCCTCCACCATTGCCAGGCTCATGATGTTCCGGTGAACCTGACCCATGGGGGTGCCGCCCGTGCGGAGTGCTGCCACGAAGTCCCGGAGAGAGCCGGCGATCTCCTGGCCGGGGTCGGCGCCCGGCGCCGATCCGGCCGGTTTGGCCGATTCCACGGTGGGTTCGTTGTCGCCGTCCCACAGCACGGTGCCGTGCTCGCCGCTGATCCGCCACGAAGCGTTCCACGACGTCTCCTGCCCGGGGCTGCACCAGCTGCCGGTGAAGACGAAGCGTTCCCCGCCGGTCATTTCGAAGATGGCGCTGGCCCCGGCATCGCCGCGGTACCAGCTCCATGACGGGTTGTACTCCTCGCAGAAAACCGACACCGGATCGGCGTCGAGCAGGAACCGGGCCATGTCGAACTGGTGAATGGCCATGTCCAACAGCAGCGGGTGGTCCATGGCGTCGCGGAAACCGCCGAAATGCGGGGCTTTGAAGAACTCGGCCGACACGATCCCGATGCTGCCCAGCGATGACGCCAGCCGCTTCGCCTCGAAGAGCTGCCGGTTGTAGCGCCGCGACTGGCTGACCATAAACAGCTGGCCGGACAGTTGGGCGGCGGCCGCGAGGGAGAGGCCCTGTGACACGGTGGAGGCAACCGGCTTCTCGCCCAGGACCGGCAGGCCGGCGGCCAGCGCCTCGGCGGTGACCGGGTGGTGCGCGGCAGGAACTGTCACGTTGATGACGGCCCGGGCGCCGACGTCGGCCGCAAGTGCTGCAGTGCCGGTGCCGACCGGAAGGTCCGGGCGCCCGATGGCGGCGGCTGCCGCGCGGGCGGCATCCAGGTCGAGGTCAACGATGCCGGCCAGTTCCACCTGGGGCGACTGCTGGACCGTGTTTAGCCAGGCGCGGCCCATGCCGCCGGCACCGACGACGATGACGCGCAGGGGAGCTCCGTCGTCGGGAATAGTGGCGAAGTCCGTGCTCACGCGTTGGCCCCCTGGTAGCTCTTGCCGTTGAAGAAGTCGTTCGTTTCGTAGCGCAGCAGTTCGGGGTAGGCGCGTTCGGGGCGGTCGGTCACAGCCCACTCGACGGCGTTGGCGATGACGCGCCGGACGTCCTTGTGGTGGTAGACGGGGTAGTCCTGGTCGCCGGGGCTGAAGAAGAAGATCTTGCCGTGGCCGCGGCGGAAGGTGCAGCCGGAACGGAACACCTCGCCGCCGCTGAAGGAGCTGATGAACACGAGTTCCTCAGGGGTGGGGATGTCGAAGAACTCGCCGTACATTTCCTGCTGGTCGATCACGATGGGATGCGGTACACCCCTGGTAATCGGGTGGGTGGGGTCCACGGTCCAGACAAGTTCGCGGTCCTGTTCGGAACGCCAGCGCAGGGTGCAGGAGGTGCCCATGAGCTTGGTGAAGATCTTGGACCAGTGGCCGGAGTGCAGAACGATCAGGCCCATGCCGGAAAGGACATGGCGGTGCACGCGCTCCACGATCTCGTCTTCCACGTCGCCGTGCGACATGTGCCCCCACCAGGTCAGGACGTCGGTGTTGGCCAGGACCTCCTCGCTAAGGCCGTGTTGGGGTTCGTCGAGAGTGGCGGTGCGGACACTGACCTTGGCCCCGAGGTTCTCCTCGATTCCTGCCTTGACGGCGCCGTGCATGCCGTCGGGATAGAGTCGGGCCACGAGTTCGTCGCGCTTTTCGTGGCGGTTCTCGCTCCAGACGGTGACGCGGACGGGCTTGGTGTCAGTCATGATGTTCTCCTCGTAAGTGTTGTTGAAGACGGCCTATTTGACCGCGCCGCCGGTTGTGCCTGCGGCGATGTATTTCTGTGCGGCGACCAGCAGGATGATGGCAGGGATGGATGCGAGCACGGCCGTGGCCATCACCGAACTCCAGTCGTTCACGTAGGCGCCGATGTACTGGAAGATTCCCAGCGTTACGGGCCGGACAGCTTCGGTGGTGGTCAGGGTCAGGGCGAACAGGAAGTCGCTCCAGGCGAACAGGAACGTGAACAGTCCGGCGGTGATGAGCGAGTTCCGGCTCAGCGGCAGCACGATGGACCAGAACGCCCGGATGTGCCCGGCGCCATCCACCCGGGCCGCCTCGATCACCGATGCCGGCATGCCGTTCATGAAGGCACGGATGATCAGGATTGCGAACGGGATGCCGTGCGCCGAGTCCGCCAGGATGAGGCCCGGGATGGAGTTGAGCAGGCCGAGGTCGTTGTAGGCGGTGTAGAGGGCGTTGGCCACTACGATTCCGGGGATCATCTGGCTGATCAGGATGGCGAACAGCACGATACCGGCGCCGCGGACCTTGAAGTAGGCCAGGGCGTACGCTGCCGGAGCGGCGATGGCCAGACTCAGCGCCACGCTGCCGAGCGAAATGACCAGGCTGGTGCCCAGGTTTCCGCCCTGTTCGCTGATGGCGGTGGCGTAGCCGGTGAAATCCGGTTTCAGCGGCAGCCAGGATGTTTCCAGGGTGGTGCCGTTCGGCTGCAGCGAGGCGTTGACCATCCAGTAGACCGGAAACAGCATGACCGCCAGGAAGAAAATGGCCAGCGCCGTGGCACCCCAGTTCTTGCGATCCGGGGTCGGCCCGGTACTGCGGCCGGCCGCCTTGCGCCCGCCGGGCCGGTGACCGCCGGCGCGGGAGGTGATTGTTGTCGTCGTCATGGTTTCCTTACTCATCAACGGCTCGCCGGCTGGCACGGAGATACAGGACCGCGAACACCAGCGAAATGATCACCAGGATGTTGCCCAGCGCGGCGCCCTCGCCGAACTTGAACTCCTGGAAGGAGAGCGCGTAGGACTGCGTGGCGATCGTCTGTGTCGAGTTGGCCGGTCCGCCGTTTGTTAGCCCAAGGATGATGTCCAGGACCTTGAGCGTGTAGACGACGCCGAGCACCAGGACCACACTCACTACCGGCCGGAGCATGGGCCACGTAATGTGCCGGAATGCTTTCCAGCCCGTGGCACCGTCCAAGGAGCCTGCCTCATACAGCTCGTCGGGGATCTCCTGCAGGCCGCCGTAAAGGATAGTCAGGTTGAACGGGATGCCGATCCAGATGTTCACGCCGACGACGGCGATCAGGGCCAGCGACGTGCTGGTTAGCCATGGCACCCCGGTGTCCACGATGTTCAGGTCACCCAGGAAGCGGTTCAGTGCACCGCTGTCCTTGTCCAGGATCCACCGCCACACGGCGCTGGAGACAATCAGCGGCAGCAGCCAGGGGAGCAGGAGCAGGCTCCGGAGGATCCCGTTGAGCGGGAACTTTTGCTGGAAGAAAATCGCCAGCGCCAGACCGATCACGAACTGGCCCAGGATGGACCCTACGGTGAACAGTGCGGTGTTGAGCAACGCGGTGGAAAACAACGACGACGACAGCACCGTCACGTAGTTGGCCAGCCCCACCCACGGGGCCTCGCCGGTGAAGAACGTGGCGGTTGTGTAGTCCTGGAAACTCATGACGACGTTCTTGACCACGGGGTAGCCGAAGAAGAGTGCCATGTAGACCACCGCGGGCACCAGGAACAGCCACTGGAAGAGGCGCTCCCGCCGCTGGCGGCTGCGTCGGCGCGGCGCCGCAAAGGTATCCTTCCTTCCGGCGCCGCCGGACTGCCGGCCGCCGGCCCTCCATCCGCCCGGCTTTCCCTTGGATGCCTTTCCATTGGGAGGTGTCGCCTGCGACAAATCAGTTGTCAGTGACATGGCCGCTGCCTACTGTCCCTGCGCTTGCTTCAGGGCCTCGGACGGGGTCGCCTTACCGGTGAGGGCCGTCTGGATGGCGGTGTAGATCTTGGTGGCCTGCGCGGGCCATTCCTCACCCAGCTGTCCCGTGCGGGCGCGGGCGGTTTTCACAAGTTCGGTGAACGTGGCGAGTTTTGGGTTTTCTTCGGCAAACTTGGCTGCCAGGGTCGTTTTGGACGGGATAGTGTTCCGGACCTTGGCCATGGCCAGCTGGTTTTCGTCGCTGTTGAGGCAGGAGACCACCTCTGCGGCCTTGGCCTGCCGGGCCTTGTTCCCGGTCTGCGGAACAGTCCAGACTTCTCCGCCGAGCGGGGCAACAACGGTCTGGCCGGCCTCCCTGACGGGTATCTTCACCACGCCGTACTGCAGGGAGGCCTGCTTGTCGAGGGAGGGGATCTGCCACGGTCCGTTGACCATCATGGCGGCCTTGCCGGCCAGGAACTGGTCCTTGACATCGGCCTGCGTCCAGTTCAGGGCGGAGGAGGACACCGAGCCGTCCTTCACCAGGTCGGTCCAGAGCTGCAGGGCCTGTGCCGTTTCCTCCGTGTCGATGTTCTTTTCGTTGCCGCCGTTGGACCACATGACCGGCAGGAACTGCCAGGTGCCTTCATAAGTGGGGTTGGCATTGAACGCCAGCCCGTATTGGTCCCCGGACGTCAGTTTGGCGGCGGCCGCTTCCAGCTCGTCCCACGTGGCCGGCGGGGTCACTCCGGCCTTCGTCAGGATGTCCTTGTTGTAGAAGAGGGCGATGGTATTGACAGTGGGGGCCAGCCCGTAGACCTTGTCCTTGTACGTGCCCGCACTGAGCACGCCGGGGGCGAAGTCGGCGGTGCTGATGTTGAAATCGGCCAGGGGAGCCAGGGCGCCCGTGGCCGCAATCTGCTGCAGGTCCGGGTTGTCCAGCATCAGCACGTCCGGCAAGGTCTTGGATGAGGACTGCTGAAGGACCTTGGAGATCAGGGATTTACCGGGCACCGTTTCCCGCTTGATGTTGACGCCGGCCTTGGTGCCGCAGGCGGTGAGGGCGTCGCCGATGAAGGTCTTGTCAGGTTCATTGTTGTAGTAGTCCATGACGGAGATCTCCGAGACTGACTCCGTGGATGATGATGAGGCGGCGGTACCGCAGCCGGAGAGCATGGCCGGCAGCCCGATGAGGGCGGTGACGGCAACGGCGAGAGGACGGCTCTTGGTGAATGCTGACTTCATTGTCTGTTCCTTGGGTTGTTGGGCTGAGTCATCGATGCGTATCGACAATGGGCAAAATGAATACTTCGGGCAGGGCGGTGCGAGTGGTGTTAGGCGCCGTGGGGTGGACGGAGCGTGCTGGAACGGTGCGTGATGACCGTGGGCACCAACTCCAGGGATTCGTGTGGTCCCTGGGAATCGGCGTCGAGAAGCTGGCAGATGATTTTCACCGCCCGGCGGGAGACCTCCGCGGGGCGCAGGTCGATGGTGGAGAGCGGGACGGGCTGGAGTTCGGCCAGAGTGGGTGAGGCGCTGCCAATAACCGAGACATCCACCCCGGGAGTCAGTCCCCTGGACGCGAGGGTCCGGCGCAGGATGTCCTGCACCGTGCCGTCCGGTGCGATGAAAGCCGGTACACCCGTGGTCCGAGCAAGGGCCCGGTCCACGGAAGCGGAAATGGTGTCCCGGTCCGCGCCGCCGGGCAGGTGCTGCACGGTGACGCCGAGGGTTCGTGCCGCGCTGTCCGTGCCAAGCATGAACCGGTCCACGTAATTCACATGGCGTTCCACCACTTCAGGCTGCCAGTCGATGACGGAAATAACGGAATGCCCCGCTGCGGCGAGGTCCCGGACGCATTGTTCGCCTGCCATTTCGAAGTCCGCGTCTATACAGACGAGGCCGGACGGGTCGCGGGGGATGCCGATGAGAACCACCGGTACGTTCAGCGTCCGCGCCACGGGAAGGCGCTCATCCTCGCCCTCGACCTGCATCAGGATGAGGCCGTCGCAGATCTGCTGTCCGACGACGCGGCGGAGCCCGGCGGCTCCTTCATCCTCAGTGACCAGCAGGATGTCGTGGTCGTATTGCCGGGCCGTGGAGGCGATGACGGAGACGAACTCCATGATGGAAGCCATATGCAGTTCGGGAATGAAGGGGATCACAAGCCCGATGACCCGGGTCTTGCGGCTGGCAAGCGCCCGCGCCCCGGCGTTGGGCTGGTAGGTCAGCTGCTCAATTGCCGCTTCGACCTTTCTTCGGGTTTTCTCGGAGATGGGCCGCTTGCCGCTCAGGACGTAGGAGACAGTGCTTTGGGCGACGCCGGCGGCTTCCGCAACGTCTTTGCTGGTTGGCACTCTTCTCCACCTCCTTTGTTCCTGGCACTCTTTGGGTCCCGAGCCTACCGGCTCCGGGCCGCGCCGGCGCTGGGTACATGTATGTTATCGATGCGTATCGTCGATGCGTATCGAGAAGAGTATGGCACGCATCACATTCGTGCGCAATGCTTATTTCGGTCCACAGCCCCGGCCGAAGCTGAACGGCGCCGGTTACAGCTCGAAGTGCGTCCTCGTCGGTCCCTGGCCCAAGGAATCCACAATGGCCGTTGCCACGCCGTGCAGTTTGACGTTCCGTGCACTTGAGGCCGCCTTCAGGAGTTCGAAGGCTTCCTCCTGGCTGCAGCGGTTCTGGGCCATGATGATCCCGATGGCGACGTCGATCGCGGTGCGGGACTCCAGCGTTGCCTTGAGGTTGGCCGCCGTATCGCTGAAGTGGGCGAAGCGCACGGCCAGCCGGAGGGCCATGGACGTCTGGCTGACAAAATCCTCGGCGAGCTCCAGGACCTTGCCCTCGAAACGGCCGGGGCGGTGGGAATAGAGGTTCAGCGCCGCGCGAGTGTCGCCCTCAAGCTGGAAGGGCACGGCGAGGATGGACCGGACTCCGTGCCCCAGGACTGTGGTGGAGTACGTCGGCCAGCGTTCGTGGGCTTCAAGGTCCTTGATGTGCACCGTCACCTGGTCGCGGGAAGCGGTCATGCACGGGCCGTCACCGAAGGCGTACTGGATTTCATCCATAGCTTGTGCTTCCGGGCTGCTGCTGGCCACGGTGGCCGCTTTCCGGTGCCGGAGCAGGGTGATCCCGCACAGGACGGCGTCCCCCGGTTCGGAGAGGCTGCGCGCGGAGACGCGCGCGAGTTCGTGGAGGAATTGCTCGACATCCGAGCTGTTCAACACCAATTCGTTCAGGTGCTGGCTGATGGACGTTGCGGTGTTTGCGGTCGACTCGCTGGCCACGATGTTCTTGCTGCCGTTTCGTTCAGGTCAAAACGAACCGGCAACGCGGCCGCCCACCTTGTCGGTCGCAAGGCGGGTAGCAGGCAGAGAACCGGATCGTAGAACTATCCAACGGCTCTCTGCTAAACCGTACCGGGAAATTATATACATCACTCGCCGGGCTCCGGACCCGTGTGACAAGGCCCACCCCCGGTCGTGCGCGCACCGCGAAGGAGGCCGTCGATGCCTGCCGAATCCGGGCCGAAAGTCCCTCGCAACCGGCCGCCACCTGCCGGATAGTTGGAGAAAAGCGGCCGCAGTCCGTCCCTCCACGCCGAGCTTCCTACGCCGGCTCACCGGACCCGCCTGGCGGCCTTGAGCCACGAGGCGAACGGCTGGCCATGAGCATTTTCGAGGACAGGGTAGAAGCGGGACGGCGGCTGGGGCAGCGGCTCGAATACCTTCGCGGCCAGAACATCGTAGTTCTGGGGCTGCCCCGGGGCGGCGTTCCGGTGGCGTTCGAGGTGGCCACGGCGCTGGATGCACCCCTGGACGTGATCGTGGTGCGGAAGCTGGGCGTTCCGTTCCAGCCTGAGCTGGCCATGGGAGCCATAGGCGAGGGCGGTGCCCGGGTCCTGGACAAGCACATCATTTCCCGCGTGGGCGTGACGCAGGCAGAGCTTGACGCCGTTGAAGACCGGGAGCGCGCCCTGCTCGAGACGCGGGTGGCCCGGTTCAGGAAAGGGCGGACCCGTGCGGATCTGAGGGGACGCACCGCGGTGATCGTCGACGACGGCATCGCCACCGGCTCCACGGCCCGCGTTGCGTGCCACATCGCCCGGCAGCTGGGCGCCGCCAGGGTGATCCTGGCGGTTCCGGTGGCACCGGCGGACACGCTGGCGGACCTCACGGAACCGGATGAAGTGGTCTGCCTGGCCACGCCGCGCCAGTTCACCGCCGTCGGATATCACTACCGTGACTTCTCGCCGACTGACGACGCCGAAGTCGTGCTGCTGCTCGACGCGGCAGCCAAGCGGCTGCACAGCGCCCAGGCCGTAGCCAACGGGACTGCCGTCGACGAGGACGTCCAGATCGAAGCGGGAGCGGCGCGGCTCCAGGGGCACCTCTACGTGCCGGTGGAGGGCGCCGCCGTCGTGGTGTTCGCCCACGGCAGCGGCAGCAGCAGGCACAGTCCCCGGAACCGTTTTGTGGCGTCGTTCCTCCAGCGGGCGGGACTGGGAACCTTGCTGCTGGACCTGCTCACCCCGGCCGAGGAACTTAATCGGGCCAATGTGTTCGACATCGGGCTGCTTGCCGGCCGGCTGACGGGGGCAACGGAATGGCTCGCCGGACGGCCGGAGACCGCCCGGAGCAGGGTGGGGTACTTCGGTGCAAGCACGGGGGCCGGGGCCGCTTTGTGGGCTGCGGCGGAACCCGGCGCCCGTATTGGCGCCGTGGTGTCGCGGGGCGGCCGTCCGGATCTCGCCGGTGACAGGCTCTCAGCCGTCCGTGCCCCCACGCTCCTGATAGTGGGCGGGGCGGACCGGGAGGTCCTGGAACTGAACCGCTGGGCCCAGGCACTGTTGCGCTGTCCCAGCCAGCTGTCCGTGGTTCCGGGGGCCACGCATCTTTTCGAGGAACCCGGCACGTTGTCGGAAGCCGCGGCGCTGGCCAGGGACTGGTTCCTCCGCTACCTTCAGCCGGGCGGGGACGGGGCCGGCGACTGATCCAACCGCTTGTCCCGCAATATCTCCTCATACAATGAGATGTGATCGGCCACCATCCGGCCCACGCTGAAGCGCAGCTCGGCGGCCCGGCGGCAGGCAGCCCGGTCCAGGCCAGGGGCCAAGGTCAGGGCCTCGGCGAGGTCGTCTATGCCGGTCCGGAGATAACCGGTGACGCCGTCGTCCACTATTTCAGGGGCCGCACCGGAACCGGTGCCCACCACCGGGGTGCCCGTTGCCAGTGCTTCGATCATCACCAGGCCGAACGGTTCGGGCCACTGGATCGGGTTGAGGAATGCCGCTGCACCGCCCATGAGCTGATATTTTTCCGCGACATTGAGTTCTCCGAGGAACTCCACCTCCGGCCCAAGGAGCGGGGCAACCTGGCTGTCGAAGTATTCCTGTTCCTCCCGGCCTTGGATCCGGGCGGACAGCAGAAGCCTGAACCCGGCCTGCCGCGCGATGAGGATGGCCTCCCGCGGCCCTTTGTCCGGGCTCATCCGCCCGAGGAACGCCGCGTAGCCGCCGGTGCCGTCTCCCACCGGCACGGCATCAACGTCGATTCCGTGATGGATCACCCGGGCGATCCGCACACCCCCGGCATCCGCCGCCTGCCGGTGCGAAATGGCCACCATGGCCACATCCGGCCCCATCAGCCGGTAGAGGTCGCCAAGGCGCGAGCTGAACGGCCCGTGGTTGGTGGTGACCACGGGAAGCGAGGCCGGGCGGTAGCGGAAAAAGGGACCGGCCACCGTGTGGTCGTGGACGAGGTCCACGTCCGTCAGGGCGGCATAGGCCAAGGCCACATGGTAAAGCTCGGCACCAGCGGACCAGGTGGCCGACGAACCGAAGCTGGGCTCCGGCATGTCCGGAACAAGGGGAACCGGGCAGGTGCTTCCCGCCGGGGCGGCCAGCAGCACGTCATGACCGGCGGCTACGAGTCCGCGGGCCAGCCCGTCAACCACCACTTCGGTGCCGCCATAACGGGGCGGCGGGACCTGCAGCCAAGGGGGAGCGATCAGTCCGATACGCACGTTGGATCATCTCCTCGGACCCGGGGACGCCGCAGTTTGCCGCTCGATCAGATTCCCAGCCGTGCAGGTGGATGCCCAGTGCCTTTAGTCCCGTTACGCTGTCTATTGAGCCCCTGTGTCGGTCTTGGTACTGTGTTGGTATCAGTCTGGGGTTGATGCAATAGAACTCGGTGAAGCAGTCCGCCGTGTGTGTGTCTCACTGCTGTGGGGAGTCGCATGAGCCCGGACCTTCCGGTAGTCACCATGTATCGGTCAAACAAAATTCTTCTTAGTCGCCCGAGCGGCGCACCTTTTACTGCGCCTGCCGCTGGACTGGCCGACGGCCTCTTCCGCGGTCCTTGCCTTCGGGGACGCCATGTGGCGTGAACCGATCCGCCGGCGCACCGAGGACCTGCTGCGCGACTTCGTGGCCCGGGCAGATGAATTGGTGCGCGCCCAGGACCAGATGCAGGGCCTGCTGGGTGCCGTGGTTTCGCTCACCGAAGACCTCAGCCTCGAAGCCGTCCTGGACCGTGTGGTGCAGTCAGCCTGCGAGCTGGTGGGCGCGCGCTACGGCGCGCTGGGCGTGATCGACGGCGATCATGAGCTGGGGCACTTCATCACGGTGGGAATCGACGACGACGGCGTCCGCCTGATCGGCGACCTCCCTACGGGACGCGGGGTACTGGGGCATCTGATCCGCCAACCAGAGGCACTGAGGCTGGAGGATCTGACCGCGCACGAAATGGCCAGCGGGTTCCCGCCCAACCACCCGGACATGAAGACATTCCTTGGGGTGCCGGTCAGGGTCCGCGGTTCCGTCTTCGGAAACCTCTACCTGACGGACAAGCTCGACGGCGGCCCCTTCACCGCAGAGGACCAGGAGCTCGCTTCCGCCTTGGCGGCGGCTGCCGGCGTCGCAATCGAAAATGCCCGCCTGTACGAGGACACCCGACGCCGGCAACGTTGGCTGGAGGCCGGGCTGGAAGTCAGTGACCAGCTGAGTTCGGCGATGTTCCCCGGCGAAACCGACAACCTGGACCTCGTGGCCGAGCGGGCACTGACTGTCTCGGATTCGATCCTCGCCGTGATTGCCTACCCTGACGCCGACGGCATGCAACGGTGCCGCACCATGGTGGGGGCCCAGTCCCTTCCTGCCGGCCAGGAGCTGCCTGCGTCCAAGGCCATCGCCGACGTCCTGGAAACCGGGCTTTCCGCCCTCGTCAGGGACCCGTACGAGGTCTTTGGGCCGGGAACGGACGAGAAACTCGGCCCCCTGCTGGTGGCTGCCCTGGGACGGAAGAGCGGTGAACGCGGCCTGCTGATCCTGGCGCGTCCCCCGGGAGGTCCGTTGTACCTCCAATCGGACATCCAGTCCTGCGCCGTTTTCGCCTCCCGGGTTGGCCTGGCGCTCGGGCTGGCCAGGGCGCGGCGGCGGCGGGAAGAGCAGTTGCTGTCAATGGACCGCGACAGGATTGCGCGGGACCTGCACGATCTGGTGATCCAGCGGCTCTTCGGTGCCGGGCTGAGCATGCAGAGCCTGCGTCGCTATGTCCCGGACCCTGTGGCCCAGGAACGTATCTCTGCGGTGACAGCCGAATTGGACAGCACCATCCATGAGCTCAGGGACACCATTTACTCAATGCGGACCGGCCACGGCCTGAAGGAGCCGCTCACCGGCCTCATCATGCGGACCATTCACGAGGGGATCCGGAACTCCGACTTTTCCCCCAAGGTCCAGCTGACGGGACCGGTGGACGAAGCGGTGCCCGATGCCGTCGTCGAGCAGTTGCTGCCGGTGCTGTCCGAGGGACTGAGCAACGCCGTCCGGCACTCCGGGGCGGACGAAATCGAGATTTCGCTGACCGCCCGGCCCGACGGCGTGGAACTTCGGATTGCGGACAACGGCTGCGGGTTCGAAAATCCCGACCGCATCAGCGGCATCGCAAACATGAAGCACCGGGCCAGGGCACTGGGCGGCGAGTGCTCCATCACGAGCAGCCCCGGGCACGGCACCCGACTGACATGGACCGCACCGTCGAGATGAACTGGCTGCGTCAGCGCCCTAGTCCACCGGCCACTAGCCGCGCAGTTCGAAGCCCAGCTTGGCCAGGATGCCGGCAACCTGTATCGTCACCGCAGTCCGCGCGAAGCGCGTCTCCTCGCTGATCTGGCTGTTGGTCAGGCCCTCCGCCATGAGGGCCAAAACCCTCAGTTCCTGTGAGCTGAGGCCGCTGAGCCCGCGGTTCGCCTGCGCCTTGTACAGGCTCTCCATTACCTTGCGCTCGGTGCCGGGCTCCAGCAATGACTCGCCGGTGGCCACCCGGCGGATTCCCTCAACCAGCGCGGTTCCGGGTAACTGCCGGAGCACGTAGCCGGCTGCTCCCGCCAGCACGGCGCTGCTGAGTGCATGGTCGTCGTCGTAACTGCTCAGGAGCAGGCACCGGACGCCGGGATTGTCCGCGAGAATTTCCCGGCACACTTCGATGCCGGTGCCATCCGGCAGATGGGCTCCGATCACCACGAGGTCGGGACACAGTTCCGGGATCCGGCGGCTTGCTTCGGAGGCGGATCCGCTCTCGCCAACCACCGTGAAGTGAGCTTCTTCCAGCAGCTCGCGGAGTCCTGTCCGGACCAGCGCATGGCTGTCCAGGATGTATACGCGCGTTCCCCCAACAACGGTGTTGTCGATTGCTGGGTCAGTGGCCACCGTGAGCATCACCCAGTCCCGGCTTCATCTGATCCGGCACGGCACGGCCCGTGTGCCGGCTGCCGCTCCGGCGGTTATGGAATGCGTAGTACAGCAGGCACACGCCGACTATCAGCGGCACCACGGCGGTGAGGTACTCCATGGTGCGGAAATTCACGGCCGACTGGATGGCGAAGGACAGCCCAAGAACGGCCAGCACAGCCGCCGGGATTAATGGCCACTTCATCCTCTCCGGCGTGAGGGTCAGCGCTGCAAAGGTCGCGGCGAACCCCAGGAACAGCACCGCGGCCACCGGTGTGCCGTCCAGGCCCGGCGGCAATGCCACCACCAGTGCAAGGGTGAGCAGGACGCCGCAAGGAATCAGCGCCCACCAGTTGGCCCGCTCCCGGAGGTACACGGCAGCGAAGCCGGCGGAGATGAAGAGGAAGAACAGCGAACCTGGCCAATCGCCCGCCACCCCGGGCCACAGCTGTGTGGTGGCGACCACCGCGGCAAGCCCAAGGAGGACAAAGCCCGGGATGGCTGCCCACCAATTGGCGCGGCTTCTGGAAAACACTGCCAGGAAGGCGGCGCCGGAGGCGCCAAAGATGAAGGGCCACACCAGCAGTGCGGTGTCGAGGATGCGCAGGGCGTCCAACAATAAGAGGATTCCGGCCAGCAGGAGGACCACGCCTGCGATGATGCTCGCCGTTGTTGCTTTCATGACGATGCTCCCGGGACTTGGCGCGCGGGGCGTGCCGCGCTGATGCATTCAGGTTATGGCTTGGGTACGAACCGTGATCAGGGCACAAAGTCACTGAACGCCCAGGGGCCTGCCACGGGGATGCCCGGCTTCACCCGGACGTGGGACCCGGTTCCGGTTCGGCAACCTTCGAGTCCTGGCCCACCACGAGGACCGGGCAGTGTGCGTGCGCGGCGCAGGCTCCGCTGACGGATCCCATGACCTGGGTGAGGAACCCGCCTTCCCCTCGCCGGCCCACCACCAGCAGCTGCGCATCGCGGCTTTCATCGACCAGGGTCTTTGCCGGCGGACCGAACTTCACGGTGCGGGACAGCCGCGCCGGAGGTTCTGCCCCAAAGGCCCTTTCCACGGCCTGGTCCACCAGGCGCTTGGCTGTCTCTTCGAGTTCCTCCATGCTGGGGACCCGCCCGGCAGGCATGTGCGAAGCGAGGTAGAAATCAGAGGTGCCCAGGCATGTGATGATCTCCAGCGGGGCGTTGAGGCTTCGGGCCATTCGTCCGGCGAGCTGCAAGGCAGCCGTGGAGAATTCGGAACCGTCCACTCCCACCACAATGCGTTCTTCAGTGTTCATGGGTTCCAGCGTGCGCCGCCCGGCACCCCTTGCCTAGGGTCCAAAGTCACCGGGGTTCCGCCATGACTTTCGGCTCTATTGACTTAACCGTCCGAGGGACGATCCTTAATATCAATCCGGTTCGGAGGTCAATGATGCCGCTTTCTGAACATGAAAAGGACATCCTCAGGCAGATGGAGCAGTCGCTTCACGAGGACGATCCGCAATTCGCCGCGCGCATGGAGGGCCAGTCCTGGTCGCTGATGCGGCGGATCGTCCTTGGTGCCCTGTGCGTGGTCTGCGGATTCCTTGCAGTGATCGCCGGCGCCGCCTTGCAGATTGTCTACCTGGGCGTCGCCGGGTTCGCCGCGATGGTGGCCGGCGGCTATTACGCATCCCTGGGCATCAGCCCGAGCAGGCTTCCTTTCGGCCGGCCGAGCCTTGGTTTGCCGGGCCAGTCGCAGCACATCTGACAGCCATCCCGGATGACTTCACCCGGCGAGGTGCCCGCCGCCCCGGGTTCCGCAAGCTCCCGCCCCGGCCTCCGGCCCCTTCGCTGGGCATGGATCGCCGTTGCCGCCATTCCCGTGGCGTTCGTGGCCGGAATGCTCATCGGGGAGGGCCTGTTGACCCTGCAGGGATACACCGGTGAGGACTCAGTGCCTCCGGGAGTGGTTGCGCTCGCAGCAGGGCCGGCCCTGCTGCTGATCCTGGCGCCCGAGCTGGCCGCGGCGGTGCTCGGATTCAGGGCCCGGGGCCGCGGCGAGGCGCGGGGCCTCATACCGGCAGTCATCGGCATCGTGGCCGCCGCCTTCAGCATCATCACGAACACCCTCCCGCTGCTGTTCCGGCTTGGCTGAAGGCCGCCGGCAGGCAGGGGCGTTCCTTCCTAGGACTCAGAGGGCCATGCTGAAAGGCTGCATCCGTACCGCTGCGCCTCTAGGGTGGAATGACGACGGCGGCGGCGCACGGTCGCGGATGACCGCCGGCCGCCAACTACCCAGAGGAGTTCCTGATGAGAGTTGCTGTAACCGGAGGAAGCGGAAAACTGGGCAGGAGCGTGGTCCGCAGGCTCACCGAGGACGGCCATGACGTCCTGAACCTGGACCGCACGGGCACCCGGGACCGCGGTTTCACCGAGGTTGACCTGCGCAATTACGGGCAGGTCCTGGACGTCATCCTGGGCCTCGATGACCGCCACGAGGGCTTCGACGCGATCGTGCACCTGGGGGCCATCCCGGCTCCGGGCCTCGCGCCGGATGCGGCCACGTTCGAGAACAACATTCTCGCCACCTACAACGTCTTCCAGGCCGCACGCCGGGCCGGAATCAAGAAGGTGGTGTACGCCTCCAGCGAGACGGTGCTGGGGCTGCCGTTCGACGTCGATCCTCCCTACATCCCGGTGGATGAGGAATACCCGGCCAGGCCTGAAAGCACTTACTCGCTGGTGAAGCACCTGGAGGAGCAGATGGCCATCCAGCTGACCCGCTGGGACCCGGAACTGAGCATCACCGGCCTGCGGTTCTCCAACGTGATGGACCCTGAGGACTATGAGGCTTTTCCCTCCTTCGACTCCGACGCCTCCCTGCGGAAGTGGAACCTCTGGGGGTACATCGACGGGCGCGACGGCGCGCAGGCCGTGGCCCGCGCGTTGGAGAACGGCAAGCCCGGATTCGAGGCGTTCATCATTGCCAACGAAGACACCGTCATGAGCCGGTCCAGCGCCAGCCTCGCAGCGGAAGTCTTTCCGGACGTCAAGGTGGTCAAGGAGCTCGGCGAACACGAGACCATGCTTTCCATCGACAAGGCCAAGCGCCTCCTGGGGTTTGCCCCGGAGCACACATGGCGGACGTACCACTCGAACCGCACCACGCCCACCGAGGACTGAGGAGAACCATGCAATACCGCACACTAGGCAACAGCGGCGCCGTCGTTTCCAATTACGCGCTGGGCACCATGACCTTTGGCGCAGAGGCCACCGAGGAAACATCCTTCGCCATTCTTGACGACTACTTTGCAGCAGGTGGCAACTTCATCGATACTGCGGACGTCTACAGCCAGGGCGTCTCGGAAGAGATCATCGGCCGCTGGCTGGCCGCCCGTCCCGACGTCAAGGACCGCGCCGTTCTGGCCACCAAGGGACGCTTCCCCATGGGGCAGGCCCCGAACGACCTCGGAACCTCCCGCCGCCACCTCACCCGGGCGCTGGACGACTCGCTGCGCCGTCTCGGCGTCGAACAGATCGACCTGTACCAGATGCACGCGTGGGACCCCATTACGCCCCTGGAGGAGACGCTGCGCTTCCTGCATGACTCCGTCAGCAGCGGCAAGATCGCCTACTACGGGTTCTCCAACTTCCTGGGCTGGCAGCTGACCAAGGCGGTGCACCTGGCCAAGGCCCATGGCTGGAGCGCGCCGGTAACACTGCAGCCGCAGTACAGCCTGCTGGTCCGGGAGATCGAATCAGAGATTGTTCCTGCGTCACTGGACGCGGGGATCGGGCTGCTGCCGTGGTCCCCCCTTGGCGGAGGCTGGCTCTCCGGCAAATACAAGCGCGATGAGGCTCCGGCCGGCGCGACCCGGCTGGGCGAGAACCCCAAGCGCGGCATGGAAGCCTGGCAGGCCCGCAACGACGATCCCCGCACCTGGGAGGTCATCGGAACGGTCGAGAAGATCGCGGCGGACCACGGAGTGAGCGCATCCCAGGTGGCACTGGCCTGGCTGGCGGACCGGCCGGCGGTTACGTCCGTGATCCTCGGCGCCCGCACCACGGAGCAGCTGGCGGACAACCTCGCAGCCGCGGACCTGGAGCTGACGGAGGAGGAGACCCGGCGGCTGACCGAGGCCAGCCAGCCACGGGTGGGCGTGTACCCGTACGGTCCCATGGCCCAGGAGCAACGCAACCGGAAGATTGAGGGCGGCCGGTAGCCGGCGCACAAGCAACTGACAAGGGAGGCCGACGGCGGCAGGAGGCTGCCGCCGTCGGCCTCCCTTACTTGTCACCGACCGCCTGCTGGGGGATAGGATCTGTTTACTATTCGCTGGGGGAGGACGGTCTACGTGGCAGGGTCGCAGCAACGGAACGTCGCCATTTTCCTGGACATGGAGAATCTCTTTGGCGGGTACAAGAACGACGTCACGTCCGTACCGCTCGCCACGGTCGTGCGTGACATCGAAAAGGTCGTGGAGGATACGGGTCTTGGCGGGCAAACGGCACTGACGAGGGCATATGCCAACTGGGGCAGGGCAGATATGGGCGGCTACCGGAGCCAGCTGCTGGCCCACAACATCAAGCCCGTGCAGGTTTTCTCGTTTGACCAGAGCAGCAAGAACGCCGCGGACATTGAACTGGTGGTTGATGCACTGGAAGTGGCCGCTGATATGCCCTGGATCGAGCTCTTTGTGGTTGTCAGCGGAGACGGCGACTTCGTCCCGTTGCTCCGCCGCCTGCATGCGCTGGGAAAGCGTTCGCTCGTGGCCACCACGTCACAGCCGAAAGCCGGCGTCGTCAACAAGGTCCTGCAGTCGGTGGCCGACCATTTCCACGTCATCGACATCCCGGCGCCGCCTGCCGCCGCGGTTGTCCCGGCGGTGAAGAAGCCCCCGGCCTCGGCAAAGCCGTGCCGGAAGAAAACCGGAGGGCAGCACACCGAGCTTGAACTCTACACAGCCAGTGTCCATGCGTTCCTCAAAGACGATCCCTCCCTCTGGGTGAAAGGCCTGGTGAACGCTCCCCGCCTCGGCCAGCTCTTGAGGGACCGCTGGCCCAACGTGACCTACAGGACCTTCGGATATAAGACCCTGAAGGCATTTGCCGAGGAAGGCTGCGGGTTGAAAGTGACCAGCAAGCCTGTCGCCCGGGCGGCGACCGACGCCAAAGCGAGAGCGGTTCCCTTAGCTAAGCGGTAGAACCTCGTAGCCGTCGGTCTTGGACACCAGCTGTCGGCCGTGGTTGCCGTCGAAGCGCAGCCACATCACTGAGGAATCATGGGTGGCGTCTTCCACCTCCCCGGTGCGGACTATCCGGCCGTCGAGCCGCAGCTCCACCCGGCTGCCAATCAACTGCTGCCAGGTTGAGGTTGGGTCAGGTGCGGGGGCGGTCATCCGGGGGTCCTCTTCTGTGAACGCTAACAGTCATGGAATGCTATCCACCAAGAGGGTGTGAAGCAAATCACACTCACTGCGTGGAAGTCGGGCGCGTGCGCTGGGGCCGGGAACGCCTCTCGATTCGGAGGCCGCCGCGTTGCCGACGCTGGGATCAACCCTCCAGGTCAGATCTCGACGAGGAACTGCGTGTGGGCGTACCGGACGCCGTTGATCTGGAGCTCCAGAGCGTGGCTGCCCGGATGGTGCACCCGGGTGGTCATCTGGCGGAACGCATGGCGTTTGGACACTGTCCGGGTTTCGCCGGGATTCAGGGTCAGGGCCGCCAGTTTGAAGACCTTCTCCGTTTGTGAGCCGTTTGCCTTCATGTAGTGCACGATGTAATCCACCGCGAGCCTGGCCGGATCGACACCCGTGTTGGAGATCTCGAATTCGAAGGCGAGGTCCGCCGGCAGGGCCACGGTGTGCCGGTCCAGCCTCGGCGGGGATACCGAGAGGGACGCGGGAGCGAACCCCTGCAGGGCCAGTGCGCCCGGGTGGGCCTTCTTCACGAGGGTGCGGAGTCCATGCCGGACCACCCACGGAGTATTGGCGTCCGGCGCGGCAGTCCAGCCGGCAGCTGCGGCCAGCACCGCCTCGGGAGAATGGCGTGCCAGGTCGTTGAGGTGATTGGCCACTGAACGCCGGACGTACTCGTGTGGATCCCGGTAGAGCGCGTCCAGGATGGGAATCGTGGCGTCCGGGCGCTGGACCAGGCCGGGAATCCGGACCGCCCACGGGAGATACGGTCGGGTGCCTTCGCTGGCGAGGCGGCGCACATGCTGGTCAGGGTGGGCGGTCCAGGTCAGGACGACGGCGAGTGCACGGTCCAGGTCGGCGGCCAGCATCCGCCGGATGGCGAATTCCCCGGTCAGCCGCGGAGTCAGTTCGGCCAGAAGCTGGAGGCAGTCTTCAAAATCCGCGGACCGGGTCGAATTCAAGGCCAGCGTTACCGCTGTTTCCGTAACCGGCCAGAGCGTCCAGCCGGTGAAGCCAGGATCCAGGAGGGCGCTCCGGAAGACGCGCGCCGCCGTCGAATAGTCCGCCGGACTGGCGGCAGCGGCAAAGTCGGCGAGCAGTCCCCGGCTCACATGATCGGTGCGTTCGCGAAGGCTCAGGTTCCCCAGGGAAGACCCTGCGTCGCCGAGGTTGGACCAGCAAGCCCCGGGGGCGGCGTCCGCGAGGACCCGAACCAGCCGGCCGACGGCGGCCTGGTCAATCAGTTCGTTCATGGCACCCATGCAGTCAGGCTACCGTGTGCAGCCAGGTTGCCGTTGCCCCGTCCCGGCCTGGCTGCCGGTGGCCAGGCGGCACTGGCTCTTCGTGCCGCCGCGAGCCAAATCCTGGGAATCGGGATAATCTCAGCGGACACAAATTTTCAAGACTGCATAGGCGGAAGCGGGACATGACTGAAGATCGATCACGGAAATCGCCCCACTGGTGGCGGGTCTTCCACGACAAATTCGTGGTCGAAGAGCGGTTCATGAGCGCTGACTCCAGGAAGAACCTCTACCGCATCGCAGTGACCCTGATGATTGTTGGCGCGGTGCTGTTTTCGCTCGCCCTGACCGGGGTGCTCGGAAAAGACGGCCTTACCTTCATGGACGAGCCGGTCAGGGCGTGGCTTGTCACCCAGCGGTCGGAGCCGCTCACCGCCGTCATGATCTTCCTTGCGATCGTGTTCGGGCCAGTGGCGTTGCCGATCATCGTCCTGGTGGTCACCGTGGCCTGGGGCATCGCCGCCAAGCACGCCTGGCGGCCCATGCTGCTGGCCGGGGCAATGCTCACCGGAGTTGCGCTCGCCCAAATCATCGGGCGGTCGGTCGGACGGCAGCGGCCGCCGCTGGACCTCATGCTGTTCGGTCCGGACGTCACCTTCTCCTTCCCCTCCGGGCACGTGCTCGGTGCTTGCGACTTCCTGCTGGTCACCACGTTCCTGATCTTCTCGCGACGCCAAAGTACCTGGCCGGCGGTGGCCGCCTTCGCCCTGGCCGTTTTCGGGATTTTCCTGGCATCCATCAGCCGGCTCTACCTCGGCTACCACTGGGTCAGCGACGCCCTGGCCTCTCTGTTCATCTCCTTCGTCGTTCTGGGCGCCGTCATCGCCCTGGACACGTGGCGAACGGCGCGCATCCCGGGAGAACAGATCACCGGTGAATTGTCCAAGGCCGATACGGTGGAAAGCTAGGAGCAGGCGGAACTTCTTGGGGAGTCCTACCTGATCGCGGGCGGCCGGACCTGAATACCCGATCATCTGCGTAAATCACCTCTGCGGGGGTCAGCCCCGCGGGCGAGAGCGGGCCTTCTTCAGCTCGATCCTGAGCTTCGCATTGGCTGCCTCGAGTTCCAGCACCTTCGCCACTCCGGCCAGGTTGAGCCCCTCGTCCAGCAGTTCACCGATGCGTTTTAGCACCGCGAGGTCCGCGTCGCTGTACTGCCGCGTCCCTCCAGAGGTGCGGTCCGGAGTGAGCAGACCCTTCCGTTCGTAAAGCCTGATGTTCTGCTGGCCCGTTCCCACCAGGTGGGCCACCACGGAGATCGCGTAGAGGCCTGTCTCCGCATTGCGCTCGGCCATGATCCTCCCCGAAAAATTCGTGCAAATTGGTCTTGCAACAGTCTCCCACCGGTGCTATAAAAAATCTATACCCGCCACCATAGATATGTGAGGCGGGCGGCCCAAGAGAATGCAATAACCACATGCTGAAGGAGTGGGAAATGATGTTGATGCGTACGGACCCGTTCCGTGAACTGGACAGGCTTACCCAGCAGGTGTTTGGAACCGCGGCCCGGCCCGCGGCCATGCCGATGGATGCCTGGCAGGAGGACGGGGAGTTCGTAGTCGCGTTCGATCTGCCGGGAGTCGACATCGACTCTGTGGACCTCAATATTGAGCGGAACGTGCTGACTGTGCGGGCTGAACGGCGCGATCAAACTCAGCCCAACGTGGAACTGGTCGTTTCGGAGCGCCCCCGCGGCGTCTTCAGCCGCCAGTTGATCCTCGGCGACACCCTGGACACGGACAACGTCAAGGCCAGCTACGACGCCGGCGTGTTGACTCTCCGCATCCCGGTTGCCGAACAGGCGAAGCCGCGCAAGATCGAAATCGAAACCAAGCAAGACAAGATGCACGAGATCAGCACCTAGTCCCCAGTGGAACCCGCGGGGCGGCAGCCGGCCGGTGCCGGCGGCCGCCCCGCCACGCAGCGGACAGAAGTGGCACCGCCATGATCAACCAGTCCCCGGACTACTACGACGTACTCAACGTGGCCAGGACAGCCACAAGGCAGGAGATATCGCGCGCCTACCGGGCGCTGATGCGCCTCCACCATCCCGACCTCGAGGGCAGGTCCAGCAGCGCCGGCCCGGACACCGGCGGCGGACCGAAAAACGGCGGCGCGGACAATAACGGGCTGCTGGGCATTATGGAAGCCTTTGCGGTCCTCAGTGATGCCAAAACGCGTGCTGAATACGACCGGACATTATCCGTTTCCCGTCCTGGCGGGGGAGAACCCCGTGAGGTGCCGGTCCGCCGGACTTACACTCCGCAGCCGCCGTTGCTGCGGGTCACACCAGTGCTTTGGGAGCGCGGCCCCTGGCCGGGCACCGGATGAGTAGAGAAGGAGCAATCCATGAGCGCCTGGCGCCGTTATGATTCCCATCTGATTCCGGCGTTCCATGAACGCTTTGAGCAAAGGTGGGGCGTGGGCACGGCCCCGTTCCTGGACCCCGAAGCCCATGAGGAGCCGCTGCCGCGGGCCCAGTGGATCCATCCGGAGACGGGTGCGGCACTGGCCGTGGTGCCCGTCTGGACGCCGGATGACAGCCAGCACCGGTCCTTTGGGGTCTTTTATCTCCCACCGGGCGGCGATATCTGGGTGCTGCGCCCTGGCTTCACGGGCTACCTTGAACCCGCAGCGGATGAGACGGAACACCTGATTACGCTCCGCAACGACGCGTTCAAAAAAGCCCTGGCGCATGCCAAGGAATTCCTCTTCGGCTCCGACGCCGCGGTGCACTAAAATCAGTCCACCACCCGAACTACATAAGGGATCAAGCAGATGAAGCACTCCGCCAAAGACCTGGCTGCCAGGATCCCGCCGTCCTTCACGATGGGCGTGGCCACAGCCGCCTTCCAGATTGAGGGAGCCCTCGACGAGGACGGCCGCGGGCCCTCCGGGTGGGACGTGTTTGCCCGGAAGCCCGGCGCCATAGTGGACGACCACAGCCCTGTCACAGCCTGCGACCACTACCACCGCATGCCTGAAGACGTTGCGCTGATGAAGGAACTGGGGGTGGATTCCTACCGGTTCTCGCTGTCCTGGTCCCGCATCCAGCCCGGCGGCAGCGGGCCGGTCAATCCGAAGGGCATCGACTTCTACGACCGGCTGCTGGACCAGCTGCTGGCCAGCGGCATCTCACCCATGGTGACGCTCTACCACTGGGACACCCCGCTGCCGCTCGACGAGGCCGGCGGCTGGTTGAACCGGGACACGGCGTACCGGCTCGGCGAGTTTGCCTCTATTGCGGCTGCGGCCTTTGGCGACCGCGTGGCCCGCTGGGTCACCGTCAATGAGCCTGCCACCGTGACCACCAACGGCTACGCCCTGGGACTCCACGCGCCGGGCGAATCGCAGTTGCTCAAAGCGCTCCCCACAGTCCACCACCAGCTCCTCGGCCACGGCCTGGCCATGCAGGCATTGCGGGCTGCCAACGTACCCGGCGAAATAGGCATCACCAATGTCTATTCGCCCATGGTTCCGGCCTCGATCAACCCGCTGGACAAGCTGAGCACGGCGCTGATGGACGTTTTCCAGAACAGGCTCTTCGCGGATCCGGTGCTCCTCGGAAAGTACCCTGACGTCGTCCGGGCCGCCACGTTCTTCAGCTCGTTCAGCCCCTCCGATGAGGACATGGACCTGATCTCGCAGCCGTTGGACTTCTACGGGCTCAACTACTACATGCCAACGCGGGTTGCGGCAGGTCCCGGCGACGGCGCCGTTCCCCCGGGGATGGCCGAGGCCATGGGGGATGACCTCAGCGGCAGCGCTCCCGGCGCACCGTTCCACATCACTGAGTTTCCGGATGCCGAGACGACTGCGTACGGCTGGCCGATCAGGCCCGACTACATGCCCGTGGCCCTAGCCGAGATGGCCGAACGCTACCCGGAGCTGCCCCCCGTCTTCATCACGGAAGGCGGAGCGAGCTTTGAGGATGTGGTGGTCCGGGACAAGGCCGGGGACAGGATCATCATTCCGGACGAGCGCCGCCTGCGCTATCTTGCCGAGCACATCTCCAGCGCGGTGGAGGCCACCAGCCCGGGGGGACCTGCTGAATCCATTGACCTGCGTGGCTACTACGTATGGTCCCTTCTCGACAACTTCGAGTGGTCCGCGGGCTATAAACAGCCCTTCGGACTCCTGCATGTTGACTTCGAGACGATGGCCAGAACGCCCAAGGCGTCCTACTACTGGCTGCAGGAGCTGCAGGAAGCCCGCAAGGAAGCCGCGGCTGAGGCTGTTGGCGAGAGTGCAGCCGGGGAACCGGAGCCCGTAGCCTGACGCGTCACCTGCGGCCGGCCGGTATGCACACCGGCCGGCAAGGGTGCTTGAATCAGACGATCCTGAGGTCGGCCAGGCCTTTGGTGATGCCTGCGCCGTCGGGGGAGTAGATCCACGGAACGGTTGAACCGGTGTGGTCGCCGTTCTCCGAGTGGCCGCCGGCCAGCACGGACTCGCCGACCGAGAGCTGGCGGATGGCAATGGCGGCTACGCGGTCGCCATGATCCCGGGCGAACCGCGAATAGATCTGTTCGTCGTGCTGGCCGTTGTCGCCGATCAACAGCCACCGCATGTCGGGGAATTCCTTGGCGAGCCGGTCCAGGTTCCCGTTCTTGTGCTCCTGGCCGCTCCGGAACCAGCGGTCCTGGGTCAGCCCCCAGTCCGTCAGGAGGAGTGGACCGGCCGGGTACATGTTGCGGGTCAGGAACCGTGCCAGCGTGGGTGCGGCATTCCACGGCCCGGTGGACAGGTAGATCACCGGCGCATCGGGGTGCTCCACCACCAGCCGGTCCATGAGGACCGGCATGCCGGGCGTGGCCATCCGTGCCCGCTCACTCAATACGAAGGTGTTCCACAAGGCCAGGAACGGCCTGGGCAGCGCCGTGACCATCACGGTGTCGTCGATATCCGACACGATGCCGAACTTGGTCTCAGGACCTATCACGATGATATTGGCCTGCACGGCTTCGGTTCCGACAGCCCGGAGCGTCGCCGTGTGCCAGCCGGGGGAGAGCGCTACCTCCACCACGGTGTCCACCAGGCCGCCTCGGTCCGCCTTGACGCGCGTGGTCACCCCCTCGATCTCGATGTCCACCTCGGTGAACTGGAGGGGCACGCTGGTGAACGCCCGCCAGCCGCGGATGTTCTGGTTGCCGTTTTTCGCGGCGTGCTCGGCGCGGCTGCCCGGCTTCGGTTTGGTGGTCAGAACCACCCGGCCAAGGACCCGCACCCACGACGTGGAGCCGTACCCCTGGTAGGCGACCGTCTGCGGAATAAAATTCCAGCGCCGGGCCAGCTTGATGCGGGCGGTATTGACCGTGTCCGAGACCTTGTGGGCCGCCCGGAACGCATGATTTCCGGACACCGATGATTCCTGCGACGCCAATTCCATGTCTCCACTCTGCCACAACGGCGCCCATCGCCAACCGCGCGGTGCCACTAAGGCGCCGCACCGTAACAACAGAGTCAGCCGTCGCCCAACAGCCATCGCAGGGTGTCGGCGTTCCGCACGGCGTTGCCGCCGCCGTCGTTGTTGAAATAGACGAAGACGTCCTTGCCCTGGCCCTGCCACTCCCGGACGCGGTCAGCCCACCACCGCAGGTCGTCGTCGGAATACGATCCCCCGTAAAGGTAATCATGGTCCGGCCCGTGCAGGCGGACGTACACGAACGGCGCCGTGGCCCGCAGGATGCAGGGCAGGAAGGCGCCGCTCATGATGCAATAGGCAGCCTCGTGGCGTTCCAGCAGGGCATATACCTCGGGATGGTCCCAGCTGGGGTGGCGGAATTCCACCGCCACGCGCACCCACCAGGGCAGCGCCGCGAGGAAGTAGTCAAGCCGGGCGTCGTCGCGGGCGAAACCCGGCGGGAGCTGGACCAGCAGGACCGCCCGCTTGTCGCCGAGCTCATGCCAGCACCTGATGATCCGTTCAACCCAGACCTCGGGGGCGTAGAGCTTCTTCGCGTGGGTCAGTCCGCGCGGGGCCTTGACGGACATCATGAAGCCGTCGGGAAGGCGCCGGCGCCAGCTGGCGAAGGATGATTCCCGCGGCCAGCGGTAGAAACTCGCATTCAGCTCCACCGTGCCGAAACGGGCCGCGTAGTGGGCCAGACGGTCGCGCGCCGGAAGTCCCGGCGGGTAGAGCACGTTCTCCCAGTGGTCATAGCTCCAGCCGGACGTTCCGATGTGGATCCCCATGGCGTCCTTCGAACTCAGCCAGCCGCCGCAGCAGCGGCGCTGACGTCGTCAAGGCCAACATGGCCGGGGCCGAATCCGAGGTCGGACACGGTCAGGGACGAGTTTCCGAAGTTCCGTTGCAGCATGCCTTGGATAGTAGTCGGCCCGGTCCGGTTGTGGCACTGTAAGGTCCATGGCACACATCGAGGACTACGCGGTAGTGGGGGACCTTCACACGGCGGCCCTCATCAGCACTGAAGGCTCCATCGACTGGCTCTGCCTGCCGCGGTTTGATTCCCCCGCCTGCTTCAATGCGCTGCTGGACACGCCGAAGGCCGGGCGGTGGCTGCTGGCGCCTGCCGGGGCCGGGGACTGCACCCGGCGCCATTACCGCAAGGGAACGCTGATTCTTGAGACCGAATGGGAAACCCCCAGCGGCAAGGTGAAGGTCATCGACTTCATGCCGCCGCGGGACAGCGTGGCGGACATTGTGCGGATAGTTGTGGGTGTCCACGGGTCCGTCCGTATGCGCGGCGAACTGGCGCTCCGGTTCGACTACGGGCACATCGTGCCGTGGGTCCGGCATGATGAGCACGGCATCCACGCCGTCGCCGGGCCGGATGCGGCCTATCTGGTCACCAAGGCCCCGCTGCGCGGCGAACGCATGAAGACGGTCAGCGACTTCACCGTCCATGCAGGCGAGAGGGTCCCGTTCGTGCTGACCTGGACCCCCAGCCACCTGGACCGCCCCCGGGCCATTGACCCTGAGGCGTACCTGGAGTCAACGGAATCGTTCTGGCGGGAGTGGTCCGCCCGATGCAAGATCACCGGCCCGTACCGGGAGGCCATCCAGCGCTCGCTGATCACTCTCAAAGCGCTGACGTACGCTCCGACCGGCGGCATTGTTGCCGCCGTGACCACGTCCCTCCCGGAACAGCTGGGCGGACCGCGCAACTGGGATTACCGGTACTGCTGGCTCCGGGATGCCACGCTGACGCTGCAGGCGCTGCTCGCCGCCGGCTACACGGAGGAAGCCGCCTCCTGGCGGGACTGGCTGCTGCGGGCGGTGGCCGGGGACCCGGCCGACCTGCAGATCATGTACGGCATCCACGGCGAGCGGCGGCTGCCGGAGATGGAGTTGCCCTGGCTGGCCGGATACGAAAATTCGACCCCCGTTCGGATCGGAAACGGCGCCGCGGGTCAGCTCCAGCTGGACGTGTGGGGCGAGGTACTGGATTGCCTGGCCCTGACCCGGCACTCCCTGCTGAAGCATACCGACGAAGCCTGGGACGTCCAGGTCGCCCTGATGGAACACCTCGAGGGGGCCTGGCGACGGCCGGACAACGGCCTGTGGGAAATGCGCGGGCCGCAGCGCCACTTCACCCACTCAAAGGTGATGGCCTGGGTCGCGGCAGACCGCATGGTTAAGGGCGTCCGGGACTTCGGCCTGGTGGGACCCGCTGACCGTTGGGAGGTCCTGCGCGACACTATCCACGCCGACGTCATGGCGAACGGCTTCGACGCTGAACGCAACACCTTTGTCCAGTCCTACGGCAGGCCCGAGCTGGACGCGAGCCTGCTGCTCATACCCCGCGTCGGGTTCCTGCCGCCCGACGACCCCAGGGTGGTGGGCACCATCGACGCCGTGCAGCGGGAACTCACCCGCGACGGCTTCGTGCTCCGGTACCGTCCTCAGGACTCCGACGACGGACTGCCGGGCGACGAAGGCGTCTTCCTGGCCTGCTCGTTCTGGCTGGTGGAAGCACTCATCGGCGTGGGCCGGCGCCGCGAAGCAAGGGAACTGTTCGACAGGCTTCTGGCGCTGCGCAACGACGTGGGCCTGCTTAGCGAGGAATGGGGCGTGGAAGCGGGGCGACAGCTGGGGAACACGCCGCAGGCGTTCAGCCACTTCGCGCTGGTCATGAGTGCCATGGAGCTGCACGAGGACAGTGTGCAGCGCAGTGACGCCCCCGTGCACGGGCACTAACGGTCACATTTGGTTCAGCTGGGGACCGCGGTCCCCCGCGTGGTTCCATGGTCAGGGAACCTATTGGAACAGGCACGAAGGAGTGTGGACCGGTGAAATTTGCGCGTCTTGGAGATGCCGGCAGGGAGCAGCCGGCCGTTCAGCCCGGCGGGCCCGAGTCCAACGGGAAGTGGTATTCACTCGCCGGCATCACCGCCGACATTAACGGAACGTTCCTTGGAACCGGTGGCATTGACCGGGTTCGCGACGCGCTCGCAGCCGGGGACCTGGCCGAGATCCCCGATGCCGGCAGCCTCCGCCTCGGAGCCCCGCTTTCCCGCCCCGGCGCCGTCGTGGGGATCGGCCTGAACTACGCCGGGCATGCCGCCGAGTCCGGCGCCGCGGTGCCGGAGGTGCCGGTGGTGTTCCTGAAGCCAAGCAACACGGTGGCAGGGCCGTTCGACGACGCCCCCATCCCGCCGCTGTCGCGCAAGTACGACTGGGAAGTTGAGCTGGCCGTGGTGATCGGACAGCGAGCCTCCTACCTGAAATCAGTGGACGAGGCCGCGGGCTGCGTCGCCGGCTACGTGCTGGCCAACGACCTGTCGGAACGGGACTACCAGCTGCCGGGCGCGGCGGGGCAATGGGTCAAGGGAAAGTCGCTTCCCGCGTCAACGCCCCTTGGCCCCTGGTTCGTCCCGGCCGCAGACCTGGACCCGTCGGCCCTGCGGCTGCGGACCTGGGTGAACGGCGAGCTGCGCCAGGACTCGTCCACGGCGGATCTCATCTTTGACGTCCCGGCCGTGGTGCACCACCTGAGCCAGTTCATGGTGCTGGAACCCGGTGATGTGATCCTTACGGGGACACCGGAGGGGGTGGCTCTGTCGGGGCGCTTTCCCTACCTGCAGGACGGCGACGTGCTGGAGCTGGAGGTCGAGGGACTGGGCCGCCAGCGCCAGGTTCTCCGCCGGACCACGGCACCCTAAGCGCAACCCGAAAGCCCTCGCCAAGGGTTCCGGCTTGTGGAACTCCGGGCGCCAGCGCCTGACAACTCCTGGGGACTTCCGAATCCAACACAGGTAAGTATACTTACTAATACCTCAGGTTGGGGTAAAAACGGAGGAGTTGCAATGGCTGGACATTTCGAGCTGGTTGATGCCCCGGATGGCGGCTACCGCGTCAAGCTCATCGACGGAAGCGGAAACCTGATGGCCATCTCGGTGACATTTCCAACCAAGCGCGCCGCGGCGGCGGGTGTGGCCAAGGCCCGGGAGATCGCCGGAACCGGGTTGATCCGGGACCTAAGCGTTAGCCAGGACTCGGAACCGCTGAAGCAGCCGCCCGTGCGGCAACATGTGAAGGCACCCAAGAACATCGGCGTTCTGGGTTCCGGTAGGCCCACCGGAGCCACGGGTGTCAAACGCGCCCGGACGCACTACTGAGTCCACAGCCGACCATGTCGCCTAACGGGCCTGGCGGGCGAAGGCGCGGCGTACTTTTTGATGTCGACGGTACCCTGGTGGATTCCTGTTACCTGCATACCCTCGCGTGGTGGCAGGCGTTCCGGGAGTCGGGGCTGGATGTGCCGATGGCATCCATCCACCGGTCCGTGGGGATGGGGGGTCGGGAGCTGCTGGACAGGCTCCTGCCGGCTGGCCGGGACAAATCCCTTGACTCCGCCATTATGTCCTCCCACGGGGCGGTGTTTGCCACGTTCTGGCCGTCGCTCCGTCCGCTCGACGGGGCCCGTGACCTTTTAGCCCAATGCTACGAAAGCGGCTTCGCCGTCGCGCTGGCCTCCTCTGCGCGCCAGCGGGACCTTGAGGTACTTCGTGCCACTTTGCGGGCCGACGCCTTTATCCATGCCGCCACCAGTGCCAACGATGCCAAAGAGGGTAAACCCGCTCCGGACATCCTGGAAGCGGCCCTCGCCGCGGTCGGCCTGCAGGCAGCGGACGTTGTGTACGTGGGTGATGCCGTCTGGGATGTTTACGCCGCCGGCAGGCTGGGCATTCCCACCATAGGACTCACCTGCGGCGGCACCTCCGCCGCTGAACTGCTGGAGGCCGGCGCAGTGGAAATCTATGAAAATCCGAGGGAGCTCCTGGCGAACCTGCGTGACAGTGCAATCGGCAGGCTCGCCGGAAGCTCGCAGTGACCGGGGATCTTAGACGTCCGCGATGGCACCCTTGTTCCAGGAGACGGCGACGCTGACCGAGCCGTCGTCGTCCCGCTCAACTTCGGTGATGACATCGTTGGGCCCCGCGCCCATTTCCATCAGCTTGGCCCGGTATGACGTGATCAGTTCTTCAAGGCTGGATTCGGTCCACTCGCCGGGACGCATCCGCGTTGAGATCTCTACCGGCTCCGGTTGATAAAGCGTCATGTCGTTGCCTTTCCTCGATGCTCGGATTACTCAACGCTATGATCCGTCGCCCTGCTTAGCAAGGGATTGCTCAGGGTGCTTAGCTTTTCTTGCAAAGAATAGTAAGCTTGCTGATCTTCAAGCTCCCTGCTGAGAGAAAGGCGCACCATGAAGGCACTTACCTGGCAAGGCAAACGCTCAGTCAGCGTGGAGAACGTTCCTGATCCCATCATCCAGGAGCCCACGGACGCGATCATCCGCGTCACCTCCACCGCAATCTGCGGATCGGACCTGCACCTCTACGAGGTTCTCGGCCCCTACATGCACAAAGGCGACGTTATAGGGCATGAACCGATGGGCATCGTGGAGGAAGTTGGAAGTTCGGTTACCAACCTGTCCATAGGGGACCGCGTGGTGATCCCCTTTAACATCTCCTGCGGCAAGTGCTTTATGTGTTTCCGCGGACTGCAGTCCCAATGTGAAACCACGCAGGTGAAGAGCCATGGTTCAGGCGCCGCCCTTTTTGGCTATTCAGAGCTGTACGGCTCCGTGCCCGGCGGACAGGCCGAATACCTGAGGGTTCCGCATGCGGACTATGGGCCGGTCAAGGTGGGAACGGAGCTGCCGGACGAACGCTACTTGTTCCTCTCCGACATCCTGCCCACGGCATGGCAGGCAGTGAAATACGCAGACACCGAGGAGGGCGGCACGCTGGCAGTGTTTGGCCTGGGGCCGGTGGGTCAGTTCGCGAGCCGCATCGGAAGGCATCTCGGCCTCCGTGTGATCGGAGTCGATCCCGTACCCGAGCGGCGGGCGATGGCCGAGCGGCATGGCATCGAAACCATGGACTATGCCAAGGGCATTGCCGACGAGCTTCGTGAGGCGACCAAGGGAAGGGGGCCCGATTCGGTAATTGACGCCGTCGGCATGGAGGCGCATGGTTCCCCGGTCGCAGGTTTTGCCCACCAGGCGCTGGGACTTCTGCCGGACAAGTTGGCGCAAAAGGCCATGGAAACCGCTGGCGTGGACCGCCTTGCGGCTCTGCATGCATCCTTGGATGCCGTACGCCGCGGAGGCACGGTTTCCCTCAGCGGCGTCTATGGCGGCCAGGCGAGCCCGATGCCGCTCCTGTCGATGTTCGACAAGCAGCTCCAGCTGCGGATGGGCCAGTGCAATGTCCGGAACTGGACCGATGAACTCCTGCCGCTGGTAGAAGACGAAGCTGATCCGCTCGGCGTCATGGACCTGGTGACGCACCGGGTGGGCCTGGAAGAAGCTCCGGCGATGTACGAGAAATTCCAGAAAAAAGAGGATGGCTGCATCAAGGTGGTGCTGCAGCCCTAGCCGCGGGCCCGGTGGCGGGAAAATTTCCTCCACCGGGAAACCCTCCTGCCCAGGTCGGCCAGGAAGGTCCACGCGACAACGCTGGCGCTTGGCCGACCTCGCCGGCCGTGGTGGGCATGCTTCACTTTACGTCGCCCGGGGTGCCGCCAGAAGGGCCGCACGACCTGCCGTTCCCCGGATAAGCTGCGACCTAACAGCTTGCGTTGAGGGCTTCCTCCACGACGTCGGTGAGGTCGTCCACGATGCCGTTGCCGGTGTAGCTGAATGGCTGCGGCGGAATGGCAAGGGCGAACGATGCCTGCCGGGTTCCGTCAGCGCTGGACATTGAAATGGCGCCGTACCCGGCGATCTGCCCGGCATGGCCGTAGTAGAAGTTGTTGGTACAGGTATCGTTCCAGCGCTGGATGCCCAGGCCGTACTGCGCATAGGGAGGGTCCTGCATTTCCGTGACCAAGGCCCGGGGGATCAGCCGGCCCTGGAGGAGTGCCGCGAAGAAAACGTTCAGATCGCTGACGGTGGACACCAAGCCTCCGGCAGGATCGCCCGCATGCAGTGCGGCGTAACTGGCGTCCAAGCGCTCGCCGAAGGTGGTGACATAGCCATGGACCAGCGAGGGCGGGGCCGGACCGGAGCCGGTCATCGAGGTGGAACGCAGCCCCAGCGGCTCAATGATGTCAGACCGCAGCACGTCGCCGATCCGGTGTCCGCGCAGCCGTTCCACGATCATGCCCAGCACGACGTAGTTCGTATTGGAGTGCTCAAAACCCTGTGCGAGCCGGCCCTTCCACGGCTGGGTCGCTGCCAAGGCAAGTAATTCGCGGTGGCTCCGGCCAGTGGCCAGCACATCGCGCAGGCTGCCCTGCTGGAGGAGCGGGATGATGTAGTCCGGCATCCCTGATCGGTGCTGCAACAGTTGCCGGACCGTGACCGGCCCTGGCGGGTGCATGATGGCCCCAAAGTCCGGTAGATGCTTGCTGACGTCGTCCTCGAGCCCCAGCCTCCCTTCTGCGACCAGCTTGAACACGGATACAGCCACGAAGGATTCGGTCACGCCGGCAATGTGCACCTGATCGGCGGACTCCACCGGCTCCCGGCCTTCCAGGCTCCTGACACCGGAGGCGCGAGCCCATTCTCCACCCCGCACTTTGGCCTGCATCAGGACGGCGGGGGCGCCGTCGTCGAGCATTTCGTTGCCAAACTCTTCCAGCTCCGCCGCCAGCCGCGCCAGGGATGACGGCGGCTCCGGGGCCGCGGTGCAGCCGCCCAGTGAGGCGACCAGAACGGTGACGGTTGCCGCGGCCGCCGTCCGAAACGGAAGTGCGCGAATCCGTGCCACGGAACTCATGTTCCTCAGGGCTTTCCGACGCGTCAATAGCTAGCGGGCGCCGCCGTCGCAACCCGGTCAAAGTCCCGTTAACCCCCAACTGACCCGCAGTTAACGTTGCGAAACCGCGTTTTGGCGACGTTAACTGCCAGTCAGTTGGGGTGGGGAAGGTCAGGCCTTAGGTCAGGCGGATCTGGCGGTTCATGTCCTTGTACAGCAGGTAGCGGAACTCGCCCGGGCCGCCGGCGTAGCAGGCCTGCGGGCAGAAGGCGCGGAGCCACATGAAGTCGCCGGCCTCCACCTCAACCCAGTCGTTGTTGAGCAGGTACATGGCCTTGCCCTCGAGGACATACAGTCCGTGCTCCATGACGTGGGTCTCCGGAAACGGGATGACCCCGCCCGGCTGGAACGTCACGATGTTCACCTGCATGTCGTGGGCCAGGTCGCTGGAATCCGTGAAGCGGGTGGTCTTCCAGGCGCCGTCGGTATCCGGCATTGCGGTGGGTTCCACCTCGGCATCACTGGTGACGAAGGACTTTGCCTCGTAACCCTCAAGCCGCTCATAGGCCTTGCGGATCCATTGGAAGGAAACGATGTCATCCGAGACGTTCTCCAGGCCCCAGGTGGAGCCGGCGGCCAAGTAGGCATAGCCGCCCTCCTCAAGCTGGTGCAGTTCGCCGTCGAGGGTCAGGTTGACCTTGCCCTTGGTGACGAAGACGACGCCTTCGACGCCGGGCTCAAACTCGGCTTTCGGAGCGCCGCCGCCGGGGCCGATCTCCACGATGAGCTGGGAGAAGGTGGTGGCAAAGCCGGCAATCGGGCGAGCCAGGATCCAGGACCGGGTGTTGGAGAAACCCGGCAGGGTGCTGGTCACGATGTCGGTCATGACGCCCTTGGGGATGACCGTGTAGGCCTCCGTGACGATGGCCCGTTCCGTGGTGAGGTGGGTCTGGGGCGGCAGGCCGCCCTGGGGGTAGTAATACTTTCCCATCATTGGATCCTTACTTCGAAGTGGAGTGGGCCAGCCGAGGGTGGGCCAGGCCGGTCAACTGGGGGATTCCGACGCCGGCAAGCGCCTGGACGTCTTCGGCGCCGACGGCTCCGCACTGGACGCCGCGCAGCACGAACGCTGCTAGCGCACGTGCCGTGGCGGGCTCGTCCATGACCCCGCCTTCGGTGTGTTCCACGTAGTTGCGCAGCCTGGCCGCCGCGGCGGGGAGGCCTTGGCGGTAGAACGCGTAGGTGGCCGCGAACCGGCTGGGCAGCTGCGCCGGGTGAAGGTCCCAGCCCTGGTAGTAGCCGCGCTCCAGGGAACGCCGCACCAGCCGGCCGTGCAGGCGCCACGCATTTTCCACGTTGTCGCCCACGGGGATGATGTTGGTGGAGCCGTCCGACAGCCGGATGCCCGTTCCGGCCACCGCCAGCTGCATGACTTCTTTGGCGAAGTCAGCCACCGGGTGCTCCATGGACTGGTACTCGGCCGAGATCTGCAGCGAGGCGGAGTAGTCGTAGGTGCCGTAGTGCAGACCGCTGATCCGACCGGGCACGGCGTGGGGCAGCTGCGCCACCGGTGACGTTCCTTCCGGACCGAGGATGAGCTGGGGCGTCTCCACCTGCACCTCGAACCGCAGCCGGCCTGCGGGCAGGGAGTGCACGTCCTCCAGCCGGGAGACGGCGAAGTCCATCGCCTTGACCTGCGCCACGGTGGTGACCTTGGGCAGCGTCAGGATCAGGCCCTGCGGCAGCTCGCCCGCGGCGGCCAGACCGGAGACGAACAGGTCCAGTGTGCGCAGGCCGCGCACCCTGGTGGCCGCCTCAAAGCACTTGAAGCGGATGCCGATGAACGGGGGAGCTGTGCCGGCCGCAACGGCGGCGGCCACGGCGGAAGCCGCCGCAACAGCGGCCGCGTCCTCGGCGTCGTCGCCCCTGTCCCCGAAACCGTCTTCGAAGTCCAGGCGCAGGTCCTCAACCGGTTCGCTTTCCAATTTCGACTGGACGCGCGCCGCTACGGCCTCGGCGAGCTCGGCGTCCTGGCCCAGCAGGTGGCCCAGACGGGCCAGGCCGCCGTGGGCTTCCGCCGTCGCCAGCGCCGTAGCCCCCCACTCAGCGGAGAACGACGGCGTGAAACGGTCCGCCGGTACATACACGGTATGTACCGGCTGGCGGGAGCCATCATCGCCCGGGTAGTTGCGCTCCAGCAGCTGGTCGGTGGCGGCCAGTTGTTCGTCGATCTGTGCCAGATCGGCAGCGCTGAGCGATCCGGAGGGTACCGCCATGCCTCAGCCCACCAGTTCGTAGGCCGGCGTGGTGAGGAAGTCGGTGTAGTCCTCGGAAAGGCAGATATCAGCGATCAGTTCGCTGGCCGGCTGGTAGTACTTGGCGAAGGTCTCCTCGCCCACTTCACCGCGGAGCTTGTCGGTTTCCTGGGCCAGGATGCTGCTGACCAGTTCACGGGTGACAGTGTTGCCGGTATCGGCCAGGACCACCTTGTTGCGGATCTGCTGCCAGACCTGCGAACGGGAGATCTCGGCCGTGGCGGCGTCTTCCATCAGGTTGTGGATGGCCACCGCACCGTTGCCTGAGATCCAAACAGCCGTGTATGCGACCGCAACGTAGAGGTTCAGCCGCAGCCCGGCCTCCGTCACCGTGCCGTCGGCCGAGGCAATGTCCAGCAGTTGGTCCGCCGTGACATGGACCTCCGGGCGCTGCTTGTCCAGCTGGTTGGGGCGCTCGCCCAGGACGGAATCGAACACTTCCCGGCACACCGGCACCAGGTCAGGGTGGGCCACCCAAGAGCCGTCAAAGCCGTCGTTGGCTTCGCGCGTCTTGTCGGCGCGGACCTTCTCGAATGCCTGGGCGGTGACCTCGGGTTCGCGACGGTTGGGGATGACTGCGGCCATGCCTCCCATGGCAAACGCGCCGCGGTGGTGGCAGGTCTTGACGAGCAGCTCGGTGTAGGCCCGCATGAACGGTGCCGTCATGGCCACGGTGGCGCGGTCCGGCAGTACAAAGTCCGCTCCGGCGTCGCGGAAGTACTTGATGATGCTGAACAGGTAGTCCCAGCGGCCGGCGTTGAGCCCGGCGGCGTGGTCGCGGAGCTCGTACAGGATCTCGTCCATCTCGAAGGCCGCGGGGATCGTCTCGATCAGCACGGTGGCCTTGATGGTGCCCTGCGGAATGCCCAGGAAATCCTGCGCGAAGACGAACACGTCGTTCCAGAGGCGCGCCTCAAGGTGGCTCTCCATCTTCGGCAGGTAGTAGTACGGGCCCTGGCCGTTGAGCAGGAGCTGCTTGGCCGTGTGGAAGAAGTGCAGGCCGAAGTCCACCAGCGCGCCCACGGTGTGTTCGCCGTCGAGCAGCAGGTGGTGCTCGTCCATGTGCCAGCCGCGGGGCCGGGCCACCACGACGGCGAGCGGGGCGTCGGAGCGGAGCCGGTATTCCTTGCCCTCCGGGGAGGTGTAGCTCAGGGTTCCCGTGGCGGCATCGCGGAGGTTCAGGATGGCGTCAATGACGTTGGCCCAGGTGGGCGTGCTGGCGTCCTCGAGGTCGGCCAGCCACACCTTGGCGCCGGAGTTGAGGGCATTGATGGCCATCTTGGCCGGCGAGGCGGGTCCGGTCATTTCCACGCGGCGGTCCTGCAGCGCGGCGGGCGCCGGCGCAACCTTCCAGTCGCCCTCGCGGACATCCTTGGTTTCGGACAGGAAATCAAGCTTTCCGGTCCGGGCTACCTGCTCGCGCTTGGCCACGCGGGCTTTGAGGAGTTCGGCGCGGGTGCCCGCAAACCGCTTGTGGAGCTCCTCCACGAAGGCCAGTGCCTTCGGGGTGAGGATTTCCTCTGCTCGTGCAATCGGCTGCGGGTCTGTGACTGTGAGAGCCATTGTCCGGGTCCTTTCTAGGCTGCGAATCAGGCGTTGGCGGGTTCTAGGTTTGCGTGCGCTGCGCTTGCTGCCTTGGCGGCGCTTGCTGCGTTAGCTGCATTTGCGACCGCGGTGGCCACATCGGCCGCAACATGCGGGTCGAAGACGCTGGGGATGATGTAGCTGGCATTGAGTTCGTCGTCAGCCACGCGGTTGGCAATGGCTTCGGCGGCCGCGACCAGCATGTCCGGCGTGATGTCCGAGGCGCCAGCGTCGAGCAGCCCGCGGAAGAACCCCGGGAATGCCAGGACGTTGTTGATCTGGTTGGGGAAGTCGCTGCGCCCCGTAGCCACCACTGCCGCATGCTTTGACGCTACCACCGGGTCGATTTCCGGAGTGGGGTTGGCCATGGCGAATACGATCGCCTTCTCAGCCATCGCGGCCACCTGCTCCTCGCCGATCACATGAGGGGCGCTCACACCGATGAAGACATCCGCGCCGACGAGTGCCTCATGCAGCGTGCCGGAGAAGCCTTCTTCGTTGGTGTTCGCGGCGATCCAGCTGCGGTGTTCGTCGCTGTATTCCGCGCCGGAGTGGATGGCGCCGGAGCGGCCGGCAGCGATGATGTGCTGCGCGCCCTGGGCCTTGAGGAGCTGGATGATCGCCGAGCCCGCGGCGCCGACGCCGGAGACCACGATCCTGACCTCCGAAAGCTTCTTGTCCACCACGCGGAGGGCGTTGACCAGGGCAGCCAGGGTGACGATGGCCGTGCCGTGCTGGTCGTCGTGGAAGACCGGGATGTCCAGTTCCTCGCGGAGGCGCTTTTCGATTTCGAAGCAGCGCGGGGCGGCGATGTCTTCAAGGTTGATGCCGCCGTAGACGGGGGCCATGGCCTTGGCGATCATAATGATTTCTTCGGTGTCCTGGGTGTCAAGGCAGACCGGCCAGGCGTCAACGTTGGCGAACTGCTTGAACAGAGCGGCTTTGCCTTCCATGACGGGCAGGGCCGCGGCCGGGCCAATGTTGCCCAGGCCAAGGACAGCCGAGCCGTCGGTCAGGACTGCGATGGTGTTGCGCTTGACTGTCAGGTTGCGGGCCGCTGAGGGGTCCTCCGCGATGGCCAGGCAGACGCGGGCGACGCCGGGGGTGTAGGCGCGGGAGAGATCGTCCCGGTTGCGCAGGGCCACCTTCGGGACCACTTCGAGCTTGCCGCCGAGGTGCATCAGGAAGGTGCGGTCGGAGACGTGCTGGACCGTGACGCCGTCGAGCGCGTTCAGGGCGTCCTTGACGCGGGCGGCGTGTTCGTCGTCGGTGGTGTTGCAGGTGACGTCAACAACCAGCGTTTCGTGGTGCGATTCGGTGACGTCCAGTGCCGTGATGGCTGCTCCGGCGGCTCCGACGGCGGCGGCCAGCTCGCTCGTCGCGGTAAAGCTGGACGGCGCTTCCACGCGCAGGGTGATCGAATTTCCGGGGCTCGGGTTCGCCATTGAATGTTCCTCCTGGTCGGGTCCGGACGCGGAGCGCACCCGGACGTACTGCTCAATCAAATGTTTTCGTATTATGGATATTATTATCTACTTTGTGGAAACACAAGCCCCGCCTGTGCATCGACGGAGGGCGATGCGTGCTGTATCTTGGGACTTCTAAGCAATTTTTTTCACGATGTGGATAAGAGTTGTCGGAATCGATACCGCAGGAGACCACGGTTATGGCTGAAAAAGCCCCGGGAGGCGTGCAGTCCGTTGAGCGCGTCTTCGAACTTTTGGAACTGATCACTGACGCCGGCGGAGACGTCACGCTCAGCGAGCTGTCTTCCTCCACCGACCTGCCTCTTCCCACGATCCACCGCCTGCTGCGCACCCTGGTCACGCTGGGCTACATCCGCCAGCTGCCGAACCGGCGGTACGCACTCGGTCCGCGGCTCATCCGGCTCGGCGAAGGTGCCAACAAGCAGCTCGGTGCACTCGCGCGTCCGCAGCTCAAGTCCCTCGTGGACCGGCTGGGGGAGACGTCCAACATGGCGGTGCTGGACTCGGACATGGTCATCTACGTGGCCCAGGTGCCGTCCCTGCACTCCATGCGCATGTTCACCGAGGTGGGCCGCCGCGCGCACACCCACGCCACCGGCGTTGGCAAGGCGATCCTGGCCCAGCTGGATGACGAGACCGTCCGCGGAATCGTCCAGCGCAGCGGCATGCCCACGCCCACCCCCAAGAGCATCGGTGACATCGACTCCCTGCTCCTTGACCTCAAGCTGATCCGGGAACGCGGCTATTCCATCGACGAGGAGGAGCAGGAGATCGGCGTCCGCTGCTTTGCGATGGCAGTCCCCAATGCGCCGACGCCCACGGCGATTTCGGTGTCCGGGCCGGTGTCGCGCGTGGACCAGTCCTTCGCCGAACGCGCCGTGCCGCTGCTGCGCGAAGCAGCCCAGGCGATCTCCGACGAACTCAACCAGAACTGACCCCCGCCGTCGCACTTCCCCGCCGTAGGCGAGGTCGACGGCGGCCGGTCCTAAACCAGCGTGCCGTCGCTGACGGTGCCGCTTTCCTTGCCGGCCGGTTCAAGCGAAATCATCGGGGACCGCCGCTCCAGCGCCCGGAAGACTACGTAGCCGAGGGCGCATCCGAGGAACCAGCTGTAGTTGCCGATCCAGGTTGCGTTCACTGCCGTGGCACCGGTGTCGAGCAGGATCTTGGGAATCAGCACGGAGGCGATGGAGATGGCTCCGCTGATGGCCACGGCCTTGACGGCGTTCGGGTTGTAGCCGTTCCGGAACCAGTACCGGCCGGTGGTTTTCAGCGTGTACATGTCGTCCACCCAGACCTTCTGGCGGCTCACCACGTAGTACCCGGCGATCAGGATGCCGAACAGCGGGCCGATCAACGCGCCCAGGACACCCAGTGTGTAGTGGATGGCGTCGTTGTTGGAGTACCAGTTCCACGGCGTCAGGATGACGGAGCCGACGGCGGCAATCATGCCGCCTGCCCGCCAGCTGATTTTCTGCGGGCTGACGTTGGAGAAGTCGAACGCGGGCGAGATGAAGTTGGCCACGATGTTAATGCCGACGGTAGCGATGACGAAGGTGAGTCCGCCCAGCAGCACGGCGAACACGGTGTCGATTTCCTGGACGGTCTTGACCGGGTCCGTGATGAGGCGGCCGAAAACCGGGATGGTGGCTGAGGCGGTGATGACGGTCAGGAGCGAGAAGAACAGGAAGTTCACCGGCAGCCCCAGGAAGTTCCCCTTCTTGACCGCCTTGTAGCTCTTGCCGTACCGGGCGAAGTCGCCGAAGTTGAGCATCGGGCCGGAGAAGTAGGACACCACCAGCGCGACGGCGGAGACCATGACGGGGATGGAGGCGGCGAAGTCCAGGGGCGGCCCGCTGGACAGGTTCAGGCTGATGTTCCCGATGCCCGCCTTGGACACCAGGTAGATGGCCAGGAACAGCATCACCACGTAGACGGCGGGGCCGGCGAAGTCGATGAACCTTCGGATGCTCTCCATGCCGTTCCAGAAGAGTGCTGCCTGCGCCACCCAGAGGATGCCGTAGCAGATCCAGCCCAAGGTGGAGAGGCCCAGGAAGCCGTTCTGTTCGACGTCGTACAGCGGCGCCATGCCGGGGAAGAACTTGAGGAAGACAATCACCAGCGCCTCGGAGGCGAGGAAGGTCTGAACGCCGTACCAGGCCACTGCGATCAGGCCGCGGATGATGGCCGGGATGTTGGCGCCCTTGACGCCGAAGACGGCCCGGTTGATGACCGGGTACGGAACACCCGTCAGCTGGCTGGGCTTGGCTACGAGGTTGCAGAAGATATTGACGATCACGATGCCCGCCAGCAGGGCCACGAGCACCTGCCAGCTGGCCAGCCCCAGGGCGAAGAGGCTTCCTGCCGTGACATAGCCGCCGATGCTGTGGACGTCCGACATCCAGAAGGCGAACAGGTTGTAGCTGGTCCAGCGCTGGTTCTTCAGGGGGACAAGATCCTCATTGCTGAGCTGCGGATCGTAGTCGGGGAGCTGGCCGGTGCGGGCGGATGCTTCAACCCGGGGGGCGGCCATCGCGGAATCTGTCATGGTTTCCTCTAAGAGATTGGGACAGCCGCCGATCCGGCCGTTTCACGCTTTCAATTAGATGGAACCAATGTTTCAAAGCTGTTTCTGGCGCAACAATTCCTGTTTACTTCGCTTCGATCTCGCCCAGGGTGTCGAATATTCCCGTCACCTCGCGGACGCGCTCGCGGCCGGGACGTCCCAAGGCTACGAGGACGCCGTTCGCAAGGACGCTGACCAGGCTCATGGCGGCGGCGTAGCTGTCGAAGGCGTGGGCGCCGTCCACCGGGCACTCGAGCCACAGGGCGGCATCAGCTGCGAGGCGGCGTGCCCCCGGGTCCCCGATCAGAATCGTGGTTGCCCCTGTGGCGGCCGCCCCCTGGAGGACTTTACGGAACCCGGCGGGCCGCCGCCGGAAGCCGAACAGGACCACCGCGTCGCCGGCGCCCAGCCCGGCGAGCTCCTCGCCCAGGCTCTGTCCGGGCTGTGGCGCCACAGACACCGCGGGGCGGCACTGGAGCAACTGCTGCCGGAAGTGCAGCGCCACGGGAAAGCTGTTGCGGAAGCCGAGCAGCAGCACGGTCCCGGCGCCGGCGAGCTTGCCGCAGGCTGCCGACAGTTTGTCCTCGTCGAGCGATTCAGCCAGGCGGCGCAGGTTTTCCTGCTCCTGCCCCCAATGGGCAGGCAGACCGCCGTCGGACGACTGCGGACCCAGAGGCATGCCGCTGGAACGGATGGACCGGGTATGTTCCTTGACCTCGTTGAAATCCTCGAAGCCGAGGCGGCGGAACAGCCGGCTCATGGTGGCTTTGGAGACGCCGCTGAGCCTGGCAAGTTCGGCGGCGTTGTACATGGCGAGGTCGCCGAGGCGGTCCAGGAGCGTGTCTGCCGCCTTTTGTTCCTGCGGGCCCAGCTCCGCATAGTGCCGTTCGATTCGTTCATCGATCCTCATGAAACAACCGTCTCACAGCGGGGACCCGGTGGCATGGATCAGCGACGCAGAAGCGCGAACGGACAGTGGGGCCCCTGTGGGAAAGGGGCCCCAACTGTCCGTTCGCGCTTGTTGTGCCGGTGTGCGGGCTTAGTGGTCAGATTTCGACGCCGACTCCACCGGGACTTCCTTGCCGTCGCAGTCGATCAGCTTCCCGCCTTCGTAACGGTCGCCGTCGGCCAGGCATTTCAGGTCCTCTTCGCGGACAACCCGTCCGGTTCCCGCCACGAAGACGGACTGGTTCTCTGAGTTGCCGGCCTTGAGGTGGTTGAAGAGCAGGTTCAGCAGGATGGCCATCACGGCGGCCGAGCTGATGCCCGAGTGGAAGATGGTGCCGAACCAGGACGGGAACTTGTCGTAGAACGCCGGCGCGGCGATGGGGATCATGCCGAAACCAATGGACGCCGCCACGATGATCAGGTTCATGTTGTTCTTGTATTCCACTTTGGCGAGTGTCCGGATGCCGCTTGCGGCAACGGTTCCAAAGAGAACGACGCCGGCGCCGCCCAGGACGGGCGTCGGCACCGCTGCGACCACGCGGCCAAGCACCGGCAGCAGGCCGAGGATCACCAGGATGAGTCCGCCGGCGCTCACCACGAAGCGGCTCTTGACCCCGGTGATGGCCACGAGGCCAACGTTCTGGGCAAAAGCGCTCTGGGTGAAGGAGTTGAACAGCGGGGAGATGGCGCTGGAGAGCATATCGGCCCGCAGGCCGTCGCCGATGCGCTTGGAGTCAACCTTGGTGCCCACGATCTCGCCGACTGCGATGATGTCCGCCGAGGTCTCGGTGAGCGTGACCAGGATGACGATCAGCATGGAGATGATCGCCGCGAGCTCGAAAGTGGGCGGGCCGAACGCGAACGGGGTGGGGAACGCCACGATTTCGCCCTGGCCCACCTTGGAGAAATCAGCCATGCCGAAGGCGAAGGCAATCACCGTGCCGAGCACCATCGCCAGCAGGATGGAAAGCCTCGAGATTGCCGCGTTGCCCACCTTGCTCAGGAGCAGCACGATCGCCATGGTGGCCGCGGCCAGGCCGATGTTGGCCATGCTGCCGTAGTTCGGGGCCTTGTTGTTGCCGCCCATGGCCCAGTTGGCCGCGACCGGCATGAGGGTCAGCCCGATGGTGGTGATCACCGTGCCCGTCACCACCGGCGGGAAGAACCGGATGATCTTGGAAAACAGGGGAGTGATGAGCAGGCCGATCAGCGAAGCGGCAATCACCGAGCCAAAGACCGCCTGGATACCGCCGCCGCCGTGGACGATCGCCACCATGGTGGAAACACCGGCGAAGGAGACGCCCTGGACCAGCGGGAGCTTCGACCCGAAAAACGGAATGCCGATGGTCTGCAGGATGGTGGCAAGGCCGCCCACAAACAGGCAGGCGGCGATCAGCAGGCCAATGTCCTGCGAAGACATGCCGGCGGCTGCGCCGATGATCAGCGGCGGGGCGATGATGCCGCCATACATGGTGAGGACGTGCTGGAAGCCGTAGGCGAAGGTGCTTCCCAGGGGCAGCCGCTGGTCTTCGGGGCGGTCGGACTTCTTGCGGCCGGCTGCGGCTGCGGCGGCCGATTTCTTCTTGGTGTTCATGGCAGACTTTCTTGGTGTTCATGGCAGACGTCTTTGTCTGGCTAACGGTGTCTGGCTAACAGTTTTGAATCGTTGGTGGCCCGGGTGGTCGAGCTGGGGAGTGAGGCCGGGAGGTGCCCGGTGGTCGAGACTGGCGAGACCCGGGGATGTCGGGCCCCGCCTGCCCCCTAACCTCGCAAGCTCGGTCAGGGAACCCGTCAGGCGGGGCCCGGCTCAACCACCGGCGCGGGCCGCTAAGTGCGGTCTAGCAGAAGCCGGCGATGCCGGACCAGGCGATGTCCGCCGGGGTGGCGTCCTCGCGCTGGACCGTGGCCTCGATCAGGCCGTACGGACGGTCCGCGGCAAAGAAGACCTCGTTGGGGTTGTCGAGGCCGAACGGTGAGAGGTCCACCAGGAAGTGGTGCTTGTTGGGCATCGAGAACTTGATCTCGTCGATCTCGCTGTGCGCTTCCAGTACCTTGGCGCCCATGTCGAACAGGGTCTGCTGCAGGGCGTGGGAGTACTTTTCGGTGAAACCCTCCAGCAACAGGCTCTTGACGTCCTCGTAGCTCTTGTTGAAGTCGAGCGCGCTGAAGTCCGTGTTGGCGTTGAAGCGCCAGCGGGCGGAAACGTCCGTAGCCAGGATGCGGTCAGTGGTTTCCGGGAGGGTGGTGTACTTGTCCCGCGGGTAGCCGACGAAGCCGGACTGGGTGGACTTGAGGACGGTGAGGTCCTTCAGGCCGGAGATGAGATGAGCGGCCGCGCCGTCGCGGACCAGCACCGCAGTGCGGACTTCCTGGCCGTTACGCACGAAGGAGTGGTCGTGCTCGGCTCCATGGGCCTGGATCCGATCCCAGCTGTAGGACTCGGCTTCCCAGCGGCCGCCCGTAACCCAGTCGAAGCTGGAGGTGAAGTGCTCGCCCAGTCGCAGGAGGAAGGCCTCCGGCGAACCGACGCCTTCACGGGCAAACGCGTAGATGGTGTTCTTCTGCGTGTCCGTGGCAACGACGTGGCTGTTGTCGCCCTGGAGGTGCGCGGCGGCGAAGTCCCCGCGGAGCTGCGAGGTGACGTTCAGGTCTTCGATCTCGTGGCGGTCGGTGTCCCTGGTGATCTTGACGACCCGGACTTCGGCCTTGCCGTACTGGTTCTGGCCGAGGATGATTTTGCTGCTCATGGTCTGTTCCCAACTTCCGTGATGTGGAACCTAGGTTCCATCATTGAAATTAAGCGCGTGTTACACACGCGTTTCTGATGGAGCCGACCCAACAAAAAAGAGCCGGCATCCAATGACGCCAGCTCATTACGACCCTGCCTGCTGCTCCCAGGTTACGTGACCTACGCCACGAGTTGACTTAAAGCGTAGCCGAGCATCGCCGTGGTGTACATCACTAGCTGAAAAATCAGATTGTGACCGGCGGCCTCCCGGACCATTGACGAATACCGGGCAGCGCTCTACGCTATTTCACATAGCAAAAGTTATTTTCCATTTTGTGGAAGTTGAGAGCTTAACCAAATCACCTTGGAGGAGGATCAGATGTACCAGCAGGACACAACGCCGGTTGCACCGGCACCGACGGCGGCACCTTCAGTCCCGGAGTTCTACCTCCCCCTCGGAGGCGGAACGGATCCGGACTTCTACCTGCCTGCAGACCGGGAGCACGTCCCGGGCCGCTTCTCGCGCTGGGTCCACGGCCTGCCGGGCTTCGGCGGCCAACGGTCGCAACGAGGCTGACGACACGCTTCTTCGCTGACGACGCCCAAAAGGCCTGGCGACACCCGAATCCGGGTGTCGCCAGGCCTTTTGCGTGTCGCCGGACACTTTGCGTGTCGCCAGGCCTTTTGCGTGTCGCCGGGCGCTTTGCGTGTCGCCGGGCGCTTTGCGTGTCGCCTGCGTCAGGCCCCCGGGCGCCCCGGCCATTCCTTGCCGGCCCAGGGGTCATAGTCGGCGATGAGCTCCTCCTGCGCTGGACGCTCCGCTTCGGGGATGTGTTGCAGGTTCACCCGCACCCTGTACCAGAGCGAGCTCGATCCGCGCATTCCGTCGACGAGGACATCGGCCGGGTGCAGGGCCGGGACGAGGTCCGCATGCCGGGACTTCCACTCGTCGAGTGCCGCGAGCGCCTCGGGTCTGGTCCTGGTGCGGGCCACCTCGATCAGCGGCATCACCGACTGCCGGCGGCCGGAGCCGTCGCCGCCGCGCGGCGGCTTCTCGGCGGGGCCGAGCTTGGCAGCCAGGGCGAGGAGCCCGTCGAGGCTGCCGGCCGCGTCGTCGATGCCGGCGTGCGGGTCGCCCACCTCTGCAAAGCGCCCGAGTACGGTGGGCACCGTGAACTGTTCGGGCCGGGTGGAGCGGACCTCGTCCCAGGTGAGCGGCGTCGAGACCCGGGCATCGGGCAGGGGTCGGATCGAGTATGCGGAGGCCACGGTGCGGTCTTTGGCATTCTGGTTGAAGTCGACGAACACACTCTCGCCGCGTTCCTCCTTCCACCAACGCGCGGTGGCAAGGCCGGGAGCGCGGTTCTCCACCTCGCGGGCGAGGGTCTCGGCGGCGAGGCGCACGTCTCGGTACGACCAGTGCGGCGCGATGCGCACCAGGATATGGAGTCCCCGCGAGCCGCTCGTCTTCGGCCACCCCACCAGTCCCGTGTCGTCGAGGACCTCCCGTGCCACATACGCGACGTCGACGATCTGCGACCAGTCGACCCCCGGCATCGGATCGAGGTCCACCCGGAGCTCGTCGGGGTGCTCGAGGTCCTCGGCGCGTACGGGATGGGGGTTGAGGTCGAGGCATCCAAGGTTCACCACCCACGCCAGGCCGGCGGCATCGCGGATCACGGCCTCTTCGGCCGATGTTCCGGACGCATAGTGCAGTGTTGCCGTCTCGATGAAGTCGGGGTGGTTTTCCGGCACGCGCTTCTGGAAGAACGGCTCGGCGTCGATGCCCTTCGGGAAGCGCTTGAGCACCATGGGCCGGCCGCCCGCGCCGCGCAGCGCACCATCCGCGACTGCGAGGTAGTAGCGCACCAGGTCGAGCTTCGTCAGCCCGGGCTCGGGAAAAACCACCTTGTCCGGACTCGAGATGCGAACCTCGGTGCCGGAAATGTCGAGGATCTCGGCCGGCGTCTTCGACGGATTCATGCCGCCACGCTAGCAACGAACACCTGCCGGGGCATAGGCCCGTTTCGACGGTTCCCTGCGCCCACGACGCCGCCGAACGTCGTGGGCGCAGGGAACCGTCGAAACGGCGGGAAATGGCTACCCGTTCACCAGCTTCCGTGCAGCGGCCGAGTGTTCCGCGATCAGCCCGGCAACATCAAGGCCCGGGATCTGCCCGTCCACCACGCGCCACTGCCCGCCCACCATCACCCGGTCGGCCCGGTCCGCTCCGCACAGCAGGAGCGCGGCGAGGGGGTCGTGGCTGCCGGAGAACCGCAGCTCGTCGAGCCGGAACAACGCCAGGTCCGCCTGCATCCCGGGTGCCAGCTGGCCCAGGTCGGAGCGGCCCAGCACCGCCGCCGACCCCCGGGTCGCCCAGCCCAGCGCCCGCTCCACCGGGACCTGCGCCCCGTAGCGCAGCCGCTGCAGGTACAGGGCCTGCCGTGCCTCCAGGATCATGTTCGAGGCGTCGTTCGACGCCGACCCGTCCACTCCCAGCCCCACCGGCACTCCGGCATCCTCCAGTTCGAGTACCCGGGCAGTGCCCGAGGCCAGCCGCATGTTGGACGTGGGGCAGTGCGCGACGGCGGTGCCCGCGGCTCCCAGCGCGGCGATCTCTGCATCGCTGAAATGGATGCCGTGGCCCAGCCAGGTCCGGTTGCCGAGCCAGCCCACGCTCTCCAGGTATTCCACCGTGCGCAGGCCGAACATCTTCCGGCAGAAGTCTTCCTCGTCCAGCGTTTCAGCCAGGTGCGTGTGCAGCCGGACGTCATGCCGTTCGGCCAGTGCGGCGCTCTCGGCCATGATCTCCTTGGTCACGGAGAACGGCGAGCACGGGGCCAGGGCAACCTGGATGACGGCGCCGTCGCCGCGTTCGTGATACTCCCGGATGAGCCGCTCGCTGTCCGCCAGGATCACGTCCGGCTGCTGGACGGTGGACTGTGGCGGCAGGCCGCCGTCGTCCTCTCCGAGCGTCATGGAGCCGCGGGTGAGCGTGGCCCGCATGCCGAGCTCCCGCACCGCCCGGACCTCGATGTCGATGGCGTCTTCCATGCCCTGGGGGAAGAGGTAGTGGTGGTCAGCGGCTGTGGTGCAGCCGGAGAGCAGCAGTTCCGCGAGTGCAACGGTGGTAGCCAGTTCCAGGTCCCGCGGCTTGAGCCGGGCCCAGACCGGGTACAGGTTCTGCAGCCACGGAAACAGCGGGACGTTGGCCACCGGACCCCAGGCACGCGTGAGTGTTTGGTAGAAGTGGTGGTGGGTGTTGATCAGGCCCGGCAGCAGGACGTGGCTGCCGGCCTCGAACGTTTCCTGGCAGGGCGCGGAAGGCTGCTGGCCGGCGGCCAGGACTTCCGTGATGATGCCGCCGGCCACCACGATCCCGCCGGTGGCATCAAGATTGTTGGCGGTGAAGGCTGCGAGTGGATTCCGGATCCAGAGCCTGTGTGCGGAGCGGTGGGTAGCCATAAACGGGATTCCTGTCTGAGCGTGCGGATGGAATGCCAGCTCAGTGAGGGCCTGTCTGCTGATCCAGGCTCCCGGCGCGGGTAAGGCGAGCGCCGGTTCGGCATCAGCGTAGGACGGCGGGAAGCGCCGCGTCAACGCACTGGATTGTGACAGCACGTGGCGCCCCGTCTGGCGGCCGGCCCGGCCGCCGTAATTTCACATCACGAAATTAACTTTCCAAAACCTATGGCGCAGCTCACGTTCAGGTGCTAATCTCGATTTTGCCAAAGGCGGGCCCCCGGACTCCGGGGAAGCTATCTACCAGGCGCAACTTAACCTTCAAAAGCACATGCTGAAGCCTGGTAACCGTCGCATCTGGCCTTTTCGTCCCACCTCGGCGTACCGGCTTCCCAGCAAAGGGAGTCGCATCATGAGTACCACCGTCACGGCCCAGGATTACCTGGCCAAATCAATCAGGTTGGCCACGGCCAACGTCCTTAACAGCGGCGGCCCGTTCGGTGCCGTCGTTGTCACGGCAGACGGACAATCGTTCGGCGGCGTCAATCGCGTCACCGCTACGAACGACCCCACAGCCCACGCCGAAGTCACGGCCATCCGCCGTGCCTGCAGCGAGCTGGGCACCTTCGACCTCACCGGCGCCACCCTCTATACGAGCTGCGAGCCGTGCCCCATGTGCCTGGCGTCAGCACTGTGGGCGCGGGTGGAGCGCGTGGTGTTCGCAGCGGACCGGCACGACGCCGCCTCCGTTGGCTTCGACGACGCAGTCTTCTACGAGTACTTCGAAAACGGCGGGCGCGACGCGCTGATGCCGGTGGCCAAGCTGGAACTCGACGACCCGCAGGCACCGCCGATCCTCGAACCTTTCAACACCTGGAACACGCTCGACTCCAGGATTGACTACTAGGGCCGGCGGCTGAGATGACAATCCTGGACACTACCTCCGACGAGCGGCAGCAACCGGCCGCACCCAAGCGCCCGCAGCCAGCCAATGCTTTCCTGGACCGATTCTTCGAAATCACCAAACGCGGTTCCACTGTGGCCCGCGAGGTTCGCGGCGGCCTGGTCACCTTCTTCACCATGGCCTACATCGTCATCCTGAACCCGTTGATCCTGGGTGGTTTCAGCGCGGACAATGCCCCCACCGACGTTGCCGGGGGCTGGCTGTCCGCAGCGCAGGTGGGCGCCGTCACCGGCCTCACCGCCGGCGTCATGACCATCCTGTTCGGCCTGATCGCCAACCTCCCCTTCGGGCTCGCGGCAGGGCTGGGCATCAACTCCTTCCTGGCCGTGGCCGTGATCCAGGAGGTCACCTGGGCCGAGGCCATGGGCCTGGTGGTCATCAACGGAATCCTGATCGTCCTCTTCGGCGTCACCGGCGCACGGACCGCCATCTTCCGGGCCGTGCCCAAGGAACTGAAGGCCGCCATCACGGTGGGCATCGGGCTGTTCATCGCCTTCATCGGATTCGTGGATTCCGGATTTGTCCGGGCCACCACGGCGGGTCCCCCTGTCCAGCTGGGCGACAACGGTTCCATCACGTCGGTTCCAACCCTGGTGTTCATCGTGGGCCTGCTCGTCATGGGAGTGCTTGTGGCCCGCAAGGTGCAGGGCGGCCTGCTGATCGGCATCGTGGCGACCACCGTACTCGCCGCGGTGGTCGAGGCAGTCATGAAGATCGGCCCCGGCAGCGCGAGCAACCCCGGCGGCTGGCACCTGAACACCCCTGTCCTCTCCGGCCACCTGGTGTCCGCCCCGGACCTTTCCCTGGTGGGGCAGTTCGACCTGTTCGGCGCCTTCGGCCGGATCGGCGGCCTCGCGGCGACCATGCTGGTGTTCACGCTGGTGTTCACCAACTTCTTTGATGCCATGGGCACCATGACCGGCCTGGCCAGGAGCGCCGGAGTGGCGCACAAGGACGGCACGTTCCCGCGGCTGAAGTCCGCCTTCATCGTCGAAGGTCTGGGGGCCGTGGCCGGCGGTGCCACGTCAGGTTCGTCCAACACGGTGTACATCGACTCCGCCGCGGGCATCGGGGAAGGCGCCCGCACGGGTCTGGCCTCCGTGGTCACCGGCGCGTTGTTCCTGGGTTCGATGTTCCTGACGCCGCTCACGTCCGTGGTGCCGCTGGAAGTGGCCGCGGCAGCGCTGGTGGTTGTTGGCGCAATGATGATGGCCCAGATCCGCGAGATCAAGTTCAGCAAGTTCTCCGTGGCACTGCCCGCCTTCCTGACCATCGTCACCATGCCGCTGAGCTATTCCATCGCCAACGGCATCGGCGTGGGCTTCATCTCCTGGGCGGTGATCAGTGCCTGCTCCGGCAGGATCCGGAAGGTGCACCCGCTGATGTGGGTGGTCACGGCCGGCTTCCTGATCTATTTTGCCCGCGGTCCCATCAACGCGCTGCTGGGCGCATAGGGACCCCCGTAGGGACCACATAGACCGGACCGGGGCAGGCAGATGGGGCCGGCCCCGGTCCACCAAACCGCTGGTTCACTACCCGGTTGTTCAACAACGGCAAGCCACAGAGTGCAATGAAACTGACGCAGGCGCCACAACTGCCGGTGCTTCCCCCGGCGCACGATAGGAACGAGAATATGGACACCATCGCCGCACAGGAAAAGGGAGTGCAGCAATGTTGGATCTGATGCCTTCACTGAAGGAATGGCGGCCCGCCGCCACCGGGCAGCGCTGCGCACTGGCCACCGTGGTGGGGGCCGGCGGATCCGTACCCCGGCCCTTGGGCACCTCCATGCTGGTGTCCGAGGCCGGCGACGTCCTGGGGAGCCTGTCCGGCGGCTGCGTTGAGGGCGCCGTCGTGGAGGCGGCGCTGGCGGCAATGCACGACGGCGGCACACGCCGCGAGTTTTTCGGCTACAGCGCGGAGGACGCGTTCGCCGTCGGGCTCACCTGCGGGGGAGAGCTGGAGATCCATATCGAACCCCTGGGCGCGGCGCCCGGCGCGCTCCGGCTGGAAAGCCTGCGGCTCCTTGCCGGTCAGGGATCCGCCAGCGCACTCGCACTCATCCGCAGGGTGGACGCCCACGGGGGCGGCGCCGTCGTGATTCCGGACCCGGCAAGTTTCCAGGCGGAGCATTCCACGGAACTCGCGGCGCTGCTGGGCCTGACCGGGCTGGGAGCACCCGCGGCCGGGCATCTGATGCTGGCGGCCGCCGCCCAGCTGGAACCCCTGCTGCGCGGCGGCCGCACGGGCCTGGTCCGGCTCGCCCCGCCGGAAGGCTGCCTTTCCGGCGCAGCCGTGCCGCCTAACGCCCCAACCAGCCCGGCCACCGTACCGGAGCCCGTCACACTCCTCGTAGAGAGCCGGCTGCCCCCTGCGCGGCTGCTGATCTTCGGAGCCAACGACTTCGGCGCCGCCCTGCTGCCCGCCGCCCAACTGCTGGGCTACCACGTGACCCTCTGCGACGCCCGCCCGGCCTTCGCCGGCCAGTCACGGTTTGCCGGGGCGGACCAGGTGGTCACTGCCTGGCCGCACCGCTACCTGGCTGAGGAAGCTGCGTCAGGGCGCATCGACGCCCGTACCGTGGCGTGCGTCCTGACCCACGATCCCAAGTTCGACATCCCGCTGCTGCACACCGCGCTGGGGCTTGACCTCGCCTATGTGGGCGCCATGGGATCGCGGCGCAGCCACCGGCAACGCGTCGATGCACTGCTTGCCGCCGGGGTAGGCCCCGAAGACCTGTCCCGGCTACATTCGCCCATCGGGCTGGACCTCGGCGCCGTGACCCCGGCCGAAGTGGCCGTGTCCATCACCGCAGAACTCGTGGCCAGCCGCAGCCGCTCGGCCGGTGCCTCCATGCTGGCGGCGTCGCTGAAAGACGGCGCAGGCCCCATTCACAGAACCGGCCCCGTTCACGAAACCGGACCCATTGACAACGTCAACACCGCGCAACACCAGGAGACCCCATGGACATGAACACCATCGAGGCCGTGGTCCGCACCGAGGACCCGGCCGAATGGCGCGACGGCGATGCCTGGCTGGCCGGCGGAACGGTGCTCTTCTCCTATGGAAGCCTTGCCTTCGGCAAAGAACCGCTCCGCCGTCTGCTGGACCTCGGCTCCGCCGGCTGGCCCGCCGTCACGGTGACGGACGCGGGCATCGAGCTCGCGGCGACCTGCACGGTGGCGGAGCTGTACGCCCTGCCCGGGTCCGCTGCCGCGGTGGACCAGGCCGCTGCCTGGCCCGCCTTGGACCTCATCCGCCCCTGCTGCGACTCCTTCGTGGCCTCCTTCAAGGTGTGGAACATGTCCACCGTGGGCGGCAATCTCTGCACCGCGCTGCCCGCCGGCCCCATGACCTCGCTCTGCGCCGCCCTCGACGGAGTGGCCACGGTGCTCGGGGCGGACGGCGCCAGCCGGACCGTCCCGGTGGCGGAGTTCGTCACGGGGGACGGGCGCAACTGCCTGGCACCCGGCGAGCTCCTCCGCAAAGTCCACCTTCCGGCGTCGGCCCTTGCCGCCCGGGTGGCTTTCCGCCGGCTGTCGCTGAGCAACCTGGGACGGTCCGGGGTGCTGCTGCTCGGAAGGCTCGACGACGACGGCACCCTGGTCCTGACCGTCACGGCCGCCACGAAACGCCCCGTGCAGCTGCGCTTTCCGGCCACCGCGGCGGTCTCCGCGGCTTCCCTCGTAGACGCGCTCGACGCCGCCATTCCGGCGGAGCTCTACCACGATGACATCCACGGCCTGCCCGCCTGGCGGAAAGACATGACGTACCGGCTTGCCGAGGAAATCCGGGCAGAGCTGGCAGCCCCTGCCGGGGTTCCGCCGGTCCGTGTCTCCGGGGATTTCTGGCCGCCGCAGCGAAAATCACCACAGCACGGTTCACCACAGCAAACGTCTTCACCGCAGGCTTCGTCTCTGCAGGAAGGGGCCTGAGCATGGCCAACGACACCACCCGCGCCATTGAAATCAACGGCGTCCAGGCCGAAGCCGCGCCGCGCCCCGGCCAGTGCCTGCGCACCTTCCTGCGCGAACAGGGCAACTTCGGCGTCAAGAAGGGCTGCGACGGTGGCGATTGCGGTGCCTGCACCGTGCACGTGGACGGCACTCCCGTGCACAGCTGCATCTACCCGGCCGTTCGGGCCGAAGGGCACTCCGTCACCACGGTCGAGGGCCTGGCCGGCACCTGTGGAACTGCCGGCGCCCTCCACCCGATGCAGCAGCAGTTCCTGGACCGCCAGGGATTCCAGTGCGGATTCTGCACCGCCGGCATGGTGATGACGGCGGCCACGTTCGACGAGGAGCAGAAGGAAAACCTGCCCCGGAACCTCAAGGGAAACCTGTGTCGCTGCACCGGCTACCGGGCCATCGAGGATGCCGTGTGCGGCCAGGAAGGACACCCGGACCCCAGGGGCCCGGGTTCGGGCATCGCCGGCGAAGGCCAGCCCGAGCCCAAGCCGGGCCAGCTCGGAGACGACGTTCCCGCCCCTGCCAGCCTTGCGGTGGTCACCGGGAAAGCCCGCTATACCCTGGACGTTCCGGCAGAGGAGCTGCAAGGGCTACTGCACCTGAAGCTCCTGCGGTCACCCCACGCCCATGCGCGGGTCGTCTCCATTGACTCGGGCGCGGCGCTGCAGGTTCCAGGCGTCGTGGCCGTCCTCACCCACGAGGACGCTCCGGCGCAGCTTTTCTCGACCGCCCAGCACGAGCTTTACACCGACGATCCGGACGATACCCGCGTCCTGGACAACGTCGTGCGGTTCATCGGACAGAAGGTGGCTGCCGTCGTCGCCGAATCCGTGGCGGCGGCGGAAGCCGGCGTCCGCGCCCTCACAGTCGAGTACGAGGTGCTCGACGCCGTCTTCACCCCCGAGGACGCGATGCGCCCAGGTGCCCCCGCGATCCACGGGGAAAAGGACGCGGTCACGGCCCGCATCAGCCGGCCCGGGCAGAACGTCGTGGCAGAGCTGCATTCGGAACTCGGCAGCGTGGCAGCCGGGTTCGCCGAGGCCGACTTCATCCACGAACAGACATACCGGACCCAGCGGGTGCAGCACACCGCACTGGAGACGCACGCCGCGATCGCATCCGTGGACGGGGAAGGCCGGCTGCAGGTCCGCACCTCCAGCCAGGTCCCGTTCCTGGTCCGGCGCACCCTGTCCCGGGTCTTCGATATCCCGGAAGAACAGATCCGCGTGGTGGCCGGCCGCGTGGGCGGCGGCTTCGGCGGCAAGCAGGAGGTGCTCACGGAGGACGTGGTGGCACTGGCTGCGATGAAGCTGAAGCGGCCGGTGCAGCTCGAATTCACCCGGACGGAGCAGTTCACGGCCGCCACCACCCGGCACCCGTTCACCATCCACCTCAAGGCCGGCGCCAGGAGGGACGGCAGGGTCACCGCGCTGCAGCTGGACGTGCTCACCAACACGGGCGCCTACGGCAACCATGCCCCGGGCGTGATGTTCCACGGCTGCGGCGAATCACTCGGCGTGTACAAGTGCGCCAACAAGAAAGTGGACGCCCACGCCGTGTACACCAACACAGTCCCGTCGGGCGCGTTCCGGGGCTACGGCCTCAGCCAGATGATCTTCGCCATCGAATCCGGCATTGACGAGCTGGCCACCGGGATCGGGATGGATCCGCTGGAGTTCCGCCGCCGCAACATGGTCCTGGAGGGCGACGACATGCTCTCCACGCATCCCGAGCCCGAGGAAGACGTGCACTATGGCAGCTACGGGCTGGACCAGTGCACGCGGCTGGTGCAGGGTGCCCTGGCCCGCGGGTTGGAACGGTACCGTGCCGCCGGACTGGACGACCTGGGCCCGGACTGGGTCACGGGCGAGGGGACCGCGCTGTCCATGATCGACACCGTCCCGCCGCGCGGCCACTTTGCCCACTCAAAGCTCCGGCTCCTTCCGGACGGAACGTACGCTGCCGACGTCGGGACCGCCGAATTCGGCAACGGCACCACCACCGTCCATGCGCAGCTCGCGGCCACCGCGCTGTCCACGACGGCGGGGCGCATCACGGTGCGGCAGTCGGACACGGACCTGGTGCAGCACGATACCGGCGCGTTCGGCTCGGCCGGAACCGTGGTGGCAGGCAAGGCCACGCTGGCCGCGGCCGAAGAACTCGCCATCCGGATCCGGGCGTTCGCTGCCGGCATCCGTCAGGTCCAGTCCTCCGGCTGCGTGCTGGAGGATGACGCTGTGGTGTGCGAAGGAACGCGGGTGCCGCTGACGGAAATTTTCGACGCCGCCGAGGCCGCCGGCGTCGAACTCGCCACCGAGGGACACTGGGGCGGCACGCCGCGCTCGGTGGCATTCAATGTCCAGGGCTTCCGCGTGGCCGTAAATACGGGCACCGGCGAACTGAAGATCCTGCAGAGCGTCCAGGCCGCCGACGCCGGCGTGGTGGTCAACCCGCGGCAGTGCCGCGGGCAGATCGAAGGCGGGATCGCGCAGGCCCTCGGCGCTGCGCTGTACGAGGAAGTGAAGGTGGACGCCGGCGGAAAGGTCACCACGGACATCCTGCGGCAGTACCACATCCCCACTTTCGCGGACGTGCCCCGCAGCGAGGTCTATTTCGCCGAGACCAGCGACAAACTGGGCCCGCTGGGGGCGAAATCGATGAGCGAAAGCCCGTTCAACCCAGTGGCGCCGGCGCTCGCCAATGCCATCCGGAACGCCACCGGAGTGAGGTTCGCCGAGCTGCCCATCGCCAGGGACAAGATCTACCTTGGTCTGAAGGAAGCAGGCGTCGCCTCGCGATTTGAGAGCGCTAACGGCCTATAGTCGGATGATGGAAAAGCGAATATTGGGCAAGACCGGACGGAACGTCTCCATTGTTGGCCTGGGGACCTGGCAGCTTGGCGCGGACTGGGGCAACGTGGACCCTGCGCAGGCGCAGGCCATCCTGGCTGCATCCGTGGAAGAGGGCGTCACGTTCTTCGATACTGCAGACGTTTATGGCGACGGCCGCAGCGAGCAGGCCATCGGCGCGTTCCTGGCCGATAACCCGGGCCTGGACATCACGGTGGCCACAAAGATGGGCCGCCGGATGGAGCAGCGGCCGGAGAACTACAACCTGGCCAACTTCCGCGAGTGGACGGACCGGTCCAGGCGGAACCTGGGCGTGGAACAGCTGGACCTGGTCCAGCTCCACTGCCCGCCCACCGCCGTGTACAGCAACGCGGAAGTCTACGATGCGCTGGACACACTGGTGGCCGAGGGTGCTATCCGGAACTACGGCGTCAGCGTGGAGCGTACCGACGAAGCCCTTGAAGCCATGCGCCACCAGGGCACTGCCACCGTGCAGATCATCCTCAACGCTTTCCGGCTCAAGCCGCTGGACGACGTGCTGCCCGCGGCGGAGGCTGCCGGGGTGGGCATCATCGCCCGCGTGCCGCTCGCCTCCGGGCTGCTCTCCGGAAAATACACCGAGGATACCTCCTTCGCGGAGAACGACCACCGGAATTACAACCGCACCGGCTCTGCGTTCGACGTCGGGGAGACCTTCTCCGGCGTGGACTTCGGGCAGGGCCTCAAAGCCGTGGCCGAGTTCGAGGAACTGGTGCCCGACGGCGTCAGCACCGCACAGGCGGCCATCGCCTGGATCACGGCTCAGAACGGGGTCAGCACGGTGATCCCGGGTGCACGCAACGTGGACCAGGCGCGCTCCAACGCTGCAGCTGCGGATGTCAGCGGAATCGATGCCACGTTCGACGTCGGTGTCCACGAAATCTACGACCGCTACTTCCGCGAATCGATCCACCCGCGCTGGTAGCGCGCAGGATTCCTTGACGGTCAGGGGCACTTCGGGAGCGGGGAAATTGGCCGATGACCAAACGTTCGGATTACAGGGCGGTGCTGGAGTCGCTCCCCGCTGACCAGGTGGTGGCCTACCTTAACCACGAATCCGGCCTTCCCGGCCCCCGCGGCAACATAGAACTTGCGGAGGCATTCGCCGACGTGGCTGACCCCGCCCTGATCCGAAGGTGCGCGGAGAGCCAGGACGAATTCCTGGCCACCTGCGGCGCCGTCGGCTTTGGCCGTTTACTTGCCGACGGCGAGCCGCAGGCTGCGGAAGTGTTGAGGTCGCTGGCAGCGGATTCCCGCTGGCGGGTGCGCGAGGGTGTGGCGATGGCCCTGCAGCGACTCGGCGATGCGGACATGCCGGCATTGTGGGCCGTAACCGATGACTGGGTGGATGGCCCGCTACTGGTGCAGCGCGCCGTGGCGGCCGGTATCTGTGAACCCCGGCTGCTCGCCAATCCGGACGATGGCCGCCGGGCGGTGGAGGTCCTGGACCGGATCACGGCGTCAGTCCAGGGACTGGGGCCCCAGTCCCGGCGTGCCCAAGAGTTCCGCGTGCTGCGGCAGGGGCTGGGGTACTGCTGGAGTGTTGCCATTGCGGCGGCACCGGCGGAGGGCTTCCACCGGCTGGAAAGGTGGGCGGCCAGCGACGACAAGGATGTGCGCTGGATCGTGCGGGAAAACCTCAAGAAGGCACGCCTGGCCCGGGCCGACCCGGCAGCTGCCGAGCAAGTGGCCGCCGTCCTGGAACGGACAGCTCGTTAGTCCGCCGGATACCACACCCGCTCTCCCTCGACGCGTGCAAAGGAAGTCAGGGTGTGGGGTTTGGCGGACTTTTCGGTCATGATGTCCAGCACCTGGACGTTGCGGACCAGGAGTGCGTCACCGATCAATGAGCGGTGGCAGCGCCACGGGACCGCCTCAGCGCACATGATCGCCGCGTTGTTGGTGCGCCCGCGTTCCATCAGCTGATCGATCGCTGACGAGAACTCTTCGGTCTGCATGTAGTCCGCATACCCCCGGAAAGACGCGTTCCGCCAGGCGCCGTTGGAGCTGTCTTTCCGGGCGTGCCGCAGTCCGCCAAGGGATTCCATCCGCCGGTAGGTGATCCCGCTGGCGCGCACGCTCGCCGCCAGGGCGCCCTCGTTGAACTGCGGATTGTGCCGCGACTTCGCGACGGTGCGCACGTCGATCAGCTTCTTGATGCCGTGGGCCTTGAGGATGCCGACGAATTCGTCGATGGCATGAGTGGAGTGCCCCACCGTGAAGATGGTCATATCCGTCATGCCCCCATGCTACGGCGGCGGCCCGGATATTCTGGTTGCCCGACCAGCTGCCAAGGGAAACGGCATGGAATGACTTCATCGGCAATCGATGCCTTCATCGAGCGGCTCGCGGCCGTGGCAACAGGGCCGGGGTGCAACAACTTCTTCGACCACGCCGTCCCGGAAAATGCGCAGCGCCGGCGGAACCTGGGGATCTACCTGCAGGAAATGCTGGACCGATCCCCGAAAGTGCTGCTGGTGGGGGAGGCCCCCGGCTTCAGGGGCATGAGGGTCACCGGTGTTCCCTTTACCAACCGCACCATGTTTGAAGGTCCGCCCAATAGCTTTGGCCTGTTCGGGCCGGGCAAGGGATATGTGCTGCCGGCTGAAGCAGCCGGCGTCGCAGCCGAGCCCACCGCAACAGTCATGTGGCAGGTCCTGGCCGAGCTGGAAGTCCTGCCCCTGCTGTGGAGCGCCTGCCCGTGGCATACGCACGTGCCGGGGCGTCCGTTGTCCAACCGCACACCGAAGCCGGCCGAGGCAGCACTCGGCACTCCTTTTTGGCAGGCACTGACAGAGCTCTTTCCGATCGAAACCGTGGTGGCCGTAGGCAATGTGGCGCACCGCAGCCTGCACCGGAGCGGCCTGGACGTGCCGAAGATCAGGCATCCAGCCCATGGCGGCCGGTCCGGCTTCAAACGCGGACTGGAGGAGTTGCTCGCAGCGGGAATGCGGCCCTGAGCCGCTAGCCGAGAAGCCCCAGCTGCTCAGGGGTGTCGAGGTCCCCGCCGCCGGACTGGTCGCTGCAGTCCACCAGATCGATGAGCTCGGGGTGGGCCTGCAGGAAATGACGGGCTCCGGCGTCGCCTGTTGCTGATTCAGCCGCGTCGGCTCGCAGGCCGGCGTCCAGCAGCAGCGGATGGCCGCGCCGGAGGACACCGTCCTCACCGCGGTAGGCGGCGGCAGTCACCCGGCCGGGCGCGTGGGCTGCCAGGAGCCGGGACACGGTTTCCGGAGTCAGGCCGGGCTGGTCCACCAGCGCGACCAGCACATGGTCGTCAGCTGCCGCTGCGGCAACTCCCAGCCGGAACGAACCGCCCATCCCGGACTGCCAGTCCGGGTTATGGACGACGGTGTACGGGGCCAGGTCGGCGGTTTCGCGGACCCGGACCGCGTCGGCCCCGAGGACGATCACGACGTCGCGGCATCCGCCGTCGAGCAGCACCCCGGCGATCACGTCCACCAGGGTGCGGCCGCGGAACGGCAGCAGGGCCTTGGGGCCCCGCCCCAAACGGGTGCCCGCGCCGGCGGCGAGCAGCACCGCCGTCGTACTCCGTTCCCGTAAGTCAGCCATCGCTCCAGCCTATCCAGCCACATGACAGTTGACGGCAGTGTTCCGTACGGAACACTGCCGTCAACTGTTGTATCGATGAGGCGGTCAGGCGTCGCCGCCGGCTCCTCCGGTGGTTCCGGCGTTCACGTCCAGGAGTTTGTAGCGGTCCATGGCGTACGACGGCGCCCCCTCCTCCACGTCGCCCCTCGCCGCGAGCATTTGCAGCGTCTTCACCACGATGGAGTGGGTGTCGTTCTTGAAGAAGCGGCGCGCTGCGGCGCGGGTGTCGGAGAAGCCGAAGCCGTCCGCGCCGAGCGAGGCGAACTGGTTCGGGAGGAACTGGCGGATCTGGTCCGGGACGGCCTTCATGTAGTCCGAGACCGCAACGACCGGGCCTTGCGCATCAGCCAATTGCTGGGCCACAAACGGAATCCGGGCCGGTTCGCCGGGGTTCAGGAAGGCTTCCTCCTCGGCGGCGAGGCCGTCGCGGCGGAGTTCATTCCATGACGTGACGGACCAGACGTCCGCGGAGACACCCCAGTCCTCGGCCAGGATCCGCTGGGCTTCCAGCGCCCAGGGCACCGAAACGCCCGAGGCCAGGATCTGGCTCTTGGGACCTTCCGCACCCGACGCCGATACCCGGTAGATGCCTTTCAGTACACCGTTGACGTCGAGGTTCTCAGGCTCGTTGGGCTGGGTGATGGGTTCGTTGTAGACGGTGAGGTAGTACATCAGGTTTTTATCGGATGCAGCTCCGGTTCCTTCGCCGCTTGCGGCCCCCGGTCCGTACATCCGCTCGATGCCGTCGCGGATGATGTGGCCCATTTCGTAGCCGTAGGCGGGGTCGTAGGTGACGACGGCCGGGTTGGTGGCGGCGAGGATGGGGGAGTGGCCGTCGGCGTGCTGGAGTCCTTCGCCGGTGAGGGTGGTCCGGCCTGCGGTGGCGCCGATGATGAAGCCGCGGGTCATTTGGTCCGCGGCGGCCCAGAAGGCGTCGCCGGTGCGCTGGAAGCCGAACATGGAGTAGAACACGTAGACCGGGATCAGCGGGACGCCGTGGGTGGCGTAGGCGGTGCCGGCGGCGGTGAAGGCTGCGACGGCGCCGGCTTCGTTGATGCCGGGGTGGATCAGCTGGCCCTGGGCGGATTCCTTGTAGGCCAGGACCAGGTCCCGGTCCACGGAGAGGTAGTTCTGGCCGCCCGGGTTGTAGATCTTGGCCGTGGGGAAGAACGCGTCCATGCCGAACGTGCGGGATTCGTCCGGCACGATCGGAACAATCCGGTGCCCGAACTTCTTGTCGCGGAGCAGGTCCTTCAGGAGCCTGACGAAGGCCATGGTGGTGGCGGCCTGCTGCTTGCCGGTGCCGCGCTTGGCGACGTCGAAGGTCTTGGCTTCGGGCAGTTCAATGGCCTTGTGGTCGGGGCGGCGCTCGGGCGTGTAGCCGCCGAGTGCCGCGCGGCGCTCGAGGAGGTAGGCGATCTCCGGAGCCTCGGCGCCGGGGTGGAAGTACGGCGGGCTGTACGGGTCCTCCTCCAGCCGGGCGTCGGAAATGGGGATCCTTAGGTAGTCCCTGAATTCCTTGAGGTCGTCGAGGGTGAGTTTCTTCATCTGGTGGGTGGCGTTGCGGCCTTCGAAGTGCGGGCCGAGGCCGTAGCCCTTGACCGTTTTGGCCAGGATGACGGTGGGTTTGCCCTTGAATTCGGTGGCTGCCTTGTACGCGGCGTAGACCTTGCGGTAGTCGTGGCCGCCGCGCTTGAGGTTCCAGATCTGGTCATCGCTCAGGTCCGCGACCATGTCCTTGGTCTGCGGGGTCTTCCCGAAGAAGTGTTCGCGGACGAACCCGCCGGATTCGGCCTTGTAGGTCTGGTAGTCCCCGTCCGGGGTCTCGTTCATGATCTTCACCAGGGACCCGTCGTTGTCCTTGGCCAGGAGGTCATCCCATTCCCGGCCCCAGACGACCTTGATGACGTTCCAGCCCGCGCCGCGGAAGAACGCTTCGAGTTCCTGCATGATCTTCCCGTTGCCGCGCACCGGCCCGTCCAGGCGCTGGAGGTTGCAGTTGATCACGAAGTTCAGGTTGTCCAGGTTCTCGTTCGCGGCGAGCTGGAGCAGGCCGCGGGACTCGGGCTCGTCCATTTCCCCGTCGCCCAGGAACGCCCAGACCTGCTGGTCGGAGGTGTCTTTCAGGCCGCGGTTGTGCAGGTACCGGTTGGACTGGGCCTGGTAGATCGCGTTCATCGGCCCGATGCCCATGGACACGGTGGGGAATTCCCAGAACCCGGGCATCAGCCGCGGGTGCGGGTAGGAGGACAGGGCGTGGCCGGCCTTGGACTTTTCCTGCCGGAACCCGTCCAGGTCCTCCTCGGTCAGGCGTCCTTCCATGAACGCCCGGGCGTACATGCCCGGGGAGGCGTGGCCCTGGAAGAAGACCTGGTCCCCGCCGCCGGGGTGGTCCTTGCCGCGGAAGAAGTGGTTGAACCCGACCTCGTACAGGGTCGCGGCCCCGGCGTAGGTGGAGATGTGCCCGCCGACCCCGATGTTCGGGCGCTGGGACCGGTGCACCATGACCGCGGCGTTCCAGCGCATGTACGCCCGGTAGCGGCGCTCGTATTCCTCGTTGCCCGGGAACGGTGCTTCCTGGTCCGCGGGAATGGTGTTCACATAGTCCGTGGTGGTGACCATCGGAACCCCGACGCTCTGGGCGCCGGCACGCTGCAGGAGACTGCGCATGATGTACTGGGCACGCTCGGTGCCCTGTTCCCTGATCAGCGTATCCAGGGACTCAATCCATTCGGCGGTCTCTTCCGGATCACGATCAGGCAGCTGGTTAGTCAACCCGCTGAGGATATGGGAGGTATCTTCTCCTGCAGCCATGGCAGCCTCTTTTCATCTTTGAATGTGTGGGCTCTGAGTTTTCGTATTGTGAGAAAACATTCTTGCCATTCGAGATTATGCAGAAGCGGCCGGGCGGTCAAGGCGGCCGTGCGATGCTGACTCCGGGGCAGGGGGAAAGCTCCTGCGGACGGATTGTGACAGTCTGATGCGCCGCGACGCCCTTGACCATAAGGTGACCCAGGTCATAAAGTTATTCCACTCCTCAAAACCAAATTTCCATCTTGTGGAATTACTCTCTCGGAAGCAATGGCTTCCCCCATCACCGTCCCTAGAACTGGAGAACCAGATGCAGACGACCCCATCAGTCGGCGTCGAAACGGATTCCGGCCCGACAGAGTTGTCGGACCAGCCGGTCCATCCCGCAACGGGCGTCGAAGCCCTGTGTGAAACAGCGAGCGCCGCGTCCGGGCGCACCATCAGCCCCAGCCTGTACAACATCGACCTTGCTCCGACGAAGCGGGAAGGCCGCCGCTGGACGAGCTACAGTATCTTCACCCTGTGGGCCAACGACGTCCACAGCCTTGGAAACTATGCCTTCGCCATCGGGCTTTTCGCACTGGGCCTCGGCGGCTGGCAGATCCTGCTGGCCCTCGGCGTCGGTGCCGTCCTCCTGTTCGGGCTCCTAAGCTTCTCGGGGTTCATGGGCGTCAAAACCGGAGTGCCGTTCCCCGTCATGAGCCGGATCAGCTTCGGCATCAGGGGAGCCCAGATCGCCAGCCTCCTGCGCGGTGCCGTGGCCGTGGCCTGGTTCGGCATCCAGACCTACCTGGCGTCGGTGGTGCTTCGCGTCATGCTCGTGGCCATGGTTCCTTCGCTGAAGGAGCTGGACTCCAACTCGATCCTGGGGCTGTCCACCCTGGGCTGGGCCGCCTTTGTGTTCCTCTGGATCGTGCAGCTGATCATCGTCAGCTTCGGCATGGAAATGATCCGCAAGTACGAGGCTTTTGCCGGGCCCATCATCCTGGTGACCATGGCGGCCATCGCCGTCTGGATCTTCATCGAAGCCGGCGGCTCCATTGCCTGGTCTTCGGACAACGCCCTCGAAGGGGCGGACATGTGGCGCACCATCTTCGCCGGCGGCGCCCTGTGGGTGTCCATCTACGGAACTTTCGTCCTGAACTTCTGCGACTTCACCCGGTCCGCCGTTTCCAAGAAGGCAGTGGTCCGCGGCAACTTCTGGGGCATCCCCATCAACATGCTCCTCTTCGGCGCCATTGTGGTGGTCATGGCCGGCGGCCAGTTCAAGATCAACGGCACGGTCATCCAGAGCCCGTCGGACATTGTCCAGACCATACCGAACACCTTGTTCCTGGTCCTGGCGTGCCTCGCGCTGCTCATCCTGACCATCGCCGTGAACCTGATGGCAAACTTCGTGGCCCCGGTCTACGCCCTGACCAACCTCTTCCCGAGGCACCTGAACTTCCGCAAGGCGGCCTGGGTCAGCGGCACGATCGGACTGATCATCCTGCCGTGGAACCTGTACAACAATCCCCTCGTGATTGTGTACTTCCTCGGCGGCCTCGGAGCGTTGCTCGGCCCGCTGTTCGGTGTCGTGATGGCCGACTACTGGCTGCTGCGCCGCGGCCGGGTCAATGTCCCCGAGCTTTACACGGCTGACCCCGCCGGAGCCTACTACTACAAGAAGGGCGTGAACCCCCGGGCGATCATCGCGCTCGTCCCGGCGGCCGTCGTCGCGCTCCTGATAGCCTTCGTTCCGGCGCTCGAGGCAGCCGCCCCCTTCGCCTGGTTCTTCGCGGCCGGCATCGCCGCAGTGGTGTACTACTTCATCGCCGACCGCTCGCAGCGGCTCGAAGATGTCGACGGCGAATCCATCGCCGTCGCGAGCACGCACTGACGAACGCCACCCGGCCCCACAGACAACGGAAGAAACAACCATGCGCATACTTGTCGCCAACGTGAACACCACGCAGTCCATGACCGACTCCATCGCCGCCCAGGCGCGGTCCGTCGCGGCACCAGGCACCGAGATCGTGGGGCTCACGCCGCGGTTCGGCGCGGACTCCTGTGAGGGGAACTTTGAAAGCTACCTCGCCGCGATCGCCGTCATGGACGCCGTGGTCAACTACCCGGAGCCGTTCGACGCCGTTATCCAGGCCGGGTACGGAGAGCACGGACGGGAGGGGCTGCAGGAGCTCCTGGACGTCCCCGTCGTCGACATCACCGAGGCGGCGGCCTCCACGGCGATGTTCCTTGGCCACAAGTACTCGGTGGTCACCACCCTTGACAGGGCGGTTCCGCTCATCGAGGACCGGTTGAAGCTGGCCGGCCTCGATGCGCGGTGTGCCTCGGTGCGGGCCAGCGGGATGGCCGTCCTGGAGCTGGAAGAGGAGCCGGAGCGGGCTGTCGAAGCGATCATCGAGCAGTCGCTGGCGGCGGTGCGTGACGACAAGGCCGAGGTGATTGTCCTGGGGTGTGGCGGGATGGCCGGCCTGGACGAGGAGATCCGCAAGCGTGCGGGCGTCCCGGTGGTTGATGGAGTGGCGGCCGCCGTGACCATCGCGGAGTCCCTGGTGCGGCTGGGGCTGTCCACGTCCAAAGTCCGGACCTACGCCAGCCCGCGGCCCAAGACCGTCATAGGCTGGCCCGTAACGGCAGCGGACGTGCCCGCTGCGCCGTAGCCGCGGCCCTGGCGGTCCGGCCATCAACGCAAGGAGCGACGAATGACTGCAACCCACCGGCCTGTACCACCCCACCGGCCGGGGCCGGTCGCCGTCGTGACCGGTGCAGGGTCCGGGATCGGCCGGGCGGTGGCGCGGCTTATGCTGGCCGAAGGCTACCGCGTGGTGCTGGCCGGCCGCCGTGAGGCTCCGCTGCTGGAGTCCGCAGCAGGTCACCGCCAGGCACTGGCGGTGACCTGCGATGTCACGGTGCCCGACGACGTCGAACGCCTTTTCGCCACGGCCCTCCGGAAGTGGGGGCGGGTGGATGTCCTGTTCAACAACGCGGGGGTCTTCGGCCCGGCTGCGTCGGTGGACGAAATCAGCGTGGCGGACTGGGATGCGGTGGTGGCGGTGAACCTCACCGGTTCCATGCTGTGTGCCGCCGCTGCGGTGCGGGCGATGAAGGCCCAAGAGCCGCAGGGCGGCCGGATCATCAACAACGGCTCCATTTCCGCCCATTCCCCGCGGCCCCGGACCGTGGCGTACACGGTGACCAAGCACGCCATGACAGGCCTGACCAAGAGCATCGAACTGGACGGCAGGGATTTCGGCATCACGTGCGGCCAGATCGACATCGGCAATACCGCCACGGACATCATGGGCACCATCGGAGTGGACTCCGGCGCCCTGCAGGCTGACGGCAGCCGCCGCGTGGAGCCCACGTTCCCGGTGCAGGACGCCGCCCGCGCGGTGCTGCTGATGGCAGGCATGCCACCAACGGCCAGCGTCGGCTCGGTGGTCATCACGGCAGCAGGAATGCCGTTCATCGGCCGCGGCTAACAACAAGAAAAGCCATACTTTCCGCTGCGTAGGCGGACGTTTGGGCCGGGGTTTCCCCGGACAGGCGTCCGTTTCCGCAGCGGATTTTGTATGCCCAAAAAATCCCATATGATTCCACACTGTGGAAATTGAATTTCCTCTTGCGGAATAATATGAGCGGGGTTACTTTGGAAACAGACCCCGATCTCCGGGGCTGTTCCCGATTGATAGGTACAGATCAATGAAGATCCCAGACTCTGCGGCGCTGAAGGCGAGTTCGGCGCCGTCGAAGAAGAAGCCCCTGTATAGGTCGCTCTTCTTCCAAATTCTGATCGCCGTTGTGGCAGGTGTTCTTATCGGACATTTCTGGCCGGACCTCGGCTCGCAGCTGAGGCCTCTCGGTGATGGATTCATCCAGCTCATCAAGATGATCATCGCGCCGCTGATTTTCCTGGTGATTGTCACCGGAATCTCGGCCGTAGGCGACGTCAAGGCGGTCGGAAGGGTTGGAGTCAAAGCCCTTCTCTACTTCACCGCGGCCACGCTCTTCGCGCTGGTCTTCGGCCTGATCGTAGGCAACATCGTCCAGCCCGGTGCCGGGCTGAACATCGATCCCAGCACGCTCTCCCAGGAAGCGTTGAACGCGAAAACCGGCACCACGCCGCCGAAAGACGCGGCCCACTTCATCCTGGACATCATTCCCACCAGCGTGATCGGTGCCTTCGCGAGCAACAGCCTCCTGCAGGTCCTGTTCTTCTCCGTGTTCTTCGGCGCGGCCATCGTGGTCATCGGACGCGAGCGCTGCATGCCGGTCATCAGCCTCATGGAAACTGTCCTGGAGCTCATCTTCAAGATCATGTCCTGGATCATGAAGGTGGCGCCCATCGGTGCCTTCGGAGCTATGGCATTCATCATCGGCCAGTACGGCCTCGGTACCCTCGGCACCTACGCCAAGTTGATTGCAGCCTGCTACGGCGCCGCCGTCGTCTTCATCGCGCTGTTGTTCCTTGTCGCCTGGGGCTTTGCCCGGGTTCCGCTCTGGCATTTCCTGAAGTACACCCGCGAAGAGTTCCTGCTGGCGCTCGGAACTGCCTCCACCGAGGCTGTTATGCCGCGGATCATGACCAAGCTGACCAATGCAGGCTGCTCACGGGCGACGACCGGCCTGGTGGTTCCCACCGGCTATTCGTTCAACCTCGATGGCGCCGCCATCTACCTTTCCATCTCCCTGCTCTTCCTGGCGCAGGCTTTCGGCCACAACCTGGACCTTGGCCAGCAGTTGGCCGCCCTCGGCGTCCTGCTCCTGACCTCCAAGGGCATGGCCGGAGTGCCCGGGTCCTCGTTCCTCGCCCTGTCCGCCACCGCAGCCGCCTTGGGAATCTTCCCGGTTGCCGGCGTGGCACTGCTCCTTGGCGCAGACCGTCTGATGGATTCCATGCGGGTTGTGGTCAACCTGCTGGGGAACTGCGTAGCCACGTTCGTGGTCTCCAAATGGGAGGGCCAGTTCGATCGCGGCGTCATGGTCCGTGCGTTCCGCGGCGAAATCACCAATCACGACTCTGCCATCATGCTCGGCGTCGAGGATGACTTCGAGGACCAGGAGCTCGAGCGGATCAGCGGCGGAGAGGCTCCGTCGCCCAAGTTCCGCGGCGGTCCCAACCCCGAGGATATCCCCGGATTCCAGATGAGCCGGCCCGGAGGCCGTCCGGCCCCGCATGAGCGCAGCTCGGCCGCTATCAACCACGAATAGGCGCCGTCCGTCCAAGCTGTAGAGCCCCTACACCGCACCAAACGCAGCCCCGCCCCGGGAATCACCGGGGCGGGGCTGCGCGTTGCCGCCGCCAGCGTCCGGCCGACGTCGGCTGGAGCAGGGGCTACAGCGGGAGAAGTTCCGACAGGTCCGCCCGCAACCCCGATGCCGCCACTTTCCCGGATGCCACGGCGTCGGCCCAGCCCATCTGGCCGGTGGCCATCGCAAGCCAGGTTGCGGCGTCGCACTCGATGACGTTAGGGGGAGTTCCGCGCGTGTGCCGCGGTCCTTCCACGCACTGCGTGACGCCGAACGGCGGAACGCGCACCTCCACGGAGTTGCCCGGCGCCCTCGCCGTGACCTCCTCCAGGGTGTAGCGCACCGCCGTCGCGGTCACGGCACGCGGAACGCCCGACGCCGGTCCGCCCGACGCCGGTCCGGCGGCTTCCAGCCACGCGGCCAGGGCGGCGCGGCCTTCTTCGATATCAATGCGTCGACGTGAAACAGCCATGTCAGTCCAGGAGCGCCGAGACGGCATGGCCCAGCCGGATCTTGCCCACAGGCCGTCCGCCGCCGAGGACGGGTTCCACTACTTTTTCCAGCACGCTGGAGACGCCCGGGATGTCCACGGCGCCCGAGGCGGCCAGCAGGGTCAGGCCCACCAGCGTGGTGGCGCGCAGGTTTCCGTCCAGCACCTTGATGGCCACGGAAACGCCCGTGGTGGTGGCCATGGCAAGCACGCCTTCCGCACCGATCTTGGCGATGATCTCCAGTTCGTCCATCACGATGGTGTTGGGCTCACCCTTGCCCTGGACTGCCCACGGGTAGTCGAGCATGGAGGTCGCGATGGTGGCGGCGCGCGCATTGGAATTCTTGTCCCCGGGGGCCTTGGCCAGCCGCGAGTAGGCCCGTGCCAGCCCGGTCAGGGAGATGGCCGCCACCGGAGCGCCGCAGCCGTCGATCCCCAGGTGCGCGATCCGCTCGCCGGAGTATTCCTCGATTGCGGAGCGGACGCGCTGCTGCAGCGGATGGTTGGGCTCAAGGTAGCTGTGTGTGTCCCAGCCGTTTTCCGTGCAGGCCCACAGAAACGCGGCGTGCTTACCCGAGCAGTTGAACGCGAGCTTGGACCTGCCCTGTTCGGACCGGATCAGCCAGTGGCGGGCGTTCTCGTCCTGCGGCCAGGCAGCAGGGCACTGCAGCTGCTCCTCCTTGACCCCCGCGGCCTTCAGCATCCCCTCCACGACGTCCATATGGTCCAGGGAACCGGTGTGGCTGGCGCAGGCCAGGGCGACCTGTGCGCCGCGCAGGGGAACCCCGGACTGCATGGCCGCCAGGGCCTGCAGGGGCTTCAGCGCCGAGCGGGCGTAGATGGGGGTGGTGATGTCGCCGAGCTGCGTGACCACCGTTCCGTCGGCGGCAAGGACCACGGCTGAGCCGATGTGCCGGGATTCGACGAAACCGCTTCGTTCCACGACTGCCAGTTCGACGGCGGACTCCACTGTGAATGTGGCATGCGGATTTTCTGGCATGGCTAAAGTCTATGGTGCCGTTGCCTGAAACCCGGGCTATTGCACGGTCACCATAACCGACTGCCAGCCGGAAGCGCCGTCGGGCACGGGATCGGCGCGCTTGTCCGTCTGGACCTCGCCGGTACCGTCCGTGGCCCGGGCCTTGATGTAATGCGGGCCGGGGGTGGCGTCCCATTCGAACGACCACTGGCGCCACGTCACCACGGATGCTTCGGTGGACAGCACCGCCTCGGTCCAGGGGCCGTTGTCGATCTGCACCTCCACCTTGGTAATGCCGCGCGTCTGCGCCCAGGCGGTGCCGCCGATGGCCACTTTGCCGACCGGGACCTGCGCGAAGGACTTGGGCACCTCCACCCGGGCCATGGTCTTGATGGGACCGCGCTCGGACCAGCCGCGGTCCGTCCAGTAGGCCTTGCTGTCAGCGAAGCGGGTCACTTCAAGGTCCACCACCCATTTGGTGGCGGAGACAAAACCGTATAGGCCCGGGACCACCATGCGGACGGGGTAGCCGTGTTCCAGCGGCAGGGGCTCGCCGTTCATGCCGATCGCCAGCATGGCGTCGCGGTCATCCTGCAGCACCTCGAGCGGAGTCGACGCGCTGAAGCCATCCTCGGAGGTGGACAGCACCATGTCTGCGCCGTCCTTGGGGCGGGCCATCTTGAGGACCTCACGGAGGGGCAGTCCCAGCCATTTGGCGTTGCCCGCCAGGTTGCCGCCCACGGGATTCGACACGCACGTGAGTGTCACGTGGGACTCAATCAGTTCGGCGTCGAGCAGGTCCTGGAACGTCAGGGTGACTTCCTGCTCCACGAGGCCGTGGACGCGAAGCTCCCATTCCTCGGCGTTGATCTCCGGCACGCTCAGGGCCGTGTCGATCCGGTAGAACTCGTTGTTGGGGGTAATCCACGGCGTGACCCCCGGGGCGGCGGACTGGACACCCGCCGGTACAGCGGGGGCTGCCTTGGCCGGGGAAGGCAGCTGGAGCGATTCGCGGGCCTGGGCAATATTGCTCCGTGCCGCGCTGAGCAGCCGGCCGCCGGTTGCCGCGATGGCAGCCGCCACTGCGGTGATCCCGCTGGCGGCGAAGAAGGCGCGGCGGGTGGTGGCCGGGCGTTCGGTGTCCTTGGCGGCGACATCCGCGGCGACGCCGGGCCATGAACGCATCCGCCACAGCCGCGTGATCAGCAGCCGCAGCACCACCAGCCCGGCCGCGGTGCCGATCAGCGAAGGGATGGCGTCCAGCGGTTCCACGCTGGCCCGGGTCACAACGCTGGCAACAATGACCGCGCCCATCAGGAGGACGCCGGCCACGCCCAGCGACCACTTCCGGTACGCCACGACGCCGAGCACGCAGGCGAGCAGGAAGATGGTCAGTCCCATCCCCGCGAACAGTGCCGCCTTGTCATTGGTGCCGAACGTGGCAATGGCGAAATCCTTCAGCCACGGCGGCGTGAAGTCGATAAAGGTTGAGCCGAGGGCAATGAGCGGCGTTGCCCGCGCCGTGAAGAAGGCGCCGATCAGTTCCGCAACGGAAAGTACGACGGCGGCCGCAGCCACGCCTGCCAGCGCGGCCAGCGCAGTGGGACCCTTGAGCCAGTTCGTAAGCTTCTTCATGCCGGGGGTTCGTAGCTGCGGCCGTTAAGGATTGACGGGGGCAGGTCACGGCTTAGGACCGGACCGGGTGCACAAAGTACCCTTGGAGACTGTGAAGGTACTCGTCATTGGCCCTGGTGGCCGCGAACACGCCATTGTCCGCTCCCTGCTTGCAGACCCCAACGTTTCCGAAGTCCATGCGGCTCCGGGCAACGCGGGTATCGGCAAGCTGGTCCCCACCTACGCCATTGACGGCAATGATCCGGACGCCGTAGCGGCCCTGGCCACCAAGCTGGGTGTGGACCTCGTGGTGGTTGGTCCCGAGGCGCCCCTGGCCGCCGGGGTTTCCGATGCCGTCCGTGCAGCCGGGATCCCCGTCTTCGGACCCAGCAAGGCGGCCGCCCAGCTGGAGGCCTCCAAGGCATTCGCCAAGCAGGTCATGGCCGAGGCCGGCGTTCCCACCGCCATGGCGCGCGTTGCGAGCACCGCCGAGGAAGCTGCCGACGCGCTGGACACCTTCGGCGCCCCCTACGTGGTCAAGGACGACGGCCTGGCCGCCGGCAAGGGCGTGGTGGTTACCAACAACCGGGACGAAGCCCTGGCCCACGCCCAGAGCTGCTTCGACGCGGGCGGCTCCGTGGTGATCGAAGAGTTCCTGGACGGTCCCGAGGTTTCCGTGTTCGTCCTGTGCGACGGCCGGAACACGGTGGCACTCTCCCCGGCGCAGGACTTCAAGCGCATCTTCGACAACGACGAAGGCCCCAACACCGGCGGCATGGGCGCCTACACCCCGCTGGAGTGGGCGCCCGAAGGCCTGGTCCAGGAAGTCATCGACCGCGTGGCGCAGCCCACGGTCAACGAGATGGCGCACCGCGGAACCCCGTTCGTCGGCGTGCTGTTCGTGGGCCTGGCCCTGACCTCGCGCGGCACCCGCGTCATCGAATTCAACGTCCGCTTCGGCGATCCGGAAACCCAGGCCGTCCTGGCCCGGCTCAAGACGCCGCTCGGTGCGCTGCTGCTGGCAGCTGCCAAGGGCGAACTGGACAAAGCGGAAGAGCTGCGCTGGTCCAAGGACACCGCGGTCGCCGTCGTCGTCGCCTCGGAAAACTACCCGGACACCCCGCGAACGGGTGACCGCATCCGCGGCCTCAAGAAGGTGGACGAGCTGGAAGGCGTCCACGTGATCCACGCCGGCACCAAGCTGGACGAGGAAGGCAAAGTGGTCTCCGCCGGCGGCCGCGTGCTCGCCGTGGTCGCGCTGGGAACCGACCTCGTGGAGGCCCGGGAACGCGCGTACGACGGCGTGGAGCTGGTACAGCTCGAAGGCGGGCAGTTCCGCACCGACATCGGGCGCAAGGCGGCCCGCGGCGAAATCAAGGTCTCGGCCCCGTCCACCGGAACGCTGCCCGTAACGAAGGCGAAGGCATAGCATGACCGAAAATTCCCCCCTTGAAGCAGCTCCCAAGGCCGGGCTGGACACCGCCACTTTGGATCTTCCGGGCTGGCGCCACGTCTACTCCGGCAAGGTCCGGGACCTCTATGTGCCCGCGGACGATTCCCTCGCCCGGCAGTTCGGCCAGGACTGCGTCCTGGTGGTGGCCAGCGACCGCATCAGTGCCTACGACCACGTGCTTTCGAGCGAAATCCCGGACAAGGGCCGCATCCTCACCCAGCTGAGCCTGTGGTGGTTCGACCAGCTCGACGTCGCACACCACGTGCTGGCATCCACCGTTGAGGACGGCGTCCCCGCGGCGGTCGAGGGCCGCGCCATGATCTGCAAGAAGCTGGATATGTTCCCGGTGGAATGCATTGCCCGCGGCTACCTCACCGGATCCGGGCTCCTGGAATACCAGCAGTCCCGCACCGTGTGCAGCATCCCGCTGCCGGAAGGCCTGGTGGACGGTTCCCGGCTCGACGAAGCCATCTTCACGCCGTCCGCCAAGGCAGAGGTGGGGGAGCACGACGAAAACATCACCTATGACGCCGTGGTGGGCCTGGTGGGCGAGGACGTTGCCGCCCGCCTGCGCGAGCTGACGCTGAAGATCTACACCAAGGCCGAGGAAATCGCACGCGGACGCGGCATCATCCTGGCCGACACCAAGGTGGAGTTCGGCTTCGACGTGTCCACCGGCGTCATCACCCTGGGCGACGAGGTCCTCACCCCGGACTCTTCACGCTTCTGGGACGCGGCCACGTATGAGCCGGGCAAGTCCCAGCCGTCGTATGACAAGCAGTACGTCCGCGACTGGCTGACATCCGACGAGTCCGGCTGGGACCGGGCTTCGGACGTACCGCCGCCGGCACTGCCGGAGGACGTGGTGAGCCGCACGCGCGGCCGCTATGTCGAGGCGTACGAAAAGCTCACCGGACGGGCGTTCGTCTAGGCGGACGTTATTGAGGCCGGGCTCGCCTAGCTGGCCTCAGCAGCTGCCTGGGCAGCTGCTGCGCGCCGCTGGGCGAGCTTGATCTCCAGCACGGCATCCATGGCCTGCTGGACGCGGTCGGAGGCGCCGGCGGCACTGAATTCCTGCTGCGCTTCCTCGAGGAGCACCAGTGCCTCGTCGGATTCACCGGCGGCCTTGAGTGACTTCCCCAACAGGAGTGAGACTTCGCCTGCCGTGTGACGGGCCAGTGCCTTCCGCTCGGCGTGGATTTCGCGGAGCTTCTCCACGGCGGCCGGGATGTCGCCGGTCAGGTACAGCCAGCGCGCGCGGATGAACGCGACTTCCAGCTGGTCTGTCTTGTTCCCGCCCACGATGGACAGGGCCAGTTCGGCGCGCTCGATGGCGGAGAGGGTTTCCGGTTCCACGATGCCCGAGGAGAGCCGCACTGCCGCGGATGCCTTGTTGAAGCGGGCCCACAGCTCGATGTCATTGGCCGGCGAGAGCAGTTTGGCGGCGCGTTCGTGGTACTTGATGCCCTCGGGGTAGTCATGCCGCATGAACGCCACGTTGCCAATCACCCAGGCCACCTCGCCGGCGAGCTGCGAAATGGATTGGTCGTCCATCTGGTCGTTCATGGCCTGGCAGTAGGTCCAGGCTTCGTCCAGCCGTCCGCTTTCAGCCAGCGCGCCGATCAGGGCACGCAGGGCACCGATGATCAGCGTTGACCCCTTCGGCAGCTGCGAGCAGAGTTCCACGGCCTTCTGGGCATGCTCGACGGCGGTGGCCAGCTGGCCCTGCCCGTGGCACACCGCGGCGAGCATCTGGCGGGCGCGTACGCCCAGGCCGGCGGACTCCGTGGCCATGGGGTGCTCCAGGAGGTGCTGCATGATGTTCTGGCATTCCTGCAGCTGGCCCTGCTTCATGAGGCACTCCGCCTGCATGTAGGTCATGTTCCACCAGGCGCTGGTGTTCTTGCCCTCGAGGGCTATCTGGGCCGCTGTGGCGGCGTGCGCCGCCGCGAGCGGATAATCCCGCAGGTCCCAGGCCTGCCGGGCGTAGAGACCGGCCAGGACATACTCGGCGTCGCTGACCGAGATGGGCTGGCTCCACGCTTCCAATGCCTTGGGGGCCAGCTCGAGCCTCCGGGCTAACTCTTCGATAACATCGGCGGTAGGTTCACGCCGGCCTGTTTCCAAGAGGGAGATGTAGCTGGGAGAATAAAGGTCCTTTCCCAGTTCTGCTTGCGTCAACCCACGTTCGAGTCGTTCGGCGCGGAGCTTCTCCCCGAATCCGTTCCCCACGGGTTTCCTCCTTATTCCGGACAGTCTTTATACCAAATGCTTGACAGTCTCTGTGGAAAACATTTTACAATGTATGTCAACAAGGGCAGTGCTGACTTTGTAACGAATCCGACTCGTATTGAGGAAACCTAATGTTGAAGAAGATCGCAGCCGCCGCCGCCTTGGCTGGCGCACTGGCATTTTCAGCCGCAGCCCCCGCAGTGTTGTCTGCAGGTCCGGTCGGCAACTGGGCGGATCAGCTGGGAAGCACCACCGCTATTGGTAACTGGCCGGATCCCATGCAGTTTGCGCAGTCCATCGGTAACTGGCCGGATCCCATGTCTTACCAGGCGTCCATCGGCAACTGGCCGGACCCGATGTAGACCCTGACGTACCTCCCGCAAGGGACCACCAGCCCCGGGACATGCGCGAACCATGTCCCGGGGCTGTTTTTTTGGCCACAGGATGTAGGGGGAGTGTCATGAACCGCAGGGAATCGAATGACTTGAAGCGGGCCCATGCCGCGTGGACCATCGCAGGGGCTTCGCTGATCGTGGCCGCCGTGGCGGGGTCGTCGATAATCGCCGTGGCGGGCGGAACGGCGGACGCCGGAACCCTGGTCTGGGGGATGGTGGGCATTGCGTTGCTGTTGGAGGCACTGGTGCTCTTTGCCTATGGACTCCGGCTTAGGCACGGTATGTCAGCCAGGTCCAGACTTATGAAACGCGGGGAAGCTACCGGGAGGATGACGGCTCCAATCGGCCACGGGTTCCCCTGCTGGGTGACGGCCAGGCCAGCCAGCGTTCCACCTTCGAGGGCCTCTAAGGCCACGGCCGGACGCGCCGCAGGCGCAACACAAAGAGGGCCTTCCGAATGGAAGACCCTCTTTGTGTTTGGTCGGGATGACAGGATTTGAACCTGCGACCTCGTCGTCCCGAACGACGCGCGCTACCAAGCTGCGCCACATCCCGATCCGTTGCTTCAAAAGCAACTTCACAAGAGTATCCGATTCCTGCCCCGGATGTGAAATCGGCACCCCGCGGCAACGCGAAAGCTATACGAGCGAGTCCTTCCAAGCTCCGTGCAGTTCGGCGAATCGCCCGCCGCCGCCGATGAGTTCCTCCGGCGTGCCGTCCTCCACCACCCGTCCGTCGTGGACCACCAGGACGCGGTCGGCGGTCTCAACCGTGGAGAGCCGATGGGCGATGATCAGGGCCGTGCGGCCGGCGTCGTGCCCTGCCACACCCTCCAGCAGGCTGGCGAGTCCGCTCTGGACCAGGCGCTCCGAGGGGATGTCCAGCGAGGAGGTGGCCTCGTCCAGGATGAGCACCGCCGGGCGGGCCAGGAAGGCCCGGGCAAAGCTGATGAGCTGGCGCTGCCCGGCCGAGACACGCCCACCGCGCTTGTTCACGTCGGTGTCGAAGCCATCGGGCAGTTCCATGATGAACTCGTAGGCGCCAACGGCGCGGGCGGCCTCCTCGATCTCCGCCCGGGAGGCTTCCGGACGGCCCAGTGCGATATTGTCCGCCACGGACCCGCTGAACAGGAAGGCCTCCTGGGTAACCATCACCACGTTCCGGCGCAGGTCCGGGGTGGTGAGGCTCCTCAGGTCCACGCCGTCCAGCGTCACCGACCCCTCGGACACGTCATAGAAGCGGGCAATCAGTTTTGCCAGGGTGGACTTGCCCGCGCCGGTCTCGCCCACCAGGGCCACAATCTGCCCGGCCGGTATGTGCAGGTCCAGCTTCGGGATGATGACGGGCCCGTCGCCGTACCGGAACTCCACGCCGTTGAAGTCGATGGTGCCGCGGGCATCGGGGAGCGCTACGGGGTTCTTCGGCGGCCGCACGGTGGGAACCTCCTCCAGCAGGCCGGAGACCTTCTCAAGGGCTGCCTGGGCGCTCTGAAAGGAGTTGTAGAACATGGCCATCTGGTCCACCGGCTGGAAAAAGCGCTTGGTGGACAGGATCAAGGCCAGCAGGACACCCACGGCGAGGTCCCCGTCCAGCACACGGAAACCGCCGAACAGCAGAACCACCGCCACGCAGACGTTGCCGATCAGCACCAGGCCCGGCTGGAAGATGCCGTTGAGGTTGATGGACCGGACAGTCACCCTGCGGTAGTCCTCGGACAGTTGGCCGTAGCGGTCGGCGTTTTCGCGCTCCTTGCGGAAGGCCTTCACTGCCCGGATGCCGGTCATGGTTTCCACGAAGTGCACAATCAGGCGCGCGGACACCACCCGGGACTCGCGGAAGGCGATCTGGGAGTGCTTCTGGTACCAGCGTGCCAGGAAGTACATGGGCACGCCCGCGGCCAGCACAATGAGGCCGCTGCGCCAGTCCAGGGCGAACACCGTGATGGCCGTGAACACCATGAACAGCATCCCGGAGGCCAGCGAGCTGACGCCCGAGTCCAGGAGTTCACGCAGCGCCTCGAGGTCCGAGGTCTGCCGGGCGATGATCCGGCCGGACGTGTACTTCTCGTGGAATTCAAGGCTCAGCCGCTGTGTGTGCCGGAAGACGCGGACCCGCAGGTCCAGCAGCATCGCCTGGCTCAGTTTCGCCGTCGAGGTCACGTACAGTGCGGTGAGGCCCGCAGTCGCGACCGCCGCGGCAAGGTAGGCGACGCCGGTGAGGACCAGCGGCATGTTGTCCCCGGACCGGAGGGCAGGCAGGGCGTGGTCGATGCCGAAGGCGATCAGCGCAGGCCCGGCCACCCGGGCGGCCTGCGAGAGGACCACCATGGTGATGGTGAGCCAGAACCTCAGCCGCACGGGACGGATCAGGGACGCCAGCAACGCGAGCGAACGCCGTCGCACGGTTTTGCTTTCGCTCTTGCTCAGGTGGGCGTTGTCCTCGTTGGCGGTGCCGAAGGTAGCGGTGGTCATCGGGAAATCTCCTCGGACTCGTCGCTTAATTCTGAAAGGTCCGACAGTTCGGAATCCAGGTCACGGGGTTCCGTTTCCAGGCTGGCGATCACGTAACGGTAGTGCTCGTTGTGCGCCAGCAGTTCGGCGTGGGTCCCGACGGCGGCGATCCGGCCGTCCTTGAGCAGTGCCACCCGGTCCGCCAGCGCCACGGTGGACGGCCGGTGGGCGACGATCAGCGTGGTGGTGTCGGCAAGCACCTCGCGCAGCCGGGCTTCCACGAGTTCTTCGGTGTTGACGTCCAGGGCGGACAGCGGATCGTCCAGCACCAGCACCTTGGGCTTCGCGGCGATGGCACGGGCCAGGGCGATGCGCTGCCGCTGGCCGCCGGACAGGCTGAGGCCCTCCTCGCCGATCAGCGTGTCCAGGCCGTCCGGAAGGGAGTGGGCAAAGTGGGCCTGGGCAACGTCCAGAGCTTCCTCCAGCGCTTCCTGGCTCCGCTCGCTGGCACCGAGCAACACGTTGTCGCGGACGGAATTGGAGAACAGCGTGGTGTCTTCGAAGGCGACGCCCACCACCGTGCGCAGCTGCTCTACGGAGAACTCGCGCAGGTCCACGCCGTCGATCGTGATGGAGCCCGCGGTGACGTCGTAGAGGCGGGGGACCAGCTGGAGCAGTGCGCTCTTGCCGCTGCCGGTGATGCCCACAAGGGCCATGGTCTCCCCGGGGCGGACGTCAAGGCTGATGTCCTTGAGGATCGGTTTGTCCGGGGCGTCCTCGAACGCGAACGTCGCGGCATTGAAGCTCAGGGCGCCCCTGAGTTGCGCGGGCTGCCGGGGCTGTTCCGGGCTGGTGATGGTGTTGGCGGCGTCCATGACCTCGAAATGCCGGTCGATGGCCGTTTTTGCCGTCAGCGCCATGGCGAGCAGCATGCCGCTGAATTCCACGGGCGCCGCGACGACGGCTGCGGTGGCGAAGAACGCTACCAGCGAACCGATGCTTAGCTGGCCGTCCGCGGCCAGCGTGATGCCCGCCACCAGCCGGCGCCGAGCGCAAGTTCGGGCAGGAGGGTGACCACCATGCTGAAGGTGGCCTGGTGCTTGGCCTTGGCGATCTCGGTCTGCCGGAGTTCCTCGGCCTGTTCGTTGAAGTTCTCCAGGGCTTCGCGGCTGCGGCCGAAGGCCTTGAGCACGCGGATGCCGTGCACGGATTCCTCCACCGTGGTGGCGAGGTCGCCGGCCTGGTCCTGGCTCCGGCGGGCCACCTTGCTGAAGCGGGTCCTGAACCGGAAACCGTAGATCATGATGGGCACGGCGGCGGCCAGGAAGATCAGTGCCAGCTGCCAGCTCATCGCAAACATCACGACGACGCCGATCACCACCGTCAGGGTGGTCACCACCAGCATGATGGCGCCGAACGCCATCCAGCGGCGCAGGAAGTTCAGGTCCGTCATTGCCCGGGAGAGCAGCTGCCCGGATCCCCAGCGGTCGTGGAAGGACACGGTCAGGTCCTGGAGGTGTCCGTAGAGCGATACCCGCATCCGCGTTTCCACGGTGGTGGCGGGATTGATCACGAACTGGCGGCGGAGGGCAACCAGCCCGGCTTCGGCGACACCAAGTCCCAGGATGGTCAGGGAGGCGATCCAGACAGCGTCCGTGGCGCCGCCCGGCCGAAGCGAGTCGTTGATGAGCACCCGCAGCACCTGGGGGATCGCCAGTGCCACGATGCTGGCCAGGAGGGCGCATAGAAGTCCCATAAAAAGCCGGGGGATGATCGGCTTTACATGGGGATAGAGTCGGCTGATTGACGTGAAGAATGGAGTCTGCTTGGCCATGCCCGCTTCTTGAAGCTCAACTGCGAATGTAGTTTCCTATAGCAACTACCCTATGCCATGGCGTGACGTCGTTCACAGGATTTTGCGGGCTGCGGAGATCTTGCCCAGTCATTGCGTTTTGTAATGGTTCCGGAGGTTGGGCCTGCGGAACCGGGCGCCTCAGCGCTCCGTCAGGGTGAGGAGTACGGCCTCGGGCCGGCAGGCGATCCGTACCGGTGCGAAGCGCGAGGTGCCGATCCCGCCGGAGACGTTGACCGGCGTCGTGCTTCCGTTGCTTTCCCAGTTGTGGAGTCCCTTGGCCCGCCACGTGGGGAGGTCGCAATTTGAGACCAGGGCACCGTACCCGGGCAGGCAGATCTGTCCGCCGTGGGTGTGGCCGGCGAGCAGCAGGTCCGCCCCGTCCTCGGTGAAGTGGTCCAGCACGCGCTGGTAGGGCGCGTGGATGACCGCCACGCGCAGGTGGGGTGTGTTGTCCTGGCCCTTGGTCCCGCGGGGCCAGCCGGCATAGCGCTCCAACTTGAGGTGGGGATCGTCCACACCGGAGAAGTCAAAGCGCAGACCCTTCAGCACCACGGACTGGTTTCGGTTGGTCAGGTCCACCCAGCCGGACATCCCGAAGGAGGAGCGCAGCCTCGGCCAGTCGAGTTCCACGGGCTTCTTCTGGGCTTTGGACGGCCCCAGCAAGTAGGACGCCGGGTTCTTAACGGTGGGTGCGAAGTAGTCGTTGGAACCGGGCACGAAGACGCCGGGAAATTGCAGGAGGGGTTCCAGCGCCGCCAGCAGCGGGTCGATCGCCTTGACGTGGCTGAGGTTGTCCCCGGTGTTGACCACCAGGTCCGGTTTCAGCTCAGCCAGGGAAGACAGCCACTCCGCTTTCCGGTTCTGCCCCGGAACGAAGTGGATATCGCTGAGGTGCAGGACCCGGAACGGGCCGAAACCGGCGGGAAGGACGGGCACGGTTTCCTCGCGCAGGACGAACTGGTTCTTCTCCCACAGCCCGTACCCCGCCGTTGCCATGCCGGCTGCGGCGCCGGCTGCTGCAGTTACGGCAAGGCCGCGTCCGATGCTTCGGGCGCGGCCTGCCAGCGTTGTGTTGTCCCCCATTGGTGCGCTACCCGTTGCCCTTGCCGTTGTCCTTGTTGCTGGGTGCCGGAGCCGGAGCTTCGGTGGTGGGAGCCGGCGCCGGTGCTGGCGCACTGCGCTGCGTCGACGGGGTGTTCTGCCGCGTGGGCGTTCCATTGACCATGTTCGACGGCGGTGCAGTGAACGGGTTGGTACCGTACGCGGGCGCGACCTGGGACATGAAGTTCGAGAACATCGGCCCGGCAATCATGTAACCGTCGATTCCGGTGTAGAACTTGCCGTTGACGGTCACGTTCTGGCCCGCGCGCTGCTGCGTTCCGAGTGCGTCACCGAACCACGCCGCGGTGGCCAGGCCGGTGGTGTGGCCCACCACCCAGGTGGAGCCGTTGTTGTTGGACGTACCGGTCTTGGCCGCGATGGGGAAGTTGGTCTTGGTGGAAATGCGCGGCTGGATGAGCGAACCCGAGCCGCGGTTGAGGACTTCCTGGAGGGCATAGTTCACGCCGCGGGCAACCTCCGGTTTGAGGGCGTCCCGGCAGTTCGTGGACTGGGCCGGCAGCTGGGCGCCGGTCTGGTCGGTGACCGACGTGATGGCGATCGGGGCACAGTACTTGCCGTCATTCGCGAAGGTGGCGAAGGCGCTTGCCATGGCCAGCGGCGACGTCTGCCTGGAACCCAGGAGATTACCCAGCGTCGTCATGGTGATGGGCGGCGTCGGGTTGGTGATCTTACCGTCACCGTCCCGCTGCGGAAGGCCTTCGTGCAGGCCCACAGCGTCCACGACCTTCTGGATTCCGCAGAGGTCCACCCTGGCGGCGGTGGCAAACGTCATGGTGTTGATCGAGTTGGCCAGGCCATCGAGGACCGTCATTGACTTGTAGTAGTTCGGCTCCGCATTCTGCAGGTCCGTGGACTCGCCGTTGGTGCTGTCATACCAGCCGACCGTCGGTGTCGGGCAAGTGTTCTTCCAGGGGAAGTTCTGTGGATAGCGACGAACCGCGCCGTTCAGGATCGTGTTCATCGAATTGCCCTCGTTAAGCCACTCGGCAAACGTGAACGGCTTCATGGTTGATCCGGGCTGGGCTCCGCCGAGCCCGTTGAGGTCGTTGCCGTTGGCGTCGTACTGGTCAACGCTGAAGTTGAGCTGGCTGTCGAACTTGCCGTCCCCGGCGAACCACACGGTGTTCTGCGCCATGTTGGTGATCTTGCCGGTGTTCGGCTGGACCGAAACAACCGCCGCACCCCACTTGTCCGGGTTGGCTCCGGCCGACGCGTCCACTTGGGCCTGCGCCGCGTTCTGGGCCTTGGGGTCAAGGGTGGTGGTGATGGTCAGGCCGCCGCGGAAGATTTTCCGCTCGCGCTCCGTGGCATCGGCGCCGTAGGCCGGATCGTTCAGCAGCAGGTGCAGGACGTAATCACAGAAGTAGGGGGCCGTGGAAGCATAGGCGCAACCTTGGCGGGCCGGGGTGACCTTGGTTTCCACCGGTGCGGCCACCGCTGCTTCGTACTCGGGCTGCTTGATCTTGCCCTGCGTGTACATCGCCTTGAGCACCAGGTCGCGGCGGTTCTTCGCGTTCTCAGGATTGGTGATGGGGTCGTAGAACGACGGGCTGTTCACCACGCCGGCCAGCAGCGCGGCCTGCGGAAGGGTGAGGTCCTTCGCGGTGGTGCTGAAGAAGAACTTGGAAGCCGCCTCGATGCCGTAGGCGTCACGGTTGAAGAACACGATGTTGAGGTAGCCCTCGAGGATCTGCTCCTTGGTGAACTTCTTCTCCAGGGCGATGGCCAGCTTCATCTCGCGGAGCTTGTCGCCTACGCCCTTGTTAACGCCGTTGAGCTTGATGTCCTCGGTATTGCCTTCAGCTTCCAGCGAGGCATTGATGACGTTGTTCACGTACTGCTGCGTGATGGTGGACGCGCCCTGTTTATTGCCGCGGGCAGTGCTGACCAGTGCACGCATGATGCCCGTGGTGTCCACACCGCCGTGCTCATAGAAGCGGCTGTCCTCAATGGCGATCACTGCGTCCTTGATGAATGGCGACATCTGGTCCAGTGAAACGCGTGTGCGGTTTTCAGCGTAGAGGTTGGCGATCAGGCTGCCGTCGGAGGCGAGGATCTTGGTGGACTGGCTCGGCGGATCCACCTGCAGCTCCGCCGGGAGCGTGTCGAAGAACTCGATGGAGCCGCTCGCAGTGCTGCCGGAAACAGCCGCCGCAGGGACCAGCAGGCCTGCCACCAGGACACCACAAATCGCGCTCACGCCAAGGAAAGCAAGGATCTTTCCGAGGGTGGTGGCCGTGTCGAATAAAGGGTTCTTACCAGTCGCCATGTTTTCCACTTTACCGGCAAGGACTAGTCTTTAGCTCATGACCAAATGGGAGTACGCCACGATTCCGCTCATTATTCACGCCACGAAGCAGATTCTGGACCAGTGGGGAGAGGACGGCTGGGAGCTCGTCCAGGTAGTCACCGGTCCTGACGGCAACGGCCTCGTTGCCTACCTCAAGAGGGAGAAGCAGTAGTTATGACAAGCCCTGCGGGCACGGCGCCGGAATCCCCGGCCCACGCCGAAAATCCGGCCTCCGGAGCGGAAAACGGAGCACCGGTTTCCGCCGTAGAACAGCGTCTGGCGGAGCTGGGATTGGTCCTTCCGGACGTTGCGGCCCCGGTGGCCGCCTATGTTCCGGCCGTCATCTCCGGCAACCATGTTTATACGTCCGGCCAGCTGCCCTTTATTAACGGCAAACTCGAAGCTACCGGCAAGGTGTCGACGGGCACCGAGGGCTACGCTGACGAACCCACGGTTTCTCCCGAGGACGCCAAGCGCTTCGCCGCCGTCTGCGCCGTCAATGCCCTGGCCGCGGTCAAGAGCGTGATCGGCGACCTCGACCGCATCACCAGGATCGTCAAGGTGGTGGGCTTCGTTTCCTCCGATCCCACCTTCACCGGGCAGCCGGGAGTCATCAACGGGGCCTCGGAACTCCTGGGCAAGGTCCTCGGCGACGCGGGCCAGCATGCACGGTCCGCCGTCGGCGTGTCGGTTCTTCCGCTGGACTCGCCGGTCGAAGTCGAACTGATCGCCGAATTTAGCTAAGGCCGGTCACTTCCCTTGCCCCAGTTAGCCCGTCGCCTGTTTGTGCTGCCTCCCGATCTTGAGGGGGCAGCACAAAGCTGGCTCGAACATGGCGAGCGGACACCGCGCGCCGCACGCTACGCGTCCTCGGTCGTCCTGCTGCGGGACTCTCCCACAGGGCTCGAAACCTGGCTGGGCTACCGGCCGGGTTCCTCCCCGCTCGGCGTTCTCGCCTTCCCCGGCGGTTCCCTGGAGGCGTCCGACGACGACGCCGTCGGCTGGCTGGGCCCGACGCCGCAGCATTGGGCGGAACAGATGGGGACGGCCGACGTCGGGCTGGCGCGCCGCCACGTGGTGGGTGCCATCCGTGAACTCTTTGAAGAAACAGGCGTCCTCCTCGCCGGCCCGGACATCTCCACCACGGTGGAAGCCACGTCCACGCCTGAGTGGATGCGTGCCAGGATTGCCGTCGCCGAGCAGGAGAAATCCTTTACGGACGTGCTGGCCAAGCGCGGATTGTCGATCCGCACTGACCTGCTGAAACCGCTGGTCAACTGGCTCAGCCCCGACTTTGCCCACCGCCGCTTCAACACCCGCTACTTTGCCGCCACCGTGCCCGTGAACCAGCAGCCCACCCTGCTGGGAAGCAAGGGCGTGTGGGGACGGTGGGTGTGCGCCAGCAAGGTTATCGCCGAACGTGACACCACCGCCCTGGGCGACGAAGTGGGCCAGGAAAACACGGTGGGCCTGAAACTCGGCCAGCTGCTGGTTCCCGGCTCCGAAATCATGCTCGAGAAGATGGCGGCCGCCAACGGCTGCATCGCCTACCTGAGCTACAAGCGCAAGCCGCACGTGTACCAGCCGAAGCTTGTCGAAGAAGACGGCAAACTGATGCTCGAAGTCGAAGCCGCAAAGACCGTGGCAGGAGAGCCGCAGCGCGAACGCTAAGCCGACCGGGGCCTAACATCCTCGGCGTGCTCGCTCGTTCCTCCCCACCGTCTCCCTAACCTCGCAAACTCGGCCAGGGAACCCGGACAGCGTGGGCCCTGCTTGGACGCACGCTGCCGGATGCCACACCCCGGTCGGTGAACAAGCAGAAGGCCGGCTCCTTACTACGGGCCGGCCTTCCATACGCTGTAAGGGTGTTATGAGGACTAGCGGGAGCGCTGGCGGAGGCGCTGCATGTCCAGGATGACGACGGCGCGGGCTTCAAGGCGGAGCCAGCCGCGCTGCACGAACTCGGCCAGGGCCTTGTTCACGGTTTCGCGTGACGCGCCCACCAGTTGGGCCAGTTCTTCCTGCGTGAGCTCGTGGGCCACCAGGACGCCGTCGGTTGCCGGGCGGCCGAAGCGGTCGGCCAGGTCCAGCAGCGCCTTGGCCACGCGGCCCGGGACGTCGGAAAATACCAGGTCCGACAGGGAATCGTTGGTGCGGCGCAGGCGTCGGGCCAAGGCCTGCAGCAGCTGGGCAGAAACCTCGGGGCGGGTGCGCAGCAGGGCGTTGAGGCTCTCGTTCTTCAGCCCGGCCAGGCGGGTCTCCGAGACGGCAGTTGCCGTGGCCGTGCGGGGGCTCGGATCGAAGAGGGCCATTTCGCCGAAGAGCTCGCCCGGGCCGAGGATTGCCAGCAGCGACTCGCGGCCGTCCGGGGACGTGCGGCCCAGCTTCACCTTGCCGGAGACGATGAAGTAGAGCTGATCACCCTGGTCGCCTTCGCGGAAAACCGAGGCTCCGCGTGAGAGGTCCACCTCCGTGAGCTCGTCCGTGAGCAGGCGGAATGCCTCGTCGTCGAGCGTGGCGAATAGGGGTGCGCGGCGCAATACCTCGATGTCCATGAAATCTCCTGAGTAAATGTGTCGGCTGGGGCGCTTCAGCCATTGTTTCAGAATTTTGAAGGTTCTGTGACGTACTTGGCACCCGAAACGCCTGAAACGGCGCCCATAGGGCCGTTGCGGGGCCCATCCACGGCGGTTTTCGACGGCGGGAACAGGGTTTGCCGGGCACGATGCCGTTTGCTGCGGCGTCCGGCCCCGGTCGGCAAACTGTCAGGGTCCGCCCCTAGAATTAGGGCTTACCTGTTTTGTGAGGAGCCCGTGTGTTCGGCTTGACCATCCTGGACCTGGCGTTGATCCTGGTGCTGCTGTCGTACCTGATCTACGGCCTGCGCAACGGCTTCCTGGTGACCCTTGGCGGCATCGCCGGGTTTATCGTCGGGGCCGTGGCCGCTTTCGTTTCGGTGCCCGTCGTCAGCAACCTGGTGGAGGACAGCGGCTGGCGGCTTACCGCCATCGTGGCCGCCGCCGTCGTGCTGATTGTCCTGGGGCACGCGCTGGGAACCATGATCGGCCGCAAAATCCGCAGCGCCGTGCGGATCCAGCCCCTGCGGGCAATGGACCGGCTGGTGGGCGGAGGCGTCAACGTGGTGGTGGCAGCACTGGTCATGTCCATGCTGTCCTTCAGCATCAGCGCACTGGGCGTTCCATTCGTGTCCCAGCAACTGGCTGAGTCAAAGGTCATCCGCTTCATCGACGGACTCACGCCCGTGCCGGTGAAGACGGCCGTGGCGCAGCTGCGCTCCACCGTGATCGGTGACGGCATCCCCACCCTCATTGAGGGACTCGGACAAGGCCAGCAGGTGGCCATTCCCAACGCCAGCACGGACACGCCGGCCCTGAACCGGGCAGCGGAGTCCGTCCTGAAAATCGCGGGCACTGCCTACCAGTGCGGCCAGAACCAGACCGGAAGCGGCTTTGTGGTGTCGCCGGGGCGCGTTGTGACCAACGCCCATGTGGTGGCGGGCGTGTCGCAGCCGGTGGTGGAGATTCCAGGCGGGGGAGCAATGCCCGGCCGGGTGGTCTACTTCGACAGCCAGCACGACCTTGCCGTCCTTGCCGTGGACGGCCTGCCTTCGTCCCCGCTGCAGCTGAGTGCGGACCTTCCGGCCGGCAGCCCGGCCGCTTTCGCGGGCTATCCGCACGGCGGTCCGTTCCAGTCCAAACCGGCAACGGTGCAGGACATCGCCACCGTCCTTGTTCCGGATATCTACGGCAGCAACGCGGCACCCGAGGATGTTTACCGGCTTGCCGGCGATGTCCAGCCGGGCAACTCCGGAGGCCCGCTCCTGACCACCGAAGGCCAGGTGGCAGGTGTGATCTTTGCCAAGGCAACCTCAGATGCGGATCTGGGCTTTGCCATCACCATGGATGACCTCGGTCCGGTGGCCGGCCAGGCCGCAGGTCTGAGCAGCCCCGTCTCATCCGGGCAGTGCATCCAGAAGTAAAACCGGGCGCCGAGCCCTAGAGCCACTCCAGGCTTTGGCCGTGCGGGCCGGCGATGGCCACGGGAACGCCGTCCTGGAGGAGGAGGAAGCGGCCGCGCAGCCGGGCATCATCCATTTCCGGCACCACCACCGAGCCGTCGGCCTGGGCAAGCACCGTGTGGCCCTCGTTGGACAGCCAGTGGCATCCCTGCTCTGCGGCAAGAGTGCCGATGGTGGCGCGAAAGGCTTCCCGTTGCGCGGCGTCCAGATAGGCCATCACCGCGCTGTGGAACACCACCAGGGTTGCGTCCTGCGGCGCCTGGCCGGCCAGTGACACCAGTTGCTCGTTGAGGTCGCCCGCCACGAGCAGCGGCGGGTCCTGCCGCGCGATGGCGATGGCCCGGCGCAGCCGCTCCCGGCGGAAGTCCTGTTCCGGCCAGATGAGGGCCTCAAGCCAGGCGACGTCGTCGGGGTTGTTGATGTCCAGGGGGTTCAGGTCGATTCCGGCCCGCCACACCACCTCGGGGAGTCGGGACGGAAGCGGGACCACGCCTTCCAACGTGCACCGCAGAACCGGCGGTTCCTGTGCCGGGGACGGGGCGTCGTCCGGCAGAGGGTCCAGCCGGGTGACGGACGCGCCGTTGACGTACTCGTAGGCGTACTTGTCCGGGTAAAGCGCCAGCCCGGCGGAGGCGCCCACCTCGATCAGGGCCAACGGACGGCCCGAGGCCGCGGCGATGCCCGCGAGGGAGGGTAGCAGCGTGGCGCAGCGGCCGGCCTCGTTGGTCTGCGTGGCGCGGGAGAGCGCAACCCGGGAAACCTCGTCCCAGTTACGGACCAAGAACTCCCGGAACTCGCGGTAGGGGGTAATTCCAGCCCCGAGGAAGCGGGCGGCAGCGAGGATCAGCAGCGGCTGGCGCTTGTTGTGCGGCCACTGTTCGATGCGGCGGATCAGCTCGGGATCGTCGGCGATTCCCACGGACCATTCGGCGTAGCAGGGCGAGGAAGACGGCGCATCGTTAGTCCCGAAGTTCCGGTACCAGTCCGCCGTGCCCATGGTCAGGCCTTGCCGGCGTTCAGTTCTGCGAGGTATTCGACGGCGAACCGGTAGCCCATCACGCCGGCGCCGGCGATCACGGCCTTGCTGATGTCCGAAAGGTACGAGTGGTGCCGGAATTCCTCGCGGGCATGGACGTTGGTGATGTGGACCTCCACAGCCGGCAGCTGCACCGCGGAGATGGCGTCGCGGATGGCCACGGAGGTATGGGTGTAGGCGCCGGCGTTGAGGACGATGCCGATGGCCTTGCCCCGCGCGGCGTGGATGGCATCAACCAGTGCGCCCTCGTGGTTTGACTGGAAGCACTCAGCCTCGAGGCCGTACGTTGCGGCGGCGTCCTTGGCGAGCTGTTCGACGTCGGCCAGCGTGGCCGTGCCGTATTTCTCCGGTTCCCGGGTTCCCAGCAGGTTCAGGTTGGGCCCGTTGAGGACAAGGATGGTGCCGCGGCCGGCGTCGGTGGCAGGGGAGGCTTCAGTCATGTCAGCCAATCTATCGCTTTGCCGGCGGCGTGCGCTGTTCTTTACGGCGGGCTGACGGGACGGGCGGTGATCTTTGCGATCCGGCGCAGCGCCGCCGCGCACACCGGAAGGTAGGCGGGTGCCCACCACGGGACCGTAAACGTGAGGCGGCACCCTTCACCCTCCGGAACCACAGCGTGACCGGTGGCCCGGATACCGGCCACAGCCCAGGACCAGGACCGGCCCGCGTCGAATTCCGTCACCGTGAAAGGCAGCGTGATGCCGGGCAGCGTCCGCACGCGGCCCGTGCTGCCGGCCATGAGGCAGGGCGCGTAGAGTTCGGCACCCGTCACTGAAGGGCCCCATTCCGGCCAGCGGCCGACGTCGGTGAGTAGCACCCATACCTCCTCCGCGGGTGCCGAAATGTGCCGCGACATGGAAAACCGCATGCGGGCTACCCGAAGTCCGGGCGCAGGACCGCCTGCGCCGCGCGGTGGCCGCTTTCGAGGGCACCCTGGATGGACGCGGTTGCGCGGTAGTCGCCGCAAAGAAAGAGGCCCGGCGAGGTCTCCGCCGGGTGTGGTGACCCCAATGGCGGTGGCTGGGCGGGCAGGGCCTGTGGAACTTCGTGCCTGGCCACCAGTTCCCAGTGTGTAGCATCCGCCCCATAGATCTCCGTGGCGTGACGGCGGACCTCGTCGTCACCGGGCACCGGCCGTCCCGGGCCGAACAGTGCCGAGGTTTGCACCAGGTGCCTGCCCGCGGGTGCGTACCCGGGCGCGGCGTTGGATACGACGGCGGTATTGACCAGAGGACCGCCGCGAGGTTCCCGGGCATCGACGCAGAGCATGTTGAGCCGCGACGGCGGCTCGCTGGCCGAAAACCAGTGCGTCAGGACACCCTTCATGGCGGGGGAACCTCCGCGCCCCGGCCTGACGGCTGCCGCACCGCCGGCCGGCGCGCCGGCGTCGTCGTTTCCCGGCGCCAAGGTTCCGGCACTGACCGGACCGGTGGCCAGCACCACCTGCTCGGCGCGGAGCTCCGCTCCGGCGGCGCGGACCAGCATGGAACCGCCCTCGCGCCGGACGGACTCCACCCGCGTCCGGGTGTGCACCGGCGCGGCGAGGGAAGCCGCCAGCTGCCTGGGCAGCGCCTGCATGCCCAGCCGCGGCAGCCCTGGCACACCCAGCGCGAACGTGCGCAGCAGGAGCCGCGCGAAGTCATTGGAGGTGCTGCCGTCGTCTTCCAGGAGCACCCCGGCGAAAAACTGTTCAACCACGCGGCGGAGTTCGCCCGAAAGGCGGGCGTCATCCAGCGCCTGCCGCAGCGTGAGGTCCCGCCCGGACTCTCCGTTGCGACGCTCTCCGGTGCGACGTCCGCCGTCGTCGTACTGCCGCCAGGACCGGACAAATGCGGGCGCCGCCCAACGGAGGAGGACCGCCGCATCACGTGGTTTGGCGATGCCGCTGCCGATCGTCCGGGCGATCAGCCGGGGTTCGCGCAGCGGGTGGGCGAGCACGGCGAAACCGTCATCGCGCCGGACGCCGAGGCCGGCGCCGAAAGGTTGCAGCTCCAGCGCGCCCACGTCCACCCAGCGGCGGACGGCCGGGTAGGCGGGATTCAGCACCTGGAACCCGCGGTCCACCAGGAAACCGTCCACGTGCTCCGTGCGGATCCTGCCTCCGACATCGTCGGCTGCTTCCCACACCCGCACGTCACGCCCGGCGGCCTGCAGTTCGCGGGCACACTGAAGCCCCGCGAGCCCGGCACCGACCACCAGAACTTCACACGAATCGGTCATGGTTCATCTTGGCACGCCGGGGCGGGCGCAACCGGCGGCCCGGGCCAGCCGTTTCCCGCGACTCTGGCCACCCATAGCGGGGGTGCCTAGACTTGAAGGACCATCGTGCGGAGCTCCCGTACCGGTCAGCTCGCGCGGAAAGCCCGATCTGGAGAGAGCGTCATCATGCGCTGCAAAAATGTGGATTCAGGAAACGCAATTCGCCGTGCCGCCGTGGGACTTGTTGCCCTCGCAGCACTCCTACTGCCGGCGCCGGTGGCGTCCGCCAGCCCGCCGTCAAACGGCCATGACAAAGTCATTGAGCTCCCGGGCGCGTCGTCCGCCGAGGGCATAGCCGAGGGTGCGGGCACTACCTTCTTTGCAGGGGACCTGCTCAAGGGGGACATTTTCCGCGGTGATATCCGCAGGGGAACCGCCAGGCTCTTCATTGACGTGCCCGACGGCCGGATGGCGGTCGGCATGAAGGTGGATGTGGAGGACGGCCTGCTCTTCGTGGCCGGCGGCGCCACCGGTCAGGCCTACGTCTATGACACTGACACCCGCAAGACAGTGGCCACCTATCAGCTCACCACGGAACCGGCGTTTATCAATGACGTCGCAGTGACCCCCGACGGCGCCTGGTTCACGAACTCGCGCAAGGGTGAGCTGTACTTCGTCCCGGTTGACCGCCACGGCACGCCGGGCGAGGCCCGCACTCTCGAACTGACCGGACCGGCCGCGGCCACCCCGGCCGACTTCAACCTGAACGGCATCGCGGCCATCCGGGGCGGCCGAACCCTGGTCGTCGCCCACACCGCCAACGAGGCCCTCTATACGGTGGACCCGGACTCCGGTTCCAGCGCCTACATCACCGGTGCCGGCCTGCCCTACGTGGACGGGATCGTGGTGAAGGGGAACACCCTCTGGGCCGTGCAAAACATGCTCAACCAGGTGAGCCGTGTCCGGCTGGACGCCCGGCTGGATTCCTTCGAGGTCAGGGACGTGATCACCAGCCCTGAGTTCCAGGTCCCGACGACGGCAGCGCTGTTCGGCGATACGCTCGCCGTGGTCAATGCGAAGTTCGGCGTTCCCGGGGCCAGCACCTACGAAGTGGTCCTCGCCGACGCCCGCTAAGCGTCTCGGAAAGCCAAGAGCCTGCCAGCCGGGTTGGTACCCGGCCGGCAGGCTCTTTGGGACGCGGTGAAACTACACGGCGTTGAGGCTACACGGCAGTGAAGCTGAGCAGCAGTGCGTGCTCCGGGTTGAGGACGGGCATGGGCAGGCCCACCTCGGACAGGAACCGGCCGCTGGCTTCTGCACCCGCGGTCAGCCATGCGGGGGGCTGCGCCTGGGTGTAGTTGTGCGCGTAGTCGGCATCGCCGGGCGTCGGGAAGATGGCCTCCACGCGGTAGCTGCGGTCCTGGTCCAGTCCCGGAATGGCGATGCGGCCCGGACGCTCCGCGGGCGACGTCCTGGTGCTGACCAGCGCGAACAGTGCCGCCGTGTCCCCGGTTGCTGGGCTGCCGTGGGAAACGACGCCGTGCAGCATCAGCGAATCGTCGGCAACATCCGCCCGGACCATCCGGCCCGAGTGGATCAGGCCGCGGTGCTCCTTGTAGAGCCCGATGAACCGCTTGAGTTCTTCGCGCTCCGCGCCGTGAACCTGGCGGACGTCCCATTCGAGGCCGAAGTGTCCGAACAGGGCCGTGATGGCGCGGAACGAAACGTCGTGCGTGCGGGCCGTGGTGTGTGACGTAGTGGGGCCGATGTGTCCTCCGACCAGTTCCGGCGGCACCACCAGCCCGGTCCAGCGCTGGATGGTCTGGCGTTCCAGGGCATCGTTGCAGTCCGAAGCCCAGATCCGGTCCGTGCGTTCCAGGATGCCCAGGTCCACGCGTGCCCCGCCGGAAGAGCAGCTCTCGATTTCGAGGCCCGGATGGGCTTTCCTGAGCTCATCGAAGAGGCGGTAGGCGGCCAGGGTCTGTTCGTGGACGGAGGCGCGCCCGGCGTGGCCGTGCTCGGTGAGGTCCCGGTTCTGGTCCCACTTCAGGTAGCTGATGTTGTTTTCGCGCAACAGGGCGTCAATGCGGTCGAAAACGTACTGCCAGGCCTCGGGATTGACCAGGTCGATGACGTGCTGGTGGCGCCAGGTCAACGGCAGCCGGCCGCCGTCCTTGTGGGACCGTGCGGCCGGCCCGACGATCCAGTCCGGGTGGGCGCGCGCGGTGTCGGAGTCCAGGTTGATCATTTCGGGCTCCACCCAGAGGCCGAATTCCATGCCGCGCGATGTGACGGCGTCGATCAGGGGTGTGAGCCCGTCCGGCCAGAGGCCCTCGTCCACGTACCAGTCGCCCAGGCCTGCCTGGTCGTGCCGGCGGCCGCGGAACCACCCGTCGTCGAGGACAAAGCGCTCCACGCCCAGGTCCGCCGCGGAATCGGCAAGTTCGACCAATACACCCAGATCGTGGTTGAAGTAGACAGCTTCCCAGACGTTTAGCACTACAGGCCGGGCCTTGCCGGTGCCCGCATGAGCTGCTCCTGAGACGGCTGACGCCGAAGGCAGCACATGGTGCGGCCGGTTCCTGAACCAGCTGTAGAACGCTTCGCTGATACCGTCCAGGCCGCGGTCCGAGTAGGCCGCGAAGAGAGCGGGGGTGGTGTAGCTGCCGTTCGGCTGGAGGACCACTTCGGCCGGACCCAGCAGCTCGGAACCACCGATGACGGTCCGTCCGTCCCCGATGCTGTCCGCGAACTGCTCATGGTTTCCGCTCCAGGCAAGGTGGGTGGCCCAGACCTTGCCGTGGCGGTTGCCGAAGCCTGCCGTGCCGGCGGCCAGCAGCAGGGAGGAGTCGTGGCCGGTCCGGCCGTGCCGGCCGGTCCGCACCCAGGTGCCCTGCTGGATGGCGCGGCGCTGAGGGTGGCGTTCACGGCACCAGCGTCCGGTCAGGTCAAGGAGTTCGACGGCGTCGGGAGCCACCGGCAGCACCGTGGCCAGTTCGTCGAGCTGAAAAGGCGAAGTGCCGGTGTTGGTGACGGTGTGGCGCATTTCCAGCAGCCCGCCGGCGTGCAGTTCCAGCGTGGATTCAACAGAGATTCCGGCATCGGGATCAGACTGGACGATCACAGCTGAACTTCCTGCGGTCTTGACGTCCGTGACGCGCAGGCGGACGGAAAAGTCGTAGCCGGGCACGCCGTCGGCGATCCGGTGCCCCCGGAGGGCCGGGCGTCCACGCCAGCTGGAGGATGCCTGCGGCAGCAGCCCGGCGGGGACGGAGGCGTCGATGGCGGAGGGCGGGATCGGTTCGCCGAGGATGGCCAGATCGGGGAGTGAAGCGCCCAGATCGGCGCCCCAGTGAATGACCTCGGCCTCCCCGCTGTCGAAGCTGATCACCAGGCTGGTGCCGGCGGAGCGGAGGTGCAGGGGATCCATGGGGGTTCTCTTTCGTTGTGGCGGGCGTCCGGTGACGCTGCCGGCGGGGTCCGTAAGGTGTGTTTTTCAGTACGTGCGGGGTGGAGCGCCCCGGGTGCCGCCGCTTCGCGAGGATGAAGCGGCGGCACCGGGGCAGTGGCTGCGACCACTTACGCAGCCACTACAGGTGCAATCTACTTGAAGAGATCGTTCACCTGGTTGTTGGCTTCGGTCAAGGAGCTGGCAGGCTTTTTGCCGGATACTACAGCGTCCATGGCAGGCTCCATGATGCCCTTGACCTTGGCAGTATTGTCAGTGATGGGGTACAGGAATGTGGTTCCGTTCTTGACGTGCTCGGTGAAGGCGGTGACATCCACACCCTTGGCCTTGAATGCTTCCGCCGCTTTTTCGGAAGAGGCTTTCAGGGCCGGGAACACCACAGCCTTGGATGCGACGACGTCCTGGCAAGGTGCTGAGGCAAGGTACTCCACCCACTTGATGGCGGCGTCCTTCTTCTTGGTGCCGGCCCAGATCGAGTCGGCCAGGCCGTTGAACATCGACGCCCGCTTGCCTTCAGGACCCACGGGGGTGGGAGCGATGCCCACCTCAACACCCTTGTACCCGGTGTACTGGCCGATCATCCATGAGCCGTGGGCGTTGATGGCAGACTTGCCCGCGGCGAAGGTGTCGGCCATGGCTGCGCCAACAGTGGTTTCAAGCTTGGGCATGTAGCCCTTGTCAACCAGCCCTGCGAACCAGTCGATAGAGGACTGGAATTTGGGGTCGTCATAGTTGTAGTGAGTTCCCCACGGGTTCTTGTCCGTGTGTGACCAGCCGGTGGTGTTGGTGAGGTAGCTCCACTCAGTCTGGCCTGAGGAGTCGCCGCCGCCGTTGAGTCCAAGGCCGTAGACATCCACATTGTTCTTGTCGAAGCCCGCTTCGTCCCCGCGCTTGCCGTTCTTGTCAACGGTCAGGTGGGCAATGATCTTCTCGTACGTTCCGCCGTCCTGCGGGTTCCAGGTGAGGTTCTTCATCTCTTCTTCGGAGACGCCGGCCTTGGAAAGCATGGCCTTGTTGTAGAACAACCCGATGGTGTCCCAGTCCTTGGGCAGGCCGTAGCGCTTGCCGTCCTGGCCCACCCAGAGGTCCGCGAGTCCCTCGTTGTAGGCGGACAGGTCCACGTTGTCCTTCTTGACGGCGTCGTCAATGGGCAGCAGCTGCTTGTTCGCGGCGAGCTCGCCGTAGCGGCCCAGGTGGTTGGTGAAGACGTCGGGAGCCGTGCCGCCAACGAACCCGTTCGTGAGCGTGCTCCAGTAATCGTCCCAGCCGCGCTGGGTGATCTTGACCTTGATGTCCGGGTTGGCCTTCTGGAAGTCATCAGCGCACTGCTGGTAGGCGGGAAGCTGGTTGGCGTCCCAGAGCCAGTAGCTGAGCTCGCCCTTGGCCGATTCTGCAGAGGAGCCTGAGCCGCCCCCACAGGCGGAGAGGGAGAGCGCGATGGCTGCGGCGACGGCGGCGGTGCCGAGGGATTTCTTCATTTTTTTCTTTCCGTTCGGGAGGGGTGGTGAGTCGGGCGGTGGGGAGAAGCCGGTGGTTATTTGATTCCGGAGAATCCGATGGAGTTGACGATTTTCTTGCCGAAGGCGGCGAAGAGGATCAGTACGGGCAAGGCGGACACCAGGGTTGCGGCCATGAGGCCGGACCAGTCCGGCGCTCCCTGCGGGGATTGCGACTTGAAGACGCCGAGCCCCACCTGGAGGACGCGGACATCGTCCTGGGAACCGACAAGCAGAGGCCAGAAGTACTCGTTCCACTGCCCGATGAAGGTCAGCAGGGCAAGGGTGGCCAAGGGCGCGGCGGCATTGGGGAGAACGATCTGGAAGAAGATGCGCAGGTGCTTGGCGCCGTCGAGCATGGCCGCCTCTTCCACTTCGCGTGACATGTTCAGGAAGAACTGACGGAGGAAGAAGATCGCGAAGGGGGTCATGAACACGTATGGCAGGACCATGCCGAGCATCGTGTTGAGCAGGTCCAGGTTCTTGATCAGCAGGAAGTTGGGCAGCGCGGTGAAGATTGGCGGGACCAGCATGGTGCCCAGGAACAGGCTGAATACTGCGTTCCGGCCCTTCCAGCGCAGCCGGGCAAAGGCGTAGGCCGCCATCGCGCTGAAGAACACGGCTCCTGCAGTGGTGATGGAGGAGAAGATGATCGAGTTGCGCAGGTACAGCCAGAAGTCGATGGCTGCGCCGGAACCGCCTTCGGCGACGGCGTCGGCCGGGCTCTGCAGCCCGAACACGCGCATGAAGGCACCCAGCGTGAAGTCCGCGGGAAGGAGGCTGGCCGATTGGGAGGCCAGTGATCCGTTGGTGGACAGTGCTGTGCGGAGCACCCAGAGGAATGGGACCACGGAGACCGCGATGGCCAGGGCCAGCAGGGCCCAGGCGCCTGCGCGGCGGGTGTTGAAGGGACGGCGACGGCGGGTGGTGGCCGGCTTCGGTGCGCGGCTGGTGGTGGTGGTCATGCGGGGCTCCTTAGTCCAGGTCCGACTCGTTGCCCCGGAGGAACTTCATCTGAATGAAGGCAACGAGGGCGAGGATGAGGAAGAGAATGACGGCGATGGCGGACCCGTAGCCGAAGTCCGACTCAGTGAAGGCGCGCTGGTAGATGTAGTACTGGATGACGCGGGTGGCGTTGACCGGTCCGCCCTGGGTGGTCACGGCCACGGTGTCGAAGACCTGGAAAGAGCCGATCACCGTCACAACGAGTACCAGAACCAGGACCGGGCGCAGCAACGGCATGGTCACCTTGCGGAAAGTCTGGAACGGAGAAGCGCCGTCCAGGTTGGCCACTTCATAAAGGTGCTGCGGGATGGCCTGGAGGCCGGCAAAGATGAGCAGTGCGGTGTAGCCCATGTGCCGCCAGGTGTTGATCAGGGCCTGGGTGGGGATTGCCCACTCCTCACTGCCGAAGAACGCGACGCGGGGAAGGCCGCTCCATTCGATGAACTGGTTCACCACGCCGATCTGGTAGTCCAGCATCCAGAACCAGAGCAGGGCGGCGATTACGTTGGACATCAGGTATGGAAGCAACAGGGCCCCTCGCACAAGGGTGGATTTGGCCACCCTGTCCATCAGGAGCGCCAGGCCGAGCGCCAGGGCCGTCTGGAGCACGATATTTATCAGGACGTACTGCCCTGTGACGGCCAGGGAATTCCAGAACAGGGCATCCTTGGCAATCGCCGCGTAGTTGTCGAAGCCGACCCATTCAGGGTCACCGAGGATGTTGTATTCCGTGAAGCTCAGGTAGATGCCGCGGAAAGTTGGCACCACGTAGAAGAGGATGAACCCGATCATTGCCGGGGCAATGAAGAAGAGGGCGATCTTGAGGTCGCCGAACCGGTGGAGGCCGCCTCGCGGCGTTGGCGCTCCGGACCGGAGCTTTGCAGAACTCTCGTGCTTGGTAAGGGTGGTCATCTTCGACCCTTTCCTGACTGTGATGTGGGTAACAACTGGGACGAATCTACACGAGTAGATATGAAGTGGCAAGTATTTCATCCGGTAAATGCTGAGGATTTCCAATGTCACCGGATATTCGTTGACTCGAGTAGATTGCAGTGGAAGACTGTGCCCAGGCCCACACGGGCCATCCGTGCCCGGCACCGCGGGCCACTCAGGGAAAGGTAAACAATGACGTTTTCAATCGGAGTTCTCGGCGTCGGACAGTTCGGCGGCCATTTCGCCCACCTCTTCAAGCTCCACCCGGGAGTCAGCGAGGTCTACGTCGTCGACGAACGGCCCGAACGCGCCGCCGCAGCTCTTGAGCGCTGGGGGCTTGACGGCACCAAGGCGAGCTTCGAGGAGCTCCTGGCGTCCGACGTCGACGCCGTGGCCATCTTCACCCAGCGCTGGACCCACGGCCCGCTGGTGGAGCAGGCGCTGCGCGCCGGAAAGCATGTCTACTCCGCTGTCCCCATGGCGGTTACGGAAGAGGAGATCGAGCGCATCATCGCGGCCGTGAAGGAAACCGGGCTTGTCTATGCGATGGGCGAGACCAGCTACTACAACCCCGCCACTGTGTACGCCCGCAACCAGCACGCGGCCGGCAAGTTCGGCCGGATCTTCTACAGCGAAGGCGACTATGTCCACGACATGGACCTGGGCTTCTACGACGCCTACCAGTACAGCGGCGGAGAATCGTGGAAGTCGACGGCGAGCTACCCGCCCATGCTGTACCCCACCCACGCCATCGGCGGCGTCCTGGGGGTGCTTCCCTCCCACGCAGTCAGCGTCAGCTGCATCGGAGTCCGGGATGACCGCGACGACGGCGTCTTCGACAAGGACGTCAGCATGTTCGGTAACGACTTCTCCAACGCCACGGCACTCTTTGAACTGAACGACGGCGGGGCCATGCGCACCAACGAAATGCGCCGCGTCGGTTACCCGTCCCACATCCGTGAATCACGGTTCCGCTTCTTCGGCACCGAGGCGAGCTTTGAGCAGCTTGCCAAGGTGACGGTGTGGCAGGACAAGGAAAACGTCCACGACATCTCCGAGCAGGTGGAAACCCGTCCCAGCATCCCGCTGGACGACCCGTCGCTGGCCGATGTCGCCCCGGAACTGCGCGACGCCTTCATCTCCGGACTTGCCCCTGTGCACGACCGGGGACGCCTGCCGGAGGAATTCCGCGGCGCCCCGAACGGCCACGAAGGAAGCCACCAGTTCCTGGTGGACGACTTCGTGACTGCGGTCAACGAAGGGACGCTTCCGCCGGTCAACGCCTGGGTAGCCGCGCGCTTCACCCTTCCCGGGATCGTGGCCCACGCCTCGGCCCAGCAAAACGGCGAACGGCTCCCGATCCGCGATTTTGGCGACGCTCCGCACGGTGCATAGCTAGCATGTACTCCATGACCATTCCCGCAACGCACCCGCCCCGAGGCCCGGTAACCCGCAAGGATGTTGCCCGCTATGCGGGTGTGAGTACGGCGGTGGTCAGTTACGTTGTCAACGGCGGACCCAAGCGGGTTGCGCCGGCCACCGAGGCGAAGGTCCAGGACGCTATCCGCGTCCTGGGCTACCGTCCCAATGCCGCGGCGCGGGCGCTGAAACTCGGCTCCAGCGAAACCATCGGCCTGATCATTCCGGACAACAGCAACCCTTTCTTCTCCTTGCTGGCGCACGCGGTGGAAGACGCCGCAGCTGACCGGGGATTTGCGCTGGTTCTAACGAACTCGGACGGCAATGTAACGAAGGAACGGCGGAACATCCGCAACTTGGCCGCCCGCCAGGTGGACGGCGTGGTGCTGGCCAGCGTGTTGTTTGAACCGGACCTGGCGGAACTTGAGGCGGCCGAGATCCCCTCGGTATTGCTCAATCACAGCGGGGATTCTCCCGGCTTCAACAGCGTGGGCGTGGATCTTGCCGCCGGTGCCAAGATCGGTGTGGAGCACCTGATCGGGCACGGCCACAAGAACATTGCGCTGGCCATGGGCACCAACGTCTCCAACGAGGTCGACGGACGTGAACAGGGCTGGCTCCAGGCGCTGGCTGCGGCCGGCCTGCCGGAAGGACCCATTGTCCGCGGTGAATTCACCCGGGAGGGTGGCTACGCGGCGGGGCAGCGCCTAGTGGCTTCTGCCAGCCATCCGACCGCGGTGTTTGCGAGCTCCGACATGCAGGCCATCGGAATCCTCAGGGCCCTGCATGAGGCCGGCGTATCCGTTCCGCAGGATATGGCGCTGACGTCCTTCGACGGGTCCGCCGAGGCGGAATTCAGCTGGCCCGCACTGACCACGGTGGAGCAGCCGGTCCGCGCCATGGCGGAGGCCGCCGTCAGTGCCCTGGTGGGTGAAACGAAAGGAAGCCCGCCCGAACATAGGCTGTTCCCCACCCGACTGCGCATCAGGCAGTCGTGCGGCTGCCCGTAGCCGGACCCGGGGCCGTGAACAGCGCCGGACGCAGGGTTACCCCGCGTTGGCGATCCTCAGCCGGCTGACGCTCTCCTGCAGGATCCGCCGCGCGTCGCTGCTGAGTCCGGCGTCGCTGATGACCTCGTCCGCGTCCTCGAACCCCGCAATGGTGCTCATGCCCTGCGTGCCCCACTTGGTGTGGTCGGCCACCACCACCACCTTGCGGGAGGCCGCCACAAACGCACGGTCCGTCTCGGCCTCCAGCAGGTTGGGCGTGGTGAAGCCGGCATCCGGATCCATTCCGTGCACGCCCAGGAACAGCAGGTCCAGGTGCAGCTGCTTCAGCGCCCCCGTCGCAATAGGCCCCACCAATGCGTCCGACGGCGTGCGCTCGCCGCCTATCAGGATCACCGTGGAGCCGTAGCGGCCGGCCCCGGAGGACGAGCCGTGATGGAAGAGATCGGCAATGCGGATGGAGTTGGTCACCACGGTGATTCGCGGCCCGTTGACGAGTTCCTTGGCGAGCGCCCATGTGGTGGTTCCCGCGCCCAGCCCAACCGCCATGCCCTCATGCACCAGCGAGGCTGCTTCCAGGGCGATGGCCCGCTTCTCCGCCGTGAGCTGTGTTGACTTTTGCTCGAAGCCGGGTTCATGGGTGCTGGCATCGCCGGGAAGCTTGGCACCGCCATGGATTCGCTCCACCCGGCCGCCCTCTTCCAGCAGCTCGATGTCCCGCCGAACGGTCATGAGCGACACACCCAGCTGCTGGGCGAGGTCCGACACGCGGACCACCCGCTCGCGCTGGACGGCGTCCACGATTGCCTGGTGGCGTGCTGCGGGGAGCATGGAGTTCCTTTCGGGCTGCGGCTGGGGGAGTGCTGTCCCCGTCAGCTTCCATCATGGTCTACCCCTTGGAAGAACCAAGAGTCAGCCCTGCAACAAACTGCCGCTGCAGGAGCAGGTAGATCACCAGGGTGGGGATGACCGTGATGACGGCGCCGGCGGCCAGGAGGTTGTAGTTGTTCAGGAACTGCCCCTGGAGGTTGTTGATGGCGGTGGTGATCGGGAGCCGGTTGCCGCTCTGGATGAACAGCAGCGGCCAGAAGTAGTCGTTGTAGATGAAGATGACCTGCAGCGTGCCGAGCGCGGCGAAGGCCGGCCGGCACAGCGGAAGGATGATCTCCCGGTACTGCCGCCAGATTCCGGCACCGTCCACCAGGGCGGCTTCGGTGAGGTCGGCGGAGAGCGCCTTCATGTAGTTGGAGAGCACGAACGTGCAGAAACCCATCTGGAAGGCCGTGTTGACTGCGATGACAATGATGTAGGTGTTCAGCATGTTGCCGGAATCGCTGAAGGAGTACGGCACCTCGAAGTGCTTGGCCATCTCGAACAACGGCGCGGCAAGGACCTGTGGCGGCAGGAGGTTGCCGGCGGTGAACATGATGAGCAGGGTGATGTTGAACTTCCAGTTCACCCGGCTCACGGCGAAGGCCATCAGGGAGGCCAGGAAAAGGGTCATCAGCACGGCCGGGACCGTGATGAGTACCGAGTTCCAGAAGTACGTGGCGAATCCGCCCTGTGTCCACGCCTGGATGAAGTTATCGAAATTGAAGTCGCCCGCCAGGCTGAAGTAGCCGTGCTCGTTGGTGGACGCCACCGGACGGAGGGCGGTGAAGACGGACCAGCCCAGCGGGACCAGCCACATGACGGCCATGACGGTCAGGAAGATATGGGTTCCGTAGTGGCGTTTGGGCCGGCTGCCGGACCGGGGACCTGCAGCAGTATCTTTCCTGCCGGCGCGGACTGCGGTAGTGCTCATGCTTTGTTCTCCTTGCCAAAGGTGCGGCTGAGGTAGAAGACGATGGGGACGAGGGAAATGACCAGCAGCACCACGGCCAGGGCCGAACCGACGCCGATCACCTGGCCTTCGCCCACCAGGTTCTGGATCACCAGGGCACTGAGCATTTCCAGGCCGTTGGTGCCGCGGTTGATGACGTACACGACGTCGAAGGCTCGCAGCGATTCGATGATGGTGATGACCACTATCACGATGTTGATGGGCCGCATGGCCGGGAAGACCACCCGGAAAAACGTCTGGACGGCGCTCGCGCCGTCGATGGCGGCGGCTTCCTTCAGGCTGGGGTCCACACCCTTGAGCCCGGCCAGGTACAGGAGCATGACGTAGCCGGCATGCCGCCAGGTGGCCGCGATCATCGCAGCCCAGATGTTGACGGATGAATCCCCGAACCAGTCCACGGCCTGCGGCGTCCCGGCTGTGCCAAGCAGGAAGTTCAGCAGGCCGTTGTCGCGCTGGTAGAAGAGCTGCCAGATGATGCCGATCAGGGCCAGTGACAGCATCACGGGTGCAAAGAAGATGCTCTGGTAGATCTTGCTGCCGCGGATGTTCTGGTCCAGCAGCACGGCCAGCAGCAGGCCCAGCGGCGTGGCGATGAGGGCCAGGAACAGGAGCCACAGCATGTTGTGCTGCACCGCCGGCCAGAACGGCGGGTAGTCCTGGGAGATGTACTGGTAGTTGTCCAGGCCCGCAGGGCGGATGTCGCCCAGGTCCAGGCCGTTCCACCGGGTGAAGCTGAGGCCCACGGACATCAGCATGGGCAGCCACACCAGGGTCAGTTCAATCAGGGTGGGGATGCCCACCATCAGCGACAGGACCACCTTGTCCTGTCCGGACAGGCGGCGGACCCGGCCGCCCCTTGCCCGCTGCGCGGGAGCGCCTTCAGGCTCCCGTGATTCCGGCGGAACCAGTTCTCTTGCTGTACTGCTCATGGAAGTTATCCCTCGATTGGTCCGGATTCCGGGAAGGAACGACGACGGCGGAAGGCTGTGCCGCCGTCGTCGTTCCTTCCTGGATGGTTGCCTGTGATGCGCGGCTGACGGGGCCGGAACTACTGCGCGGCGTACAGCGTCTTGGCCTGTGCCTCGAGGTTCTTGACGTCCATCTTGCCGTCCTTGATGAAGCTCTGCAGGGCCGGGATCATCACGTTGTTGGCCATGGCCGGAAGGGCGTCGCGGTCGAAGAACTGGCTGATGTATTTTGCGTTTGCGATGGTGTCAGCGCACGTCTTGTTGAGCGGCGTGAACTTGGACGTGTCGGTGCCCTTGGCCGTGGCGATGTTCGAGGAATCCACGGCGGCGTAGGCGTCCTGGGCTTCGGCCGTTCCCAGGAATGCCATGAAGTCGCGGGCTGCCTTGTTCTCGCCGCCCTTCTTGGACAGCAGGAGTCCGTCGATGGGTGCTTCGACGGCGTCCCGGCCTTCCATGGCGATCTCGGGGAAGGCGAAGAATTGGATGTCAGCCAGGACTGCGGGATCGGTGAACTGCTGGGTCACGAAGGACCCGAGCAGGTACATGCCGGTCTTCTTGGCCTCCAGCGCCTTTGCCGCGTCCTGCCATGTCTGGCCGAGTGCTGCCGGGTCCTGGAAGGGAAGGAGTTCCGCCCACGTGTCAAAGACCGCGCTCACTTTTTGCTGGTCCCAGGATTCCTTGTGCGCGCAGAGGTCCACATGGAACTGGTAGCCGTTGAGCCGCATGTTGATGTAGTCGAAGGTGCCCATGGCCGGCCAGCCGTCCTTGTCGGCAAAGCCGATCGGGATGATGCCGTCGGCCTTCATCTTGGTGGCCAGGGCCTTGAGGGCGTCGAAGGTTTCCGGAACCTCGTAGCCCTTCTCCGCCCAGAGGCTCTTCCGGTAGAAGAAGCCCCACGGGTAGTTGTAGTTGGGGACGAAGTACAGCTTGCCGTCCGGGCCGGTGGATGCCTTCTTCAGCGCGTCGGAGTAGTTCGCGCCGATGCTCTCCCAGACGTCGTCGATCGGCGCGAGCAGTCCCTTGCCCGCGTAGTACTGCATGCGGTAGCCGGCGAACCACGTGAAGGTGTCGTCCGGGGAGCCCTGCAGGTAGGAATTGATCTTGTTCTGGAAATCGTTGTGCGGCACCACGTTCGTGGTGACTTTCTTGCCGGTCTTGGCGGTGAAGGCATCGGTCACGGCCTGGTACGCGCGCTTGGGGACGTCGTCCGAGGATCCTGAACCGAAGGTGAGGCCGGGGGAGTCGGAACCCGTGGCCGACGGCCCGCTCCCGCCCGTGCAGGCGGCGAGGAACGGAATGCCGGCCAGGCCTGCCGCGCCGACGCCGACGGTCTTGAGGATGGTCCGCCGGCTCGGGTAAGCCGTTGCCGACGCATCAAACTGTGCTGCCATGTTCTCTCCCTTGAAAAATAGCTGCATGTGAGGCACCTCACATGCTCTGACTATAACCTCTCAAAAGAGAACAGGAAAGAACGGGAAACAACATTTTGGGTGCATCTTGTGTTTGAATCGTCACAAAGCAGTGCGGCCCCGCTTTTCCGCGCCGGAGCGGGGAAAAGCGGGGCCGACTGGCGCCCGTCAGCCGGAGTTCCCGGCGAGTGTTACTTTTTGAGCGACGGCTACTTTCTGAGCGACTGGGCGATCTGGGCCATCACGGTGTTATCCGCCAGGGTGGTGGCATCGCCGACTTCACGGCCCTCGGCGACGTCTTTGAGGAGGCGGCGCATGATCTTGCCGGAACGGGTCTTGGGCAGTTCGGGCACCACCAGGATGGTCTTGGGCTTGGCGATCGGGCCGATCTCCTTGCTTACGTGGTTGCGGAGTTCCTGGACGATTGCATCCCCGGAGTCCACGGCGTCTTCGCGGAGGATCACGAATGCGACGACGGCCTGCCCGGTGGTTTCGTCGGCGGCGCCGACCACGGCCGCTTCCGCAACCGCGGGGTGGCTGACCAGGGCCGATTCGATCTCCGCGGTGGAGAGCCGGTGGCCGGAAATGTTCATCACGTCGTCCACGCGGCCCAGCAGCCAGACGTCGCCGTCGTCGTCCCTCTTGGCGCCGTCGCCCGCGAAGTACATGGTCTCGAAACGGGACCAGTAGGTTTCCTTGAAGCGTTCCGGGTCACCCCAGATGCCGCGGAGCATTGCCGGCCAGGGCTCGCGGATGACCAGGAAGCCGCCGCGGCCGTTCGGTACGGATTCGCCGGCCTCATCGACTACGTCCACGGCGATGCCTGGCAGCGGCACCTGGGCCGAGCCGGGCTTGGTGGCGGTGACGCCGGGCAGCGGGGCAATCATCTGGGCACCGGTTTCCGTCTGCCACCAGGTGTCTACGATCGGGGCCGGGTTTTCCTTCTTCTCACCGTTCTTACCCGCGTTGGCGCCGATGACGTCGCGGTACCACATCCAGGCTTCGGGGTTGATGGGTTCGCCTACCGAGCCGAGGACGCGGATGGAGGAGAGGTCGAACTTGGCAGGGATCTCCTTGCCCCACTTCATGAAGGTCCGGATCGCGGTGGGTGCGGTGTAGAGGATGGACACCTTGTACTTTTCGATGATTTCCCACCAGCGGCCCTGGTGCGGGGAGTCCGGGGTGCCTTCGTACATGACCTGGGTGGCGCCGTTGATCAGCGGGGCGTAGGCGACGTAGGAGTGGCCGGTGATCCAGCCGACGTCGGCGGTGCACCAGTACACGTCCGTCTCCGGGTGCAGGTCGAACACGGCCTTGTGGGTGTATGCGCCCTGGGCAAGGTAGCCGCCGGTGGTGTGCAGGATGCCCTTGGGCTTTCCGGTGGTTCCGGAGGTGTAAAGGATGAACAGCGGGTGCTCGGAGTCGTGGCCCACTGCGGTGTGGTCCGGTGAGGCGGCCTCCACGGTGTCGGCCCACCAATGGTCCCTGCCCTCGTGCCAGTCCACGTCCTGGCCGTTGCGCTTGACGACGACGACGTTCTCGACGGTGTGCCCGCTGCCGTCCCCTTCGTGGGACAACGCGTCGTCCACCGCGTGCTTGAGCGAGCTGGGCTTGCCGCGGCGGTAGGTGCCGTCGGCCGTGACCACGAGCTTGGCTTCGGCGTCGTCGATCCGGGAGCGCAGGGCTTCGGCGGAGAAGCCGCCGAACACTACGGAGTGGATGGCACCAATCCGGGCGCAGGCCAGCAGCGTGATGACCGCCTCGGGGATCATGGGGAGGTAGACGGCCACGCGGTCGCCCTTGGCCACACCGAGGGATTCGAAGGCATTGGCTGCCTTCTTGACCTCTTCGGTGAGCTGCGCGTAGGTGTACGTACGAGTGTCGCCCGGCTCGCCCTCAAAGTAGATGGCCACCCGGTCCCCGAGCCCGTTCTCCACGTGCCGGTCCAGGGCGTTGTAGGCGGCATTGATCTCGCCGCCGACGAACCATTTCGCGAAGGGAGGGTTGGACCAGTCCAGCGTCTGGGTGAAGTCCTTGCTCCAGGTCAGCAGCTCGCGGGCCTGCTTTGCCCAGAACGCGGGACGGTCGGCATCGGCCTCTGCATAGTCCGCGGCGGTGACCACCGCGTTGGCGGCGAACTCCGGTGACGGGGCGAACTTGCGGTCCTCTTGGGAGAGGTTCTCGAAGGCGTCGCCCTGCCGGGGCGTTGTCGTGGTGGAGCCTGTGGTCTGTTGGGACATGGTGAACCTCATCATTCATCGATCTTTGCTGCGCGGGACGGACCGTCACCGGGTCGCAGCCGGGCCGCATGCGCGGCATCGGGCGGCGGCTGGTCACGGCTGTACCGCAAAGAGCTGTTCCGAAATACACACTAATACCTGCCCCGCAGCGTGCGTGTGCCCCGTCACATAGTGAACCGTGAGCGGCGTTTATTAAGCGCCGAGTGGTTCTGAAAACGCACAGCCCGCGACCCCGGACCCGTTACCCGGACGCTTGGCCGCCCCCTTCCTCGAGGGGCATGTCCACCCCGCAAACAGGCGGGTGTGCTATGCAAATTCCGCCGACATTCCGCTACGCCCGCCTCCGGCCCGTCAGCTAGTGATCGGCCAATCACTTGGCTAGGCTGAGATGGAGTTGTGACATCCGATGGAGGCAACAGGACCGCTTGGCGGTCCCGTTTCTGCCTGCCGTTAGGAGGCGCTGTCCAGGGCGCCGCCGTGCTAAGGAGAACAGAATGAACCAGCAGAGCCATGGACAGCACAAAGCCGTCCATCAGCATCCCGGTCAGGCGACAGGCCCGGCGAGTTCCGGCCAGCCGGCAAGCGCGGAAGGGGCGAAGCCCGCGGGAAGCAGGCTGACCGGAAAGAAGAATGAAACGGTCCTTGGCCCGTTCACCGTCCGCGACCTCACCGTCTTTGCGTCGACGCTCCTTCTGTTTGTCGCGTCGCTGATCCCGATGTTCGGTTCCCGGTACAACCTGTGGAACCTGGGCAACCTCTTCTTCCTGGGCCTGGGGATCATCCTGCCCCTCATTGTGACGGCCCTTTTTGTGGCCCGCCGGTTGAGCCCCGAGTCCAGGGTGCGGATAGGGTCCCTGTCCATTGACCAGTTCGCCTCCGTGGTCGCGTCGTTTTCCCTGGGGTTCTTCTTCCTGGCCGCCGCCCAGGAATTCGTCCCGGTCCTGCTGGTGGGACTGATCGGATCCGTGGGACTTTTCGGGGCCACTGTGCTGGCACGCTTCATTCCCTTCCTGGCCGGTGACTTCCTGGACCGCGCCGAGGTTCCCGCGCATGTTGTGGCCCGGGAGTCCGCCGCACCGTTCCGTAAGCCCAGCGCCCCGAAGGAGCCCAAGCCCGCCAAGGAGCCCGGCTCCAGCACGTTGGCTGGCTGGTCCAAGCGACTGACAGCCGGTGCTGCAGGCGGTGCCGGTGCCGCCGACGCCGCCGGAAAGGGTGCCGCCGGAAGCAAGGGAGCCGCCGACGGAAGTGCGGTCCCGAACGGCGGCCGCCCCTATGCCGGCGCCGCAACTGCGGCACCGCCTGCGGCAACCCAGTATGGGACAACCCAGCATGACTCGGCACAACATGAGGCCACTCCGCATGAGCCGGCACAGCATGAACCGGCACAGCACGAACCGGCACAGCACGGCGCAGCCAGGCAGGGAGGTGCCGTTCCGACAGCTGCCGCAGGCGTGGCCGCGTCGTCGGGCCACGCGGCCGGCAATAACGCCGCCGCCGCTGCCGGGGCCGCGGCGGTAGGTGCTGCAGCGGCCAGCCGTGGTGCCGGTACGTCGCCCGCTACGCAGGCCGCCGACGTCGTTCCTTCCGTTTCCGAGCGGATGCAGGCCGCCGACGTCGTTCCTTCCGTTTCCGAGCGGACGCAGGCCGCCGACGTCGTTCCTTCCGTTTCCGAGCGGACGCAGGCAGCCGACGTTCCCGCCGACGGCCGGGAGTCCCACTCCGGTCAGGCCGCAGGCGCGGTGCCTTCCGCATCGGTTCCCGCTGAGACGATGCTGAACCCGCAGGTGAGCTCGCAGGAGCCCATCGGTGCCACCGTTGACCCCTACAGCCGCCCCGAGGAACACGAGGAGCAGCCTGTCCACGAGGCTTTCTGGTTCGCCGTGGCCCAGCCCCGCACTGCCATCGATGAGCGGACAGGCATGCCCGCATTCGTGATCGATCCCGGCGGATGGGTTCTTGCCCTGGAAGACCGGGGGCACGAATTCCTGGTGCAGCACACTGACGGCCGGGTGGGCGTGCTGCGGGACCTCAGCAACATCGAGCGCGGCTAGCCGGCCGCCGGTGGCCACTCTTTCCGGCACCCCGAAGCCGGGCAGCGTTATCCCGCGGACGTCCGGGGAGTCCCTGCTGGGGCTGAAGCGGCGGGCCCGCAGGATCAACCGGGCGCTCGCGGAGCTCTACCCTTATGCGCACGCCGAGCTGGACTTCCGCAGCCCCTTCGAGCTCCTGGTGGCCACCGTGCTCTCGGCCCAGACCACCGACGTGGTGGTCAACCAGGTGACACCGCTGCTGTTTGCCCGGTATCCGGATGCCCGGAGCATGGCCGAAGCCGACCCCGCCGAGCTCGAAGTGATCCTCAAGCCCACCGGTTTCTTCCGCGCAAAAGCGAGGAACGTCATGGCCCTGTGCAACCGGCTGGTGGACGAGTACGACGGTGAGGTGCCGCCGCGGTTGCAGGACCTGGTAACGCTGCCCGGCGTGGGCCGCAAGACCGCCAACGTGGTGCTGGGCAACGCCTTCGGCATTCCCGGGATTACCGTGGACACGCATTTTGGCCGCCTTGCCCGACGGTTGGGCTGGACCGAATCTGACGATCCCGTCCGCGTTGAGGCCGATGTGGCCGAGCTGTTCGAACCGCGGGACTGGACAATGCTCTCGCACCGGGTGGTGTTTCACGGACGGCGCGTCTGCCATGCACGCAAGCCCGCCTGCGGTGCCTGCGCGGTGGCCACGTGGTGCCCCAGCTACGGGGCAGGGGAGACGGACCCGGAGAAAGCGCGCAAGCTGCTCAAATACGAGCTCGCGCCCGGGCAGGAGGCGCTCCTGGCGCAGCTGCTGGCTGAAACACACCGGGCCGCGGAAATCCGGATGGAATCACAAAAGCGGGGAAAATGACCGCCCGCCAGGACCTCGTGGACCTCATTGCCGCCATCGACGCCGGGAGCGGCCCGGCGCGCAATCCCTACTGGCGCGATCTCGCGGTGGATGACAGCGTTGCCCGCAAAGCCGCAGTGCTGATGCTGTTTGGCGCCTTGGACAACGTTCCGGCTGCGTCGGGAAAGCCGTTGGCCCCGGCTGACCTCGATGTCCTTCTGCTGGAACGCGCCCACACGCTGGACGACCACCCCGGCCAGGTGGCGTTTCCAGGCGGCGGGATCGACCCCGGCGAGACGCCCATCGAAGCGGCACTCCGCGAAGCCGAGGAGGAAACAGGGTTGGACTCGGCCGGGGTGGAGGTACTGGGTGCCATGCCGCAGTTGGCCCTGCCCCGCGGGAATTTCCTTGTGACGCCCGTCCTTGCCTGGTGGCACTCGCCGTCGCCTGTCCGGGTGGTGGACTACGGCGAATCGGCCCAGGTTTTCCGGGTCCCGGTCCGGGACCTCCTGGATCCCGACAACCGGGTGATGGCAACGGTCAGCCGGGCCGGCCAGTCGTTCCTAAGCCCCGCCTTCGTGGTGAACAAGGTGGTGGTCTGGGGCTTCACCGGGATGATCCTGAACGAACTGTTCGATCACCTGGGCTGGTCCGTTCCCTGGGACCGGTCGCGCTTGCACCAGATCGATGTGTGAACGCCCGGTGCAACTCCCGGGCGGCCCGGTTGCCCGTCCCGGCGGGCTCCGGGACTATCCGGATACCAACTCCCTTGGGGCGCGGTTCACCACAAGCCCGGTGGCGGCGCTTTCGCGGACCGCGTTGATACCTGCTACAACGCCTTTGAGCGTCTTGAACCGTGGCGAAACCGCCACTATCGTGCCATCGTCGGCCTTTAGCCGGAAGTAGAAAGCCTCGTCTTCAGCGTTAATAATTTCAAATGTGCCAGCCACTGTGTGGTGCCTCCCCAAATTTCCATGCGTCATTGCATCGGCCGGTCCTTTATCGGAGCTGCACTGCCACTGCTGCGAACCGGCTAATCGAGCTTAACCGGGATGCGAGACAGTCCACAAAGCTACCGACAGGTAGGTTACAAAGCGCGACTTACAGGGCTATTTCGCCTTGTCGTAGGAGTCCACTACCGCCACGCTTACGGGAAATTCCACCGGAATCCGGCCGAACAGCAGTTCCTTGGCGGCCGCAGCTGCCTCCTCGATGGCCCGGATACAAGCGTCCACCGAGCCGTCGGGGCAGTGGACCATCACTTCGTCATGGAGGAAGAACACCAGCTCGCCCGTGGGTCCGCCGGCCGACCGCATGGCGCGGAGCCGCCGTCGTAATTCCGCCAGCCAGCAGGCCGCCCAGTCAGCTGCCGACCCCTGGACCACGAAGTTGCGGGTGAACCGGCCGCGGGAGCGGGCAATCGCGTCCGCCCGGCGCTGTTCCTCGGCGGTGGTGGATTTCTGGCTTTGCAGCCAGCGGTCCGACGGCGGCGGGCTGCTGCGGCCCAGCCTGGAGGTGACCGTTCCGCCGGCCTCTCCCTCCCGGGCGGCCTGTTCCACGAAGCCGACGGCACGAGGGTACGTACGGGTCAGCTGCGGCATAAGGCGCCCGGATTCACCGGTGGTGGCACCGTAGATGGCACCAAGCAGGGCCACCTTGGCTTTGGCACGGTCACCGCCGAATCCCTGGGCTGCGATGCCCGCATAGAGATCCTTGTCCCGGGCCGCTTCGGCCATTTTGGAGTCCTGGGCCAGGGCCACCAGCACCCGCGGCTCGAGCTGCGACGCGTCAGCGACGATGAGTTTATGGCCGGGATCGGCGTGCACAGCGCCGCGGATCTGGCGCGGAATCTGCAGTGCTCCGCCGCCGCGCGATGCCCACCGCCCGGAGACGACGCCTCCCACCACATACTCGGGCTGGAAGCGGCCGTTATTCACCCAGGCGTCCAGCCAGGCCCAGCCGTTGGCCGCATGGAGACGTGCCAGCTTCTTGTAGGCGAGGAGCGGTTCGATGGCCGGGTGGCTGGATTCCTTGAGCTCCCATTGCCGGGTGGTCTTCACCTCAATGCCGTTCCGGTGCAGGGCGCGCATCAGTTCCTGGGGCGAATCCGGGTTGAGGCCTGGAGAGTTCAGCAGCCTGCGGAGTTCGGTGGTCAGCGCCTCGAGCCTGGCGGGCCGGTGGCCCAGCGGCGGGCGCGGACCCAGGTAGTCGGCCAGGATCTCTTCGTGCAGTTCTTCCCGCCAGGGCACACCGGTGTGTTGCAGTTCCGCGGCGATCATGGCCCCCGCGGATTCAGCGGCGAGGAGCAGCTGGAGCCGCTGCCTGCGGTTCGCGTCCGTGCTCGCCTGGCTTAGGGCTTCCTGCTGGTCGGCGTACTCGGTGCGCAGCTCTTCGAGTGAATGCCTTGGCGCCCGGCTGAGTCCGGAGTCCTCGAAGAGCGCCCCCTGATGTGCCGGCTGGGGCGGCGGCTGCAGGCTGCGTGGCGGCTGCTGCGAGTCGTCGTCCTGGGTGAGCTTTTCCGCGTTGCGAGCGTAGGCAGTGTGCGCAGTGAACTCAGAATGCGCCAGGATGGCGCCGCAGAGTGCGAGGTCGTAGCAGCGTTCCAGCTCAACTCCCGCGGCCAGGAACGCCGGGTACCAGTCCTGTGTCCGGTGCCAGATCCAGCGCGGGCGCCGCTTTTCGAGCTCACGTACGACGCCGGCCAGCTCGCCGGCGCCGATGAGGCGGGGTCTGGGGTTGCCCGCGGCAACAGAGCCGTCCGCTGCGAGTTCCTGGAGGGCTGCGCCGTCGGCGTGGGCGGACAGCAGCAGGAACATGGTCCTAATTCTGCCTTGTGGAGTGCCATGTCTGCGCCTCCGGCCGCCGTTGTAGGCAGCCTGTGCCCTTGTGCGGCTCCAGCGGGGGTACTGGGGGAGTCCTGCCGGCGCACTGACCCTCCACAGATTGTTCGGCGCCGGAGGTTGTCCACATGGCGTGCGCGGGGTCTGTCGGACGGGCCGGCCGGTCGGCACAGTGGCAGGATGAGCAGGCAGAATCTTCAGGAACCCATGCCGGAACCCGCGCCGGAGTTCAGCGGCCCCGGCCCAGCGACGGCCCCGGGCCGAGGTATTGGTCCAGCGTCGGGAGCGCCAGCCGGGCCTCCGGAGCCAGCCACGGCGGTACGCCGTGCGGCGCGGGCCGCACCGCCGGGAGGTGACGGTGTAGCGCGCCGAAACCAGTCCCGGGTACGGACCGGGACGGATACGGAAGCAGCCGGATCGCACGCACGGGAAGGACGGTCCAGGCGCGGGCGGCAGGCGGCCGGCCGGCAGGCTGATGCGGGCAGGCGGCCAAACCAGGCCAGGACGGCAGCCAGCGGAACCCCGGCAAGGGATGCAACGTCGGCTGCCCGGGGTCCCGGCGCCTGGCTTCCGGCCGAGTCTGCGGAAACGCTCCTGGTAACCGGCTTCGATTTCCTACGCGGCGAGGTTGAACGGATTGTGGCTGCTGCCGGCGGCCAGCTTCGCGTCGCAGCCGATGCCACTGAAGCGGCCCCTTTCTGGGACACCGCGGCCGTAGTACTGGTGGGCAGCGATATCCGCGAGCTGCCGCCCCGCCGCCGGGCACCTGCGGTGCTCGTGGGCCTGGGCGGTGAGGGCGATAGTCTCTGGCACCTTGCCGCCGCCCTGGGCGCCGAACGCGTGGCGGTTCTACCGGATGCCGCCGCGTGGCTGGCTGAATACCTGAGCCGCTCACGGTCGCCGGAAGCCGGCGGGCTCGTCCTGGGTGTGACGGGCGGGTGCGGGGGAGCCGGTGCCACTACAGCTTCGATCTGGATCGCCCAGGCTGCCGCGGAGTGGGGAGCGCGGGTCCTGCTGATTGATGGCGATCCCTGGGGCGGGGGTTTGGAACTGGCCCTGGCTGCCGAAGAATCACCCGGTCTCCGGTGGACCGACCTTTCAGAGGCAAGCGGAACCATCGATCCGGAACAACTGTCCGACGCGCTGCCCGTGGCGGGCGGGTTCTCCTTCCTGTCCTGGCCGGGCAGCCGCGAACGCCAAAAGGGTGTGGAGGCAGCAACCGTGGGCGGCGTCCTCGATGCCGCGCGGCGCGGCTACGAACTGGTCCTGGTGGATATCGGCCGCGGAACGGAGCCGCTGCGGACGTTCGCCTGGGACTGCGACCGCATCCTGATGGTGGCCCCCGCGCAGCTAAAGGCCGCCGTTTCTTCCGCCAGACTGCTGCAGGAACTCCCCCCGGTGGAGACTGCGCTGGTGATCAGGGGCAAGGCGGGGGCCGTCCTCGACGGGCCGCTGATCGCGGAATCCGTGGGGTTGCCCCTGCAGGGACTTGTTCCGGAGGTGAAAGGCACGGCCAGCGCCACGGAGCTTGGCCGCCTGTTGGAAATGGGCCGCCGGCGCAGCGTGCGCCGGTTCGCCGCCTCGGTACTTGACCTCCTGGGTGGGGAGTTTCCATGAGCACGCTTCCACAGATGCCGGGTGCGTCCCGGTTTCCCGGGCCGGCCGGCGGCCTTAGGCGGCGGCAGAACAGTGCACTGGACGCCGGGCTGCTCGAATCCGTCCGCGAATCAGTGATGGCCGATTCCGGTCCGGTGACCCCCTCCCGGGTGGCCGCGGCCGTTCAGGCCACGGGAAGGCTCCTGGGCACGGCGGGGTCGCTGGCCGCCGTCGAACGGATCAGCGCAGAGCTCAACGGTCTGGGACCGCTGCAGGTGCTGACCAGGGATCCGTCCGTAACGGACATCTTCGTCAACGCCCCGGACTCCGTCTGGCTGGACCGCGGAAACGGCCTGGAGCAGGCGGCGGTGTCGTTCTCCTCCGAAAGCGAGGTACGTTCGCTGGCGGCCCGCCTCGTGGCGGCAGGCGGGCGGCGTCTGGACGACGGATCCCCGTGCGTCGATGTCAGGCTTGAGGCCGGATACCGGGTCCACGCAGTCCTGCCGCCGATCTCGACAGCCGGGACGCTGTTGAGCGTCAGAATCCGCCGTCACGAGGTGTTCACGCTGGACGAGCTCCGGGACGGCGGCATGTTTGGTTCTTTGGTCCAGGACGTACTGGAACGCGTGGTTTCCCGGCGTCTGAGCTTCCTGGTCAGCGGTGCCACCGGGTCAGGGAAGACCACCCTCCTCTCAACACTCCTGGGGCTGAGCGAGCCTGGCGAACGGCTCGTCCTGATCGAGGATGCTTCCGAACTGAACCCCGTCCATCCGCACGTGGTGTCACTTGAGTCGAGGCACGGAAACCTTGAAGGCGGCGGTGCGGTGGACCTCGCCGAACTGGTACGGCAGGCCCTCCGAATGAGACCTGACCGCCTGGTGGTGGGGGAATGCCGCGGAGCCGAGGTCCGCGAACTGCTGACGGCTATGAATACCGGACACACCGGGGGCGGCGGAACGATCCACGCGAACACGGCTGCCGCCGTGCCTGCCCGCCTCACGGCGCTCGGCGCCCTTGCCGGAATGGGTCAGGACGCCATGCGGCTGCAGGTTGCCAGCGCTTTGGACGTTGTGGTCCACGTGGAGCGTTCCCGCGGCATCCGTCAGGTGGCCTGCATCGGGTTGGTTGAAGACGGCCCGCTCGGACTGGAAGTCTCGGCGGCCGTGGCTGTGCAGGCGGGTACCGTCACCCTGGGACCCTCCTGGCCGAGGCTTGCGCGAAGACTGGGCATTGATGCTTCCGGCGCCGCAAACCCCGGCGCCGCGGACCCCGGCCAGGCAGCCACCGGTGCCGGACCCCTGAGTCCAGTGCACAGGTGAAACCAGTGATGGCTTTGTTCGTCACAGCGCTGGCACTCGCTGCATGGCTGGTGGCCCGGCCGCCAGGCGGGCGTGCAGGAAGGATCCGCAAGGCACTGAACACCGGGCATCCCGACTCGCAAGGCAGGCGGGGCTCCCGAAGTGCGTGCGGCGTCAAGGGAAGAGGCGCCTCGCCCGGCGGGTCACAGGCCCGGACCGCCATCCGGGCAGGGAAGCCCCGCCATCAATCCCACGGGGTGCCCATGACAGTGGTGGTCCAACAACTGGCTGCGCTGCTCAAAGGAGGCCGTACGCCGTCACGGCTGTGGGATGAGCTCTGGATGGTCTACTCCGTGGAGGAGCCTTCCGGATCCGGACCCCGTGAGGAACCGGGACTCACCGCCGGGTCGTTGTCGATGGTGTCGGTGGCCCGGGCAGCCGCCCTGCGGGGTTCCCCCGTGGCGGAGGCCATTCGCGCGGCAGCTGCTGCTGCCTTCCCCGGAAGCCAAAACCGCGAACGGCGCATCTGGGGCGAACTCGCGGCGTGCTTCGACATTGCGGCAGCGAGCGGCTGCCCGCTGGCCGACGTCCTGACCCGTCTGGCGGCGCAGCTCGAAGCGGAGGACGACGCCGAAGCCGCCCGCCAGACCGCCCTGGCAGGTCCGAAGGCAACGGTCACCCTCCTGACCTGGCTTCCCCTGTTGGGCCTGGGGCTTGGGGTGGCCCTTGGCGTGGATCCGCTGTCCATCCTGCTCGGCACGCCGTTTGGGATGGCTGCGCTCGCAGCCGGTGTAGGGCTGACGGTGGCCGGCCGGATCTGGTCCGCCAGGCTCGTCCGCTCTGCCACTGGAACGCCATGACGGCGGAATGGCTGCCGTCGGCGGTCGTGGCTCTTGTGCTGGCCGCCGCCGCAGCACTCGCCTTGACCGGACGGGGCAGCACGCACAGGAGGCTTCGTCGGAGGTGCCGGCAGAACCTGGACAACGGAGGGAACGGTGACGCCGGGACAACCCGGCAGGCTCTACGGGCCGGCGAGGGCCTGCGCGACACCGCCATGATGCTGGAGCTGATCGGGGCCATGCTGGACGCCGGTTCGGGGATCGGGCGTGCGCTCGAACTCGTCGCTGATTCAGCCTCACCCGAGTACCGCCATTCGCTCCGGCCCGTTGTGTCCGCACTGGCCATTGGAGCCGACTGGGAAACAGCGTGGCGCAGTTCCGAAGTCAGGACTCCGGAGCTGTTGGTCCTGAGGCAGGCCCTGGGCTTTGCCGCCCTGACCGGGGCGCCGTCGTCGGCCATCCTCTACGCGCAGGCAGCCAGGCTGCGCAGGGAACGCTTCAGGGCGGCGGAAAAGCGTGCTGCCGCGCTCGGCGTGCGACTGGTGGTCCCGCTTGGCCTCTGCTCGCTGCCCGCCTTCGTCTGCCTGGGCGTGGTCCCGGTCCTGCTGGCGATGCTTCCCTCCGGAAGCTGACCCCGGACCGGGTGGGGCCGGGTGGGGGCACGACGGCGGCCGAGTCTTCCTCCACAGCCACGGCTTGCCCGGCTTTTCCACTTAGCCGAACCTCTCCCTTATCTCCATTCAGCCAAGCCGGGAGAGTCGAATCAGCCGGCAGACCAGCCGGAAAACAATGAAAGGAACCGCAATGTCAATCACATCCAACCACCGCCCGTACGCCCAGCCTGAACCCTCCGGCCGGACCGTCCCCGCAGACGCAGAAGTGCTGGAGATCTACCCGGGTGCCAGGGAGGCGGCACCCGTCTCCGGCCGGGCGCGCTGGCGTCTTATGGGATCCGAAGTGGGAATGGCCACCGCTGAATACGCCATCGCTACCCTCGCCGCAGTGGGTTTCGCCGGGATCCTGGTGTTCATTCTGCGCAGTGACGAAGTCCGGGGCTTCCTGCTGAACCTGATCCGGACGGCGCTGGCGTTGCCATGACGCCGGGATTGCGCCGCTGCCGGGTGGCGGACCGCGGAGCTGTCACTGCGGAATTCGCGGTGGCGTTGCCGGCGGTCCTTCTTCTCCTGGCGCTCCTGCTTGCGGGATCCGCGGCCGGGATTACCCAGCTTCGGCTCGAAGAAGCGGCACGGGCCGGGGCAAGGGCATTGGCGCGGGGGGAAGACGCCGGAGCGGTGGAGGGAATCGTCCGGCAGCTCGCCGGGGGCTCGGCATCATCATCCATCATGGGCGAGGACGGATGGCTCAGTGTCACGGTTTCCGGCCGGGTGTCCGGTCCCGTCGGGTCCATCATCCCGTGGACATTGTCCGCCCGGGCTTTGGCCAGGAGTGAAACCGCCGAGTCCGCGCCCATCCGTCCGGCGGAGACATGGCACGTACCGGCACAATTCGGGAACGTCCGGGAGCAGCGTCCCGAGGCTGCGGCCTCGTGAACGCCGCGGGGTCTCCGGACCCGGGGCATCCGAAACCGGGAAACGGCGGACTGGGGAATCCGGAACCCGGCGGAGCACAAGCGGGTCAGCAGGAAGGTGGCCATGATCGCGGATCCGGAACGGTTCTTGCCGCCGGGCTCGGCATGGTGGTGATGGTCGCCATGGCGCTGATGCTGTTGCTGGCCCAGTCCGCTGTGATGGCGTCCAGGGCAGCGGCGGCCGCCGACCTCGCCGCACTGGCGGCCGCCGACGCACTGCGCGGGATCAGCCAAGGCGTGCCGTGTTCTGTGGCGGCCGATGTTGCGGGCCGGCACGGAGCGAAAATAACCAGTTGCACGGAAGGAGGAAGTGACACCGTCGAGGTCCGGACAGAGCTCCTGAACCGGAGCATGTTCGGCGTAGCGACCGGCCACGCCAGAGCAGGGCCGCCGCCATGACCAGGAAGCCGGGCCCACGGGGGCCGGGCCCAAGGGGTTGGCCCCCGAAGCCGGGCTCAGTGGGAAGCGGGTTCAGAAGCGCGCTGCGTGCTCTTCCGCCCGTGCACCAGGCGTCGGGGCATCGGCCGGCTGCACGGCGAGTTGTTCGGTGGCGTCCTTCAGCAGGACCTCGATCAAGGTGATCGCTGCCGCCTTGTCCAGCGGGTTGTTCTTGTTGCCGCACTTGGGTGACTGAACACAGGACGGGCAGCCGGCGTCGCACTCGCAGGCCGCGATGGCGTCGCGGGTGGCGGAGAGCCATACTTTGGCCTTGTCGAAGCCGCGCTCGGCAAAGCCTGCGCCGCCGGGGTGCCCGTCGTACACAAAGATCGTGGGCACCCCGGTGTCGGCGTGAATGGCAGTGGATACCCCGCCGATGTCCCAGCGGTCGCTGGACGCCACGAGCGGCAGCAGCCCGATGGCAGCGTGTTCGGCTGCATGCAGGGCACCGGGGAACTGGGCTTCGATCAGCCCTGCCCCGGTCAGGGATCGGTTGTCCACCACGAACCAGACAGCCTTCGTGAACAGGTCCCTGGCGCCGAGCTCCAGTGGCTCCTCGCCAAGGATCTCATTTGAAATCAGCGCCTTACGTTGGAAGGAGACCACCTGTGTTGTCACCTTCACATCCCCGAAGTGCACGGCGACATCTCCCCATTGCGCGGTCCGCTGCGTCTCCAGGACTTCGATTTGGGTCACGTCACGGGCAGTGGTGTAGTAATCGGGGTTGGCGCGGCGAACCATCACGCAGTGATCAGCCTCGTTCAGGTCCTCCACCACGTAGCTGTCGCCCTGATGGACGTAGACGGCACCTGTGTGGGCCTGATAGTGAGTTTGCGGCGAGTCCATGGTGCCCAGCAGGGAACCCGTCTCGGCGTCGACGATGCTCACCGGGCCGCCGCCGTCGGCCCTCAGGTTCACCATGGCCGCCGCGCTTTGCGGGTGGGTCCAGAACCAGCCGGCCGGACGCTTGCGGAGGTAACCCTGGGAGACGAGCTGGTCCAGGAGTTTCCCGGACGTGGGGCCGAACAGGTCAAGCTCCGCGTAACCCAGCGGCAGTTCCGCTGCGGCGGCACAGAGGTGCGGCCCCAGCACGTACGGATTGGAGGGATCGAACACCGTGGCCTCGACGGAAACATCAAAAATGGCTTCCGGGTGGTTCACCAGGTAGGTGTCCAAGGGATCGTCGCTGGCCACAAAAGCAGCGATGGCGTCCTGGCCAGCGCGCCCCGCCCGGCCGATCTGCTGGAAGAGTGAAGCCCTGGTCCCGGGCCACCCGGCAACCAGGACGGCGTCGAGCCCGGAGATGTCGATGCCGAGTTCAAGGGCGGAGGTGCTGGAGACGCCCAGGAGTTCCCCTGACCTCAGTGCCCGCTCCAGGGCCCGGCGCTCCTCGGGAAGGTAGCCGGAACGGTAGGCGGCAACACGCTGGGGGAGGCTGGGATCCACTTCATCCAGAAGCCGCTTGGTGATGGCGGAGATGGTCTCGGCCCCGCGCCGGGATTTGATGAACGCGATGGTCCGGATGCGGGAGGACACCAGGTTTGCCAGCAGGTCGGCGGTTTCGGCCACTGCGGTCCTGCGTTCCTTGGCGCCGTTCTCGCCGCGCAGTTCAGTGAGGGCAGGCTCCCAGAACGCCACGGTGGTGGAGCCGTGCGGCGAGGAATCCTCGGATACGGCGCGGACCGGGGCGCCGATGAGCCGGCCGAAGGACGTTCCCGGCTCGGATGCGGTCGCCGAGGCGGCAATGAACACCGGACCTGGCTGGGGGCCGCTGGAGCCGTAATAGGCGCAGATGCGTCGCAACCGACGCATCAGGTTTGCCACATGGGAGCCGAAGACGCCCCGGTAGCTGTGGGCCTCATCGACAATCACGTACTTGAGCCGGCGGAAGAAACTCGCCCACCAGGCGTGGTTGGGCAGGATGCCAAAGTGCAGCATGTCGGGGTTGGCCAGGATCACGTTGGCGTGGTCCCTGATCCAGCGCCGGGACGCCGGGTCGGTGTCGCCGTCGTACGTTTCGGCCCTGACAGTCGGGAGCCTGAGCGAACGGATGGCGGCAAGCTGGTCGGCAGCCAGGGCCTTGGTGGGGGATAGGTACAACGCCACGGCGCCGTCGTCGTGGATTTTTCCCGGTTCGGAAAGCACCCGCAGCTCCGAGCGGTGGATCGCGTCCAGCGCAGGCAGCTGATATGCCAGCGACTTTCCGGAGGCGGTCCCGGTGGCGATCACTACATGTTCCCCGCCGTGGGCAAGGTTGGCCGCCTGGATCTGGTGGCGGTACGGCTCGTGGATGCCCAGTGCACCGTAGGCCTCGACGAGGTCGGGGTGGGCCCATTCCGGCCACGGCTCGTTCACGGCCTGGCGGGCCGGAATGATTCGGACATGACGCAACTGTTCCGGGTCCGGGCCACGGCCCAGCAGCGGAATCAGGGAGTCATGGGGGTTCACTTCAACATTGTTTCATCCGGTCTCAAATCGCCGGGCATTAGCACCCCGGCACTGGCAACCCCGCCCGGCTGCAGCAGTCCTAACCTACGGAAAGGTCAGCGCCTTCGTTCGATGACGACAGCATCAGCACGTGGCACAGGGTGGTCCAGCCCAGGTGCGAGTACAGTTTCTGCCCGTCCAGGGAAGCCAGCAACAGGCCGTTTTCCACGTCGTGTTCGAACGCCTGCGCAGCCAGTGCCTTCATGATGAAACTCCCCAGCCCACGCCGCTGGTAGGCCGGTTCGGTGACGATCTTGTCGAACACTGCCGTGTGGCCCACCACGAACACACGGCCGCTGGCTGCCACGGATTCCCCGGCATTCACCACTGCATGGTGGACGCCGTCCTTCTTGAAGGTAGTCAGCTTCAGGTCATCGTCGGAAAGCCAGGGATCCTCGGAGTCCTGAGTCTCCATGTCCACGATCATCATGGTCTGCGAGGCGGAGGTGACGTTCAGGCCGTGCTGCTGGGCGAGGTAGGTATATCGTGCGACGTCGTTGGTAAGGATGGTGAGGATCCTGGCCGGCGCCTCGGCCGTCTTGGCAGCCAGCTCGGCGAATTCGGTGTCCGAGGGATCGTGGGCGAAATATTCCCATTCCTTCGTGGTGTCCGCGCGCAGCGCGGCCGGAAAGCGGCCTTCCGTTCGCGTCTCGTAGCCCCGGCAACCGGCCCATCCGGTCACCCAGATTTCCACGAGGCGGGTGATGTCTTCAACCATGGCGTCTGGACTCATGTGATGAGAGTATTCCAGCCCTGACGCGAGCAACAGGGGTAGGGTCCCGGAAGTGGTCTTGCTTATTGAATTGTGATCGGAACCGCAGGTAGAGGCTAAGGCCCCGGTTAAGCCGCTTTCGCTCAGCAAGTACCCTTAAATACGTGGCTCTGAACCGAATTGTGCTCTTTTACGGCTTTACTCCGATCACCGACCCCGACGCTGTGCGCCTGTGGCAGCGCGCCCTGTGCGAGAAGCTGGGCCTGACCGGACGCATCCTCATCTCCAAGGACGGCATCAACGCGACCGTAGGCGGAGAGCTGAACGCCGTCAAGCAGTACGTGAAGACCACCCGCGAATACAAGGGTTTCCACGGCATCGACGTCAAATGGTCCGACGGCGGAGCGGAGGACTTTCCCCGCCTCAGCGTCAAGGTGCGGGACGAGATCGTATCCTTCGGTGCCCCGGGTGAACTCAAGGTGGACGCCAACGGTGTGGTGGGCGGGGGCACCCACCTCAAGCCCGAGGAACTGCATCGGCTGGTCGATGCCAAGAAGGAACGCGGCGAGGAAGTGGTGTTCTTCGACGGCCGCAACGCCTTCGAAGCCCAGATCGGCAAGTTCAAGGACGCTATCGTCCCGGACGTGGCCACCACCCATGACTTCATCAAGGAACTTGAGTCCGGCAAGTACGACGCACTCAAGGACAAGCCGGTCGTTACCTACTGCACGGGCGGAATCCGCTGCGAGGTGCTCTCCAGCCTCATGGTGAACCGCGGCTTCAAGGAGGTCTACCAGCTCGATGGCGGGATTGTCCGCTACGGCGAGACCTTCAAGGACCAAGGCCTCTGGGAAGGGTCGCTGTACGTCTTCGACAAGCGCATGCACCTCGAATTCAGCGACGAAGCCAAAACGATCGGCGAGTGTGTCCGCTGCTCGGCCCCGACCAGCAAGTTCGAGAACTGTTCCAACCCGAGCTGCCGCACGCTCACGCTCTACTGCACAGAGTGCGCCTCCAGCCCGGAGACGCTGCGCTGCCCGGAAGGCTGCGCCGCATAGCTTGGCATCCCGTGTTCAGATCCTGCTGATCCGGTAGGCGAAGTTCGCTGCGGACTGGGCCGCCACTTCCACGCTGAGCACGGCGTCGTTGGACACCTGGATCACGTTCACGCGTGACGTTCCGCACCGCAGGCTCAGGTCCACGAGAGCCAACTCCCCGTTGCGGACGGTGAACGACACCCTGCGCGGGCTCTTGCACGCGAGGGTCAGCGAGTATGTGCCGCTGGGCAGCTGTCCGGTGCTCTCCTGGCGTGCGGTGCCCGCCTTGAGCAGGCCGAAACCCGTGTGGAAAACCTGGCCGGCCGTGTCCGGGAGGACCCGCCCGACCCACGCCTCAAGTTCCGCGCCGGTCACCGGGAGGTTTCGCCGGGGGTCCTGGGGGAGGGCTGCATCCGTGAAGGGCGGCGCGGTCGCGGTGGGCAGCGGCCCGCGGCCGTCGTCGTACACGTACTCGCACCCGCTCAGTGCCGCTCCGGCGGCCAGCGCACCGCAAAGCGCGACGGCGACCGCCGCGGCAGTGCGCCGTGGCACCCGGGGTGCCTGCACCGTGTGCATACTCTGACTCTAGGCCTGCCGCCATCCCCAAACCAGAGGCGGCAGGACGCACGCCGAAAGCCCATCCGGGCGTCAGTGCCGGGGGTCCAGAAGCCGGACAGCCCCCATTGCCGCTTTGTGGACCCGGTCCTCATCCGCACTCACGATATAGGCGGTCACCGGACCGGTATTCAGCTCGACCTGCTCGCTGACCGGTTCCCCGCAGGGCACATCAATACGATGGGTAGTGCCGGTGGATCCGCGGGAAGTGACCACCAGCTGCGCCTCCGCCGCACCCACGCAGACGGCCGTGACGGTGTACGCGCCCGCCTCCGTCAGGACCCCGGTGAACGTCAGGCCGCCTCCTGCTCCGCTGTGCCCGCTGATAGCTCCGGCAACGCCGCCCGCACCAGAGGGGACGTCCGCCAGCAGCAGCTCAACGGCCGCCATGTTGCGGTCCTGTTCAGCTTTCAGTCCGGGATCCATCGAGGCGACCGGAAGGGGCGGTGCAGCCGTGGCGGGTCCCTGCCGGGCGGTCGGGAGGGACGGCTCCGGCCCGACGTCGTTTGCGTATTCGCAGCCGGCCAGGCCGGCCGCGACCAGGGCTCCTGCGGCCAGAAACAACGCGCGCTGCGGCCCCCTGTGCACCATCAGAACCCACTCCCGGCGGAGGGCTTCAGGCTGTACGCAGTCCGCACCGGAGCGTGGATCGAATCCACCCTCACCAGGATGCCGTCGGGCCCCACCGGGATATCTGTGGGACGCGGCGCGCCGCAGGGAAAGCCGCTGCCGGAGAGCAGATCGTCACCATTCGGGTTGAGCACAGTAATCTCAACAGCGCCGGTCCCTTCGCAGGCAAAGGTGAGGGTCAACATTCCGGGTGACCCAACCGGCCCGGAGCGATGCCACCTGCCCGGCACCGGATAGCCCCGCACCTCAGCCGGTTGCGCCGGGCCGAGTTGTTCCGCGGCCCAGCCTGCGGCCGGCTCCGCAGTTGAACCAGGTGCGTCAGGGTAGGGTTCCAGCCGGAAGCCGCTCGCGCCGAACCGCGGCTCGGCAGCGGCAGTAACCCGTGCTGTGATGAGACCGCCTTGATGATTGAGGCGCATGAACCTCCGCGCGTGGCACAGGAGGTTTGACTCCTCCGGGGCGGCCCCGGCCAGGCGCACCTCGAGCACGGCATACTGTGCCGCAACGCAGGCGGCCGTGAGGAGGTAGTCGCCGGCGGGAACCTCGGTGCTCCACGCGGCCGCGCCCCCCGTTGCAGTGACGTAGGGCAGTTGATCCGTTCCTGGCGGCCCCAGCAGCCGCCTCAACTGCTCGTCGTTGGTCCGCTCCGGCGGGACCGTGGGAGAGTCCGGGGCGTTCCCGGAGTCCGGCCGGTCCGGTCCGGAAGTCGACCGTGGCGGGGACGCAGCAGGACCCGGCGGACTGCCGTCGCCCGCGTATTCACAGCCGCTCAGCGCCGCCGCAAGCAGGCCCGGCACAACGGCGGCGAGGACCATCATCCGCTTCCCCCAAAGAGCTGACATGTCCCTGAGCATACGCACCCTCGCCGGCGGGGCAAGTCACAGAACTAGCTTCCGGCCGCCAGATGGTAGGCGTAGATGAGCGGAGCATCCACGCTGGAGGTGCTGACCTGCACGGTGCCGGCGGCGGGCACGGTGATTTTGGCGCTCTCGCGGCTGCCGTTGCAGGCGGCCCCGGCCTCGGCGAGCTTCGTGCCGCCGGCGGTGACAGTGAAGAAGGCCTTGCCACCGCCGTCGCACGTCATGGTCAGGGTGTACACGCCGGCCGGGACGTCGGCGGCGTCCTTGACCAGCGGCTGGCGGTTGAGGATCTTGCCGGCATCCTCAAGCACCGTTCCGCCGGCTGTCGGCAGTGCCGTTGCCTTCCAGGCCGGGACGTCGGCGTTCTCGATGGAAACGGCTGAGGAGCAGGCCGAGGCGGCCAGCAGCAGGCAGGTGCCCGCGGCCGCCGTGCCGAGGACGCGCCTCAGTGCAGGCAGCGGCCGGGGCCCGGAGGTACGTGAAAACATACCTCCAACTTACCCGGTGACGCGGGCCGCGCTGACCGTGCTAGCCGGCAATCAGCTCCTGCACTTTTCCCTGGTGGAGGGCGATGTACACCCGGTCGCGCAGCCGGTTGGCCTGCTGATCGGTCAGTGTCCGCTCGAGCGGCTGGAGCACCAGCCGGAGCAGGACGTTGACGTCGCCAGGGGCCATGCGGAGGCGGTCGACGGCGGCAGGCGGCAGCTCCGCCGTCGGCGTCACCGCTTTGATCTCCAACGCCGCGAGGACCTCCGCGTCGTCGCCAAGGACCCGCCGCGCCCGGTCGCCCAGCAGTTCGATGTCCGCCTCGGCAGGGTCGGCCAGCACTAGCGAGAGGTCCCGGCGGACCGGCGGCATGAGTGAAACCGGCCGGTAGGGAGCAAGATCCAGCAACTGCCCCTGGATCTCCGGATTCTTGGAGCGGAGCAGCCGGATGTCGTCGATGCCCTTGCGCAGCATGAGTGCCCGGTCCAAGCCCATGCCCAGCGCGAGGCCGGCCCACCTCCGCGGATCGAGACCGGAGCTGCGCAGGACCGGGGCAGCCACCAGGCCGCACTCGGCGAGTTCCAGCCATTCCCGCCGGCCGTCCTGCAGGGTGACCAGGACGTCCAGCTGCCTGCCCGCGGCGGTATAGCTGTGGGCGGACGGCGTTGCCCGCCACTGCACGCCGGGGTGGTCAGCCGCCGGCAGCACGGCGTCCACGACCGCCGCCATCATCGCCTGCAGATGGCTGGGCCCCAGCAGGCCGCGCGCCTTGATGCGCCACACATCGACCTGGTGCGGTGTTCCCACATGCGTGCGGTCTACGGCGTCCCGGCGGTAGACCAGCCCGGGCAGGACGTGCAGCCTGTCGTAGCGGCCCTGCTCGCCCCGGAGCGAGTCGAGGATGGCCGGGATGCCCGCGGAGGTGTGGCTTCGGAGCATCACCGTGGGGCTGATATGGCGTGAATAGCGCGACTCCCGGGTGGCATCGCCGGGTGAATAGCCCAGCCTGTCGTAGTTGTCGGCGATGGCCACCAGCGGGTTCAGCCGGTGGGTTTCGGACGGGATGTCCCACTGCCGTTCGAGTGCGGTGACCACGTCCGCCAGAAGCTGCTGCATGGCATGTGCTCCGGCGTCCGGGTCAGTCAGGTCACGCAGGGCGAGGGCGGTGTTGAGTTCTGTCAGGGAGAGATAGTTCTTCATGGGGTTTCCTTAAGGGGCAGCTGTGTGGAAGGGGAGGAAATCACCCTCAGCCGCTGCACCGGACGGACCCCGGCGGCCGCAGTTATGCGCGCAACAAGAAGCCCGTGCGGCCGGAAAGCGGCCAAGGGCTGATAAATCGTTGCGGCTGTTGCATAGGTCCATGGTGCCCCGGGGCATGCGCGATCCGCAACCTCCTGGAATACAGGCCGCTGCAGCGCGTGGTTGCCACGGTGCTGCTACTGGACGAGCTCATCCAACCGGCGCCAGAACGCCGCCCGGATGGCCTTGCGGATGTCCTGGAGGTCCGTCTTGGCTTCGCCGATCTTCGCGGCACAGTCCTTGATGAGCACCCGGTCAATCGTCGGCGGCAGCAGCGGCCGCTCGGCGAGGAGTTCGTTGAGTTCGCGCTGGCTGACGCTGCCGTGCCAGTTATCGGCGAGGCTGACAGCCACCGCTTCGGCACTTTCCACCAGGTCGAACCAGGGGCTTTGGGCGGCAGGGGCGCCAGTTGCCGTGGAATAGACCGGTTCCCGGCGCGCAACGCCGGCTGCGGGCACCGGACGCAGGTCCGGCTGCACACGCCGCGGCCCGGGCGTCGGGACCGGCCTGCCGGATAAACCTGCCGTGCCCGCAGCAGCCGCGGCAGAAGCAGCCGCGGGCCCTGAAGGCGCGCCGGATCCGGCAGCCTCGGCAGCGGAACCCGGCGCGGAGCCAGCTTCCGGAGCCGCGGTGGCACTGCGGGCGGGAACAACGCCCGGGCCGGGGACAGGCCGCCTGCCGGGAAGATGGCCTGCACCGTTGCCGGAAATGCTGACTGTAGTTCCGGTTTCGGACGAAGCGGGGGCGTAGGCGGCAAGCTCAGCCACTGGCGCCGACTTCGCAAAGCAGCGGTCCAGGAGCGTCTGCGGCAGGGTGGCAATGTCGTCAACCTGCAGTGCCAGATGCTCAGCCACCGCGGTGACCCCCAGCCGGTGGCCCTGGTTCTCAATTCCCAGCAGCACCACCTTCATGCCGAGGTCCTGCGCCGCTTCCACAGCCTCTGCGAGGTCATCGTCCCCGGAGAGCAGGTAGGCGACGTCAGCCGACCGGTTCCGGGCCACTCCCACCAGATCCAGCCCGAGCTTAAGGTCCACGCCTTTTTGTTCGCCGTTGTAGGACATGCGCCCGAGCCGGACTTTCACGCCCGGGAGCAGTCCGATCCGCTTGTGTTCGTCGCTGAACAAGCCGTCCTTGGCGGCGTCATACCAGTACATCCTCAGCAGGTCCCGGCTGTCGCGCTCGCTGACAAACCCCTGGATGCCGTCCACAAGGCTCTTGTACTGGACGGAAAAGGCAGAGCGCAGCGAGTTCCCGGTGACCCGGAGCCCGCCTGTGGCCAGGAGGAAACCTGCGTCAATGAAGATCACACTTTTGCGGCTCATGCTCTGAAGCATAGGTGGTGCTGCTGACAATCCCGCCCCGGCGGCGCTGAGCCGGACAAGCCCGGCCTGGCGGGCGCAGCCCGGAACCATAGACTTGCCTGGTGACTGAAACAGCTATGCATTTCACGGCCGGCAACACTTCCGACGCCCCGCGCAGCGACCTCCCGGAACTGCTGTCCGCCCTCGCCGCGGACCTGCGCGGCGTCGGTTACACCGTGGACGGAGTGGCAGGATTGCTTGGCGAGTCCGCCTATTCCGCCCTCGGCCGCGACCAGATCATCCCGTCGTTGATCGCCACCGAAAGTGCCGCCAAAGGCGACCCGGAGGCGGCGGCGCTTGCCGCCGTCGTGCGCCTGTGGCTGCTGGCAGTGCCACAGCGCGCCGAAGTGCTCGACGCCGCCCTCCCGGGGGTCCGCACCGAGGGCCTCCTCACGCTGGGACTTGTTGAACCTTCTGCGGCAGGGGAGACCGGCCCGGATCCGGCTTCGGGAACCGTCAGGGCAAAAGCAGATCTGCGGCCGTACGGCTGGAGCGGCGATGCTGCAACGGGAGCGGGCGGCGCCGACCTCTGGGTGGCCAGCGACCTCGCGGCGCACCAGCAGCCCGGCGTCCTCCGCCACGACCATGTGCTGGGGATCGGGCAGGCTTCTACCACCTTGGTGCAGACCACCATCCGCCGGCAGGTGCCCAGAGCCTTGGACCTGGGCACCGGCTGCGGGATCCAGACATTCCACCTGTTGCACCACGCAGACCACGTGACAGCCACGGACATCTCAGCCCGGGCGCTTGCCTTTACCCGGTTCAACCTGCTCCTGAACGCCGGGGCGCTCGGTATCGACCCGGCCACGCCGGAAGACCGGGTGAGCCTGCGCCTGGGGTCGCTGCTGGAACCTGTGGCGGGGGAGGCCTTCGACCTGGTGGTGTCCAACCCGCCGTTCGTCATCACACCCCGAAGCGTGGGGGAGGCCGCGGCGGACCAGTACACCTACCGCGACGGCGGCCTGCCCGGAGACGACATCGTCGCCTCACTGGTCCGGGAACTGCCGTCCGTCCTTACCCCGGCCGGAACAGCCCAGCTTCTGGGCAACTGGGAGGTCGTCGCAGGGACGCCGTGGCAGGAAAGGCCGCAAAGCTGGGCGGGCCCGGATGTCGACACCTGGTTCATCCAGCGCGAACTGGTAGGGCCGGAACAGTATGCCGAAACCTGGCTGCAGGACGCCTCCGAGTCCCGAGACCGCCGGCGCTACCAGGACGCCTATGCCGCCTACCTGGACGACTTTGCCTCAAGAAACGTGGAGGGGATCGGCTTCGGCATGATCTTCCTGCGGAGGCCCGCCGACGGCGCACGGCCGGTCATCAGCCGCTTCGAGGAGATAACCTACCCCATCGAGCAGCCCATCGGCCCGCACCTGGGTGCAGCAGTTGAACGGGCCGACTGGCTGGCGGCGAACGATCTTTCCGCCGCCCACCTACTGGTGGCGGAGGACGTAACGGAGGAGAGACACCAGCGCCCGGGTGCGGAACACCCCGGCGTCATCCTGCTGCGCCAGGGCGCCGGACTCCGGCGCACCAACCTGCTGAGCACCGAGCTCGCCGGCTTCGTGTCAGCGTGCGACGGCGATCTGTCCGCCGGGCAGATCATCGGCGCCCTTGACGCGCTGCTGGGCGGGGGCGACGGATTCGACGGCGAAGCGTTCCGGAACGGGCTCCTCACCGAAGTCCGGAACCTGGTCCGCGACGGGTTCCTCCTGCCGGCTTGACCCGGTAACGGCGGCGGGCGCGGAGCCGTCCGGTCCAGCCGGAGCCGGAGCCGGGGCCGGAGCCCGAGCCGGGTCCTGGGAACCGAAGCGCCACAGGACGGTGACGGCGATGGCCAGGGACACCGCTGCGCCGGTCCCGCCGATCAGCAGGAACCCGGTCCGGACCGGCAGCAGGGCACCCAGGAGCCCGCCGAACGCCAACGCTGCAATGGTGATGGCCCGGGTCATTCCACCGATCATGGACATCGCCTGGCCGCGGCCTTCCTCGGGCATCCTGAGGATCACGATTGCCCCGAAGCAGGCATTGAGGACACCGCAGGCAACACCCATCCCGGTGTAGGCGACGAACATGATGTCCACGGTGGGCACCAGGCCGATAAAGGCGAGGACAGCTGAGGTTAATGCCATCGACCCCAGCAGCATGCGGAGCCGCAGCGGGGGTCTCTTGATCTGGCCGGCCAGGACTGCCCCCGCCGCCATTCCCAGGGCAAAAGCGGCAACAAGCAGTCCGTACTGTGTTTCGGAGGCGCCCATCTCGCCCCGTACCAGGAACACCTCGAGGACGTTGGTTGCCTCCCCCACGGCAATGAAGAACAGCGCGCCAAGCACCAGTGCCCATACCAGGCTGTCCCGCCGGATAAGCCGGAGGCCGTCCATCAAAGCGGGCTGCTTCCGCCCGGCCCGTTCGGCTGCGGTGCCCCTCCGGGTCCGGATCAGGAAGGCGCCGGCCCCCATCAGGACATAGCAGGCGCTTGCCACGGAAAACACCAGTACGGAGCCTCCCCAGCCACTCAGCAGTCCCCCCGCCGCAGGTCCGGCCATTCCCGCGATCATGATGGTTGCCTGCATGGTGCCCACGGCGCGTGGCGTGCGCTCTTCGCCGACGATCCGGGGCACCAGGGCTTGGAACGTCGGGCCGGCCACGGCCTGGCAGGCGTTCAGCACAAGAGTCAGTGCGAAGAGCGCGGGAATGTGGTCTTCCAGGTAGTACATGCTCAGGCCCATGCCTGCAACGGCGGCGGCACTTCCCGCGGAGGCCGCCGTGGCGAGTGTGCGGGAATCCCTGGTATCCGCCAGTCTGCCGGCCCACGGGGCCAGGACCACCAGCGGCAGGGCCGAGCACAGCAGATAAACGGCCACCAGCCAGGAACCGGCAAGGGAAATAGTGCCGGCCGCAGTGGCGGCCTGCAGATGCAGCATCACGCTGACCACAACGGCCCCCATGCCGGCGGCAGCCATGAAACGGGCGCTGCTCGCCAACAGGAAATCCCGGTTTCGCCAGAGCGGTGCATTTGCTGGTACTAAGGCAGGCGATGGCCCTGCAGTGTCCCCCATGTCCGCGAAGCTACTCCGCGGCGAACGGGGATGTCAAGCGTTTCTTTCAGACCCGCCGGAGGGCCGATAGAATGGAGGCGTGAATGCAGAAACTCCGGAGCCGGCGCAGGCCGCGCCAGAGGCTGCCAGGCGCAGGGCCCGGCCGGAGAAGAAAGTGGAGATCACCGACCCCAAGGCTATCCGCGCGCTGGCCCACGCCGCACGCCTGGAAGTGATCTCGGAACTGTATTCCACGCAGGTCAGCCGGACGGCCACGGAGCTGGCTGCCCAGACGGGCCTGACGCCGAGTGCCATGAGCTACCACCTGCGGGCCTTGCAGAAGTGGGGCATCGTGGAGCCGGCCGCTACCGCGGGCGATGCGCGCGAACGCCGGTGGCGTGCCGCCGGGACGGACTTCACCATTAACTCGGGCGGCGGTGTGGCCAGTCCCGAGTTCGCCGTCCTGGACCTCGAGCTGGACGCGTTCAGGCGCAGGGTCGACGCCTACGCCAAGGTCCGCGACGAGCGCCGCAAAAACAATGAATCCATCGAGGCGCCTGGCGTGGTGGTCCTGTCCAGCGACCTGCTGTACCTGACCCCGGCGCAGCGGGCGGAGCTGACCGGGAGGGTGTTCGGGCTGCTCAAGGAATACGAGCTCGAGGACCCGGACCATGTCCCTGAAGGGGCCGAGCGCACGGCCGCAATGTGGTCCCTGATTCCGGACGACCGTAAGTGATCCCCGGCACCTGTTTTCCACATGAATGCGCATCATCCTCCAAAATATGGTGAACTAGGCGAGTATGGGCTCATCTGCCCGAGCCAACCTTTTTCTGTAGGAGCACCGTGCCAAGCAAGGCCAAAACCGGCAAGAAACTCGTGATTGTGGAGTCTCCGGCCAAGAGCAAGACCATCGCCAAGTACCTGGGCGAGGGCTTCATCGTTGAGGCCTCCATCGGTCACATTCGTGATCTGCCGCAGCCGTCCGAGCTCCCCGCCGAACTCAAGAAAACCTCCATCGGTAAGTTCGCGGTCGACATCGAACACGACTTCAAGCCGTACTACGTGGTGTCCCCGGATAAGAAGAAAAAGGTGACTGAGCTCAAGGCTGCGCTCAAGGACGCTGACGCCCTCTACCTCGCAACCGATGGGGACCGCGAGGGAGAAGCCATCGCGTGGCACCTGCTGGAAGTACTCAAGCCCAAGGTCCCCGTCTACCGGATGACCTTCGGCGAAATCACCAAGGAAGCCATCCAGCGCGCCATGGGCAACTTGCGCGATGTCGACCAGGACCTCGTGGACGCCCAGGAAACCCGACGCGTACTTGACCGCCTGTACGGCTACGAAATTTCCCCGGTGCTGTGGCGCAAGGTCGCCCGCGGCCTGTCCGCCGGCCGTGTCCAGTCCGTGGTCACCCGCATGGTGGTGGACCGCGAACGGGAACGCATGGCGTTCAAGGCCGCGTCCTACTGGGACCTCACCGGCCAGTTCGGTGCCGGCAACGGCGCGACGTCGTCATTCAAGGCGAAGCTCGCTGCCGTCGACGGCGCCAAGGTGGCCAGCGGCCGGGACTTCAACGACGACGGCGAACTCACCTCGCGCAACGTCACACACCTGAATGAGGAACTTGCCACGTCGCTGGCAGCGGGACTGCAGAACGCGGAATTCCGTGTCCGCTCCGTCGACACCAAGCCGTACACCCGCCGCCCGGCCGCTCCCTTCACCACGTCTACGCTGCAGCAGGAGGCGGGCCGCAAGCTGCGGTTCTCCTCCAAGAGCACCATGCAGGTGGCCCAGCGCCTCTACGAAAACGGCTACATCACCTATATGCGTACGGACTCGTCCGCGCTGAGTGATGAGGCCGTGACGGCTGCGCGGCGCCAGGCCTCCGAGCTCTACGGGCCGGAGTACATACCGCAGTCGCCCCGTGTTTACACCGGCAAGGCAGCCAACGCACAGGAAGCCCACGAGGCCATCCGCCCCGCCGGCGACTCCTTCCGCACCCCGGCGCAGGTGGCCAAGCAGCTCTCGGGTGACGAATTCCGGCTCTACGAGCTCATCTGGAAGCGCACCGTTGCCTCCCAGATGGGCGACGCCAAGGGCTCCACGGCCACCATCCGCCTCGGCGCGGTGGCTGCGGACGGCCGCGACGCCGAGTTCTCCGCTTCCGGCACCGTCATCACCTTCCCCGGATTCCTCGCCGCCTATGAGGAAGGCAAGGACGAAAGCCGCGGGGACGATGACTCCGAGGAAGCCCGCCGCCTCCCCAACGTGGCCAAGGATGACGCCCTTACGGCCTCGGAGATCGTCGCCGTCGGCCATGAGACCTCGCCGCCGCCGCGCTACACGGAAGCTTCCCTGACAGCCGAGCTGGAAAAGAAGGGCATCGGACGCCCGTCCACCTATGCGTCCACCATTTCCACCATCCAGGACCGCGGCTACGTGCGTAAGCAGGGTTCCGCGCTGGTCCCGAGCTGGATAGCCTTCTCGGTGATCCGCTTGCTCGAGCAGCACTTCCATGACTACGTGGACTACGAGTTCACCGCAGACATGGAAGGCGACCTGGACAAGATCGCCAACGGCCAGGCCGTGGGCGCCGCCTGGCTCAAGCATTTCTATTACGGCGAAGACTCCGATCCCGGCCTGCTGAGCATCGTGAACAACCTTGGCGAAATCGACGCCAGGGAAATCAACTCCGTACCGATCGCCGAAGGCATCACCCTGCGCGTGGGTAAGTTCGGCCCGTACCTGGAGAGCTCCGTTCCCACGATCGATCCCAAGACCGGCGAAGTGGTGGAGTCGGCCCGCGCCAACGTCCCTGAGGACCTGGCCCCGGACGAGCTGACGGCCGCCAAGGCGAAAGAGCTGATGGAGACAGCAGCGCCGGAGGAGAGGGTCCTCGGCGAAGACCCGCACACGGGCCACACGATCGTGGCCAAGAACGGGCGCTACGGTGCCTACGTCACGGAAATCATTCCGGAGATGACGGATGAGCAGCTGGCCAACCAGCCCGTCGAGTACTACAAGAACGGCAAGCCCAAGCCGCCGAAGAAGCCTGTGAAGGCCAAGCCGCGCACGGGTTCGCTGTTCGCCTCCATGAGCGTGGACAGCGTCAGCCTGGACGAGGCCCTGCAGCTCATGAGCCTGCCGCGCGCTCTCGGCCAGGACGCCGAAGGCAACGTCATTACCGTGCAGAACGGCCGCTTCGGCCCCTACCTGAAAAAGGGCACCGACTCGCGTTCCATCGGTTCCGAAGAGGAAATCTTCACGATCACGCTGGAGCAGGCGCTGGAGATCTACTCCCAGCCCAAGCAGCGTGGAGCGCGTGCGGCGGTCCCGCCGCTCGCCGAGTTCGGTCCGGACCCGGTGTCGGAGAAGAACATCGTGGTGAAGGAAGGCCGCTTCGGCCCCTACATCACCGACGGGATCACCAACATCACTGTTCCGCGGTCCACCTCGCTGGAGGAACTGACCCGCGAACAGGCCGTGGAACTGCTCGCGGAAAAGCGTGCCAAGGGCCCGGCCAAGCGTCCCGCGGCGCGCAAGGCCCCGGCGAAGAAGAAGGCTGTCGCCAAGAAGTAGCCACTCGAAAACGTGGGTGTGGGCCGGGGGCTGCGTTCCGGAACGCAGCCCCCGGCCCACACCCACGTTCTGGGTTGTCCACATAGCCCGGCGGGGCGCTTTCACGATCCCCGGTGCCCGTGGAGGCTGGTGGAATGAACAGTCAGGGAAACCCCCGGCCGCATGAAGCCATTGACCCGCTCGCGGACGTCTGGGCAGAGATCGCGGGCACACGTACGGGTGGCTGGGCAGCAGGAACCACGGCGCCCCGACGCCCCGCGCTTCGGACGGATGCTGCGCCGATCCCTTCCGGTGCCTCCGCCCGCGTATCGCCTCCGGCGCGTGGTCCCGTCGCCTTACCAGCGAGTCCGCTGCCCGGCGGCTCAGTCATGTGGCGGACGGAAGAGTTGCTTGCCAGCGGGCTTAGTAAGCGGCACATCAATGAGCACCTCCTCGCAGGCTCCCTTGTCCGGGTCCGCACGGGCATTATGGCCCGCGGCAGTCATTGGAATGCCCTTTCTGACGGCGACCGGGGGCGTGCCCGGCTCGCCGCGTACAGCAAGCGGACCCTGGCTGCCACGGCTGGCGACGGCCTTACGTTCAGCCACACGTCCGCCGGGCGGCTGCATCGCCTGTATCTGTGGCGGCCTGACCAACTGATTCATGTCATCGTTCCCTACCACGCGGCCCGCGGTTCTCACGCGGCCGACGTCAAAGCCCATTCCGCTCTTCTCCTGCCTGGCGACCGCACCGAGATAGACGGTTTGCCAGTAACTTCACTGGATCGGACTGTGCTTGACTGCGCTCTGATGCTCAACTACCGGCAGGCCCTGATCCTCCTCGACCACGGGCTGCGCAGCGGATGCGACCGGCAACGACTGGAATCGGCCTGCGCAGGACTGGCCGGAGTCCGGGGAGTGGCAGGCTTCCGCCGGGCGCTGGCTTTTGCGGACCCGATGTCCGAGTCTCCCGGCGAGTCATTGGCCAGGGACATCATTGCGCGGCTGAGGTTCCCCGCTCCCGTGCTCCAGTTCCGGGTTCAAACAGTCCGCGGCCCCTACCGATTCGACTTTGCGTGGCCGGATCTTCGCGCCGCCCTGGAATTCGATGGAAAGTCCAAGTACTTCGACTACAAACCGACAGCCCAAGTGATCTATGAGGAGCGCGAACGGGAGAAGCTGTTGACCGAACAAGGGTGGCGGATCCTGCGCATCGGCTGGAAGGACCTGTTCGACGAACGGGGAATGAAAGGGCGCCTACTGCGGCTCCTGCGTGGCTGAGATCGTGGGTGCCGGCCGGAGCCTGTGTTCGGGAACGCAGCCTGCGGCCCGCACCCACGAAGTCGAAGCCCGGATGGGGAAGGAATTGCGCCCTGCCCGGCAAACGTGGTCGAGTAGATGCATGACTGAACAGCCTGCACCCGCGGAAATCCAGCCCCTGAACGACCTTGAAGAGAAGCTCGCCACAGGTGACCAGCCGGATGCAAACCCGGTGGACGTCATCCTGTCCTTCCTCAACAACGAGGTCTACATCATCAGCTCCGATGCGCTCGAGGGCGAGGACGCGCAGGTGGAACCCCTGGTGCTGTCCAACGCCGAGGGCAAGCCTGTGCTGGCCGTGTTCTCGCACCCGAGCCGGGTGGACCAGCAGTTCCTCGACGCAGCCCCCAACGTCCTGGGCACCCAGGGAGCAGCGATCATCGGCAACCTCGGTGATGAGCTCGGCATGGTGATCAACCCGGGCAGCGCCTTCGGCTTCGAAATCGATCCCGAGGGCGTGGCCAACATCCGGCGCGACTTCAAGCGTGCCGACCAGCCCGCAGAGGATTCCGGCACACCGGCAGCCGAGTAGCTGCAGCCTCATTCCGACTTGGACGGGCAAGCCGCCGACGCAGTTGCGCCGGCGGCTTGCCATCGGTGAATAATGGCAGAATGCGTCTAGGCGTCCTCGACATCGGTTCAAACACTGTCCACCTGCTCCTGGTCGACGCGCATCCCGGCGCGCGGCCGGTGCCCTTCGCTTCGCATAAGCGCCCGCTTTCGCTGGTGCAGTTCCTCGACGCCGACGGAAACATCAACGACGCCGGCCAGCACGAACTCATCGAATTCGTCCTTGAAGCGTGGGAGTTCGCGGCCAAACACAAAGCCCAGGATCTGCTGGCCTTTTGCACCTCTGCCATCCGGGAAGCCACCAACGGGCCTGCTGTCCTCGCCCGGGTCAAACACGAAACCACCGTGACGCTGCAGGAACTCACCGGCAGCGAAGAAGCGTCCATGACGTTCTTTGCCGTCCGGCGCTGGTACGGCTGGGGTGCCGGACCCATCCTGAACCTCGACATCGGCGGCGGCTCCTTCGAAATGGCGCTAGGCCAGGACGAGCTCCCTGAGCTGGCCACGTCCGTGCCGCTGGGCGCGAGCCGCCTCACCCGGGACTGGCTGCAGGAGGACCCTCCCACCGCGAAGAGCGTCAAGGAGCTCCGGCGCTACATCCGGGCAACCCTCAAACCTGCTGTTCGGAGCTTCAACGAACTGGGCAGGGCCAACGTGGTGGCCGGGACGTCCAAGACCTTCCGTTCCCTGGCCCGGATCGCCGGGGCAGCCCCCAGCGCGGCCGGACCGTACGTCAAACGCGAACTGGGCGCCACGGATCTTGGCATCTGGGCGCAGCGGATCTCGGCCATGAAGACCGAGGATCGCCTGCACCTCCCCGGTGTCTCCGAAGCCCGCGCCAACCAGCTCCTCGCAGGAGCCCTCGTGGCAGAGGCGGCCTTGGAACTCTTTGAGTTCAAGAAGGTCAAGATCTGTCCGTGGGCCCTGCGGGAAGGACTGATCCTCCGCCGGCTGGACCAGTTGATCTTTGAAGGACCACTGGAACCGGTACACCAGGTGGTGCTGCCTCCGGTTGCTGCCCCTGCCGCGGCTTCGGCTGCCGCGCCCGGCGCCCCGGCCCGCGCCGCCTCCGGCGGGAGGGCTGACTGAGATGAGCGCCGCCGTCGAACGTTCCCCGGAAGAAAAACGCGTGATCCCGGTGGCGCTGTCCAGCGCGTCTGTCTACCCGCTGAGCGTGCACGATGCTTTCGCCGTGGCCCAGGACCTTGGTTTTGACGGCGTGGAAGTGATGGTCACCAACAACGCCACCAGCCAGAGCCCGCACTCCCTCCTGGAGCTCAGCCACCGTTACCGGCAGCCGATCGTGTCCATCCACGCGCCCACGCTGCTGCTGACCCAGAAGGTCTGGGGCTCGGCCTGGAACAAGATCGAAATGTCCTGCCGGATGGCGCGTGAAGTGGGCTGCGGGACCGTGGTGGTCCATCCGCCGTTCCGCTGGCAGAACAACTACGCGGAGAACTTTCCGGCAGGCATTCGCCAGCTCGCCGACATGTACCAGGTGCGGATCGCCGTCGAAAACATGTACCCGTGGCGCGTGCGGGGCCGGGAGACTGTTGCCTACCTGCCGCACTGGGACCCGCTGGGCCAGGATTACGACGACGTCACGTGGGATTTCTCGCACGCCGCCACTGCGGGGGCCAACAGCGTTGAGGCGATCAAGGCACTCGGCGGCAAGCTCAGGCACATCCACCTCACGGACGGATCCGGTTCCGGCCGGGACGAGCACTTGATTCCCGGCCGCGGCAACCAGGGCTGTGCGGAAGCGCTGCAGCACTTGGCGGGCAGCGGATTCGACGGCGTGGTGGTGGCGGAAATTTCCACCCGACGGGCAAAATTCGCAGGTGAACGCGAACTGTGGCTTAACGAAACCCTGAAGTTCGCACGCCAGCACCTGAGCCACCCGTTGGTCGGTGCACGCGAGGCGTAGCAGGGTTCTTCGCAGAAGGAACGCGGGCGGTGTGTCGATACGGGCGGGAGCCATTCGTATAGAAGGTGAGAGGCGGGCACCCGGCCGGCCGACTCCTCAAGGAGGAAAACCAAATGTCACAGTATCTGCTGAGCATCTACCAGCCTGACGGTCCCGTCCCGGACGCGGAGTTCCTGGAGCCCATCATGCGCGGCCTTGAAGGCCTGAACCAGGAAATGAAGGCGGCCGGCGCCTGGGTGTTCGCCGCCGGCCTCCATCCCGCCGACACTGCCACCGTCCTGCGGCCGGAGGGGGACGACGTCCTTATCACCGACGGCCCGTTCACCGAAGGCAAGGAGCATCTGGGCGGCTTCACCGTCATCGATGTGGATGATCTCGATGCAGCCCTTGACTGGGCCCGCCGGCTAGCCAGGATCGTGACTTTGCCAGTCGAAGTCCGTCCCTTCCAGCACTAAGCCCTCGGAGACGTCCGGATGACGGGGCGCGGTTCCGCTGCCGGGGGTTCCGCCTCGGGGAATTCCAGCAGCGAGATAGCCCGGATCTTCCGCCGGGAGTACGGCCGCGCCGTGGCAGTGCTGGTCCGGCTCTTCGGCAGCATCGACCTCGCCGAGGACGCCGTGCAGGACGCGTTCACGGCGGCGGTGCAACGCTGGCCCTCCAGCGGCGTCCCGCCCAGCCCGGCCGGATGGATTATCACCACGGCCCGCAACAGGGCAGTCGACCGGCTCCGGCGTGACGCCGCCCGCGACGACAAATACGCCAGGGCCGCCCTGCTGCATGCCCGCGCCGGAGACGCCTCCGGCGCGGCGCCCGAGGATCTGCTGATGGATGAGCTGGAAGAGGAGGCCGGGGTGCGCGATGACACGCTGCGGCTGATCTTCACCTGCTGCCACCCGGCCCTGGGAACCCCGGCCCGCGTGGCGCTGACGCTACGCCTCCTGGGCGGGCTGAGCACCGCGGAGATAGCCCGCGCCTTCATGGTGCCGGAAAAGACCATGGCCCAGCGGCTGGTCCGGGCCAAGGCGAAAATACGGGACGCCCGGATTCCCTACCGCGTGCCCCACGGTTCCGAGCTGCCGGAGAGACTGACGGCCGTTCTCGCTGTGGTCTACCTCATCTTCAATGAGGGCTACAGCGCAAGCTCCGGCGACGCACTGGTCCGGGTCGAGCTCTGCGGGGAGGCCGTCAGACTGGCCCGGCTGCTGGTGGCCCTGATGCCGGATGAACCCGAAGCCCAGGGGCTTCTTGGGCTGCTGCTGCTGGTGGAGTCGCGGCGCGCAGCCAGGATGGCACCCGACGGCGGCATGGTGCTGTTGGCGGACCAGGACCGGCAGCTGTGGGACAAGGACCTGATCCTTGAGGGGCAGGCCCTTGTGCGCCGGTGCCTTCGCCGGAACCGGCCGGGACCGTACCAACTTCAGGCCGCCATCAACGCTGTGCACAGTGATTCCCCGTCAGCCAGCGAAACGGACTGGGAGCAGATCCTACAGTTGTACGATCAGCTCCTGCAGGCGTCGCCGGGTCCGGTGGTGGCACTCAACCGCGCGGTGGCCGTTGCCGAAGTGCACGGCCCTGAGGCAGCCCTCGGCCTGGTCGACGCCCTGGAACTGGCAGGCTACGGGGTGTTCCACTCCGTGCGCGCGGATCTCCTCCGGCGCCTGGGCCGCTTTTCCGAAGCCAGGGAGGAATACCGCGACGCACTGGGGCTGGCAGGCAACGCGGCCGAGAGGCGGTTCCTGGAAGGCCGGCTGCTTGGGCTGCCCGCGGCGGACCGGCCGAGTTAACGAGAAAACGCCGGGCGGTCCTGCCGAAGGAATTGGGGGAACCCTTCCGCAGCCGCCCGGCGCTCCGCCGGTTCCGAAGAACCGGCTGTCATCACTCGCACCTGTGAGGCACTTTCCAAGTTACAGACACACCTTGGGCGTTTCGGGAGTTTACCCTGTGCGTTGGCTGGCAATCCGTGCGCTGGGCGGGACTTGAATGCGGTGGCCAGGGCTTAAATGAGAAGCACCGGCGGCCTCGCAGGAAAATGGGGGAACCTGCTGCAGACCACCGGTGCCGGGCAAACATCCCCATGCTTGCCTCATCACTCGCACCCTCAATGAGGTAATAACTACGGTAGGCGCCGACTTTGTGAGGAAGCTGCGCCGATCATGTGAGCCAGCTGTGAATGGGGGCGGGCCCGTTTGCCGCTGGCCGCCACTGCGCGGCTGGAGGGCGTCCGGATAGCAGCCCCCGGATGCGGCGACGCGCGCCGAACTGCAATGATGGACCAATGAGCAACCGAATCGCATTCCTTGGCTGTGGATCCATGAACGAGGCCGTCATGAGCGGCATGCTGGAGGCCGGAACGGACCCGGCGGACGTCGTGGCCACTGTCCGGCGCGCGGAGCGTGCTGCCGAACTCGCCCAGCGGCACGCCGGCATCACCGCCATTGCCGGCGAGGAGGAGCCGGAGAACAACAAGCAGGCGGCAACCGGCGCCGACGTCGTGATTCTGGGTGTCAAGCCTGTGGGAATCACCGACCTCGCGCGGGAAATCAGCGGTTCGCTTTCCCCGGAAGCCATCGTGGTCAGCGTTGCCGCTGCGGTGTCCATTGCCCAACTTGAAGCCGCCCTGCCAGCCGGCCAGCCGGTGATCCGCACCATGCCCAATACCCCTGCCAAGCTGGGCCGCGGCGTCGTGTCCGTCTCACCAGGTACCAACTGCTCGGCCGAACAGCTGCAGTTGGCCAAGAACATCCTCAAGGGTGCGGGCACCGTGGTGGAGGTGCCCGAAGAACAGGTGGACGCGCTGTCGGCCATCAGCGGTTCGGGGCCGGCCTACGTGTTCTACCTGGCCGAGGCGATGGCTGCCGCCGGTGTGGAGCTGGGGCTGGATCCGGAGTTGTCGCTGCTGCTGGCGCGGGAAACGGTTGCCGGAGGCGGCCTGATGCTGGCCGAGCCCGGCGCGGACCCAACTGCCCTGCGCAAGGCCGTGACCAGCCCGAACGGGACCACAGAGCGCGCAATAGCCACGTTCGACGAGCGGGGCCTGCCCGCGATCATCGCCGACGGCGCCCGCGCCGCGGCAGCCCGCGCAGCCGAGATCACGAAGCAACTGGGCTAACGGCTCAACCGCCGGCCCGGCTAGGGGCGGGCGGCAAACCGTTCCAGCAGGTCCACGTGGCCGGACACGATCAGCATGTCCCGGGAGGACACCTTGGTTTCCGGCCGGGCATACGTGAAGTCTTCGCCCGGTGACTTTACGCCGACAATGGTTACGCCGTACTTGGAGCGGACCTTGGACTCGTCCAGGGTGAAGCCCACGGTTTCGCGCGGCGGGTACATCTTGACGATCGCGAAGTCGTCGTCGAACTCGATGAAGTCCAGCATGCGGCCGGAGACCAGGTGGGCGGCCCGGACACCGGCGTCGGCCTCGGGGTAGATCACGTGGTTGGCGCCGATCCGGGTGAGGATCTTGCCGTGCGAGGGCGTGATCGCCTTGACCCACAGGTGCTCGATGCCGAGGTCCACGAGGTTCACGGTGATCAGCACCGAGGATTCGATGGACGTCCCCACTCCCACCACTGCGGAGCTGAACTCCTGTGCACCGAGCTGCCGGAGTGCGTCGATGTTCGTGGCGTCGGCCTCGACGACGTGCGTGAGTACGGGCGCCCATTTCTGCACCAGGTTGCGGTCGCGTTCGATCGCCAGGACCTCGCGCCCCTGCTTGACCAGCTGTTCGGCGGTGGACGAGCCAAAGCGGCCCAGCCCGATCACCAGCACGGGGGCATTGTGGGCGGGGCGGTTGACGGCGCCTGAGGGATTAGCCAATGATGGGCCTCTCTTCCGGGTAGTGGTACAGCTGGCTGCGCTGGCGCAGTGCCAGGGCAGCGGCAAGGGTCACGGTTCCCACACGGCCGGCGAACATCAGCGCGGTCAGGACATAAACGCCCGACGGCGGCAGCTCGGCACTGAGGTTGGTGCTGAGGCCCACGGTGGCGAAGGCTGAGATGGTCTCGAACAGCACGCGGTCCAGGGGCGCGCCACTGATATGCAGGAGCGTGAAGGCAGAAACGGAAACCAGGGTTGCGCCGGCGACGATCACCGAGATGGCAACCCGCATGGTTCCCTGCGGGATGGTGCGGCCGTAGACCTTCACGTCGGCGTCGCCGCGGGCCTCGGCCACGATGGCCAGGAACATGACGGCGATGGTGGTCACTTTGATGCCGCCCGCAGTGGAAGCTGAACCGCCGCCGGCGAACATGAGGGCATCAGTGAGGAGCATGGTGGTGGATTCCATGTGGTTCTGGTCCACCAGGTTGAAGCCGCCGGACCGGGTCATGACGGAGGCGAAGAGCGAGTGCGTGATTTTGTCGCCGACGTCCATTGAACCGATGGTCCGCACGTTTTCCCACTCCATCAGCCCCCACAGCACGGTTCCGGCAGCCAGCAGGATGAACGACACCTGGATGGTCAGCTTGGTGTGCAGGTTCCATTTCTTCCAGTTCAGCCCGTTCTGCTGCAGCACCATCACCACAGGGAAACCAAGGCTGCCCAGGAACACACCGAGCATCAGCGGGACCAGGATCCACAGATCGGTCTCGTACGGGACGATCCCGTCCGAGTGCGGGGTGAAACCGGCGTTGTTGAAGGCGGAGATCGCATAGAAAACGCCATGCCACACGGACTGGCCAAAGCTCTCGCCCAGCGCCAGGAAGCGGGGGATAAGGGCCAGTGCCAGGCTGCCTTCGATGACCACGGACGTGGTGATGACGATCCGCAGCAGCGTGCCCACTTCGCCAAGGCGCCCGGCATTGTTCATGGCTTCCTGGGCAATGAGCTTGCCGCGAACCCCGAGCTTCTTGCTGACCATGAGGGCCAGCAGCGAGGCCAGGGTCAGCGTGCCCAGGCCGCCGACGAATATGCCGATCAGGATGACCAGCTGGCCGAAGAAGGACCAGTGCACGGCCGTGGACACGACGGTGAGGCCCGTAACGCAGACGGCGGACACCGCGGTGAACAGGGCCTGGTGCAGGGGAGTGAAATTGCCGGTGGCGGACGCCGCCGGCATGGACAGGAGAGCTGTGAACAGGATGATGACAACACCGAACGCAGTCAGCGCCAGCCGCGCCGGTGACGTGTTGGCGATGTTGTCAATGAAGTCGCGGATCCCCGTGAAGATCCACAGACCTTCACGCTCCGGCATGCCGGGGTGCCAGTTAGCCGGGCTCTTGGACCTCGGCTGGCTTTGCGTCATGTGCGGCTTTTCCTCGGTTGAAACTGCTTCCTTCAGTAGTAAACCACTATATTCCGCGCGATGACCGGGAAATCAGCGCGCCCGGCTCAGGTAGCCTGTCCTTGATGACATTCCTGCCCGGACTCGCTCAATCCGCACTGCCAACGATGGTGGTGTGGGATATGGCCATGACCGCTTATAACTTCGGCCACGGGCACCCGATGGCACCCGAACGCATGGAGCTCACTGCCCGCCTCGCCCGCAGCCTGGGCCTGCTGGACCTGGGGCACGTAACCGTGGCTGCCCCGGAAGTGGCCGGTGACGACGAACTGTGCACCGTCCATAGCGCCGAATTCGTTGCGGCGGTCCGGCGGGTCAGCCTGAACCCGGACGAGCCCGACCTGGAGCGGGGCCTGGGCACGGAGGATGACCCCGCTTTTGCCGGCATGCATGAGGCCAGCGCGCGGCTTGCCGGCGGTTCACTGATGGCAGCCAGTGCGATCCTTGACGGCAGCGCCGTCCGGGCGGTCAACTTCGGCGGCGGCATGCACCACGCCGCCAAGGAGCGGGCCAGCGGCTTCTGCATTTACAACGATGCCGCCCTGGCCATCCAAAAACTGCTCGACGGCGGTTTGCAGCGCGTGGCATATATCGACGTCGACGCCCACCATGGCGACGGGACGCAGAGTATCTTCTGGGATGATCCGAGGGTCCTCACCATTTCCCTGCACGAGACCGGGCTGACACTTTTCCCCGGGACGGGCTTCGCCAACGAGATCGGCGGCCCCAACGCCCAGGGCAGTGCGGTCAATGTGGCCCTTCCGGCCGGAACGGGCGACGCCGGCTGGCTGCGGGCCTTCCATGCGGTCGTGCCGCAGCTGATCGGCGCCTTCGAACCCGAAGTGATTGTGAGCCAGCACGGCTGCGACTCGCACCGGCTTGATCCCCTGACGCACCTCAACATCAGCGTGGACGGCCAGCGTGAAGCGGCCACCGCCGTCGGGAATCTCGCAGCGCGCTACTGCGGCAACCGGTGGATTGCCACCGGCGGGGGCGGCTACAACGTGATCAGCGTGGTGCCGCGCTCCTGGAGCCACCTGATCGCCGTCGCGGCCGGCAGGCCCGTGCCGCTCCGGACGCCCGTTCCCGAGGACTGGCGGAAGTACGTCCAGGACAAGTACGGGGCACTCTACGGGGTGACGGCGCCCGAACTCATGGGCGATGACGTCGACCTGTGGTGGCGTTCATGGGAGGTCGGCTTCGATCCCAACGACGAGGTGGACCGCACCGTGATGGCCACGCGCAAGGAAGTGTTTCCGCTATACGGCCTGGACCCCTGGTTCGACTAGCGCCTGGTTCGACTAGCACCTGGTTGGACAAGCGCCTGGTTCGACAAGCGCCTGGTTCGATTAGGTGAGCGGTTTTTCCGTCTGGAACACCACCCCGGCGGCGCCGATGAGCCAGCCCAGCAGGGACAGTGCGAAGGCGCCAATAAGGTCCGTTGACGCAGTTCCCTTGACCAGCCAGAGGAGCAGGACCAGCAGCCCCACTGCGAGGTAAACCACCACCGCGGCCACGATCCGCCCGGACAGCCGGGCCGTGACTTCGGCCGGGTTGAAGGCGGCGGTGGCGCCTGCTTGGCCGGGTTTCAGATCGCGGCGGGCCTCCTCGTCGCGGCGGACTTCGGCAATGGTGAAACCCAGGGCCGAGGCGGTCAGGGAGCTCAGGGACGTTGCCAGGACGCCCGCTGCCGTAACCAGGGCTCCGTTCAGGGGCGGCGCGACCGTCCTGCCGTCCGGCACCCAGAAGCCGACGCGCAGCAGCACGGATCCCCAGACCGCTACGAACAGGCCCAAAAACACAAAAGCGATGATGTTGAACAGCTGCTGGCGCAGGAAATCCATGGCCATCCACCCCTCATATTTGAGCGGCCGCAGCCGGACAGCCCGGGGCAACCGTGAGTCCGTTGTAGCACTGCGGCAGATGCGGGGCAATGGCCGTTGTGCGCGGGAGGTCCGCGGGAGGAAATAGTGGATGCCATCCGGCGTATATGTCGCTAGGGTGGATCCCATGGTGACAGACGACGTATTTGCCGTCATTGCTGAGGCAACCCGGCGTGACATTCTGGTATCCCTCCGCTCGGGGGACAAAGCAGTGGGGGAGCTGGTCGAGGAACTGGACGCCAGCCAGCCCACCATCTCCAAACATTTGAAAGTGCTTCGCGAGGCCGATCTGGTCAGCATGCGCGCCCAGGGCCAGAAGCGCTACTACGCGCTCAACCCCAAGCCGCTTGCCGGCGTCGCCGGCTGGCTGGAGACGTTCGACGTCGGGCCGCGTGCCGCCGCCGTCAGCTCACCGGCCGCGCAGGTCCTGGAGGAAAAAACGGTGCAGGCAGCGGAAACCGCGGCTGCCGCGCCGGTGCCGGCCGCTACGGGCCCCGGCCGTCCGGCTGCCGCAGCGGTGCCCGGCGCCTCGGAAGGCGGGCAGCTCAGCCCTGCCGTGGCGATTCCGGTGGCCACGGCAGGGGACGACACCGTCCCGCAGCAGATCGGCCGCACCGTGGGCCGGGCCGCCACGAAGGCCGCAGACCTCATCGCGAACCTGCCAAAGTTCGGCCGCAAAAAGTAGCCCCGCGTCACCCAACTGACTCGCAGACAACGCTGTGAAAACCCGTTGTGGGTGCGTTAACTGCCAGTCAGTTGGGCGGGGCAGCTGGTGGCCGGGTGTGCCGGCCTACTTGCCGAGGATCCGGACGTGGTCCGGGGTGAGCTCGGAGAGCTTGCTGACGCCCAGCAGCGCCATGGTGCGGGTCATGTCCTTTTCCAGGATCTGGATGGCGCGGTCCACGCCGGCCCGGCCGCCGGCCATGAGGCCGTACAGGTAAGCGCGGCCGATCAGCGTGAAGTCGGCGCCCTGGGCCAGCGCGGCAATGATGTCGGCGCCGCTCATGATGCCGGTGTCCAGGATGATGGCGGCGTCGGAGTTGTCCTTGGTAAAGGCTTCCTTGACGCCGGGCAGGAGGTGGAACGGGATGGGCGCACGGTCCAGCTGGCGTCCGCCGTGGTTGGACAGCACCACGCCGTCGGCGCCGTGGTCCACCACCTTGCGGGCGTCGTCGACGGTCTGGATGCCCTTGACCACGAGCTTGCCCTTCCAGGTTTCGCGCAGCCAGTCCAGGTCCTCGAACGTCAGGGTGGGATCGAACATGGAGTTGATCAGGTCCGCCACGGTGCCGGTGTAGCGGGAGAGCGACGCAAACGTCAGCGGCTCGTGGGTGAGGAAGTTGAACCACCAGGCCGGTCGGTAGGACGCATCCAGCACGGTCTTGATGGTCAGCGCCGGCGGAATTGTCATGCCGTTGCGGACGTCGCGGAGGCGGGCCCCGGCGACGGCGGTGTCCACGGTGACCATCAGGGTGTCGTTTCCTGCCTTGGCGGCGCGCTCGATCAGTTCGAGGGAGCGGTCACGGTCCGTCCACAGGTACAGCTGGAACCAGTTGCGTCCGTTGGGCGCCGCCTCGGCGACATCCTCGATGGATGCGGTGCCCATGGTGGACAGCGTGTAGGGAATGCCGGCGGCTTCGGCGGCCTGGGATCCGGCGTACTCGCCTTCGGACTGCATCATCCGGGTGAAACCGGTGGGCGCGATGCCGACGGGCAGTCGGGAGGGCTTGCCCAGGATGTCGGTGCTCAGGTCGATACTGGAGACGTTCCGAAGGACGCCCGGCCGGAACTCGATGTCCAGGAAGGCCTCACGGGCGCGCCGCAGGGTGATTTCGGCTTCGGCGGCGCCGTCGGTGTAGTCGAACGGTGCCTGCGGGGTGCGGCGCTTGGCCATGTCCCGCAGTTCCCAGATGGTGCTGGCGCGCTGCAGCTTCGCGGCACGGCTGAACTCGGGTTTCTTGAACTGCATCAGCGGGGCGAGGTCCGAGTGCTTCGGCACGCGGCGCTTGAGCGCGGCCGGGACTGCCGCTGCTGCCCGGTTCACTGCGCCGGACAACGCTGCGCCGGTCTGGGATGCTACGGCTGCGCTGCCGGCGGCCGTGGACGGCACGTCCGTTGCGTCGGGGGCCGGGGTGGCCTCAGGGTTGTTGGGCTGGATGGTGTGCGTCATTGCTGCCTCCGGGGCATCGGGCTGAAGTGGCTCTGGACGGGCCGCTCTGGACAGATGGATCTGTGGTCTAACCACACTCTAAAGGATGTGGTCCAACCACATCAAGTACCATTGGCCCATGCGTACCCATCAATTGGTCCTGCAGTGGATCGAGAACCAGCTTTCCAGCGGCGAACTGGCCCTGGGCGGCCGGCTGCCGGCTGAGCGGACGCTGGCCGAACAGCTGCAGGTCTCGCGGACATCAGTCCGTGAAGCGATCCGGATCCTGGAAGCCATGGGCGTTGTCCGCGCCGGGGTGGGATCCGGTCCCGACGCCGGCACGGTGGTCATTGCGGACCCGACGGCGGCGCTCGGATCGGCGCTGCGACTCCACGTGGCCACCTCGCACCTGCCCGTGGCGGATATTGTGCAGACCCGCGTGCTGCTCGAATCCTGGGCGGTTGCCCGCGCCCGCACGGATTCCCCGGCGCTGGCAGAGGCCGCCGAGCTGCTGGAAAAGATGGAGGCGTGCCCGGACACCGACGAATTCCTGGCCCTCGACGTCCGCTTTCATCTGGCCCTCGCCGAAGCTGCCGGCAACGCCGTGGTCAGCGCCATGATGGGCTCCCTGCGGGAAGCGATCCAAAGCTACGCCGGCAAACTCACGGCGAACCTTCCCGACTGGGATGCCACCGCCGCCCGGCTCCGCGCCGAACACCGCGAGATCCTCGCGGCCATTAACCACCACGACGGCGGCAGGGCGGCCGGGCTCGTGGCAGCCCACATCGAGGGGTATTACAAAGAGGCCGGGCTGGGTCCGAAGGATTCGGACCCGGCCCGGCCGTAGCCCGTGCGGGAGGGGGCGTTAGCGCAGTTCGATCTCCAGTACCTGGAAATCGTCAGCCGCGTGGCGGCCCACCAGCAGGCGGAACGCGCCCTGCTCAAACTGCCAGCCGGCGTTCCGCTGGCCGGAGAAGCAGCGGAATCCTGGGGAATGGTCTTGACGGCCACATTGCCTCCTGACGAAAAGTGACCCTCCGTTGGGTCCTGACAATGATGGTAGCGACAAAAACCAAGTCTGACTAGATTTTCGTGGAAAGGAGTGAAATACACTGACTCAATGTCAACGTCGAAGCCACGCGGCCAGTACGCCAAGGGAGCGGAACGCCGCGAACAGATAATCCAGACGGCCACGGATGTTTTTGCAACAGAAGGCTTCGAGGGTACGGCGCTCAAACGCGTAGCCGAGCTGGTGGGGGTGAAGGAAGCCACCCTGTTCCATTACTTTCGCGGCAAGCAGGAGCTGCTGACCGCTGTGCTCGCCGAACGGGACCGCAGGAGCCTGGCCGCCGGGGAAGACGAGGAAGTGGGCCTGCGGCTGATGGCGCCGATCGCCGAACGCAACCGCAGGGAGCCGGGGCTCACCACGCTTTATGCCGTGGCTTCAGCGACGGCGAATGATCCGGGGCATGATTCGCACCCCTATTTCCAGGAGCGCTACGCCCAGGTGGTGGCGGAACTGGCCGAGGACATTGGCCGACGCCAGGAGGCCGGTGAGGTGCGCCGGGACGTGCCCGCGCAAAAACTGGCGCGACTGGTGGTGGCCGCGTTTGACGGCCTGCAGTTGCAGTGGCTTTATGACAAGAACGTGGACATGGCGGACGGCCTGACGCAGCTGGTTGATGTCCTCCTGGCGCCACCCGTAGCCTAGGCCCGGACCCTAGCCCTTCACCGCTCCCGTGCTGCCGCGGACTTCGAGCCGCGGCTGGAACACTGTGGGTCCTTCGGCGGCCGCATCGGAGGGGATGTGGCGGATCAGGTCCCGCATCCGGTGCCACGCCTGCTGGCCCAGTTCGGTGATGGGCACCGCCGCCGTGGTGAGCGTGGGAGTGGTGTAGCGGGCAAAGGGGATGTCGTCGAAGCCGGTGACGGAAATGTCCTCCGGGACCCTGACGCCGCGCTCGTGGAGACCGCTCAGCAGACCCATGGCCACGAGGTCGTTGAAGGCCAGGATGCCGGTGGCTCCGCTGGCAAGGACCGCATCCACCGACTGGTGCCCTACCTCGAAGGTGGAGCCGCCGTCGAGCATCTTGAGGTCAATCTCCGGGTGGGCCGCTGTGAACTTTTCCAGTCCGACGAGACGCAGGCCGTTCGACGCGCTCCGGGCCGGTCCGGCCAGGAAGGCGAGGCGCGTGTGGCCCAGGTCCACGAGGTGTTCGGCCAGTTCCTGGATGCCCTGGCCGTAGTCCACCATCAGGCTGGGCGTGTGCGTGTCCACAGTGGTTCGGTTGATCAGCACCATGGGCTGGAGTGACGGCGCGAGCTCTTCCAGCTCGGCGTCGCCCATGCGCGGCGCACAGAGCACCAGTCCGTCGCAGCGCCGGCGGGCCTCGCCGGCGAGGATGGCTTCCTCGCTGGACACTTCGGAGGAGTCGGCGATCAGGACCCGGTAGCCGTCCTGGGCGGCGGCCATGCTGAGGCCGCGGAGGATGGCCTGGAAGGTGGGATTGGAGAGGTCCGGCACCACAATGCCGATGGTGTCCGTTTTTCCCAGCGCCAGGCTGCGTCCCACCGGGTTCGGCTGGTAGTTCAGTTCGGTGGCCGCAGCCCTGACGCGCTCGGCGATGGCGGGGTCAACAGTGAAGTTGCCGTTCATCACACGCGAAACGGTCGCGTGTGAAACGCCTGCCTTGAGGGCGACGTCGGCAATGCCGATTCGCCGGGTGGTGGCTCTCCTGCCCAAAGTGGCCCCTTTCCGGGCTTCTCCGACTCCTTCGCCGTCTTCCCCTACGGGCATTGCCGTTCGGGACGATGGTTGACGTGACCGCCAGAGTCTTGATACAAAGCTTATAACGTTCCGAGAAAACGCTTTCTCATAATTCTCACCGCACCACCACCGGCCGTCAAGCGGCCAACTTCCTGCCTTCCGAAAGGGTTACACCGCAATGGGCAACACAGCCAACACCGTCAATCCGGGCAGCAGTGCTGCCGTGGCCAGCACTGCCGCTGCCGCCGCCCCCGCCAGCGCTGTCCACCCCGCCGGCGCAGCCCCCGCCAAAGCGGTCCGCAAAGCGCGGATCGTCCTGATCGGCACGGGTGGCCGGTCCGAAATGTACATCCGCGCGATCTTCGGCAAGCATTCGGACACCGCTGAACTGGTGGCCTTCTCCGACGTCAACCCCGGCCGCGTGGAGTTCTACCAGAAGCTCATCCAGGAACTCGGCGCTCCCGGCCCCGTCGCAGCATTTGATCCCGCCGACCTGACCGCGTTCATCCGGGACAACGACATTGACCGCGTTGTGGTGACCACGCCGGACTACACCCACGCCGACTACATCGTGGAAGGCCTGGAAGCCGGTGCCGACGTGGTGGTGGAAAAGCCGCTGACCATCGATGCCGAAGGCTGCCGCCGGATCACCAGGGCCGTCGAAGAAACCGGCCGGAACGTGGTGGTCACCTTCAACTACCGCTACTCGCCGCGCAACAGCGCCCTGAAGGAGATCATCCAGAGCGGCGTGATCGGCAAGGTCACCTCGATCGACTTCAGCTGGGTTCTGGACACGGTCCACGGTGCGGACTACTTCCGCCGCTGGCACCGTGAGAAGAAGAACTCCGGCGGCCTGCTGATCCACAAGGCATCCCACCACTTCGACCTGGTCAACTGGTGGATCGACGACGTCCCGGAACGCGTTTTCGCCTCCGGAGGCTTGAAGTTCTACGGCGATAAGAACGCTGCCGAGCGTGGCCTGGGCCCGCGCCCGGAACGCGGAACGCCCGACGCCGGAACAGGCTCGGCAGAAAAGGATCCGTTCGCGCTGGACCTGCGGGAAGACGAACGCCTCAAGGCGCTCTTCCTGGACAACGAGCACTTCGACGGCTACCGCCGCGACCAGGACGTCTTCACGGCCGGCATCACCATCGAGGACAACCTCGCCCTCGTGGTGGACTACCACGGCGGCCCCATCCTCAGCTACTCGCTCAACGCCCACAGCCCGTGGGAAGGCTACCGCGTGGCAGTCAACGGCACCGAGGGCCGGGCGGAACTCGAAGTGGTGGAACGCGCCGCTGTCCTGCACAGCACGGACAAGAAGACCGTGGTGGACCCTTCGGCGACGCCCGTCGAGGAAGAGGACGCGGTGCGCCGCAACGGCGAACGCCTGGTGGTACAGCGCCACTGGGAGGCGGCCTACGAGGTGCCCATCGTCAACGGCGAAGGCGGCCACGGCGGCGGCGACGAGCTCCTCCTGTCCGATCTGTTCAACGGCCCCGGCGAGGACCCGCTGGGACGCCCCTCCGGCTACGTGGACGGACTTCGCTCCGTCTCGGTCGGCATCGCGGGCAACGCGTCCCTGGAGTCCGGGCTGCCGGTCCGCACTGCGGACCTGGGGCTCGGCACCGACCTCCGCAGAACCCCACAGACCCGGGCCCAGTGACCTGAGCCCACAGACCGAATAAGGACCCGATCACCATGAGCAGGATTTTTGTCACCGGCGGCTCCGGCCGGCTTGGGCGCAGTGTTGTTGCCGGCCTCGCCGGCGCAGGCCACCACGTCATCTCCGTGGACCGCGACGCTGTTCCCGCCGCCCAGCTGCCCGACGGCGTCGAGCAGCGCACGGCCGACCTCCTGGCGCCCGGGGAGGCGGAACGCCTCCTGCGCGAAACAACGCCCGACGCCGTCGTCCACCTCGCGGCGATCGCCGTGCCGTTCAGCGCGCCGGAAGACGTCATCTTCAGCACCAACACAAGGCTGGCGTACGCCGTCATCAGCGCGGCCACCGAACTGCGTATCGGCAAGATCGTCACGGCAAGCAGCCCCACGGTACTGGGCTATGGCTCGCCCGCGGGCTGGCTGCCGGAGAGCTTCCCGGTGGACGAGCAAACCACGCCGCGGCCCTGGAACGCCTATGCACTGTCCAAACTCATCGCTGAACAGACGGTGCAGATGTTCGCCGCAGCGCAGGGGGATGATATCCGCTATGCGGCCTTCCGGCCCTGCTATGTGATCTCGCCCGAGGAATGGGCGGGCGCGCCCACCCAGCAGGGCCACACCGTCCGTGAACGGCTGGATGATCCCGCGTTGTCCGCGCCCGCGCTCTTCAACTACGTGGATGCGCGGGATGTGGCGGACTTCCTGGACCTGCTGCTCGCCAAGATGGATAGCATCCCCAACGGCCAGACCTTCTTCGTGGGGGCAGCGGATGCGCTGGCCACCGCACCGCTTGCGGAGCTGATGCCCCGGTTCCTGCCCGGCAGCTCGGAGCTTGCCGCGGGACTCACGGGCACCAGCCCGGCATTCTCGATCACCAAGGCCCGTGAACTGCTCGGCTGGGAACCCAAACGCAACTGGCGGACCGAACTGAAGACTGAAACCACGCTCAACGACGAGACCCCTGCCGTGCTGGTCGCGGCCGGCACAGGATCAAAGGAGACCCCATGAACTTCGACGGCGTACTGTTCTTCCCCGTCACACCCTTCACACCGGAAGGGACTGTCGATGTGGGCATCCTCAAGGAACACATCACCTCCCGTCTCCCGCATGGGCCCGGCGGAGTGTTCCCCGCCTGCGGCACCGGCGAGTTCCACGCGCTGAGCATTGACGAGGTGCGCACCGTTGTGACCGCCGCCGTCCAAGCCGTGGCGGGGCAGGTGCCGGTAGTTGCCGGCGCCGGCGGACCGCTGGGCCATGCGCTTGCCTGCGCCCGCGTGGCCGAGGAAGCGGGCGCCGACGCGCTGCTGGTCCTGCCGCCGTACCTTGTGACCGGCCCCACCGACGGTTTGGTGGCGTACATCGAAGCGGTGGCCGCGGCCAGCAGCCTGCCGGTGATCGTCTACCACCGCGGCAACGCCAAATACACGGCAGCCTCCATGGCACGGCTCGCCGCCAACCCCAAGGTGATCGGTTTCAAGGACGGGCTGGGCGACGTCGGCCTGGCCCAGGAGATCGTCAGCGCCATCAACACCAGCGGCCGCACGGACTTCCTGCTCTTCAACGGCCTGCTCACCGCGGAGCTGACCCAGGGCGCCTACCGCGGCCTGGGCATCCCGCTTTACTCCTCGGCAGCGTTCGCCATGGCCCCGGAAATCGCCAAGGCCTACTACGACGCCTACATCTCCGGCGACGAAGACCGCCGGCACGCGCTGCTGGACGGCTTCTACGCGCCGCTGGTGCGGCTCCGCGACCAGACCCCGGGTTTCGGCGTTTCCCTGATCAAGGCCGGGCTGCGCCTGGGCGGACTGCCGGTCGGACCGGTGCGGGCTCCGCTGGTTGACCCCACCGAGGAACAGCTCGTCCAGCTCAAGTCCATCCTGGCCAAGGGCTACGAGCTGGCCGGACGCTGATGGGATCGCCAGTAGCCGAAGCGCCGGTCGCCGCGGCGGTGCGGACGCTGCCCCGGATCACCGGGCTGTCGAGCCGCCTGCTGACTGTTCCGCTCCTGCGGAGCTGGGGTGCGGAGGCACCGGAAAACCATGTGATCGTCACCGAAGTCCGGACGGACGACGGCGGCACGGGTCACGGGTTTTCGTGGACCCCCACCATCGGCCCGCAGGCGGTCAAAGCGCTCCTGGACTTCGACGTCGCGCCTTTCATTACCGGGCTCGAAGCGAACCCCGAGGGTGTGTGGGACCAGCTGTGGAAGCGGCTGCACGAAGCCGGGGGCGGGGGACTGACCACCATCGCCATGGCCGGCGCGGATCTTGCCCTGTGGGACCTGCAGGCGCGCCGCGCCGGAACCTCGGTCACCGGGCTTCTGGGCCAGCGCCAGGACTCCGTGGAGGTGTACGGTTCCGGCGTGAACCTGCACTACTCCATCGGGGAGCTCGTGGCGCAGGTGGAACGCTGGGTGGCTGCCGGGCACAACGCCGTCAAGATCAAGGTGGGCAAGCCGGACATCCGCGAAGACGTGGAACGCGTGGCCGCTGTCCGGAAGGTCCTGGGCCCCCACCGGAAGCTGATGATCGACGCCAACCAGCGCTGGGACCTGCCCGCCACATTCCGCGCCCTGGAGGTGCTGGGGGAGTTCGGCCTCGAATGGCTGGAAGAACCCCTCCGGGCTGACGACCTCTGGGCCTACCGCAGGCTGCGCCAACACTCGCCGGTACCCATCGCGCTGGGCGAGAACCTGCACAACATCTACCGCTTCCGCGACTTCATCGAGGCGGGAGCGGTGGACATCATCCAACCCAACATCATCCGTGTCGGCGGCATCACCCCGTTCCGCCGCATCGTGGAACTCGCCCGCACGCACAGCATCAGGGTCATGCCGCACCTGCTGCCGGAACTCTCCGGCCAGCTCGCGCTGACCATGGCCGAGCCCACCCTGGTGGAGGACGTCGAGGACGCCTCCTTCGAACAACTTGGCGTGCTGGACGCGCCCTCACCCGTGCAGGTCGGCAACAGCCGGCTCACACTCACTGGCAGGCCCGGGCTGGGGTTCGTCTTCTCCGGGGCATCCGCCGATCACCAGAACAGGAACTCACTGTGACAACAGCAACCCTCGAACTCACCGCCCTGACCGCCGCCGCCACCAGGGCGGCCAAATCCGCCGCAGCCGCGTCAGACGTCGAACGGGCCGCCTGGTTGAACGCCGTCGCCGATGCGCTGGACGCCAACGTGACGGAACTGGTGGCCCTCGCCGACGCGGAAACCCGGCTGGGCGCCGCGCGGCTCACCGGCGAGGTGGCCCGCACCTCCGGGCAGCTGCGGCTTTTCGCCACGGTGATCACCGAAGGTTCCTACCTTGAGGCCGTCATCGACCACGCCGACCCGTCGTCCACTCCGCCCAAGCCTGACCTGCGGCGGTTGCTGAAGCCGCTCGGCCCGGTGGCTGTCTTCTCGGCATCGAACTTCCCGTTCGCGTTCTCGGTGGCAGGCGGCGACACTGCGTCGGCGCTCGCCGTCGGCTGTTCAGTCGTTGTGAAGGCGCACTCCGGCCACCTCAGGCTCTCCGAACGGACAGCGGAAATCGTCAGGGATGCGCTGGCTGCAGCCGGTGCTCCCGACGGTCTGTTTGCCCTGGTCAGCGGACGGGACGCCGGCACCGCGCTGGTGCAGGATCCCGCCATCAAGGCCGTGGGCTTCACCGGATCCATTCCCGGCGGCCGGGCGTTGTTCGACCTCGCGGTTGCCCGGCCCGAACCCATTCCGTTCTACGGCGAACTCGGCAGCCTCAACCCCGTGGTGATCACGGCCGAGGCACTGAAGGCCCGTGGCGGCGAGCTGGCGGCAGGCCTGGCAGGTTCCTTCACCCTCGGCGCCGGGCAGTTCTGCACCAAGCCGGGGCTCGTGTTCATCCCGGCCGGAACCGACTTCCCGGCGCTGCTGGCGGAAGCCGCCAAGGACAAGGGCGCGGCTCCGATGCTGACCGAGCGCATCGCCGACGCCTACCCGGACGGACTCCGGGCGGTGGCCGCACTGACGGATGCGTCGGGCCGGCCTGCCGTGCAGGTGGTCAGCGGGTCGGTTGACCAGGACGCAACAGCGAACGGTGCGGCACCGGTGGTCTTCCTGACCTCCGCGGCCAGCGTGCTGGAGCGCCCGGCGGAACTGCTGGAGGAGTGTTTCGGCCCCACCACGCTGTTGATCGAATACTCCGGCCACGATGAGCTGGCCGAGGCGCTGGCCCTGGTGCCCGGCAGCCTGACCGCCACTGTCCACGCGCAGCCGGACCAAGACGTGTCGGAGCTGGTGGAGCAGCTGTCCGGTCTCGCCGGCCGGGTGCTGTTCGACGGCTGGCCCACCGGTGTTGCAGTGAACTGGGCCCAGCAGCATGGCGGGCCCTACCCGGCCACCACCTCGCTGTTCACCTCGGTGGGGGCGACGGCGGTGCGCCGCTTCCAGCGCCCCGTGGCCTACCAGGACGCTCCCGAAGCCGTGCTGCATCCCGCCCTCCGGGAAGCCAACCCGCTGGGAATCCCGCGGCGTGTGGACGGCGTCCTGGTGCTTCCCTAGGTTCATTAGGTCAGTTCACGGGCAGGCGACACAGGAAAGTCACCGTCCGGAAACGTTGCCGCAATCTTGCTGGGGGAAGCTGTTTTCAGGAGTATCGCCAGGGGAGGCACACAGTGGAAGCAAGCGGGAATTCAACCATCCGGACGTCTTCGGACTTGGCGGTCGGGGAAGAAATCGAGGCCTGGCACAAGGGCCGGTTGTTCCACCGGGGGAGCGTGACAGAGACAATTCCTTCCACGGACCTGTTCTGGATCGTGGATTCGCGAACGGGGGCGCGCAAGCTGCTGGACGTGGAGGCGCTGGATATCGTCAGGGTCGAAAAGACGGTTGCGGTTGAAACCGCCCGGGCGGAGCCCGTGACTGCTAAGCCCGCGAGACCTGAGCCGGCCAGGCGGCTCGCCGCTCCGCGCGCCGCCCGGCGGGAACCGCACACCGTGTGGTTCTCCAACGCCTGAAGCAGGCCCGCTTAGCGGCTCTCCCGGGAGGCGTCCAGGTGGCCGATGCCGTCGGGCGTGATCTGCAGGACGCGGGCCGTGGAGATGTCGTAGAACAGCCCTGCGACGTGGACGCGTCCTGAGTCCAGCGGTTCCCGCAATCCCGGGTGGCCCAGGAGCCTGTCCAGCTGGACCGCAACGTTCACCATGGCCAGCTGGTCCACGGCACCGAAACCCGCCTCGGCTGCAGCTGCCTGGACGGGGTGCCCGTCGCGGAAAGCCATCAGGCTTGGCCGGGCGTGGTCGAGCCAGACGTCGATGGCGCCTCGATCGCCCGCGCCGTCCGGGTCCGCCCACAGGGCGGTCATGGCACCGCAGCCCGAATGCCCGCAGACCACAATCGACTCCACCGAGAGTTCGTTGAGGGCAAACTCCAGGGCTGCCTCGATGGAGGCGTCCCGGCCGTCGTCGCCCACCACATTGCCCACGTTCCGCACGGTGAAGAGATCACCCGGGCCGCTGCTGGTGATCAGGTTCGGCACCAGGCGGGAGTCCGAGCAGGCCACGAACAGCGTGCCCGGATCCTGGTACGAGGACAGCTCCTGCACATGGGGACGCACCAGATGGGCGTTCCGCCGGTGGTAGTTGTCCACACCGTCCAGCACCGACCGCAGCGGCCCGGGAACATCGGGCCCTGGAACCCGCGGTCCCGCAACGTTCGGCCGCGCAGCCTCAGTCCCGGAGGCCGCGTGCCCGGTGAGCCGCTGCTGCCAGCTGCGCCAGGGGGCGAAGCCGCTCCGAAGGGCGGAGCGTGAACTGCCGCGGCTCGGCGGGCCGGCCTGTGCGTCGTGGAGCGTGGCCGTGCCGCTTTCCTCAACGACCACCGTGCCGCCGTTGCCCACGTGCCTGTTGCGCCAGGCGTCAAGGGTGTCGTGGACGGGATGGTCCAGGAAGTCCACCTCCAGCTCCACCGTGACGTGCGCCCCGGCCGGAACCGAGGCCAGCACGGCGCTCAGCCGCGGGAGGGAGAGGAAGCTGCATGAGCCGTCGATCACCACCCGCCAGCGCTTCCCGTCGCCGGTGCCTGCCGGTTCAGCGTGGATGCTGGCCCTCGCCACACGCCAGAGAACCAGCGCAACGGCCAGGACCAGGCCGGTCAAAACTCCCACGAGCAGATTGACGAACACCACGCAGAACAGGGTCACACCGTAGACGGTCAGGTCGCCCGTCCGCCGTGCCGTCCTGATGTCGGCCGCCCGGACCAGGCGCGAACCGATCACGATGAGCAGTCCTGCGAGGACAGCCTGCGGAATCAGCTGGATCAGGCCCGCCAGCAGCAGCGAGAAGACCAGCACCCAGACACCGTGGAGGATTGCGGACTTGCGCGTCCGGGCACCGGCCTCAAGGTTGGTGGCGCTCCGGACGATCACCCCGGTCACGGGCAGGCCTCCAAGCATCCCGGAGGTCACATTGGCGGCGCCCTGCCCCAGGAGTTCGCGGTTGAAGTCCGTTCGCCTCCCGTGGTGCATCTTGTCGACGGCCACGGCCGAGAGCAGGGATTCCACACTGGCGATCAGCGCGATGGTCACCACGCCCAGGACAACCGCGGTCCAGTTCCCGTCGGGCAGCTCGGGAAAGGCAAGTGCGCCCAGCAGGGAGCCGTCAAAGGTGATCCGGTCCACGTTGAAGGGCAGGGAGAGGGCGGTGGCCGCGATGACCGCAACAAGGGGCCCGGGAACCCGGCGGACAGCGGGAGGAAGGTGCTTCCAGCCGAGCAGCAGGGCGATAACTACAGCACCAAGGACTGCAGCGGCGATGTCGGCGGCAAGGAAGCTGCCCGGCATGCCCATGATGTTCTCCCAGGCCTCGCTGGCCGACTCGGCGCCGAGCATCACGTGCAGCTGCTGCAGCACAATGGTGATGCCGATGCCCGCGAGCATGGCATGGACCACCACCGGTGCGATGGCCAGCGCGACGCGGCCCACCCGTGCCAGTCCGAGCAGTGCCTGGAGCACGCCGGCTGCCGCGGTGATGGCGCAGGTGACCGGCCAGCCGAACTGTTCAATCAGGCCGGCAACGATGACTGTCAGTCCGGCGGCTGGCCCGCTGACCTGCAGCGGGGAACCACCCAGGCTGCCGGCGACGATCCCGCCCACGGCGGCGGCAATCAGGCCGGCCATCACCGGGGCGCCGGAGGCGGCCGCGATGCCCAGCGACAGCGGGACGGCCACCAGGAACACCACCAGCGACGCCGGCAGGTCCCAGCGGAGCCCGGTGGTCAGGAATTCCCGAAGGCCCCCGGGATCCTTTTCAGCGGGGTGGTGGCCTGATGGGGCGGTCCGTTGCGGTGCGGGCGGGTCCGTCTTGGCGGGTGCTGATGGCATTGCAGTCCTTCGCTGGTACGTCGCGGTCCCGTGCCACGCTATTGACGCTCCAGTTCAGCCCGCAAGGGAACCGATCGTGAGAAAGAACACGCCCGGAATCCTCTCCGGGCCGCGTAATGGAGGCTCAACATTGCCGCCGCGGCGGATTGCGGCGCCACCCGCTTGCCCGCTCCCGGGAGGCACAGGGAGGCCCACCGAACGGGACTCGGTTTTCAAGTCAAATCCAATCGACGGGGCATCAAATCGGCGCCAGGCGCGGAAAAAGTTCCTTGGTTTTTTCTCGAACGGGCCTGCCGGTCTATACCAGTGACTCCGTGTTGCGGCAGCAGTTTGGCACCCGTTCCATCGTGTGCCGGTGCCGGTGCCGGTGCCGTTGCCAGGAAGCGGGCGCCGGCAGCAGGCGGCCGCTCACAGCTCCAGGGTCAGCGGCCGCCGGATGCCGTTAACGACGGCGGCCGGCCAGTTCGGGTCCACGCTGAGGACGGTGATCCCCGTCTCCGTCAGCTGGACCGTGTCTTCGATCTTCACTCCGGGACCGGAAGGATTCCAGGTGAAGGTCTGATTGAGGACCACGGCATCGTCGGTGCCGGGCGTCGCCCGGGGATCGCGGCCCGCGTAACCGGCCGGGCCGCCCTGATGGTGGAGGGTCCATTGGTCTGCGCCGAAGCCGTGGCGGAGGTAGGCTTCCTGGATTTCAGCGAAGATGCCGTCCAACCGTGCACCGGGCACAGTGGCGTCGAAAATGTCCGCTTCTACTGCGGCAATCCGGGCTTCGGCGTCGAGTTCGCCCGGGGTTCCGGCGTCAAACCGCACCCAGCGGGTCACATTGGCCACCAGTCCGTTGCGCCGCGCGCACACCACCGCCATGGCCCGCCGGCCGATCGGCGCGTGGGTAGGCAGCGGGTGCCGGAACCCGCTGCGTCCGGCGCCGCTGCACAGAAGCACCAGCGGCTCGGCCCCCATCGCCACGATCCGTGCAGCCAGGGCGGAGGCCACAGCGAACTCGGTGGTTTCCGGGGTGGTGCCGGAAAGGACGGCTGTCATCGCTGCAGCGGCATCGGCGCACAGCCGGGCGTACCGGGCGCTCTCGCCGGGCAGGAACGGCTGGCGGGCGGTCCTCAGCTCGGCGGCCACATCAGTCTCCGCAAGGGGCCTTCCGTCAGGTGCGAGCATGGCTGCGGCGGCGTGCAGCTGCCCGTGCCAGGGCACCGTGTGGAGGTTCACGCCGTCGGGCAGTTCCTCTGCCGCAATCCGGGCGGCTTCGTTGTTGTAGGTGACCAGATGGTCACCGTCACGGTCGACCAGCATGGCGGCGACGGGGTCGCCGGCGAGGCTGATGTGGACGCGGCTCCCGTCCAGGTACCAGGTCAGCGCCGTGTTGGTGGTCAGGAGCAGGGAGTCCCTGCCCGCGGCATCCAGGATGTCCAGGACCCGCCGGCGCTTGACGGCCCGGTCTGCGGGGTTCCACGGTCCCGTGGTGGTGCCGGTGGTCGCCTGCTGTGCCTGTTGGGTAGCGGTGTTCATTTGGATTCCCCCAAAGTGGTGATGAGCTGTTCGATATCGCCGGTGGACAGGAGGCCGTCGGCCACCAGGACGGTGACGGTGCGGTGCAGCGGGCTGGCTTGGCTGGCTGTTGCCGGCCGCTCCCACGCCAGGGACAGTCCGACGCCGGGATAGCCCGCCACGCGGACAAACCAAGGATCGCCGGGCTGCTCCGGCACCGGCCGGGGCAGGAAGACGAGCGTGGCCGGGCCGCCGTCGGGCTCTCCGGTCCGGAAATTTCCGGACCACGCCAGCCACGGCGCCGCAGCGGAGGGGAGGGCGCCGTGGACCGCCTCTTCCCCTTCCGCGGACGCTGTCCACACCCTGGCGCCGTCGACGGCGGGAAGGCGCCAGAAGAAGCCGCCGTACCCGCCCTGCGGCCGGCCGTTCGAGCCCGGGCTGCCCAGCGTGACCGGGGCCGGTCCGGACGGCGTCAGTGTGAAGTCCAGCGTGAGCTGCCACGAGGAGGAGCCGACGGCGGCCCAGCTCCACGTACGGCGTTCGCTGAGCAGGGGAGCGCCGGGCCCGGTGGAATCCGCCGGTGCCAGCCAGCTCAGGGTTTCGGTCCGCGAGTCCCCACGGGCGCCGTCTTCCACCGCGAGGGTGGCGATCCGGCCGTGGTCCTTCCGCCAGATGTAGGCCCCGGCGTCGCGGGTGTACGTGCGGCCGCCCCAGAAATTGACACCATTCACGTCCTGGATGGCAACGCCGGCCCCGAGGTGCCACACGTGGTCTTCGGGGAGATGATCGGTCACGACGGTGCCGGCCATCGTGCTGACCGGATGGAGGTAGGGCCGGGGCGATGACGTGGGTGTTACCCGGCTGCCGTCTGCCGGCGTCGCCACCACTGTCCCGTTCACCCTGAATACGGGTTGCTGCCCGGCTGCGGGCAGCTCGCGGGCCCACGGCGCGCCGAGCTCCGCGAAGGTGGCCTGCGCTGCTGCGGCCCGGCGCACCAGCCGGCGGATTCCGCGGACCACGGGGTGGGCATCATCGCCCTCGCCTTCCCAGTCCACATGCGTTGCGCCGATCGCGCGGGGCTGCTCCGCCGTCCGGATGGCTTCCAGTACCTTGATGAAAGCGCCGTTCCCGGCCAGCGGGCTGAGCAGCTGGCTCGCGCCGCCGGGCGCGCGGCGGGCGGCCAGGAGGTTTTCCAGCAGATCGGTGCGGCCGAACGTTTCGGTGCGCTCGCCGTCGGGTGTGGTAACGGTCAGCCGGTCCTCGGTGTAGAAGAAGTCTGCCCGGCCCAGTGTGCCGTGGACAGTGACGGAGGGCGGGGTCTGTTCGTCGGCACACAAGGTCAGGGCGCAGAGGAGGACGGCGCCGCCGGCCGTGCGGACCCGGATCACCGAGGTGTCGTCGCTTTCGGTCGCGTGGGCACGGTACAGATCCGTCTCCACGGAAAGGACGTCGTGGGCCAATTCCGCCCCGGCGATCTTCAGCCCGGTGGCCACCGCATGCGCAAGGGCATTGGTGGCTACGCCGTCCACCACATCGGTGCCGTCCAGGCTGCGTTTGCCCGCCCAGCGTGATCGCTTGAAATAGCCCTTGGTGCGCACCCACGTACCGACGGCGCTCACGCCGCGGACCTCGCCGATATCACCGGACGCCACCAGGCGGTCCAGCGCCGGCAGGGCGTGGGAGCCCAGGCTCTGGAAGCCGACCTGAACCAGCCGGCCGGCCTCCTGCGCCGCGGCAAGGACGGCGTCGAACTGGGCCAGGGACGCCATGGGCGGCTTCTCCACGTAGACATCGGCCCCGGCGGCGATCGCCGCAAGGGCGAGCGGCGCGTGCGTCTGGATGGGGGTGGCCAGGATGATGACGTCAGGGGCCGGACCGGAGCCCAGCAGCTGTTCCAGGTCCGGGAAGACGGCCACAGAGTCCGCGAGCCTCCCGGGCGCAGGGGGAGTGGGGTCCGCTACGGCCACCAGTTCCAGGGCTCCGGCTTCCTGGAGCCGTGCGAGGTTGGCCAGGTGCCGCTCACCGAAGCCGTGCACGCCCACCAGGGCGATGCGCGGGCGGGCGGCCGGATCTGCGGAGTCAGCAGCGGTGCGGCTGCCAAAATCCGCGGCGACGGATTGCTGAGTCATGACGTGGTCCTCAAAGGCTTAGGGGTTGGAAGGTGGGACGGTTCTGAGGCCGCTGGGCCCCGGGCGTCCAGGGCTGCCGACAGGAAACTGATCGCTTCCTGCTGCATCCGGGCGGTGAAGACGTGGCCGCCGGGCCAGAAACTTCCCGTGTAGGCGCCCGGGGGATGAAGTGACTCCAGCTTGGTGTGGGCGTCCCGCATGCCCGCCTCGGGGAAGAGCGGGTCCGCCAGCGCGTACTGGACCAGGAAGCTGCCGGCGCCGGACCGGGTGGTCAGTTCCGGCCAGTCACCGAGCTTCCACAGCCCCGGGGTCTGCAGCAACCAGGAATGCGCGTCCAGGTATGCGGGCAGAAGGGATTGGAAGGTGGTCATCATGCAGGTCACCACGTAGGTCCGGATCCGGGGGCTCAGGGCGGCCAAGGTCAGCGACCGGCCGCCGCCGCCGGAAAACCCGATGCAGCCCAGCCGGTCCTGGTCGACGTCAGGGAGGCCGGCGAGCACTTCCAAGGCGGAGAGGTCGTCGTGCGCCACCATTCCGGCGAGGCTGGTGCCAAGCAGTCCGGCGGCCTTGGCCACCGTATCCTCGTGGAAGCCGGCGGCCGCATTGTAGACGTCCGCTTCGGAGGGCTCGACGCCGTCCTCCCGCCACTGCGCTTTGCGTGAGTCCACGGCGGAGGCTGTCCGCCACGGCGGATCCGCCAGGTCGAAGCGGCGGCTGCCCCAGGCGAACGTGTCATGTGCCAGGACTGCGAAGCCCTGCCGCGCCACGTCTGTTGCCAGCGCCTGCCCGTCATAATGGCCGGCGCGGGCAGCCGCGGCGGAAGGGTGTGTTTGGGGAAGCTCCACGAGCCGGTCCGCCCCACCGAACTTGTTACCGCCGTGGCAGTGCAGGCCAAGAACGCCCGGCAGGCGCTTGGTGATTCCTGCCGGGCGGACCAGCCAGCCCGTAGTCCGGGGGCCGAATCCCAACTGCCAGCTCAGCTGGGACGTGGTGACGCCGTCGTGCGTGTCCTCCCAGTGGACTTGCAGGTCCTCCGGGACGGAGGGAACCGGCACGCCGAGGGCGTCCGAGAGTTCCTGCGCGCCAGGTCCGGAAGCCTGGTAACGGGGGTGCTGCCGGACCCAGCCGGGCCAGTCCTCATAACCGGCGATCGCACTGGGCCGGAGCGGCTGGATGGTTTCGTTCACGGGCCTGCCTACTGTTCAGGGAAGGTGCTGTCCTGGTGGACAGACGATGCTCAATGGTGGAGGAGGATACCGGCGAGAATGCTCAGCCCAGGTTCTGGTTGACCTCGGAAATGAAGCCCTTCGCAGCGTCCTGCGGGGATATCTTCCCGAACAAAACGTCCGTGTTGTAGCGATTCAGCACCTCAAGGGTGGCGGAAGAACCGGCCGGGAACGGCTTGGGCGGGGCCACATTCAGCTCCGCGATCCGGTCCAGGTAGGCGGCCTCCTTCTGCTGGCCTTCCTTCAGCAACGGGGTGATACCGGCCTTCAAGTCCGTGTTGGCGGGCATGCCACGGTCGCTCTTGATCTTGGTGGCGGCGTCCATGTTGTTGACCAGGTAGTTGATGAACAGTGCGGCTTCCTTCGACTGCGCGGATTTCGAGGAAATGGCATATTCCATGGAGGAACGCAGCCAGGCTCCGGGCTGCTTGCTTTCACCGGGCATCTTCATCATGACCAGCGGGAAACCGGAATAGGACGTCATCTGGTTGCTCCACGAAATCTTCATGGCCTGTTTGCCTTGGCCCATGAGGGTCAGTTCGGGCTGGGCCGAGCCGTCCTCCACGGTCTGGGAGGCCGACGGGGCGCCGCCGGTGTCCATGAGCTTCTTGTTCAGTTCAAACCAGCGGGTCAGGGTGCCTTCGCTGATTCCCATCTTCTTGCCGTCATCCGTGTAGAGGGCCTCGTTGTTCTGGCGTGCCCAGACGGCCAGGAAGGAATCATTGGCCATGGGCGTGGTGCCGAACGTGCCCGCCGGCGACTTCTTCGCGATCTCCGCGGCAATGTCCACGTAGTCGTCCCAAGTCCAGGTTTCGTCGTTCGGCAGCGGCACCCCGGCAGCCTCGAAGACCTGGGGGTCGATGACCATGGACATCGAGTTCACGCCTGCCGTGATGGTGTACTGCTTGCCGTCGATCTTGCCCAGGTCCACCGTTCCCTCGGCGAACTTGGAGGTATCGATCTGGTCTTTGACCTTGTCCAAGTCCAGGAGCACACCGCGGCTGGCGTATTCGCTGGGGTAGGCGCCGCTCATGGCGAACACGTCCGGCGTCGTTCCGCCGGCGATCTGGGTTGCCATCTTGTCCCAGTAGGAGCTGAACTCGGTGTTCTCACCCTGCACCTTGATGGTGGGGTTGGCAGCCTCGAAGTCCTTGATCACTTCCAGGGTGGTCTTGGCGCGGGAGTCATTGCCCCACCATGCGAACCTGATGGTCACCGGGTCCTCCGCCGTTCCCACCTTCCCGGCCTGCGGGCTGTTGCCGCAGCCCGTCAGTACCAACGCCAGCGCAGCCGTGGCGCCGGCGACACCCATTACAGACTTCTTGAGAGCCAACCTCATTGTCCCGCCCCTCAGTTGTTGCTACGGCGGGTGCTGCCCCGCGTAGCAGAAAACGTTTTCTCAAAAACTAACAAAGGGCTATACAGGAGTCAAGAAACCGTTTACTTTGGTACAAAGCCGCTGTTGTTCAGCACCCTCGCAAGGTGCCGGAAGAGGCCGTTGCGGGAGATCCTGCAGGACGGCCGGATCGGCCACAAGGGCGGTGCATACACTGATCGCGCAGACGATCGCCAAGACGTGGAGGGCCACGATGACCAAAGGAGACCACATGGCCGCTAAACACATCCCCAGGGCTACGCGCCCGGCACACATGCCGGCGGCAGCGGGCCTGCTCTGCCGGACGGAGTTGACGCAGTGAGCGCCATTAGCGAACTCAGCTCGATCTCCCGCCGCAAGGGCAAAGCCACCGCTGAGGAGAAGAAGGCCAACGGCCGCGACAACAAGGCTGCCTATATCTTCCTGCTGCCATGGCTGGTGGGGCTCGTCGCCATCACCATCGGCCCCATGCTGATGTCCCTGTACCTGTCCTTTACGGACTACAACCTGCTCCAGCCGCCGGAATGGACCGGACTGGACAACTTCACCCGCATGCTCAGCGACGCCCGGCTGCACAATTCGCTGCGGGTGACGTTCACGTACGTCTTCGTTGGCGTACCGCTCCAGCTGGCCGTCGCGCTGTTGATCGCGCTGGTTCTTGATAAAGGCCTGCGCGGACTGCCGTTCTACCGTTCGGTGTTCTACCTGCCCTCCCTCCTGGGCGGCTCAGTGGCTGTGGCCATCCTCTGGAAGCAGATCTTCGGCACCACGGGCCTGGTGAACCAGGTCCTGGCCATGTTCGGCGTCCAAGGGCCCGGCTGGATCTCGGATCCCAGCACTGCCCTGGGGTCGATCATCCTGCTGCACGTCTGGACGTTCGGCGCTCCGATGATCATCTTCCTGGCCGGCCTGCGGCAGATCCCGGTCATGTACTACGAGGCGGCCAAGGTCGACGGTGCAAGTACGCTGCAGCAGTTCCGGCGGATCACCATGCCGATGCTCAGCCCCATCATCTTCTTCAACCTGGTGCTCCAGATCATCGGCTCATTCCAGTCATTCACCCAGGCGTTCATCGTCTCCGGCGGCAATGGCGGTCCTTCCGATTCGACGATGTTCTTCACCCTGTACCTCTACCAAAAGGGCTTCGGCCAGTTCGACATGGGCTACGCCTCCGCCATGGCCTGGTTCCTGCTGGTCATCATCGGCGTGTTCACCGCCATCAACTTCATCGCTTCTAAGTATTGGGTTTTCTATGACGACTAAGCTTGAGACGCTGCCCGCTCCGGACAAGAAGACGCCCGGTGCCGGCAAGCCTACGAACCGCAAGCCCAAGGTGCGGGAGTCCAGGGGGACCCTGGCGTTCAGCCGGACGCAGCGCAGCAAGGCGCTGATGAAGCACGCCATCCTGATCGTCGCCGGCGGCCTGATGATTTATCCGCTCCTGTGGATGGTTGTGTCGTCGCTGCGGCCCAATGAGCTGATCTTCCGCGAGCCGGGACTGTGGCTGAACAGTCTGGAAATGGGCAACTACACCGACGGCTGGTCTGCCCTGACCCACCCGTTCGGACATTACATGCTCAACTCCGCGATCGTGGTGCTGGGGTCCATCCTGGGGAACCTGATCTCCTGCTCCATGGCGGCCTATGCGTTCGCCCGGCTTCAGTTCACCGGCAAGAAGCTGTTTTTCGGCATCATGCTCTTGACCATCATGCTGCCATTCCACGTGATCATCGTTCCGCAGTACATCCTGTTCTCGCAGATCGGCTGGGTGAACACCTTCTGGCCGCTCATTGTGCCCAAGCTCCTGGCGACGGACGCGTTCTTCGTGTTCCTCATGGTGCAGTTCATTCGGGGCATTCCCAAGGAGCTGGATGAGGCCGCGAGGATCGACGGCGCCGGGCATCCGCGCATCTTCCTGCGGGTCATCCTGCCGCTGATGGTGCCGGCCCTGGCTACCACCACCATCTTCACGTTCATCTGGACGTGGAACGACTTCTTCGGGGCGCTCATCTACCTGACTGATCCGGACATGTTCACCGTTCCGGTGGCGTTGCGGGCCTTCGTGGACTCGCAGTCAGCCACGAGCTGGGGTTCTCTCTTCGCGATGTCCATCGTGTCCCTGCTGCCGGTGTTCCTGGTGTTCCTGTTCGGGCAGCGCTTCCTGATCAAGGGAATCGCGACGACGGGCATCAAATAAAGCCTGCCGGCTCACGTCTGCGCGGGGTGGATGGGCGTTCGTCGCCCGTCCACCCCGTTTTGTTGGGCGCTGCATAAATCAGCTGTTTAAAACAGCTGGCCAAACGTCTTGTAATACAAGTGGCTTGCTTGTATTATCAGTGATGAGAAAGCGTTTTCTCGCAACTTTCCAGCTCACTCAATGTCGAACTCAATCAGCTTTCAAGATCAAAGAAGATCGGAGAATCCAGTGCCGCTATTTTCCCGCCCTGCCTCAGCCGCCAGTCGTGGCGTAGCAGAGGCCACATCCGCCCGGGCCGGGCGGAGGCTTCGCCGAACCGGCGCAGTCGCCGCAGCTGCCGCCGTCGTACTTGCCCTCAGTGCCTGCGGCGGGGGAGCCGCCCCGCAAAGTGCCGATGGCAAGGTTGAACTCCGCTTCTCCTGGTGGGGAGGAGACAAGCGGGCGCAACTGACGCAGGCCGCGATCGCGGCATTCGAGGCTGAGAACCCGAACATCAAGATCAAGCCGGAGTTCGGCGACTGGAGCGGTTACTGGGACAAGCTCGCCACGCAGGTTGCTGCCAACGACGCCCCGGACATCATCCAGATGGACGAAAAATACATCACGGAGTACTCCAGCCGCGGCGCCCTGCTGGACCTTTCCAAGTACGACATTGACACGTCAAAGTTTGACGAAGCCGCCCTCAACGCCGGGAAGAGCGAGGACGGCCTGACGGGGATTGCCGCCGGCATCAACGCTGCAACCATCCTGGCCAACCCGGCAGTCTTCAAGGCCGCAGGCGTTGCGCTGCCGGACGACAAGACCTGGACCTGGGAGGACTTCGAGCGCATCGCTGCCGAGGTCACTGCGAAGTCGCCAAAGGGCACCTACGGCGCTGCCGCCTACGGCACCGATGAAGCCTCGCTCGGCGTATGGCTGCGGCAGAACGGCAAGTCGCTGTACACCAGCGACGGCAAGCTGGGCTTCGAGCCGGGCGACATCGCCGAATGGTGGGCGTTCCTGAAGGAACTCAGCGAGAAGAAGGCCGTGCCCTCAGCCTCGGAGGTGGTTGAGGCCGAGGCGGCACCGCTGGACCAGAGCGGCCTGGCGACAGGCAAGAACGGGCTCGCGTTCTGGTGGTCCAACCAGCTGCCGGCGCTGGAGAAGGCTGCCGGCGGAGAACTTCAGATCCTGCGGTTCCCGTCCAAGACCGGCAGCTCCGCGGACGCCAAGCTTTGGTACAAGGCCTCGCAGTTCTGGTCAGCTTCTTCACGCACCAAGCATCCGGAAGAAACCGCGAAATTCATCAACTTCCTGGCCAACAACACCAAGGCCGGCGAAACCCTCCTGGCCGACCGCGGCGTTTATCCCAACTCCGATGTCCGGGCGGCAATCGCACCCAAGCTGACCCCCGCCGACATCAAGGTGGTCAAGTTCATTGACCAGATCAAGGGCGAACTTGGCGAGGCTCCGGCACCGCCGCCGAAGGGCGCGGGTGCCATCCAGGAAATCGTCAAGCGCTACACCTCGGAGGTTCTCTTCAACCGGCTGTCCACGGAGGAAGCCGGCAAGAAGGCAGTCGATGAAATGAAATCAGCCATCAGCAGCTAGAACGCAGGGCTGAATAGCCGGAAAACCCCGGGGCCTGTCCGCAGCGCCTGACCTTTTAGGCCAGGCTCTGCGGACAGGCCTTTGTCATGGTGCGGTGGAGCGTCCCGGCCGTACCGCCTGGGCTGCCTTAGGCCGCCCAAGCCTTCCCGTTCCGGGTCAGTCCTCCGCGATCACCGCCACGCCGCCAGCCGGAACCGTGCCGGTGAACCGCTCGCCGGACAGCAGCTCTGCCCCTGCCACGCGGACCGTGGCATCGGCGCGTGAGTGGTTGATGGCGAAGATGAAGCTGGTGCCGTCGCCGGTGCGGCGTCGCGTCAGTTCAACGCCCTGGTCCGCCTCCGCCACTGCGGAAACTCCGGAATCAGCGAGCAACCGGTCCACCAGCGCCTCGATGCCGTCGCGGTCCGGGAAGGTGGCCAGGTACCAGGCCGAGCCCGTTCCGACGGAGCGCCGGGTCAGGGCGGGGACGCCCTCCAACGGGTATTCAGTGAACGTCTGTACCGGTTCAGCCCCGGCCAAGTGCACGTGCTCGCTCCATACCGTGCCCACTCGGCCGTCGCTGAGCTTGGCCGTGGCACCGGTCAGCAGGGGGTGGAATTCCTCCACCCTGATGCCCAGCAGCTCCCGGAAGGCGCCCGGGTACCCGCCGAGGCGGATGTGGTCCTGTTCGTCCACAATCCCGCTGAAATAGCTCACCAGGACTGTTGCGCCGGCGCGGGCAGCCGATGCGATGCTGGCGGCAGCCGGGTCGGTGACGTTGTACAGGGTGCACACCAGCACCAGGTCGTAGCCCTCCAGGGAGGCGGAAGGGTGCACAAAATCCGTCGAAACCCCGCGCAGGAACAGCGAGCGGTGGAAGGCGCGCATCAGGTCGAGGTATTTCACGTCCTGGCTGGGGTGGGAATCGAGTTCGCTGGCCCACCAGGCCTCGTAGTCGAAGACGATGGCCACGCGCGACTCAACGCGCGATCCCCGCACCGCGGCCAGCTTCTGGAGTGCGGCGCCGAGCCCCACCACCTCGTGGAAGATGCGGGTGTCCCGTCCGCCGTGGGGCACCATAGCGGAGTGGAACTTCTCCGAACCGGCGAAGCTCTGCCGCCACTGGAAGAACATAACGGCATCAGCGCCGCGGGCCACGTGCGCCAGGGAGTTGCGCAGCATTTCGCCGGGCATCTTGGGCTGGTTGCGGGGCTGCCAGTTCACTGCCGACGTCGAATGTTCCATCAGTATCCACGGGTCACCGCCGGCAACGCCGCGCGTGAGGTCCGCACTGAACGCAAGTTCGATCTGACGCTCCGGATCGGCGGCCACGAGGTAGTGGTCGTTGGCGATCACGTCCAGGTCCTTGGCCCAGTCGAAGTAGTCCATGGATTTGGTGGCGCTGGAAACCATGAGGTTGGTGGTGGCAGGCACCCCGGGCGTTACGTCGCGCAGCACCTCGAGGAGGGCGCGGTAATAGTCCATCAGGGCCCAGGAGCTGAAGCGCTGGAAGTCCAGCTGCTGCCCCGGATTAAGCGTGGACGGCGCCGCCGCTGGCGGCAGGACCTCCTCGAACGAGGAGTAGTGCTGGGACCAGAACGCCGTTCCCCACGCCGCGTTCAGGGCATCGATGCTCCCGTACCGACGCTCAAGCCAACGGCGGAAGGCAGTGGCGTCCTCGTCGCCGTAGAACTCCGAAACGTGGCAGCCGAGTTCGTTGTCCACGTGCCACAGCGCCAGTGCCGGGTGGTCCTTGTAGCGCTCTGCCAGCACCCGGGTGATGCCGGTTGCGTACCGCCGGTAAACGGCCGACGACGGCGTGTAGTGCCGCCGGGAGCCCGGCCCCAGCACGGTTCCGTCAGCGGTGACCGGGAGGATTTCCGGGTGCTTGCGCACCAACCATGCCGGGGGCGCGGCGGTTGCGGTCGCGAGGGCCACCTTGATGCCTGCTGCTGCCAGGTTGTCCAGGGCGTCGTCCAGCCAGCCAAAATCGTAGTCGCCCTCGGACGGTTCCAGCAGGCCCCAGGAAAAAATGCCCACGCTGAGGAACGTGACGCCGGCTTCCTTCATGAGGTCCAGGTCTTCCTGCCGGGTGCTGACAGGCCACTGCTCGGGGTTGTAGTCGCCCCCGTAGGCGATACCTTCGAGGCTGCTCCACACTGCGGGTGGAGTGGGATTTTCCTGGGATGACATGTGACTCCTTCGTCGAGGCCGGTGCACGATCATGGCATGAAAGCAGATGTTTGGAAAACGCTTGCCCAAATGTGGGAATGAGGATATTGTATCGTTTCAGAAAGCACGTGTAAGACAGGTCACTACCCTCGTCGAAGAGAATCACAGGGAGTCGGGCTTACACAACCGAGCAAGGAGGCTCTAATGATCAGCAGAAGGAATTTCCTCACCACCGTGGCGCTGGGCACCGCATCTGCCGCTGCCCTGGCTGCATGCGGACAGTCCGCTCCCGCACAGACCGGATCGGCGCAGAATCCTGTCACCATCAATTACACCTGGTGGGGCAACGATGACCGTGCCGCCCGCACCCGCAAGGCCATCGAACTGTTCGAGTCGAAGAACCCCGACATCAAGGTCAACGGCAACTTCACCGACTTTGCCGGCTACTGGCAGAAGCGCGCCACCGAAGCTGCCGGCGGCGGCCTGCCTGACGTGATGCAGTGGGACCTCTCCTACCTGCGGGACTATGGCCAGCGGAACCAGCTCCTGGACCTCGGCACCGTAAAGATTGACACTTCGGGCTTCGACAAGTCGCTGCTGCCGTCCGGCCAGATCAAGGGCAAGACCTACGGCATCCCCACCAGCACCAACGCTTTCGCCGTCTACTATGATCCTGCCAAGCTCAAGACCCTCGGCGTTTCCGAGCCCGACGGCAGCTGGACCTATGACGAATACAAGGCCTGGCTCAAGGAGGTCGGCGCCAAGGGCAACGGCACCATCTTCGGTTCCACGGACTTCACCGGCATCTGGTGGCAGTTCAACATCTGGCTCCGCCAGAAGAACATTGAAGCCTTCACCGAGGACGGCAAGCTCGGCTTCAGCAAGGACGACCTGAAGACCTGGTGGAACATGGCTTCGGACCTGCGCGGTACCCCTGCCCTGGTCTCCGAGGAACGGGTCACCCAGCTGGCACCCAAGTCGCCTTTTGGCTCCAAGGTGACCGTTGCGGAAAACACCTGGGACAACTTCATGGCCGGCTACCTCGCGGACAGTGGCGCCAAGGAACTGAAGATTGTCCCCGTTCCCTCCGACGACCCGGACAATCTGGGCCTGTTCCTCAAGCCCTCGATGCTCATGGTGGCCAGCGCCAAGACAAAGTTCAAGGATGCCTCCGCACGCTTCATCGACTTCATGATCAACGACCCCGAGGTGGGCCAGATCTTCAAGACCTCCCGCGGCGTTCCCGCCTCGAAGAAACAACGCGACGGCACCACCTTCGAGGGCACCGACAAGATCGTGGTGGACTACGAGAAGTCCATCGAAAAGTACCTCAAGGATGCACCCGAGCCGCCCATCGTCGGTTTCGGCACCCTGGAAGCCTCCTTCAAGCGCATCAGCTCGGACCTCAACTTCGGCAAGCTGACCGTTGACTCGGCGGCCGACGCCTGGTTCAAGGAAGCCGAAGACCTCATCAAGCAGAACGCCTGAGCAGCGTATTGTCTGCCCGACGTTCACAACTGACGGAATGAACTCGTGACTCAAATCCCAACCCTGAGTAGGCGTTCGACGTCGTCCACCCCACCGCTGCCGCGCAAGTCGCGGCAGCGGGGGGCGGATGCCCGCGCCGGCTACACCTTCCTGCTGCCCTGGCTGCTGGGATTCATCGCCCTGACCGTGGGCCCGATGATCTCCTCGCTCTACCTGTCCTTCACCAACTACAACCTCTTCGAACCGCCCAAATGGATCGGCCTGGACAACTACACCACCCTGTTCCAGGACGAACGGTTCCTGCAGTCGGTGGGCGTGACCCTGTCCTACGTGGTCTTCGGCACCCCGCTCAAGCTCGCCGCCGCACTGGCAGTGGCCATGCTGCTGAACAGCAAGCGCAAGGGGCAGGGGTTCTACCGCTCGGCGTTCTACGCCCCCTCCCTGATCGGCGCGTCCGTCTCGATCGCTATCGTCTGGAAGGCGATGTTCGGCGACGCCGGCCCGGTGGACCAGGGCCTGTCCTTCTTCGGGATCAACCTCGGCGGCTGGGTGGGCAACCCCTCCATGACCATGCCCATGATGATCCTCCTGACCGTCTGGCAGTTCGGCGCCCCGATGGTGATCTTCCTCGCCGGCCTGAAGCAAATCCCCGCCGACCTCTACGAAGCCGCCTCCATGGACGGTGCCGGCCCGGTGCGGAAGTTCTTCAACATCACCTGGCCCATGCTCTCCCCGGTGATCTTCTTCAACCTGCTGATGGAAACCATCCACGCGTTCCAGATCTTCGCCTCGGCCTACATCATCTCCAACGGTGAAGGCGGCCCGGCCGGGTCCACCCTCTTCTACACCCTCTACCTCTACCTGCGCGGCTTCTCCGACTTCCGGATGGGCTACGCCTCGGCGATGGCCTGGCTCCTGGTGATCGTGGTCGGCATCATCACGCTCATCTTCTTCAAGACCTCCAAGTCCTGGGTCCACTACAGCGGTGATTCGAAATGACAACCATGGCAACACCCACCCAACCGAAAGCCGGCGGCACCGTCCCCGCTCCGGCACCCGACTACAACCCGAAGTCCGAGTCCGTGGGTGCCAAGCGCGCCAAGAGCCTCATCTTCCACATCGTGGCGCTTGCCCTGACGGCCGTCGTCCTCTACCCGGCGCTCTGGATGGTGGCCTCATCCTTCAAGCCGAACGCTGAAATCGGCGGCACCAACACCTCCCTGTGGTCCAGCAACTTCAGCTTCGACAACTTCACCACCGCCATGGAGGGGATCGGCGGGGTGTCCACCCTGCAGTTCTTCACCAACTCGCTGGTCCTGGCCATCGGCGCCGTCGTGGGCACCATCCTCTCGGCCAGCGTTTCGGCCTACGCGTTCGCGCGGATCAAGTTCCCGGGCCGCAGCGCGCTCTTCGGCATGATGATTGCCACCCTGCTGCTGCCGTTCCACGTGGTGATCATCCCGCAGTACATCATCTTCCAGCAGCTGGGCCTCGTGGACACCTACATCCCTCTGCTGATCGGCAAGTTCCTCGCCGCCGACGCGTTCTTCGTGTTCCTGATGGTCCAGTTCATGCGGAACCTGCCGGCGGAACTGGATGAAGCGGCACGCATCGACGGCGCCGGCCACGTCCGGATCTTCACCTCGATCATGCTGCCGCTGATGAAACCTGCCCTGATTTCGACGTCGATCTTCTCCTTCATCTGGAGCTGGAACGACTTCCTGGGCCCCCTGCTCTACCTCAACACCCCGGAAAAGTACCCGCTGCCACTTGCCCTGCGCCTCTTCGTGGATCAGACCCAGTCCTCTGACTACGGAGCCATGATCGCCATGTCCGTCCTGGCACTGCTGCCGGTGTTGATCTTCTTCCTGGTCTTCCAGCGCTACATTGTTGAAGGCGTCTCCACCCAGGGCCTCAAGGGCTGACAGGAAATGAGCATCATGGACAGCACCACACCCGCGTCAGGCCACGACGACCGTATCCCGGTAAACCGCTTCGCCCTGTTTTCCGAGACCCTCCTGGCCGGAGTGCTGGTGCTGGTGCTGTCCATTCCGCTGGTCACCATCCCCGCCGCCTATGCCGCCGGCATTGCGCACCTCGAACGCCACCTTTCCGGCAAGGATGACTCCCTCCGCGCCCTCTGGGACACCTTCCGTTCGGCGCTCCCGGGCAGCTGGAAGATTGGAATCACGACGGCGGCAGCCGCCGTCGTGATTGTCCTTAACCTGTTGCTCGCATGGGTGGGGCAACTGCCGGGCCGGGAAGTGGTCCTGCCGGCAACCCTCGTCCTCGCTGCCGCCGCAGCCGTCCTGCTGCTGCGCACCGCTGCTGCATGGGCTGACGTTGCGGGCAGCCCGGCTCCAGGCATCGCCTGGACAGCGGCCATTGAGGCCGCCAAGACTATTTCGCTCCGCGACTGGACGGGTTCCCTCCTGCTGGCCGCCGCCCTCTTCGCCGGAGTTGTGTTCGTCTGGATGCTGGCAGCCCTGTTCGTTGTGGTTCCCGGCACCCTGATCCTTGCCTCGGCCGCCGTCAAGATGCGCTCGGCACGCGCGTAGCACCACCAGCGCCACATCCCGTTCCAGCAGGTCCACTTCACTACCGAGTTGAGCCAGACGTGTCTTCCGACCGCACCCAGTCCGCCGAGTCCCTCCAAAACGCAAGACAAGCATCAGACGGGCCGCTGCGTTGGTACCACCCGCTGGCGCAGCGCAACTACCGGCTCTTCATCGCCATTCAGCTCGCAGGCAGCACCGGCGTCTGGATGCAGCGCCTGGCCCAGGACTGGCTGGTCCTGCAACTGACAGGCAGTCCCGCCGCCGTGGGCGTGGCGGTGGCGCTTCAGTTCCTGCCCATGCTGGTGGTGGGCCCGCTCAGCGGCATCCTGGTGGACCTGTTCCCGAAGCGCCGCATCCTGCTGATCTGCCAGTCCATCACCGCGCTGCTGGCCCTGGCCCTCGCGGCCCTCGACGCCGGCGGCGGCATCACCGTCTGGGCCGTGTACGCCTGTTGCGTGGCGCTGGGCATCACGTCCGCCGTCGATGGTCCGGCCCGCCAGGTGTTCGTGAACGAGGTGGTGGGGGACGCCGCACTGCGCCCCGCGATCGGGTTGAACAACGCGATCGGCCAGCTCGGCGCGATGGCGGGACCCGCCCTCGGCGGCCTGCTGATCGCCAAGGCAGGTTCCGCAGCTGCCTTCGCCGCGAACGCTGCGGTGTGCCTGGCGGTTATTGGCTTGATCGCAGCGATCCGGACGTCCCGGCTCTATCCCGGCCCGCCGCCTCTCCGGGGCCGCGGGCAGGTCCTCGCTGGCTTCCGCTACGTCCGAGGCCGGCCTTCCCTCCTGCTGGTGATGCTGCTGGCCGGGCTCCTCGGCGCGTTTGGCATGAACGGGCCGGTGGTACTGGCGGCGTTCGCCGAAGATGTGTGGCACAGCGGCGCGGCGGGCTTCGGCATCTTCAATACGTTCAGCGCCGCTGGTGCCCTTGCGGGCGCGCTGCTGGCCGCGCGGCTGCGGACTTTGGGACGGCGGGGGATCGTGGTGAGTGCCGGGCTGTTCGGGCTGACCCAGCTCGTGGCCGCGCTCATGCCCACGCAGGAGCTGTTCGTGGCCATGCTGGTCCTGGTTGGGGTCATGACGCTGCTTTTCCTTACCAGCGCGGCCACCACCGTCCAGCTGGAAGCCGGCGCGGAAGTCCGCGGGCGCGTCCTGGCGCTCTACCTGCCGCTGCTGCTGGGCGGCCACGCCCTCGGCGGGCTGCTGGCCGGCTGGCTGACGGAAGAGTTCGGTGTCCGTGCCGGCCTCGTTGTGACGGGCGCTCTCGGCATGCTCTCCGCCGCAGTCATCGGGCTGCTGATGTGGCTGAACGCCCGACGGCGGGCTGCTGCTGCCTGACCACGCAGGCACGTTTTTCTGCCGCCATTTGCCGGTAACGGCCGCCAAGCGCGGGCCATTCCGGCCAAAACCGGCAAAAGGCAAGCTACTCCTTGACTGTGACGCGGCGCACATTTAGGGTAGGTGAGAAAGCGTTTTCTCGCCTAAACGAATCCCGCCAAACCCAGCCGTCACAGAGGACATCGAATGATTTTTCGCGCCCTGAAATCCCGGACTCCCAAGATTGCGGCGGTGGCAGCCGCCCTGGCACTGACCCTCTCAGGCTGCGGGGGCGGTGCGCAGTCCGAAGCGGGCGGCCCGGTGACCCTGCGGTTTACCTGGTGGGGCTCGGACGTGCGGCACAAGATGACCCAGAAGTTGATTGACGCGTTCGAGGCCAAGAACCCGAACATCAAGATCGAGGGTGAATACGGGGAGTGGTCCGGCTAGTGGGACAAACTCGCCACCCAGGTGGCATCGCAGCAGGCCCCGGACATCATCCAGATGGACCTTCAGTACCTCGGTGAGTACGCCAAGCGCGGGGCGCTCCTGAACCTGAAGGACGTGGATCTGTCCAAGTTCGACAAGGCTGCAGCCGATGCCGGCAAGACACCGGAAGGGCAGTTTGCGGTGACAGCCGGCATGAATGCGCTGGTGGTAGTGGCCAACCCCGCACTGGTGTCCGCCAGCGGCGTGGCCCTGCCGGACGACGAGTCCTGGACCTGGCAGGAGTACGAGAAGACGGCTGCAGACATCACGGCCAACAGCAAGGCCGGCATCTACGGTTCCGGATCAATCACCGGCGATGCATCCTTCAATCTTTGGTTGCGCCAGCATGGCAAGTCCCTCTTCTCTTCGGACGGAAAGTTGGGGTTCGATGAGGCTGACGCCACGGAATACTTCGAGTTCCAGGCCGGCCTTCGCGATGCGAAGGCGGTGCCGCCGGCTTCGGTCATGACCGAAGAGGCCACCGCCGCGCTGGACCAGACGGGACTGGCCACGAACAAGTTCGCCATGGGCTGGCTGTGGTCCAACCAGCTCGGCGCCCTGACCAAGGCCTCCGGCCAGGCGCTGGAAATAAAGCGCCCGCCGAGCACCGACGGTAACGCCAAATCGGCGCAGCAATACTACAAAGCGTCCCAGCTCTGGTCCGCAAGCTCGCGGACCAAGCACCCGAAGGAAGCCCAGCAGTTCATCGACTTCCTGTCCAACAGCGTCGAGGCCGGCGAAATTGCGCTGGCTGACCGCGGCATCCCCGGCAATACCGAAGTGCGCGATGCCATTACGCCCAAGCTGAGCGCGGCGGACGCCGCCACGGCCGCCTTCATCAACGACATTGCGGATGAAGTGGGCGATGCTCCTGTTGTCCCGCCGGCAGGGTCCAGCCCCGCCTCGGAGATCCTCACCCGCTTCACCACCGAGGTCCACTTTGGCAGGGTGAGCCCGGAGGAAGCCGCGAAGAAGTCGATGGAGGAACTCAAGAGCGCACTGAGCTAGCGCACTCGGTCAGCATTCAGCCAACGCGGTGCGGCTGTTCCGGCCTGGCGTGCCAGGTCACCGGTGATCGGCCACTACCGCAGCTTCCGCGGGGGACAGCGTGCCGTCGGCGATCCACACCGTGAAAGAGCGCCGGACGGATTCTCCCGCGGCGAGGATCGCGGGCCGGTCCCAGGCCAGGGCGGAGCCCACACCGGGGTAGCCGGACAGGCGGACGAACCAGGGGTCCGGCGCCTCGGCAGGGGCGGCGAACACCAGGCTGGCCGCGCCGCCGGGGAAGGTCCCTGTCCAGGCCAGCCACGGCGCGGCGGCGCCGTGGACAGCTGCCTCGCCCTGCCGGTCGGCAGTAAAGACATTCACGGCGGAACACGCGGGCAGCCGCCAGAAGAACCCGCCGTAGCCGCTTCCGGCGGCGCCGTTGGAGCCAGGACCACCCAGCGAAGCGTCGACGACGGCGGTAAGTTCCGTTGCCAGGTCCAGCCGCCAGGTGCGGGCGTCCACCCGGCGGGCGCGGACGGTCCGGTGCTCGCGCAGCAGTTCGAGGCCGTCCAGTGCCTGCCAGCTGAGTTCCTGGTGGAACGAGTCGCCGCCCGGCGGTCCGGGCTCTGCGGACAGCTGCACGATCCGGCCGTGGTCCGGGTGTTCCTCATATCGCCCGGAAGCGCGGGTGTAGGTTTTCCCGCCCCAGAAGTTCGTGCCGTTCACATCCTGCAGGGCGATGCCGGCGCCGAGGTGCCACGGGTGGTCCGCCGGTAAGTGGTCGGTGACGATGACGCCGCCGAGCGAACGCACCGGATGCAGGTAGGGACGGGGAGAGAGCCGGGCTGCGACGCCCGAGCCGTTCCGCAGGGTGGCCAGCGCAGTGGCGCCGCTGTGCGCGCCGGTTGCTGCTCCGCCGTCGTGCCCGGCGTCCCGCACGGAAAGCGACAACGTATCCGCATCATCAGCCGCAGGCCGGGCCCAGGGCAGGCCCAGTTCGCTGAAGGTGGCGTGCGCCGCCGTCGCGCGTTCCAGGGCATCTTCGATACCGGAGACCACGGCGTGGGCCGAGTCGCCGTCGCCCACCCACTCCAGGTGCTGCCCGGCGATGAGAGCCGGGGCTTCGGCGGTGCGGATGGCTTCCAGCACACGCATGAACGCGCCGCTGTCCGCGAGCGAGCTGATCAGCGGCGCGCGTCCGTGCTGGTCGTGGCGGCGGTGCCGCAGATGGTCCAGCAGGTTCCCGGTGAGGTCGTCCCGGCCAAACACCTCGTGGCGTTCGCCGGCTGCGGTGCTGACGCTGAGGCGGTCTTCGGTGTAGTGGAACACCGCGGTTCCTTCGCTGCCCTGCAGGGTGACGTACGGTTCCACGGACTCCGTGGCGCAGAGGGTCAGCGCGCAGGTGACGGGAAGGCCGGAGGCGGTGCGTACGCGGATGACGGAGGTGTCGTCGGATTCGATGTCGTTGGCCCGGTAGAGGTCCGTTTCCACGGAGGCGAGGTCGCCCACGGTCCGTGCGCCGGCGATCCTCAAGGCAGTGGCGATGGCGTGCGCCAGCGGGTTGGTGGCCACGCCGTCCACGACGTCGACGCCGTCCAGGCTTCGCTTCCCGGCCCAGCGGGACCGCTTGTAGTACGCGCGGTCCCGCACCCAGCGGCCGGTGGCGGAGATTCCCAGGAGGGTGCCGATTTCGCCGGCGTTGAGCAGGTCCTCGATCGCCTTGAGGGCATGGGAGCCGAGGCTCTGGAAGCCGACCTGGACACTCCGTCCGGCAGCCGCGGCGGCCTCCTGCAGCCGGTTGAAGTCGGCCAGGGAAGAGACCGGGGGCTTTTCCAGGTACAGGTCGGCGTGGGGGAGGGTCGTGAGCGCCAAGGGTGCGTGCGTCTGAATGGGCGTGGCCACAATGACGAGGTCGAGTTCCGGTGTTGCGGCCAGGAGGTCGTCGAGATTGCCAAAGACTGCCGTTTCGGGAGGGAGAGCGCCGCTGGCCGGCGGATTCGGGTCGGCAACAGCCACGAGGGTAACGGCCCCGTCCTTCTGGAGCCTTTCGAGGTTGCGGAGGTGGTGGGTTCCGAAGCCGTGGACTCCCACCAGTGCAACCCTCGCCGCGGCGGAGATGATTGTGCGTTCCGTTGTGGGGATTTTGCGTTCTTCCGGGACTGGCGCGGACAGGGTGCCCATGGCTCTCCTCTTCTGTCCCCGGGACGGGGTATTGACGTCGGTGTCGTTTGCCGGAAATCGCCGGGCGGAGGCCCGCTACCGGGTGCTATCAGCGTAGGCCGGTTCGGCCCGCTGACAGTTGTGGTAAGCGCTTTCCAAATTGCTCTCGCCATCAGTCTAACCCCAGCAGGTTCATTATGTAACGATTCAAAATTCACCTTGACCGCCGCTTCAAAAGCGTCTAGATTTTCGAGAAACCGCTTACTAACGTGACGTGGACCACTGCGGCCCCCGTTTCTGCAACGATGGAGATCCGAAGGGGGCTAGCTGTGCTGGCTGGAAGTTTTAGCGCCAAGGCATATTCATTCTTCGACACCGTGCTGTGGATTGCATGCCTGAATCTGCTGTGGCTGGTGTTCTCGCTTGCCGGCCTGGGTGTACTGGGCGTGGGCCCCGCCACGGCGGCGGCGCAGATCCTGGTGCGCCGCAGGGTCCGGGGCGAGGCTGCTCCGCTGCTTCGCTCCTTCACCGTGGAATATGGCCGCAACTTCGGCCGCGGCAACGGACTGGCGCTGCCGGTCCTGCTTGCCGGAGCGGCCCTGGCCCTGAACTGGAACTACTTCTCCCGCTCCGGCGACCTCCTGTCCCAGCTGATGGCTGCCGGCGCGTTCGTGGCCGCGATTTTCCTGGTGGCCGTGGCCTGCCACCTCTTCCCGATGTTTGCCCGCTATGAGCTTCCGCTCCCGCAGTACCTCCTGATGTCCTCGCGGTTTGCGCTCAGGCACCTCGCGGGCACGGCAATCCTGCTCTTCGTGACCGCCGCAGTGCTGTTCGCCAGCCAGGCCCTCCCCGGGCTGATCCCGTTCTTCAGCGTCGGAGCGTGGCTCTACGTGACCGGCTGGCTGTGCGACCGGTTCTTCACTGCGAACGACGAATCCGTGACCGGCGCGGCCGGGGATGCCGCGGCCAGGGATGCCGCCGGCACCGCGCGCCCGGCGGTAATGGCCGGAGCCCCCGCTGCCTGAGGCGCCGGGCATATGCCGGAGCATGAATGAAACGTATCAATATCTTGCCGCCCCGCTGCACCACCTGACCTGCACCAACCGACCTGCACCTCTTGAACTGCCCCTCCTCACCTGCACCACCTGACCTGCACTGACTAGATCCGGAACCAACCCCGAAGAAGTGGAAAAGGAAAACACTATGACCCGTAGAAAACTCAGCCTGGCTGCCGCCGTCGTGACCGCCGCCGCACTTACCCTCACAGCGTGCAGCGGGGGTGAAGCACCGGCCGCGGATTCCTCGAAGATCAGCGTCATGGCGCCGTTCCTGGAGGCGCAGCCACCGTCCGCTGACGGCGCCGTGCAGAAGAAGCTCGAGGAGCTCACCGGCAAGGACGTGAACATCACGTGGACGCCGAACGCCTCCTACGAGGACAAGATGAACATCACCCTGGCATCCTCCGAAATCCCCCAGGTCATGGTGGTGCAAAGCAAGTCGCCGGGCTTCGTGAAGAACGCCGAGGCGGGCGCATTCTGGGACCTCACGGACAAAATTGACGAGTACCCCAACCTGAAGACCACTTTCCCGGACGTCGAGAAGAACGCCAGCGTGAACGGCAAGGTTTACGGCGTCTTCCGGGCCCGCAACCCCATCCGCGCAGCAGTGATGTTCCGCCAGGACTGGCTGGACAAGCTGGGACTGAAGGCACCCGAAACCACCGAGGACCTCTACACCGTGGCCAAGGCCTTCACCGAGCAGGACCCGGACGGCAACGGCCAGAACGACACCTGGGGCATCACCATTCCCAAGTGGGGTGCCCTGGGCTCCAACAGCCCCTACGACATCATCGAGGAGTGGTACGGGGCCGGTAACCGCTGGACCGACAAGGACGGCAAGCTGATCCCCAGCTTCGAAACCGAGGAGTTCCTGGAAGCCAACCGGTTCGTCAAGAAGATGGTGGACGAAAAGCTCATCAACCCGGACTTCGCCACCTTCGACGGCACCAAGTGGAACGAGCCATTCTTCAACGGCAAGGGCGGCATTATTGTCGACGTCGACTCCCGCGTCAGCGTGCTGATCAACCTGTTCAAGCAGGCCAACCCGAACGATTTCCAGAACAAGGTGGGCTTCGTCGGCAACCTCAAGGGACCGGACGGCGAACTGCACGCACACCCGACGGACGGCTACTCCGGGTTCCTTGCTATTCCCAAGACCAGCGTCCGCACCGAGGCTGAACTGAAGAACGTCCTGGAATTCCTGAACACGATGAACGGCAAGGACGTGGCCGTGCTCCTCAACAACGGCATCGAAGGCGTGAACTTCACCGTGGAGGACGGCAAGGCCGCCACCATCAAGCCCGAAACCCCTGAAGGCAAGGCTGTGGCCACGGACATCAAGAGCTACGCGCAGCTGGGCACCAACGTCACCGGCAACAACTTCTACCCCGTCAAGCAGGCCTCGGACTACGAACAGAAAGTCTTCGACAAGCGCGTTGAGGTCATGGCCCAGGACCTGAAGAGTGCCGTCTACAACCCGGCCGCGGCCTTCGTGTCGCCTACCTACGTGGCCAAGGGCGCGCAGCTGGACAACATCGTGGCCGATGCCCGGATCAAGTACCTGGCCGGCCAGATCGATGAGCAGGGCCTGAAGGACGCCATCAAGCTGTGGAAGACCAGCGGGGGCGACAAGGTCCAGGAAGAGATCAACAAGCTCTGGCAGGACAGCAAGTGACAACGTCCACCGTTGACGTCAAAACCCCGGAGCAGGCGCCGCCACCAGCGCCTGCCCCGGGGCGGCGACGCCGCTTCGCCGTCCACTTCGCGCACTACAAGTGGCTCTATCTCTTGCTGCTGCCGGGGGTCATCTACTTTGCGGTCTTCCGGTACGCCCCGATGTACGGGGTCAGCATCGCGTTCAAGGACTACGTCCCGTTCCTGGGCGTCAATGCCAGCCCGTGGGTGGGTTTCCAGCATTTCCAGGACTTCTTCGGTAACCCTGATTTCGGCCGGCTGCTGGGCAACACCCTGATCCTGGCGTTCCTGAACCTAGGGATCGCGTTTCCGCTGACCATCGTGCTGGCGTTGTTGCTGAACGAGGTCCGGCTGTCCATCCTGAAGCGCACGGTCCAGACCCTGGTCTACATCCCGCACTTCTTGTCCTGGACCATCGTGGCGTCGCTGAGCTTCCTGTTGTTCGCCCTGGATTTCGGGCCGCTGTTCCTGTTCATCAACAACGTTTTGGGCACCGACATTGATTTCCTGTCCGATCCCGCCTGGTTCCGGCCGCTCATTGTGCTCCAGGAGATCTGGAAGAACACCGGCTGGGGAACCATCATCTTCCTGGCCGCCCTGGCCACGGTGGACCAGGACCAGTACGAGGCGGCGATCATCGACGGCGCTGGCAGGTTCCGCCGCGTCTGGCACATTACGCTTCCGGGCATCCGGTCCACCATCATCGTGATGCTCATCCTGGCGATCGGGCAGATGCTGAACACCGGGTTCGAACAGATCTACCTCATGACCAACGCGCTCAACCGCGACGTGGCGGACGTCTTCGACACCTACGTGTACTTCGTCGGCATCACCCAGGGCGCCTACTCTTACTCCACCGCGGTGGGCCTGTTCAAGTCCCTGGTGGGCATCGTGCTGATCTTCGGCACCAACGCCCTGGCCAAGCGGTTCAACCAGAGCGGACTGTTCTAATGAAGATCCACAACACCACCGGCGGCCGGATATTTGACGGCGCCAACTACGTCTTCCTGACACTGATCGGCGTCCTGACGCTGCTGCCCTTCATCTACGTGTTCGCCGGCTCCTTCGCCACCGAAGCGGAAATCACCCGCCGGGCCTTCTTCGTCTGGCCGGAGCAGTTCAGCCTGGGTTCCTACGAATACATCTTCTCCACCCCGGCGTTCGTCCGCGCGCTCATCACCACGGTGCTGGTCACCGCCGTGGGCACCGTCATCCAGCTCATTCTGACCGTCACCATGGCCTACCCGCTGGCCAAGCGGAACCTCCGCGGCCGCCAGCTGATCCTGTCCCTGGTGGTCTTCGCCATGGTGTTCTCCGGCGGCATGATCCCCACGTTCCTGCTGATCAAGGACCTCGGCCTGCTCAACAGCTACTGGGCACTGATCCTGCCGGCCGCGATCAACCCGTTCAGCCTGATCATCATCAAGAACTTCTTCCAGGAACTCCCCGCCGAACTCGAAGAGTCCGCCAAGATGGACGGCGCCACGGAAATCGGGATCCTCTGGCGGATCCTGCTGCCGCTGTCCAAACCCGTGCTGGCCACGTTCGCGCTGTTCTACGCCGTGGGCATCTGGAACGACTTCATGTCACCGCTGCTCTACCTGAGCGACAACTCCAAATGGACCCTGCAGATGTACCTCCGCCAGGTCACCGCCTCCTCCGACCTCCTCGGCACCGGCAACGTGGACCCGAACTACATCCCCCCGGAACAAGGCATCAAATTCGCCGTGATCGTGGTGGCCACGCTGCCCATCCTGATCTTCTACCCGTTCCTGCAGAAACACTTCGCAAAGGGCATGCTCATCGGCTCCGTCAAGGGCTAAGCCACCGAACCGCCGACGCCCGCCCAACCAATAGAAAGCACAGCATGAAAATCCTGCTCGCCGGAGATTCCACGGTGGCCAACTGTCCCACCCATGAGTACCCCATGAGCGGCTGGGGCGCCCGGCTGCCGCGGCATGTCTACAGCTGGGCCGCCGTGCACAACTTCGCCAAGGGCGGGGCCAGCACGGAGTCCTTCCGCGACGAAGGGCTCTGGGGCCTGCTCCTGGAAACAGCAGGAGCGGGCGACCTGGTGCTCATCCAGTTCGGCCATAACGACCAGAAGCGCCCTCACCTTGCCGCCAGGACCGGGTTCGCAGCGAACCTGCGCCGCATGGTGGCGGAGGTCCGGGCGCTCGGTGCGGTGCCGGTGCTCTGCACGTCGGTGGAGCGCCGGCACTTCCTGGACGGCGCACTGGAGGAAAGCCTGGAGGACTATCCCGAAGTGGTCCGCGAGATAGCGCTCGAGCTGCACCTCTCCGTCGTCGACCTCAACACCTGGACCCGCGGCCTGTACACGGAGCTGGGCGTCGAGGAATCGAAATCGCTCTTCTGCCATTTCGCTCCCGGCGAGCACGCCCACTGGCCGGACGGGCTGGCGGACAACACGCATTTTTCCCAGCGCGGTGCGTCGCTGGTCGCCGGGGAAGTTGCCGGCAGGCTTGCGCTGCTTGGATTCGGCGGGGATGCCCTGGCGGACTCCCGAAAGGGCTCGACGGCGGGACTTGCGGCGGCGGGAAGGGGCTAGGTGGGTGTGACACGGCCCGGCCCGGAACTGCTGTACACGAATCCGCTTGCCGGGCCGCGCGACGTGTCCGGCTGGGTGGCGGAAGGACCCCTGCGCCTGGGCACCCGCGACGGCGCACTCGAACTATCAGGCCCGGCGGACGATGAAGAGCTCGGGGACCACGCGCACTGGACATTCTGGTGCCCGGTGGAGTTCCCGGACGGCATCCGAGTCAGCTGGGAGTTCCTGCCCCTCGCGGAGCCGGGACTGGCCATGGTGTTCTTTTCGGCAACCGGCCACGCCGGCCGGGACCTGTTTTCGGCAGACCTCGCGCCGCGCACCGGTTACTACCCGCAGTACCACTCGGGGGACATCGATGCCCTCCATGTTTCCTACTTCCGGCATAAGCACCACTCCGAACGGGCCTTCCGGACCTGCAACCTGCGAAAAAGCGCCGGGTTTGAACTGGTGGCCCAGGGTGCGGATCCGTTGCCGCCCACGGAGGATGCCCGGGATTTCTACCGCATGGAACTCGTCAAGGACGGCCCCGGCGTGGCGTTCTCCATCAACGGGCTGCCCCTTTTTGCGTGGACGGACACCTCGGACAGGGTGCTGGGCGGAGGCTATCTCGGATTCCGGCAGATGGCACCGCTGCGTGCCGCCTACCGGAACCTCACCGTCGAGAAGATCTGACCGCCACACTACGGCCGACAAGACAGGACGGCCGTTCAGTAACCGGTCGGCATCCGGACCGTGTACGGATCTTCGAGCCGGCGGGCCTCCTCATCGGTGAGCCGGATGTCCAAGGCAGCCGCCGCGTCCGTGAGGTGGCGTGTCTTGGTGGCGCCGACGATCGGGGCAGCCACAGCGGGGTTCCGCAGCACCCATGCCAGCGCCACCTGGGCCATGGGCACACCGAGGTCCCGGGCCACGTGCTGCACGGCATCAGCAATGGGTTGGTCGCCGTCGCTGAAGAAGCGGTGCTGCATGGGGTCGGAGTCGGCGCGTTTGGTGGCTTCGCCCCAGGGCCTCGTGAGGCGCCCCTTGGCGAGCGGGCTCCACGGGATGCTGCCGACGCCCTGGTCCGCCAGCAGCGGGAACATCTCGCGTTCCTCCTCCCGCTGCATCAGGCTGTACTGGTTCTGCATTGAGACGAATCTCGTCCAGCCGTGCAGCTCCGCGGTGTGCTGCATCTTCGCGAACTGCCACGCCCACATCGACGAGGCGCCGATGTACCGCGCCTTGCCGGTCTTGACGACGTCGTGCAGGGCTTCCATCGTTTCCTCGATCGGCACCTCGGGATCGAAGCGGTGGATCTGGTAGAGGTCCACGTAGTCGGTACCCAGGCGGGACAATGACGCATCCACTTGTTCCATGATGGCTTTGCGGGACAGGCCGGATCCACCGGGGCCGTCATGCATCTTGAAGTGCACCTTGGTGGCGAGCACCACGTCTTCGCGGCGGGTGTATTTCCTGATGGCACGTCCCACGATTTCCTCCGAGCTGCCAAATCCGTAGACGTTGGCGGTGTCCCAGAACGTAATTCCGAGCTCCACCGCCTGGCGGAAGATCGGCTCGGCTTCGTCGTCGCCCAGTGCCCATTCGTTGAAACCTTGGGACGTGTCCCCGAAACTCATGCAGCCCAGGGCGATGCGGCTGACCTTCAGGCCGGACTGGCCCAGCCGTGTGTACTCCATTCCTCAGCCCTCGATGCCTGTGCTGAGGCTCAGGTCCCGCCATTGATCCAGTTCCGCGCGCTCCGACTCGGCCACGGCACCAAACGCGTTGAACGCGTCCGCCCCCAGCACCAGTAAGGACGGCGGGTTCTTGCTTTCGGCGATGGCCACGATGGCTTCAGCGGCCTTGGCCGGGTCGCCGGGCTGCGTGCCGTGGATCGTGTCGTTCTCCTTGCGCCGTTTCCCTGCCGTCTCCGTGTAGTCCTCGATCGCCGTCGCAGACTGCGTGAGTGAGCGGCCGGCGAAGTCGGTGCGGAAGGCTCCGGGCTCGATGACGGTCACGTTGACGCCGAGCGGCTGCAGTTCCTTGTGGAGTGATCCGGACAGGCCCTCCAGGGCCGCCTTGGTGGCCGAGTAATAGCCGGACCCTGCCGGTTTGATCCGGGCTCCGATGGAGGAGATGTTCAGGATGTGTCCGCCCCTTTTCGCGCGCATATCCGGAAGGACCGCTTTGATCATGTCGACGACGCCGAAAACATTCGTGTCGAACAATCGCCGGATGTCGGCGTCGTCCGCTTCCTCGACGGCGGCGCGGTAGCCGTAGCCGGCATTGTTGACGAGCACGTCGACGCCGCCAAAGCGTGTTCGGGCCTGCTCCACCGCCGAACTGATCTGTGCCCGATCGGTGACGTCGAGGGGGAGGGCAAGCGCTGTGTCCGGGTAGTCAGCTGCGATGTCCTGCAGCGTGGCGGCGTCCCGTGCCGTGACGATCGCGTTGTGGCCGTGTGCGAGCACTGCCTGGGCGAGGGCCCTGCCGAGTCCGGTGGAGCATCCTGTGATGAGCCATGTAGCCATGAGGGTGTACCTTTCGTGGGGTGGTGCGCGGTACGGGCGGGACGGAGGCACCGCCTTCGGTCCTTCGTTTCCATAGAACAGCAGATGGCCCACAGCTGGAAGGCACTGATGATACGGGTACTCCCAGTGCCTCCCGCCAGGGGTGGAAGGCTCGTAGGGTGGACGTACGCAAACGCGGCACACGGATTAACACCATCAGCCCAGGCATCTTTTTACTCCGCCCGCCAAAGACTGGCTGTCCGGCCCGAGCGGCGGGGACTACCGGCGCATGATGGGCTGTCTCCGGAGCTGCGGGTGGTCAGGGATCGGTGCCGGCCGGGCTCAGAAATCCGGCTATTTTCGTCGCCATGGCCTTGGACTGCGTCCAGTGCAGGTAGTGGTTCCCGTCGAGGACCACCAGCTCGTGGCGTGTGACATTCAGCAGTTGCCGCTCGTGGGAGCCCAGCCATTCAGGTTGCTGGTTGACCGTTTCCCGGGACAGGAATTCAAGGACGGGAACGTTGTCAGGGTAGCGGAGCGTGTGGAGCTTCGCCGCGTTCTCCGCCATCCGGTTCGTTTCGTCGGTCAGCGCCTCGTTGCCGTAGTTCCAGCTAGCCAGCATGCGCATCTGCTCGCGTTCCACCTGCGTGTAGTTATCGCCTGCCGGGTCTGCCAAGCCCACCGCCGCGGCCCAGCGGACCAGGCCGGTGGTCGAGGGAAGCCGTTCCCAGAAGTTGCCTGGGGCCGGCGCATCGGTGTGGGCAGGATCTTCGGCGGAGGCCATCCCGGCGGGTACCGAGGGGTCGATGCCGATGACGGCAGACACTTCCGCAGGGTATTCGTTGGCGTAGTACAGGGTGGTAAACCCTGCTATTGAATGGCCGGCAAGGATATACGGGCGGTCGACGGCGAGTTTGGACAGCACCGAATGAAGTTCCTCGCTCATGTTTTCGATGGTCCGGGGCCGGGCGGTCATGTCGCTGTAGCCGTATCCGAAGCCCTCCACCGTCACCACCCGGAAACCGGTGAGTTCCCGCACGAGCGGGGCGAAGTCCAGCACCGGGGCGGGCGTGCCCAGTCCGCTGAGCAGCACGATCGTCGGTCCGGTTTCCCCGGAAAGGGAGACATTGACGGTGCCCTGGTCGATTCGGACTTTCTCCCCGTACGCCGCGGCATTCGAGCGTTCAATCCTTTCCAGGACGAGATTCGCCGCCGTGGAGGCCACCAGCAAACCGATGACCGTCAGAACCGCCGCACCGGCGATCCGGAGTGCGCGCCGTCGTCGTTTTCCGCGGGGCAGCGGGCCGCCCTGCGCTGAACGGGTGCGGCGGAAGAAGAAGCGCAACGGCATACTTGAAGATACCCCCTGGGGGTATTAAAGACAAGGGTCTGAGCAAGCTCCCAGTGCGTCTAGGCCGGGGTGGCGGCGCCCGCGGTGCTTTGCCGCACCACCAGTTCGGGAGTGAAGATCACGGCGCGGTGGTGGGGCCGCACCGAGGCGGGCCCCATGGCGTCCACTTCCTCGGCCAGCAGCTCGATGGCGGTCCGGCCGAGCGCTTCCGTTGGCTGGCGGATCGAGGACAGCGGCACCACGGCTGACACGGCGAAGTCGATGTCGTCATAGCCGATCAGGGCGATGTCTTCCGGGATCCGCAGAGTGTGCAGCATGGTGAGGGACTGCATTACGCCGAGGGCGAGCAGGTCGTTGGCGCAGAACACGCCGTCCGGCAGTTCGCCGGAGCTGCGGCGCACCAGCTGGTCGCCCACGCCCCGGCCCGCCAGGACGGTCTGTCCGGCCGAATCCAGAATTTCAAGTGAAGCGTCCGGAACTTCAGCGACGGCGCGTTGCGCCCCCTGGAGGCGGTCCGCCACCTGGCGTATCGACGTCGGGCCTCCCACGAAAGCCAGCCGACGGCGGCCGATGTCCAGCAGGTGCCGTGCGGCGAGGTAACCGCCGGCGTCGTCGTCAACGGAAACTGAGCTGTACTTCGTCTCATCGGCCAGCCGGTCCACCAGAACGGTGGGGACGCCGCGCTCACGCAGCTGGTCGAGGCGCTCAGTGACGTCACCCACGGGCGAGATCAGCAGGCCCTGGACCCTCTGCTCCTGGAAGAGGTCGATGTAGTTCGACTCCCGGCCGGCATCGTGCCCGCTGTCCCCGAGCAGGACGGCGCTTCCCTGCAGGGCGGCGGCGTCCTCGGCGGCCCGGACCACGGAGGTGAAGAAGGGGTTGCCCACATCCAGCACAATCAGGCCGATGGTGCGGCTGTGTCCGGCCCGGAGCTGCCGGGCTGCGTCGTTGCGGACGAAGCCAAGCTCGTCGATCGCCTGCAGAACGCGGTCCTTGGTCCGCTGTGAAACCCGGTCCGGGTAATTCAGGACGTTGGACACCGTTCCCACCGCTACGCGGGCATGGTTCGCAACATCCTTGATGCTGGCTGACCGTGACATGTTTCTCCAAGCTCTCTCTTGCGGGGCGGCGTGTGCAACCGCGGGATCACCTCCCCCGGCCCAATTGTCCTTGCCCGGTCCGCGTTCCCTGACTAGCGAAACGGCATACGGTCGGAAAAAGGGCTTTCCATCCACTGACAATTGCTTGACACCTGCTCGACTTCAAGAGTACTTTGAATCGTAACAATGAAACGATTCAAAGAATCGGAAATTCAGGAGAGTCGCAGATGAGGGTGTGTTTTCGCTCCTCAGTCCAGCCCGGACTGATCGATGAGTACAGGCGCCGGCACGCCGCCGTCTGGCCGGAGATGCTCCGTGCGCTGAAGGATGCAGGCTGGCACAACTACTCGCTCTTCCTGGGCGCGGACGGCCTGCTGGTGGGCTACGTGGAATGCGACGACTTCGACGCCGTCAGGGCGCGGATGGCGCTCACCGAAGTCAACGCCCGGTGGCAGGCGGAAATGGCTTCGCTTTTTGACAACCCGGAAAACCCGGACCGGGCACCCGATGAAGGGTTCCAGGTCCTCGAAGAAGTCTTCAATCTTGACGATCAGCTTGCGGCGGCGGAGTCCACCGCGAGCTGAATCACCCAGGCTCCAGCAGCGGGGCCGCAGCACCCTCCCCAAATACCGCAGCAGCACAAGACATTGGAAAGAACCATCATGAATGACGTAGCAACGGCGCTGGGCAGGCTCGAGGAGCTTGCCATCGAGGTCCCTTCGTGGGCCTATGGAAATTCGGGTACGCGCTTCAAGGTGTTCGGCACGCCGGGCACTCCCCGGACCGTGCAGGAGAAGATCGCGGACGCCGCCAAAGTCCACGAACTGACGGGCCTGGCGCCCACCGTTGCGCTGCATATTCCGTGGGACAAGGTGGATGACTACGCCGCACTGCGCGAGTATGCGGCGGGCCTGGGCGTGGGCCTGGGCACCATCAACTCGAACACCTTCCAGGATGACGAGTACAAGTTCGGTTCCCTGACGTCCTCGAGCGAATCGGTCCGTCGCCGTGCGATCGACCACCACCTCGAATGCATCGACATCATGCACGCCACCGGCTCGCGGGACCTGAAGATCTGGCTGGCGGACGGCACGAATTACCCGGGCCAGGACGACATGCGCGGCCGGCAGGACCGCCTGGCCGAGTCCCTGCGGGAGATCTACGCCGGCTTGGGCGATGCCCAGCGGCTGGTGCTGGAGTACAAGTTCTTCGAGCCGGCTTTTTACCACACCGACGTTCCGGACTGGGGCACGTCCTACGCCCAGACCCTGGCGCTGGGGGAGAAGGCGTACGTCTGCCTCGACACCGGCCACCACGCCCCGGGCACCAACATCGAGTTCATCGTGATGCAGCTGCTGCGCCTGGGCAAGCTGGGCTCCTTCGACTTCAACTCGCGCTTCTACGCGGATGATGACCTGATTGTGGGTGCGGCGGATCCGTTCCAGCTGTTCCGGATCATGTATGAGGTGATCCGCGGCGGCGGGTTCGGCAAGGACTCCGGTGTGGCGCTCATGCTGGACCAGTGCCACAACCTGGAGGAGAAGATTCCGGGCCAGATCCGCTCGGTGCTCAACGTCCAGGAAATGACGGCGCGTGCCCTGCTGGTGGACACCGCCGCCCTGGGCGAGGCCCAGCGCGCCGGTGACGTGCTGGCAGCCAACGCCGTCTTCAACGACGCCTTCTACACGGATGTCCGCCCGGCCCTGGCGGCATGGCGTGAATCCCGCGGCCTGCCCGCGGACCCGATGGCCGCCTTCAAGGCCAGCGGCTACCAGAAACAGATCAACGAGGACCGCGTGGGCGGTCACCAGGCCGGATGGGGCGCATAAGAGCATGAGCAGCACGAACAAGACTGTTGAAGACCTGATTGCCCGGTCCAACCGCCTGGGGGCGGACAAGCGGAACACCAACTTCGCCGGCGGCAACACCTCGGCGAAGGGCGCCGAGAAGGATCCGGTCACCGGCGAGGACGTCCAGCTCCTCTGGGTGAAGGGTTCCGGCGGGGACCTGGGAACGCTGAAGCCGGAAAACCTTGCCGTGCTCCGCCTGGACCGGCTGAACGCACTGAAGAACGTCTACCCCGGGGTGGACCGCGAAGATGAAATGGTGGCTGCTTTTGACTACTGCCTGCACGGCAAGGGCGGCGCTGCACCGTCGATCGATACCGCCATGCACGGGCTCGTGGACGCCGCGCACGTGGACCACCTGCACCCGGATTCCGGCATCGCGATTGCCACGGCCGTGGACGGGGAGTCGCTGACCACCAAGATCTTCGGTGACAAGGTGGTGTGGGTTCCCTGGCGCCGCCCCGGGTTCCAGCTGGGCATGGACATCGCCGCGATCAAGGAAGCCAACCCGCATGCCGTGGGCACCATCCTGGGCGGCCACGGCATCACCGCCTGGGGCGCCACCAGCGAAGAAGCCGAAGCCAACTCGCTGTGGATCATCGACCAAGCTGAGAAATTCATCGCGGAAAACGGACGCCCCGAACCCTTCGGTCCGAAGCTGCCCGGCTACGGGGCCCTGCCGGAGGCAGAGCGCCGCGCCAAGGCTGCCGCGCTGGCGCCGGTGATCCGCGGGCTGGCGTCCACGGACAAACCGCAGCTGGGGCACTTCAGCGATGACGCCGTCGTCCTTGACTTCCTGGAAGCCGCCGAACACCCGCGCCTGGGCGCGCTGGGCACGTCCTGCCCGGACCACTTCCTGCGCACCAAGGTCAAGCCGCTGATCCTGGACCTGCCCGCGGATGCGTCCGTTGAGGATTCGATCACCCGGCTGCAGGAACTCCACGCCGACTACCGCGAGGACTACCAGGCCTACTACGACCGTCACGCGGTTCCGGAGTCCCCGGCGCTGCGCGGCGCGGACCCGGCGATCGTGCTGGTGCCGGGTGTGGGCATGTTCTCCTTCGGCGCGAACAAGCAGACGGCACGCGTGGCCGGTGAGTTCTATCTCAACGCCATCAACGTGATGCGCGGCGCCGAGGCGATCTCCACCTACGCCCCGATCGGGGAATCCGAGAAGTTCCGGATCGAGTACTGGTCCCTCGAGGAAGCCAAGCTCGCCCGCCTGCCCAAGCCCAAATCCCACGCCACCCGCATCGCGCTGGTCACGGGCGCAGCCTCGGGGATCGGCAAGGCCATCGCCACCCGCCTCGCCGCGGAAGGCGCCTGCGTAGTCATCGCCGACCTGAACCTGGAGAACGCCCGGGCCGTCGCCGCGGAACTCGGCGGCCCGGACGTGGCCATCGGCGTGCAGGCGGATGTCACGGACGAAGCCCAGATCGCCGCCGCCATCCAGGAAGCGGTGCTGGCGTTCGGCGGCGTGGACCTGGTGGTCAACAACGCCGGGCTCTCCATCTCCAAGCCGCTGCTGGAAACCACCGAAAAGGACTGGGACCTCCAGCACAACGTCATGGCCAAGGGCTCCTTCCTGGTGTCCAAAGCTGCGGCGAAGGTCATGATCGGCCAGGACATGGGCGGGGACATCATCTACATCTCCTCGAAGAACTCCGTCTTCGCCGGCCCGAACAACATCGCGTACTCCGCCACCAAGGCCGACCAGGCCCACCAGGTCCGGCTCCTTGCGGCGGAATTGGGCGAATACGGTATCCGCGTCAACGGCATCAACCCCGACGGCGTGGTCCGCGGCTCCGGGATCTTCGCCGGCGGCTGGGGCGCCAAGCGCGCCGCTGTCTACGGGGTGGACGAGCAGGAACTGGGCAAGTACTACGCCCAGCGCACCCTGCTCAAGCGCGAAGTCCTGCCGGAGAACGTGGCCAACGCCGCCGCCGTGCTCACCAGCGCCGAACTCTCCCACACCACCGGCCTCCACATCCCCGTGGACGCCGGCGTGGCCGCCGCCTTCCTGCGGTGAGCACCATGCCCCCAGCACCGGACGGTGCATCAGCGGACACTGTCCCGGCCAACGCCGGGGCAGTGGCCGCCGGCAGTGTTTTCGCGGCCGTCGACATTGGCGCCTCTTCCGGACGGGTCATCCTCGGCCGTGTCTCCGGCGTCGCCGGTTCGGAAAGTGCCACGCTGGAGACGGTCCACCGCTTCCCGAACGGTGTGGTGGAGTCCGACGACGGTCTACGCTGGGATTTCGACGCCCTCTTCGCCGAGGTACTCACCGGCCTCGCTGCCGCGGCCCGCGTCGCCGGGGAGCGGGGCGAGGCCATCAGCAGCATCGGGATCGACACCTGGGCGGTGGACTACGGCCTGGTGAACGCTGCCGGGGAGCTCATTGCGCAGCCCTTCAGCTACCGCGATGACCGCAGCCGCGCCGCCGTCGCCCGGGTCCACCGGAAACTGGACCCGGCCCGGCTCTACGCCACCACCGGGCTGCAGTTCCTGCAGTTCAACACCCTCTACCAGCTGGCCAGCGAACCGGACCTGGACGGTCTGCAGGCGCTGCTCATCCCGGACCTGATCGCGTTCCTGCTCACGGGTCAGCGCCGCACCGAGGCCACCAACGCTTCCACTACGGGGCTCTTTGATGCCGTCGCGGGGGAGTGGGCCACCGAATTCCTTACGGCCCTCGGGCTCCCGAAGAACCTGTTCCCGCCGCTAATCCAGCCCGGCGAAACCGTCGGTACCCTGCTGCCCGGCCTCGCCGCCCGCACCGGGCTGCACCAGGCCACGAAGGTGGTGGCCGTCGGCTCGCACGACACCGCCTCCGCCGTCGCCGCCGTGCCCGCCGAACACGGGAACTTCGCCTACATCTCTTCAGGGACCTGGTCTCTGGTGGGCGTCGAACTCCGGAAGCCGGTGCTCACCGAGGCGAGCCGGCAGGCCAACTTCACCAACGAACGCGGCGTGGACGGCACCGTCCGCTACCTCCGCAACGTCGGCGGGCTCTGGCTGCTCAGCGAATGCCAGCGCACCTGGGCGCAGCAGGGATATACGGCGACGCTGGACGACCTGCTGGCCGGCGCCGCCGCGCTGCCTTTCGGCGGACCCCAGATCAACGCCGACGATCCCTACTTCATCGCCCCGGACAACATGCCCGAACGCATCCAGGCCGCCGTCCGCAACACCGGCGACGTCCTCACCGGCAACCCCGCGGCGATCACCCGCTGCATTCTGGACAGCCTCGCGGCCGGCTACGCCCGGACCATCGCCGACGCCGAACGCCTGGCGGACGTGCCCGTCGACGTGGTCCACATCGTAGGCGGCGGCTCGCAAAACCGGCTCCTCTGCCAGCTCACCGCCGACGCCACCGGCAAGCGCGTCATCGCGGGACCGGTCGAGGCCACCGCCTTGGGCAACGTCCTGATCCAGGCACGGGCGGCCGGTGTGGTGTCCGGAGGCCTGGCTGACCTGAGGGCACTGGTGCGCGGCTCGCAGCCATTGGAAAACTACCAGGCGGCGCTGGTCTGAGCGGCGCGAAAGCGTGTCCAGGACCTTCACCCTGAGGCCCCACCTGGGTGCAATCCTCAACCAGGCGTCGTGGCGGCTGGATACTGCAGCGCCTGCCTGACACGATCACCTCATAGCACTTATCAGCCCGCTCCACAGAACCGGAATCCCGATGCCCCTCTTCGACCTACCGCTTGAGCAGCTCCGAAACTACACGTCCGGCGTCACCGCACCCGCGGATCTTGACGCCTTCTGGGACCGCACCATCAGCGAAGCCCGGGAGTACCCGCTGGACGCAGTCTTCGAACCCGTGGACAACTACCTGACAGTGATCGACACCTTCGACGTCACGTTCGCCGGCTTCGGCGGTTCCCCGGTGAAGGGCTGGCTGCACCTGCCGTCGAACCGGCCCGCGGACGAGCCGCTTCCCGTCGTCGTGCAGTACGTGGGGTATTCGGGCGGCCGCGGGCTGTCGAACCAGGACACCAAGTGGGCGCAGGCCGGCTATGCGCACTTCATCATGGATAACCGTGGGCAGGGTTACGGCGGGCTCCTGGGCCACACGGCGGACCCGCACCCTTCCGCGGGCGATGTGGCGCACGCTGGACTGATGACCCGCGGTGTCGGAAGCCGCGAGGACTACTACTATCGCCGGGTCTACGTGGACGCCTTCCGCGCGGTGGAAGCGGCGCAGGCCCATCCCGCCGTCGATGCCTCAAGGGTTGTAGTGGCGGGCGTCAGCCAGGGCGGCGGTATCAGCGTTGCCGTGGCCGGTCTGGCGGCCGGAAGGCTCGACGGCGTGATCGCCGCGCTGCCGGATGTGCCGTTCCTGCAGGACTTTCCCCGCGCCATCGACATCACGCCGCGTGGACCCTATCCCGAGATCGCCGCATTCCTTGCCCGCCACCGCGACCGCTACGAGTCGATCCTGGCGGTACTCAACTACTTCGACGGCGTCAACCTGGGACGGGCGGCAACGGCCCCGGCGCTGTTCTCAGCCGCGCAGGCGGACGACATCTGCCCGCCGTCGACGGTCTTTGCCAGCTTCAATGCCTACGGAACGAAACCGGCAACGGCCGACCCGGCCAGCGGCCGAGGCGCTCCGGCGAAGGACATCGAGGTGTACCGCTTCAACAACCATGAGGGCGGCCAAGAACACCAGTGGAACCGCCAGTTGGAGTACCTGCGCAAGATGCTCGGCTGAGGTTCCGCGCCCCTGGGTGCCCCGAAATATTCAGGGTGAATTTGCGGACGGTGCGTCCTGCCGTTATGGTCATGGCTATGACTAACCGTTGGTATGCGTATTTTTCGTTGGCTCTGGAGGGGCCCGCGTCTAACTGACACGCATCCAACTTTCCTTCAGAGCCAACAGGGCAGAGATCATTCTCTGCCCTTCGCCATTTCTCCGGCGGGTTCTGATCTGGGCCCGCTCCGCACCATCCGGAACAGGACCCGCACCCATGAGCACCGCAGCAGCCACCGAGACACAGCCTTCCACTTCCCCGGAAGCCAACGGTTCCCCGGAAGGCCCCGAGACCGCGCAGAAATCCACCTCGAACCTGCGCGTCAGCGAATTCCAGGCCCTGCCGTCCCCCCAGGACATGATCGCTGCACTGCCGCTGGACGCCCGGGTGGCAGACGTCGTCGAACGCGGCAGGGACGAAGTCCGGGCCATCATGGACGGCGTGGACGACCGCCTGCTGGTGATCGTGGGACCCTGCTCCATCCACGACCCCAAAGCCGGCTTGGAGTACGCCCGCCGGCTGGTGAGCCAGGCGGAGAAGCACAAGGAAGACCTGCTGATCGTCATGCGGACTTACTTCGAGAAGCCGCGCACCACGGTGGGCTGGAAGGGCCTCATCAACGATCCCCACCTGGATGGCAGCCATGACATCGCCACCGGACTGCGGGCAGCACGCCAGTTCCTGAAGCAAGTCACGTCGCTGGGCCTCCCCACCGCAACGGAGTTCCTGGAACCCATCAGCCCGCAGTACATGGCCGACCTCGTCTCCTGGGGCGCCATCGGTGCCCGCACCACCGAAAGCCAGATCCACCGCCAGCTGGCCTCCGGGCTGTCCATGCCCATCGGATTCAAGAACGGGACCGACGGCGACCTCCAGGTTGCGGTCGATGCCTGCAGCGCCGCCGCGGCATCTCAGGCCTTCCTGGGGATCGACGGCGACGGCCGGGCCGCACTCGTGGCCACCGCCGGCAACCCGGACACGCACGTGATCCTCCGCGGCGGACGCAAGGGCCCCAACTACTCCGCGGCGGATGTCGAAGCGGCCTCGGCGAAACTGGCCGGCAAGCAGCTCAACCCCCGGCTGATCGTGGACGCCAGCCACGCCAACAGCGGCAAGAGCCACCACCGCCAGGCCGAAGTGGCGCTCGAAATCGGCGCGCAGCTGGAAGACGGCGGGGCAGCGGCTGCGGCGATTGCCGGCGTCATGCTGGAGAGCTTCCTGGTGGGCGGGGCGCAGAACCTCGATGTGGCCGAGCACGCGGCCGGCACCGGCGAACTGGTCTACGGCCAGAGCGTGACGGATGCCTGCATGGAATGGGACGTCACGGCGTCGGTGCTCGGCCAGCTGGCAGCATCCGCCCGCAAGCGGCGGGGCGCCCTGGAGGGCTGATTTTCCCCCGGATCCACGGAAAACTGGTACCGCCCAATGACTTTCACAATGGCACCATCAGCCACTAGAGTAACTAGCACAGGGTAGGTTGATGGCTCAGCATCGGCACACCGCAATGGGGTTTCAATGGGGTTGCCTTTATCAGCTGTTAACAAAGGAATAAGGGAAATGTCCGCAGAGTCGAACTTCTCGAACGCTCAGTTCTTGACTGTGGCCGAAGTGGCCGAGCTCATGCGCGTTTCCAAAATGACCGTGTACCGCCTTGTCCATTCCGGAGAGATGCCGGCCGTCCGCTTCGGCCGGTCCTTCCGGGTACCGGAGTCCGCCGTCGAACAGTACGTCAAAGGTGCTGTCGTGGAAGGCCAGTCGGACACCGCCTGAACTGCCACAAACGGAGTGCGGTCAGTGGGTGCGCCGGATAAGCGGTACCCTGTTAGGGAACGTTTTTCGTTATTGTAAGAATCTGTTTGTTGTTTAGTCTGTTGCCTAGTCCACGGACCTCTTCCATCAGACAGGTACTCCATCTAGTTTGTAAGGAACTTTCGTGGGTTCAGTTATTAAGAAGCGTCGCAAGCGTATGGCCAAGAAGAAGCACCGCAAGTTGCTTCGTAAGACCCGCCACCAGCGCCGTAACAAGAAGTAGAGATACTTCCTACAGCGTGAGATGCCCGTTGCCTTTGGCAGCGGGCATTTTTCTTTGTCCCGCGTGAATCCTGCGACGTCCGCTGCAAGGGCGGCCCTGGAGCTGAGGCAGGCCGCGGGTTAGACCGTGGGGCCGCGGAACCGCGTGAAGCCCCTCCAGAGGCCGTACACGGCCCCGCCAACCGTGGCCGCCTTCAGTCCGAGCGTGGCGGCACGGCGCCCCGAGCGGAAGTCGTACACCGGCCAGTTGTTTTCGCGGGCGTGGCGGCGTAGCCGCGCGTCGGGATTGATGGCCACGGGATGACCCACCATGCTCAGCAGCGGAATGTCATTGTGGGAATCGCTGTAGGCCCAGCACCGTTTGAGGTCCAGTCCCTCGGCATCCGCGATGCCCTGGACAGCCACCGCCTTGGCCTGGCCGTGCAGGATGTCGCCCACCAGCCGGCCGGTGTAAGCACCGTTCTCGATCTCGCCCACTGTTCCCAGTGCGCCGGTCAGGCCCAGCCGGGTGGAGATCACCGTGGCCACTTCGATGGGAGTAGCGGTCACTAACCACACCATGCGTCCCACGCGGAGGTGCTGCTGGGCCAGTGCCTTGGCGCCGGGCCAGATCCTGGACTCGATCATTTCGTCGAAGACTTCTTCGCCGAGGGCCTTGATGTCCTCCACCGTGATTCCGGCGGCCAGCGTCAAGGCCGAGTCCCGGACCGCGTGGACGTCATCCATGTTCTCGCCGCGGAGGACGAACTTGAACTGCTTCCAGGCCATCCCGGCCGCCTGCGGCAGGGTGAACGCGCCGCGCTGGTGCATTTTCCGGGCCACGTGGAAAAGGCTGGCGCCCTTCATGAGGGTGTTGTCAACGTCGAAGAAGGCGGCCTCGCCGTGCTGCAACGCACCGGCCGGCTGCCGGACTACGGCGACGTACTTCTCCTCGGGCATGACTCGAGTCTAGTCAATGGGCCAGTCCACGCTGTCACAGGCCCGCCGTCGCGGTGGAGCGGCGGCCCGGGCTACGGTTGAGATATGGCAAAACCCGACGTCGTCCTCATCACCAAAGCTGACTGCCACCTGTGCGAGGAGGCCCGCGACGCCGTCGAACGGGTCACTGCCTCCCTGGGACTTGAGTGGACGGAACAACTGGTGGACAACCAGCCCGAGCTGCGCGAGCGTTACGCCGAAGAGATCCCCGTGGTCCTGGTGGACGGCATCCAGCGTGACTTCTGGAAGATCGACGAAACCCGCCTTGAGCGGATCCTTCGTCAGGCTGCCGCCAAATAGGCGCGGCGACTTCTGCTTTGTTGACAGTGCGGACGTGGCTCTAGAGTGGACTCACAACGCGACGCAATGGAGCAGATAGTGACTTCGCTGGATTCATCCCCCGAGGCTGTTCACGGGGACAGCGGAACTGCGGCCAAGCAGATTCCGCCCGCGGCCGTGGCACGGCTGACCATCTACTTGCGCGCCCTCACCACCATGCTGACCGAAGGCGTCGAACGCGTCTCCTCAGAGTCCCTGGCCGAAGCTTCCGGTGTCAGCTCGTCCACCCTCCGGAAAGACCTCTCGCACGTTGGGTCCTACGGCACCCGCGGCGTTGGCTATGAAGTGCAGTACCTCAGCCGCAACATCTCCGCCGCGCTCGGGCTTACCCGCGACTGGAAAGTGGCAATCGTGGGCGCCGGCAACCTCGGCAAGGCCCTCGCGCGGTACGGCGGCTTCGAATCGCGGGGATTCGACGTCGTGGCCATTTTCGATGCAGACCAGATGGTGGTGGGCAACGAGGTGGGCTGGCTGCGGGTCAGCGACGTCGCGGACCTCGAAACGGTCCTCCAGCGGACCGGCGCCAACATGGTGGTGCTGGCACTGCCTGCCGCCGTGGCGCAGGGCGTGTGCGACCGCGTCATCGCCGCAGGAGTGCGGAGCATCCTCAGCTTTGCGCCGGTCATGCTCCAGGTCCCGCCGGGCGTGAACCTGCGCAAGGTGGACATGGCCACCGAGCTGCAGATCCTGGCCTATCACGCCCAGCGGATCCAGGCCCCGGAAGACGCGGAGTAGTACTGCCGTCAGCGGCCGTAAGGATAGCCCGGCTGGCCGTACGGGCTTCCGAACGGGTGGTACTTCCTGAAATACGGTGCGGCGGAGGGAAGGTAGAGGAGCACCATTGCGGCCACTCCGGCGAGGATGGACGGCGTTCCGAGCCCCATCTGGAAAACTCCCAGCAGTGAGAAAGCCGCCAGGATGGTGCCGAGAATCCTGGCCCAGTTCCGGCCCTTCCGGATGTTGAACGCCACCAGCGCATACAGCAGCACTCCGACGGCCGCGATCAGCACCACCATTCCCACGATGATGCCCTTGAGGGCCTCGAAATCCAGGTCAGCCCGGCTGGTGGCCAGCCTCGCCTCGAACGCCCGGCGCATGGCGGGATCGTCGATGGATCCCAGCGAGAGGAGCACCGAGCCAACCCAAAGGAGGCAAGCGACGATTAGCAGCCAGAAGGAGATGTTCACCAGCGGGGGAGCGGCGCTTGCCTCGGAGGTTCCCCGCTGCGGCAGCTCCGAGGGGTACACCGTGTACTGCTGGTTCCCGAACTGCTGCGGCTGTTGTGCCTGCGCGTACTGCGGCTGACTGTACGGTGGCTGACTGTACTGAGCCGCCGGCGGGCCGTACTGGGCAGGTTGGCCGTACTGGGGCGCCTGAGCGTACTCCGGCGCCTGCGCGAAGGGCGACGGGCCCTGCCCGAAGGGCGAGGGCTCCTGCGCGAAGGGCGACGGGCCCTGCCCGTACTGCGGCTGCTGGCCGTATTGCGGCTGCTGGCCGTATTGCCCGCCGGATGAGGAATCGCCGGGGTACGACGGCGGGACGGGCGGAGTGCTCATGGTTGATCCTTTGCGAGTCGGCTACTGGGCAATCAGCCACCGGGATCAGCCACGTCTTCCTGCCCCCAGCGTGATTTTGCTAACACGGTACCGTGTGCAGGGGCCTTCTGTGCATAGTTTGCGGCTCAATTTCGGCTCAAGGAACAGCCGGGCAAACGCAGAGGGCGCGGACTCCGGGGGCCGGCGACAATAGTCGCCCGGGCCCACCAAAGTCCACGCCCTCTGGCTGGAACCGTGGTGCTGTCAGGATTAGCGGCCGTACGGGTTGCCCGGCTGCGAGTAGGGGCTGCCGAAAGGCTGCTGCTTCCGGAAGTACGGCGCTGACGCCGGGAGGTAAAGCATCACGATGGCGGCGATGCCAAGCAAAGCCGAGATGGTGCCGATGCTGAAGGGAAACAGGCTGAAGATCGACAGTGCCGCGAGGACGGTGCCGAGGATGCGGGCCCAGTTCTTGCCCTTGCGCACATTGAAGGCAACCAGGGCGTAGAGGCCGGCGCCGATGAGGCCGATGACCACCATCATGCCGATCACAAGACCCTTGATGGACTCAAAGTCGACGTCCGCCCCGCTGGCCCTCATCTGGTCCTCGAACTGGCTCCGCATGGCGGGATCGTTCAGGGCGGGAATGGCCACCAGCATGGAAATGACGTACAGGACGCCCGCTGCGATGATCATCCAGAACGCGTTGTTGACCATTTTCGGCACGCCGCCCGCGGCGCCACCCTGCGGCTGTTCGGACGGGTACTGGGCATACGGGGACTGGCCGTACTGCTGCGGCGCCTGTCCGAAGGCCGGCTGCTGCCCGTACTGGGGTGCGGCAGGGGGCTGCTGGCCGTACTGCTGCTGGCCGTATTGCGGTGCGTTCTGGCCGTACTGGGGTGCTGCGGAGGGCTGCTGGCCGTACTGCTGCTGGCCATACTGTGGCGCGTTCTGCCCGTACTGGGGTGTTGCCGGAGGCTGCTGCCCGTACTGCGGCGCTGCGGGGGATTCCGGTGCGTTCTGCCCGTACTGGGGTGTTGCCGGAGGCTGCTGCCCGTACTGCGGCGCTGCGGGGGATTCCGGTGCGTTCTGCCCGTACTGGGGGGCGTCGGGGCCGGGCTTTCCGTTTTCAGGTTCGTTCGGGTTGGCCGGGTTTGCTGGAGGCGTGCTCATAGTTGGTCCTTTGCGGGTCGACTACTGATTAAACGGGTACCGGGATCAGTAACGGTTCCCTGCCCCCAGCATGGTTTGGTTCAACCGTACCGCGCTCCGGCCCGGCGGTGGATCATTCGGAGGAGGTATTCTGGCGGGCCGATTTGGCCGCGCGGCGGAAGCGGCCGGGTTAAACGCAGCACCCCGCTCCGTCGTGGTGGCGGAGCGGGGTGCTGAGCAGCTACGAAGCGAAGAAACTACGCGGCAGGTGCGATGAACGCGAGCTCGAGGTTGATGGCAACCTTGTCGCTGACCAGCACGCCACCGGCTTCGAGGACAGCGTTCCAGGTCAGGCCGAAGTCCTTGCGGCTGATGGTGGTTTCGGCGGTGAGGCCGGCGCGGGTGTTGCCGAAGGGATCCACGGCCACACCGTGGAGCTCGGTTTCGAGCGCCACGGGGCGGGTGACGCCCTTGATGGTCAGATCGCCCTGGAGTTCGTAGGCGTCGCCCTTGGGCACGATCGCGTTGGAAACGAAGGAGATTTCCGGGAACTTCTCGACGTCGAAGAAGTCTTCACCGCGGACGTGGCCGTCGCGGTTGGCGTCGCCCGAGTCGAAGCTGGCGGTCTGGATGGTGGCGTTGACCTTGGAGTCGGCAACGTTCTCGGAAAGTTCCAGGGTGGCTGCGGCGTCCTTGAACTGGCCGCGGACCTTGCTGATCCCTGCATGGCGTACGGTGAAGCCGATTTCGCTGTGCGAGTTGTCGAGGGTCCAGGTGCCGGTGGTGGTGTTGGCGGGCAGTGCCATGGTGTTGCTCCTTGTGATCTTGGATGGAAAGTCTCTTGCGGAAGGACATCTGATCGCCAGCCGAGACGTCTTGGTTGAAGTCTCAACTAACTGCTTCACCCAGTATAAACATGCATTTGCATCTTTTATTCCAACTCCGGGGAACATTCTTCAAAACTTCTCAGTTCTACTTCTTGTAGAAGATTTCAGATCGCCCGACATCTTTGAGAAACTGGTACACATGCCCCAAGCCACTGTTCATCTCCTTCGTCACGGCGAGGTCCATAATCCGGACGGCATCCTCTACGGACGGCTGCCGGAATTCCACCTCTCCGAACTCGGGCAGCAGATGGCCAGGACGCTCGCTGCGCACTTCAGCGACCGCGTGGCCGGCGGGGCTAAGATCGTGCACCTGGTGGCCTCGCCGCTTACCCGCGCGCAGGAAACCGCCCTGCCCATTGCAGACGCGCTGAACCTCGAAATCCACACCGAGGCCCGCATCATCGAAGCCGGCAACCACTTCGAAGGCACCCGGGTCAACAAGGCCGAGCTCCTCAAGCCCAAGCACTGGCCGTACCTGCGCAACCCGTTTGTCCCGTCCTGGGGTGAGCCGTACAAGGACCAGGCGGCCCGCGTCATCGCCGCGGTGCAGGACGCCCGCCGCCGTGCCATCGAGCTGGGTGGCGACCAGGCCGAGGCAATCCTGGTCAGCCACCAGCTCCCCATCTGGTCCACCCGCCTGAGCGCCGAAGGCAAGCCTCTCTGGCATGACCCGCGCAAGCGCGAGTGCACCCTGACGTCCATCACCTCCCTGGTGTTCGACGACGACGGCACCCTGCTCCGCGTGGAATACAGCGAGCCTGCTGCCGCACTCCTGCCCGGCGCTTCAAACACTCCGGGGGCCTGACGGTGGCCGGATTCAAATCCCGCAATGCAGGTGATGACGTGATGCGCTCCGCCTCGCGCCGCAGTGTCCTGGCCGCGGGCGGCCTGGGGCTGGCCGCCCTTACCCTGGGGCTTTCCGCGTGCGCCCAGGAGGATGCACTGGCCAAACAGGCCAAGGCCGGGGACAACAAGAACTATGTGGCCGGTGACGGCTCCGTGACCGAATTCGCCGCTGCCGACCGGAAATCCGCCGTCACCATCAAGGGGACTCTCTTCGACGGCACCGCCGTGGAACCCGCGGACTTCGTCGGCAAGGTGACCGTGCTCAACTTCTGGTTCGCTGCCTGTGCGCCGTGCCGTGTCGAAGCCCCGTCGCTGGAAGCCCTCCACCAGGAATTCAAGGAGCAGGGCGTGCAGTTCTACGGCGTGAACCTCCGCGATGAGAAGGCCGCCGCCGAGGCATTCGACAAGACCTTCAACCTGACCTACCCCAGCTTCAATGACAAGGACGGCGGCGTACTCCTGGCCGTCTCCGGGCTGGTTCCTCCCGGGGCCGTCCCCACCACGCTGGTGCTGGACAAGCAGGGCCGGGTAGCGTCCCGGGTCCTGGGCGAAATCCAAAAGGGCACGCTCAAGGCCCTCATTACCGCCGCCGTGGCAGAGTAACGGCGGCGCCCACACCGTGAACAGCCCCTTCGCCGAAGCCATCCTGAACGGTTCCCTGCTGCTTGCCATTCCCGTGGCACTGCTCGCCGGACTCGTCTCCTTCCTATCGCCGTGCGTCCTGCCGCTGGTTCCGGGCTACCTGGGCTATGTCACCGGACTGACGGGCGTGGACCTGGAGAAGCAGAAGCGCGGCCGGATGTTGGCCGGAATCGGCCTGTTCGTGCTCGGTTTCTCGGTGATCTTCGTCCTGCTGGGCGGAGCGTTCGGACAGCTGGGATCCATGATCAGCGGCGGCCAGAACGCCTGGATCACCCAGGTGCTGGGCATCCTCGTGATCATCATGGGCGTGGTGTTCATGGGCGGCTTCAGCTGGCTGCAGCGGGACGCCAAGATCCACGCCAAACCCCCTGCCGGGCTATGGGGCGCACCGCTGCTGGGCATCACCTTCGGACTGGGGTGGGCGCCATGCATCGGGCCCACGTACTCCGCGGTCCAGCTGCTCAGCATGTCCGGTGGGTCCTCCGCCGCCAAGGGCGCGTTCCTTGCCTTCGTCTACAGCCTGGGCCTGGGCATCCCGTTCCTGCTGATTGCCCTGGCCGTGCGCCGCGGCGTCGGAGTGATGTCCTTCTTCCGCAAGCACCGGCTCGCCATCCAGCGGATCGGCGGGGGAATCCTGGTGGTCCTCGGCCTGCTGATGGCCAGCGGGGTATGGGGTGCCTGGGTTTCCGGGCTGCAGTACTGGTTCCAAACCGATGTGAAATTGCCGATCTGATGAGCGAGCGAGTGAACGAAAAGAAGAGACCTGCTCCTGCAGACAAAGCGGAGAACGCTTCCCCCGACAACGCGGCAGCGACCCCCGTGGCCAAGGCCAAGGCGGAAGCCGCCCTTCCTGCGCTGGGACTCAAGGGCATGCTCCGGTGGGCCTGGACCCAGCTGACCAGCATGCGCACCGCGCTGTTCCTGTTGCTGCTGCTGGCCGTTGCCGCGGTGCCCGGGTCCCTGTTTCCGCAGCGTCCGGCGAACCCCTCCATCGTCACGCAGTACATCAAGGACCACCCCGAGTACGGCAAGATCTTGGACTCCCTCCAGCTCTACGACGTCTACTCCTCCGCCTGGTTCTCCGCCATCTACATCCTGCTGTTCATCTCGCTGATCGGCTGCGTGGTTCCCCGGGCGATTGCCCACTACAAGGCAATGCGCTCCCAGCCACCGCGCACTCCGGCCAGGCTCTCCCGCCTGCCCGAGTACGGCACACTGGTGATCCCCGCGGACGCCGGGATCCCGGCGTCGCGCGCTATTGCGGACGCTGCCGCGAAGCTGAAGAAGCGCGGTTACCGCGTGGATGTCAGGGACGACGACGGCGCGCGGCCCTCTTTGGGGGCCGAGCGCGGCTTCCTGAGGGAAGTGGGGAACCTGGTGTTCCACACCTCGCTGATCGGCGTGCTGGTGTCCGTGGCCGCCGGCGGCCTGTTCGGGTACAGCGGGCAGCGGATCCTGGTGGAGGGCGACACCTTCGTGAACACCCTGGTGGGCTACGACCAGTTCACCCCCGGCACCAACTTCCAGAGCAGCCAGCTCCAGCCGTACTCCATCCAGCTGGACAAGTTCCAGATCACGTTTGACCGTGAGTCCAAGGGCAAGTTCGGGCAGCCCATCGACTTCAAAGCGGACGTGACCACCCGGGAAACCCCGGACGCGCCGGCGGAGAAGCAGGTGCTGAAGGTCAACGATCCCGTCAGCCTGGGCGGCACCAGCATCTACCTCACCGGCAACGGCTACGCCCCCGTGGTGACCATCCGCGACGGCGCCGGCAACGTCGCCATGCAGGGCCCGGTGGTGGCCAAGCTGCAGGGCGACAACTATTACTCTTCCGTGGTGATTAAGGTTCCCGACGCCAAGCCGGATCAGCTGGGCTTCGCCGGGTTCTTCCTGCCCACCGCCTTCGTTACCGAGGAAGGCGTGTCCTTCAGCGGGGACCCCGAGCTGATCAACCCGCAGCTCACCCTGAACTCGTACTTCGGCGACCTCGGGCTCGACGCGGGCTCCCCGCAGAACGTCTTCGAGCTCGACGTGAAGAAGCTGACGCCGCTCAACGCCCGGAACCTCGACGCCGGAGGCATCACCCTGGCTCCCGGCAGCACCTACACGCTCCCGGACGGCAAAGGCTCCATCAGCTTCGACGGCGTGAAGCGCTACATCGGCGTGGACATCCACCACAACCCGGGCCAGCTGTACGCCCTGATTTTCGCGCTGCTCGCCGTGGCCGGGCTGGTGACATCCCTGTATGTGAACCGCCGCCGGGTCTGGGTCCGCACGGGATCGCACCCCGATGGTCGCACCATGGTGGAGTACGGGCTCCTGGCCCGCGGCGAAGACCACCGCCTCGCGGCCGAAGCGGAGACGATCCGTGGACTGCTGGCGGACGAATGGGGCCTGGACTCCCAGAAAGCTCACAGCGGGCAGGGGGATAATGGCCCGGCGGACAGTGCGTCTTCAGGCACTGTTCCCAACGAAGCCTCCACGGAATCGCGCACAGAAGACTTCATCCAGTCAACAGCAGGCTCAGCCGAGTCGAAGAAGGACCAGTAATGTTCCCCATCAACGAAACCATGGGCCAGTACAGCGAGCTCTTTATGCTGCTGGCCGCCGGCACGTACACCGTTGCCTTTATCGCCTTTGCCTGGGACCTGGCCAAGAGCAGCAAGGCGCTCCGGGCGATTGACCTCAAAGCCGCCGCCGCGGCGCAGGCGTCGGCCTCCGCCGCCGCCAAGGTTCCGGTGGGCGCCGGCGTGGGGGCCGGAGCCTTTGTTGAGCGTGCCGATGCCAGCCATGCCGACGTCGACCGTGCCGCTTCGGACGTCAGCGGACCGGCCGGCCGCGCCGAGCGGCCGTCGTCGGCTACCGGCCGGGCGTCCAAAACGACCGGTTCAGGCGCCGGGCAGACGGCCGACGGCGACATGCGCTATGCCGCTGAACGCCGCGTTCCCGCCCGCGTTGCCGTTGCCCTGACGGTGCTGGGCGCCGCGATCCACGCCGCCGGTGTGGTCACGCGTGCCCTTGGTGCGGGCCGGGTGCCGTGGGGCAACATGTACGAGTTCCTCACCACCGGCGCCTTCGTGGCTGTTGCCGTCTTCCTGCTGGTGCTGATCCGCCGCGACCTGCGCTTCCTGGGAACGTTCGTGATCGGCCTGGCCATCATCATGCTAGTCGCGGCGTCCGTGGCCTACTGGACGCCCGTGGGCCACCTGGTGCCGGCGCTCCAGAGCTACTGGCTGATCATCCACGTGTCCATCGCCGTGATGTCGTCCGCGCTCTTCACACTGACGTTCGCGATGTCCGCCCTGCAGCTTGTCCAGGCGCACCGGCAGAAGGCCATCGCGGCCGGCGGCGAGGACAAGCTGGGCTTCATGCGCCTGGTACCGTCCGCGCTGAGCCTGGAAAACCTGTCCTACCGCATCAACGCAATCGCGTTCGTGGGCTGGACGTTCACCCTGATGTTCGGCGCCATCTGGGCCGAAAAGGCCTGGGGCCGCTTCTGGGGCTGGGACACCAAGGAAGTGTGGACCTTCGTCATCTGGGTGGTTTACGCAGGCTACCTGCACGCCCGCGCCACACGCGGCTGGACCGGCACCCGTGCCGCATGGCTGTCGATCGTGGGCTACCTCTGTGTGATCTTCAACTTCACCATCGTCAACCAGTTCTTCAACGGCCTGCACTCCTACTCGGGTCTGTAGGCGGGCGCAGGACTCCGGTGACGCCGCGCGGCTCGGGACTTCGGGCCGACTCGCGGCTCGGGCGCACGCGCTCCTTGACGCCGCTCCTTGACGCACGATTTGCCACTTTTGGCCGCTAAGCCCCGGGCTTAGCGGCCAAAAGTGGCAAAGGGGCGATGAGCTGCGCCAGGTCAACGGCGACGACGGCGGGCCGGCTCCGGTGCCCAGTCCCGTTCCATGAGGGCCTTGCGGACCCGTGTGACGGCGCGCGGCTCCATGCCGGGCGCGAGTACGTCGAGGTCCGCCTGGGTCAACACCACCACCCGCCAACCTGCCTCCCGCGCATTCTCGTCGCGGAAGATATCGCTCCGCCGCTGGACAGCCGAAGTGTGATGCGCACCGTCGTACTGGATGGCCACTTTCTCGCGCTCGTAGGACATGTCCGGGTCCTGGATCCACCGGCCCGTTTCATCGAACATGGGTACGTTGATGGCAGGCTCGGGAAGACCGTAGCGGCGCAGCATCAGCCTGACTTCCGTCTCCTTGGCTGAGTCGGTGTTGGCCCGCAACAGGACACGGGCCCGCATGGCCTTACGGTAACCGGGCTTAGCCGCCTTGGCAGCCAGGAAGCCGTCAAGCTCGGCAAGGGTGGACAGCGGATTCCTCCGCCGGAGCAGGAAATCACCGGCGGCTACCAGGTCCTCGAGCTCGAGCATTCCGGCAAGATCGAACCAGGTTCGCAGGGCAGAGGTGCATTGCACGTGTCTTCCCGCTGTGATTTCCGCAGGTTCCAGGTCCAGTTGGTGGCCGATAACTCCCGTGCGCCGGAGGGCCCGCCTGCCCACGGGCAAGGTCAGATGGATCTCGTCCCTGTTTTGGCAGGCCAAGGGCAACGGAAATCCCCAGAGCAGGGCTGCCGAAAGATGGCTGGCAATTGCACCAGTGACCGCGCCAACGGCAGCGACGCGGAGCAGCAGGGTTTCCTCCGCCGCTGCTGAAACCCGTGCCCCGGTACAGGGCCGCACCAGGTCGCCGGCGCGTAACCGGCGCGGGGTCAGGCCTGCTGATCGGGCCTGCTCCAGTGTGAAGGGCCGGTGGCGGAGGGCCTCGGGGAGCTCTGGTGGACGGCGCATAGGAGCATTGTGTCCCGGCGGCGTGCGGGTATAGCGGGTATCCACAATCCGACGTCGGTGTGGAGGACAAGTGAGGGTCCGGAATGTTTGGCGGGCGGGCCGTGCGCCGCTTTCTGCTCGCGCCGCACTCTGACCTGGCCCTTTGCCGCTTTTGGCCGCTCTGCGCGAGGTTTAGCGGCCAAAAGTGGCAAAGGGCTGAGGAACCGCGGGCTGGAACCGCGGGCTGAGGAACCGCGGGCTGGAGCCGCGGGCCGGAGGCGCGGGCCGGAGCCGCGGGCTGAGGAGCCGCGGGCTGGAGCCGCGGGCCGGAGCCGCGGGCCGGAGCCGCGGCCGGGCAACGGTGTGAAGGGACCGGGGCGCAGGCGCGACCGGGGAAGGGCTTACTTGACCTCGTCGGTGCCGTGCGCGTCGGTTTCGGGGTGGTGCGATTCTTCGGGGTGGTTGTCGCCACGGTGGTTGCCGTTGGGCTTCCCCTTGCCCTCAGCTGTGCCCGTGCCGGAGGCGCCTCCGTTGGTCTTGCGTTGCTTGGCTTCGAGCTCTTCCTTGAGCTTCTTGAGGCGGTCCGCTTCAGCCTGGTTGCGGCGGCGGATTTCCAGGTTGCGCAGGAAATCGGGGTCATCATCCGGTGCCGTCATGTGGCTGTACGACTGCGGGGCCGGGCGGCTTCCGCGCGGCCGTCCGATGATGAACCACAGTGCCGCTCCCACTACGGGAAGGACAACCATGACGACGATCCAGGCTGTCTTGGAGATGCCCCTGGTGAGGTGCTTGTCAGTCCGGATCACGTCCACGAGGCCATAGACGAATATGGCTAGAACGGCAACGGCGACCAATACACGGGGCATACCACCAGTCTACCGTCAGGGGCGCAGGCGCCGGACGGCTAAACTTGGACTGTGGCCTTTATGAAATACTCCCTGATCCGACTGGCACTCTTTGTGCCGCTGTTCGTGCTGTTCAGCGTCCTCCAAATCGGCATTTTGCTTTCCGCAGTATGCGCCGGACTGATCGCATTCGCCATCAGCTACCTGTTCTTCCAGAAGCAGCGCGACGCCGCCACGGCCACCTTGCACGAGCGGTTCTCCGGCCGGGCCAAGCCCATCCGCAGCGCAGGAGAGGTTGAAGACGCGGACGCCGAGGACACCCTGGTGGACGCGAACCCGGACATCACCGTCCGTTCCGAAATTCCCCGCACGGAAGCGCTTCGCACAGAGTCTCCCTGCAAGGAAGCCTGACCCTAGAGGCCGTGGCTGAGCACCAGGCCCAGGGAAAACAGCACGCTGTAGCCCAGGTTGATCAGGCCCGTCTGCTTCAGGACCGGAATGAGGCTCTTGCGCTTCCGGCCGTTGATCATCAGCCATGACGGCATCAGGCTGGCGGGTATCAGCAGCAGCACGATGAGTATCCACGGACGCCCCGGCGCCAGGACGACCACCAGCAGGATGGCGACGGCGAGCATCAGGACGTAGCTTTCGCGGGCGTGCTTGTCGCCCAGCCGCACGGCCAGGGTTTTCTTGCCGGCCTGCGTGTCTGTGGGGATGTCCCGGACGTTGTTTGCCATCAGGAGCGCGCAGGCGATCAGCCCCGTGCCGATCGCGCCGATGACGGCAGGCAGGCTGATCTGTCCCGCCTGCGTGTAGGTGGTGCCGAGCGTCGCCACCAGGCCGAAGAACACAAACACGAACACGTCGCCCAGGCCCATGTAGCCGTAGGGGTTCTTGCCCCCGGTGTAGCCCCAGGCGGCCAGGACACAGCCCAGTCCCACCAGAATCAGCCACCACGCCTGCGTGATAAGCACCAGGACCAGGCCGAACAGCATGGCCGCGCCGAATGCGGCGAATGCCGCGCGCTTCACCATTTCCGGCTTCGCGGCACCGGAGCCCACCAGGCGGAGCGGGCCCACCCGGTCCTCGTCAGTGCCGCGGATGCCGTCCGAGTAATCGTTGGCGTAGTTGACGCCCACTTGGAGCAGCAGCGCCACCAGTGCGGCCAGGATGGCGTTGAGGGGCTTGAACGCGTCCAGGTCGAAGGCCGCGGCGGTGCCGATCAGGACCGGTGCGATGGCAGCCGGCAGGGTGCGCGGTCGGGCGCCTTGGATCCATTGTGCGGCTGTAGCCACGGTCAGTACTCCGATGTGGTTCGTTGTTCGGTTCGGTCTGGCAGGCGGGTTCCACCCGCCGAAAAGGTGTGTGTTCCCGGCTTCAGTCCGGAGAGGGGCTTCTCTATTTTCCCTGATGCAGGGCGTCCAGCTGAACAGTCATGCCCAGCCGGTCCGGTTTGCCATTGGGGAGCATCATGAGTTCACCGGCCGCGAGGACGGTTTTCGGCGCCAAGGCACCCAAAACGCCCAGGACGTCGTGCCGCCTGGCGGTGAAGCTTTCGACGCCGGCGGGGGAGCTGTCCTCCACGGCGACGTAGGCGGCCACGGCCTGGCCCCACTCCGCCGAGGGGACGCCGGCAACAAAAGCCGCCAGCACGCCGTCGAGCTTTTCCAGCTCTGCCTGGACGTGCGTAGCGGAAACCTTCACGCCTCCGGTGATGATGACGTCGTCGGCCCTGCCCAGAACGGTGAGCTTGCCGGTGGCGTCGATGGAGCCGAGGTCGCTGGTGCGGTACCAGCGGATGCCGTCCTCCTCGAAGAAGGCCTCGGCAGTGAGGCCGGGCTCGTGAAGGTACCCGGCGGCCAGGGTGGCGCCGCCCAGCAGGATCCGGCCGTCCCCGTCCACCCGGGCCAGCACGTCCTCGAGCGGGAAGCCGTCGTACACGCAGCCGCCGCAGGTTTCCGCGGAGCCGTAGGTGGTGATCACCCGGGCGCCGGCATCGCGGGCAGCGGACAGCAGTTCGGGCGAAGCGGGCCCGCCGCCCAGCAGGATGCCGTTGAACCGGCGCAGAACGGCCAGCGTCTCGGCCGACGGCGAATCCAGCAGCCGCTGCAGCTGCGTGGGAACCAGCGAGGTGAAGCGGATCTTGTCCGTGAGTTCCTGCGCGGCCGCGGTAAACGCCTCCGGCGTAAACCCGTCCGAGAGGTCCATGGCCCACGGCCGGGTGCCGGCGAAGAGGGAACGCACCAGGACCTGGACCCCGGCCACATACTGCAGGGGGAGGGCGAGCAGCCACTGGCCTTCGCCCTTGAGCGCGAAGGCGGTTGCCACGGAGGAGGCCGCCAGGGCGTCCACGGTGAGGACCGTCGCCTTGGGCACACCCGTGGAACCGGAAGTGCGCACCACCACGGCGGCATCCTCATACCCCGGCGTTTCCACGGCGGAGACCACAACATTCCCGCCGGCGTCGGCGGAAAGTTCGACGGCGGGTCCCTCACCATGGAGGGCATCCGCCAGCGCCTTAAGTGCGGGTTCGATGTTCGGGGGCTGGGAAGTCACGGGGCTGCCTTCAGAGTAGGACGGGCTAAAAGTAATACGGGAACTGCGACCAGTCGGGATCGCGCTTCTCGAGGAAGGCTTCCTTGCCCTCCACGGCCTCATCGGTCATGTAGGCCAGCCGGGTCGCTTCGCCGGCGAACACCTGCTGCCCGGCCAGCCCGTCGTCGGCCAGGTTGAAGGCGAACTTGAGCATCCGGATGGCCTGAGGCGACTGCCGGGCGATGTCCGCCGCGTATTCCAGTGCGACGTCCTCGAGGCGTTCGTGGTCCACGGCCTCGTTCACGGCGCCCATCCGCACCATGTCCTCGGCCGAGTATTCCCGGGCCAGGAAGAAGATCTCCCGCGCGGCCTTCTGGCCGATCTGGCGGGCCAGCAGCGCCGAGCCGTACCCGGCGTCGAAACTTCCCACCGTGGCGTCCGTCTGCTTGAACTTGCCGTGCTGGCGCGAGGCGATGGTGAGGTCGGAGACCACGTGCAGCGAGTGCCCGCCGCCGGCGGCCCAGCCGTTGACGACGGCGATGACCACCTTGGGCATGGTTCGCATGAGCCGCTGGACTTCCAGGATGTGGAGCCGGCCGGCACGGGCAGGATCGATGGTTTCCTTGGTCTCGCCCTCTGCGTAGCGGTAGCCGTCCCGCCCGCGGATCCGCTGGTCACCGCCGGAGCAGAACGAGTGCCCGCCGTCCTTGGGCGAGGGCCCGTTGCCGGTGAGCAGCACGGTGGCCACATTGGGGGTCATCCGGGCGTGGTCCATGGCGCGGTAGAGCTCATCCACCGTGCCGGGGCGGAACGCGTTCCGGACCTCCGGGCGGTTGAAGGCAATGCGGACCGTGGGGAGGTCCCGCAGCACCGCGCCGTCCGCATCCCGCTCCACCTGCCGGTGGTACGTCATGTCCTGGAAGTCGTCAAAGCCGGCCACGGTGCGCCACCGGGTGGGGTCAAAGACGTCGGATACCTTGGCTGGGAATACGTTGCTCACAGACCGAGTCTAGTAATCGCCTCAGCTGATGCAGAACTCGTTGCCTTCCGGGTCCGCCATGGTGTGCCACGAATGCGGCCCCTGGCTGGCCGTCCAGAGGAACGTTGCACCCCGCGCTTCGAGCTCCTGGCGGGCCACATCCTTGTCCTTGCCCTCAAGGCGGACGTCCCAGTGCACGCGGTTCTTGACGGTCTTTTCCTCCGGTGCGGTCTGGAAGAGCATGCGGCGGGCGGGTGCCTTGGCGTCGATTTCTTCCACCGGGCGGATGGCGGCGCCGGTCGCCCAGACAAGCTTGCCGTTGTGCGACTTGGTCTCGGCTTCGGTGGCATAGCCCTGGTCGATCATGGACCGGATGAACGCCTCGTCCTGGGGCTCCACCGCCCAGTCCAGGGTTTCCGCCCACCAGTCGGCGAGTTCGTGCGGGTTCCGGCAGTCGATTGCTATCTGAATGTTGAGTCCCATGGGTCAAAACTACGACGGCGGCGTCCCCGCCGAAAGGGGCTGGAGGACGGTTCGGGGGCTGCAAGTGCCCCGCGAGTGCGCACTTAGCGGCGGTGTTTCCGCCTGGAACTGCCGTGATCTGCCACCCTCGACGCGGGATGTCCGCGTTTAGGGCTGGACCTGCTGCAGCTGTTCCATCAGTTCGGGCGGGATGGCGTAGATGAACACCACTGCCAGCAGGTTCTTTGCGGCGTGGACGAAGTAGGAGAACATCAGGTTCTTCCCGGTCCACACGTACACAAACACCAGGGTGGCGCCCATGGCCAGGTACGGCATCAGCACGGGCAGGGTCAGGGTTTCCTGGCCTACGATGTGCAGTGCCGCGAAGAGGAAAGTGGAGAGGACACAGCACACCCAGATGTTCACCCGCCGGCTCAGCTTGCCGATCAGCAGGTGTCGGAAGATGTACTCCTCCACGAACGGACCCACAATGACCGGCAGGGGGACGATCAGCCACGGCGGAACCTGCTGCACGAGTGCCTGCACGTTGGCCTGGTTGGCGGAGCCCTGCACGGGCCCGGTAAGTGCCACCAGGATGGCCGTCAGGATCAGCATGGCCACCACTGCCACCGGAATCATGATGAGCGTGAACCAGGGCCTGGTGGCCAGCACGCGCAGGTCGCGGGAGGCAACGCGGCGGGCGGCGGCCACGGCCAGGATTCCCACGCCGCCGTAGAACAGCAGGTTGACCGAGTACACGGCCGTGGTGGGGTCCGGGGACAGCTGAAGCAGCAGCGGCTGCAACAGCGGGCCCGCAACGGCAAAAAGCGCAGCGACAGCCACGTACAGCCCCACGGTGGTGTAATCGAGCGCAGAGAAACGGTAGAGCTCCGGCTGTGGCGCCGGGGAATTGCGGACAGCTGTTCCCATGGTTCCAGCCTAGCTTCCCCGACTGCCTGGCAGTTGACGTCGTGAAAACGGCAAAAGGCGACGCCATATGCGAGTCGGCGGGTGGAGCTGGACCCCGGCGTTGCAGCGGACTTCCGGCGCCGGGTAGAATATTCGGTATGCCTAAATTTCTGTTTCGGTGCGCCAAAGTAGTCCGCCGAACCGGGGTCCTTCGCTCTGCTGGGGCCGCCGCCGTCGCCCTTTCCCTTTGCCTGTCCCTCACCGCGTGCGGGGGTGCCGCCCCCGGCCAAGGCCCAGGCGATGAGAAGCCCGTGGTGCTGACCACCTTCACCGTGCTGGCCGACGTGGCGCAGAACGTGGCAGGGGACAAGCTGCAGGTCGAATCCATCACCAAGGCCGGCGCCGAAATCCACGGCTATGAGCCCACGCCCGGGGACATCCGGAAGGCCTCCAAGGCGGACCTGATCCTGGACAACGGGCTGAACCTGGAGGCCTGGTTCGCCCAGTTCGTCGAGGGCCTGGATGTTCCGCACGCCGTGGTGAGCGAGGGCGTGAAGGTGATGTCCATCAGCGAAGACTCCTATCAGGGCAAGCCGAACCCGCACGCCTGGATGTCGCCGGTGAACGTGCAGATCTACGTGGACAACATGGTGAAGGCCTTCTCCAAGCTCGATCCGGACAATGCCTCCACCTTCGAGGCCAACGGTGCCGCCTACAAGGCCAAACTGCAGGCCGTGAAGGACGAGATGGTGCAGAAGCTCGCAACCGTCCCCGAGGCACAGCGTGCCCTGGTGACCTGTGAAGGCGCCTTCTCCTACCTGACCCGCGACGCAGGCCTCAAGGAGGTCTACATCTGGGCCGTCAACGCCGAGCAGCAGGCCACGCCGCAGCAGATCGCCCGGGCCATCGAATTCGTCAAGGCCAACAAGGTCCCGGCTGTCTTCTGCGAGTCCACGGTGTCCGACGCCCCCATGCGCCAGGTGGTGGGAGCCACGGGAGCGAAATTCGGCGGAGTGCTCTACGTCGATTCCCTGTCTGAGGCGGACGGTCCCGTGCCCACGTACCTGGACCTGATCCGGCACGACTCCAGGATCATCACCGAAGCACTCGCTGGTGCTCAGGCGGGGGCGGCATCATGAGCAGCCCGGCCATCCTGGTTGAAAACGTCACGGTCCACTACGGGGAGGTCCTGGCGCTGGATGCCGCGTCCCTGACGTTGGACTCCGCCCGGATCTGCGGCCTGATCGGCATGAACGGCTCCGGCAAGTCCACGCTGTTCAAGGTGATCATGGGAATGATCAAGCCCGACGCCGGCCGCGTCCTCATCAACGGAGCGTCACCTGCCAAGGCCCGCAAGGAAGGGGGAATCGGCTACGTCCCGCAAAGCGAAGACGTAGACTGGCAGTTCCCGCTGTCCGTCCGCGACGTGGTGATGATGGGCCGCTACGGGCACCAGGGCTTCACCCGCCGCCCCTCCAAGGCCGACCGCGAGGCCGTCGACCTCGCGCTGGACCGGGTGGAACTGTCCGAGTTCGCGAACCGGCAGATCGGCCAGCTGTCCGGCGGCCAGAAGAAGCGCGCGTTCGTGGCGCGCGGCATCGCCCAAGGTGCCACCATGATGCTCCTGGACGAGCCGTTCGCCGGGGTGGACAAGCGCTCAGAAGCCACCATCACGCGCCTGCTGCGTGAACTCGCCTCGGACGGCTGCACCATCCTCATCTCCACCCACGATCTCCACGCCCTGCCCCAGCTCTGCGACGAAGCCGTGCTGCTGATGCGCAAGGTCCTCATGCACGGCCCGCCCGAGGTGGTCCTGCAGCCCGAGCACCTGGCCATGGCCTTCGGCCTGGACGTCCTCAACCGGGACCTCCCAGCTACGGACCGTCCAATCCCGGACCTTCCAGCCACGGACCTTTTCCGGCAACAGGGCAGGAACTAAGCCATGGACCTCTTCGACCTCGTGCTTGAACCCTTGAGCTACGACTTCATGGTGCGCGCCATCATCACCACGGCGCTCGCGGCCATCGTCTGTGCCGTGCTGAGCTGCTGGCTGGTGCTCATCGGCTGGTCACTCATGGGCGACGCCGTCTCCCACGCCGTGCTGCCCGGCGTCGTCCTGGCCTACATCGTCGGGGCGCCGTTCGCGATCGGGGCGCTGGTCTTCGCGCTGATCGCCGTCACCCTGATCGGGGTGGTTCGGAACACCAGCCGGGTCAAGGAGGACGCCGCGATCGGCATCGTGTTCAGCTCGCTGTTCGCCCTGGGCCTGGTGCTCATCTCCGTCACGCCGAGCCAGACCGACCTCAACCACATCATCTTTGGCAACCTGCTGGGCGTCAGCATTCCGGACCTCATCCAGGTGCTGGTGCTGGGCGTGGTGGCGTTCGCCATCCTCATCCTCAAGCGCCGGGACCTGACGCTGTACGCCTTCGACCCCACGCACGCCCACGCCATCGGCCTGTCACCGAAGCGGCTGGGGGCGCTGCTGCTGGGCCTGCTGGCGCTGACCTCTGTGGTGGCCCTGCAGACCGTGGGTGTCGTGCTGGTGGTGGCCATGCTGATCATCCCCGGAGCCACGGCGTACCTGCTGACGGACCGCTTCTCCCGCATGCTGGTGATCGCCCCCGTGATCTCGGCGGTGTGCTCGATCACCGGCATCTACCTGAGCTACTACCTCGACACCGCCTCGGGCGCGATGGTGGTGCTCACCCAGGGTGTGGTGTTCGCCGCGGTCTACCTCTTCAGCCCGCGCCAGGGACTGATCGGCACCCGGCTGGCGAAGGCCCGACGCAGGAAAGCGGTAGCGCTCGCCGTCTGAGGACTCCGGCGGTAGCGCTCGCAGTCTGGGGACTCCGACGGCGGCGCTTGACGCGGGGGGCCCGGCCGGGCAGGCTGGAGCGATGAAGTCCTAACCAGCAGCGCCCATTTCTTCGGACCCCGTTAGGACTTTTCCCTTGACTGAACATCTTTCCCTGACCGGCGTCACCCATGGCTACGGCGACCGCCGGCTTTTTACCGACGTCCATCTCTCCGTCGGTGCCGGTGAACATGTGGCCGTCGTCGGCGAGAACGGCGCCGGAAAATCGACCCTGCTCCGCATCCTGGCCGGGATCGAGGCCCCGGACGAAGGCACTGCCGTCAGCCACGGCCGCGTCGGCTACCTGGCCCAGACCACCGGCCTGCCGGCGACGTTCACCGTGGGCGACGCCGTCGACGATGCGCTGGCGTCACTCCGCGCCCTGGAGGCGGAGCTGGACGGCCTGGAAGCCGGCCTGGCCGATGCCGACGAGGAGCTGCTGGAACGCTACGGCAACCTGCAGACCCAGTACCAGCTCCGGGAAGGCTATGCCGCGGAGTCGCGGGTGGAAGCGGCACTGGACCGCCTTGGACTGGGCGGGCTGGACCGGCGGCGGACGCTGGGTTCGCTCTCCGGCGGTGAGCAGCACCGGGTGGCGCTGGCCTGTGTGCTCGCAGATCCCGCGGACATCCTCCTCTTCGACGAACCCACCAACCATCTGGACGCCAGCGGAACGGCCTGGCTCGAGGCGCGGCTGGCCGCCCACCGGGGGACCGTCGTCGTGGTCTCCCACGACCGGGCGCTGCTGCGCACGGTGGCGTCCTCCATCATCGAGGTGGACGCCGAACGGTGCGCCGTCAATCGCTACGGGAACGGCTACGAAGGGTACCTGCGGGAGAAGGCCGCAGAGCGTGAGCGCTGGGTGCAGCAATACCGCGGCTGGCTGGACGCGATGGCCGCCGAACGGCTTCAGGCGGACACCGTAGCCGGGAAGATGGGCTACGCCCGCCGCCGCGACGGCGACAAAATGGGCTTCGACTTCAAAGCCGGCACCTGGCAGCGGGCGGCCAGCAGCAAGGTCCGCAACGCCCAGGAACGGCTGCGCCGGCTCGAAGCCAGCCCGGTGGACCGCCCGCCGGTTCCCTTGAAACTGGCGGTGGACCTCCAGCAGCCCGGGCAGCCCGGCGTCGGTGAAGGAGCGGCTCCCGGCGCGGGTGGCGCCACCGCCGGCGCCGGCGAGAGCGACGACCCTGCGCTGGAAGTCCGCGGCGTGGAGGTGCACGGGCGGCTGGAACGGACGGATTTCCGGGTGGAGGCCGGCCAAAAGATCCTGATCACGGGTCCCAACGGTGCCGGTAAATCCACGCTGCTGTCCGTCCTCGCGGGCACGCTGGAGCCGGACGCGGGCACGGTGGAACGGCACGGCCGGATCGGCTATCTGCAGCAGGAACTGGAGCCGCCGCTCCGCCCCGGGCAACGGCTTCTCCCGGCCTTCGTGTCCGGCCTGGGCGGCAACATTGACGAGCATGCCGAGGCGCTGCTGCGGCTGGGCCTCTTCCGGACCACCGAATTCCACGTTCCGGTCGGCAGCCTTTCCGCCGGTCAACAGCGCCGGCTGGCCCTTGCCCGGCTTCTGCTTGGCGGCTACGGAACGATGCTGGTTGATGAACCCACCAACCACCTGGCGCCCGTGCTGGTAGAACAGCTGGAAGCGGCACTGTCGGAGTTCGGCGGAACGCTCATCATGGTGAGCCACGACCGCGCCCTGGGGGAGTGGTTCAACAAATGTGCGGCACGCGGGGCCGGAAGCTGGCTGCGGTACACCATGCGGGACGGCGCGCTCGTCTAGCTCCGGGACTGTGCGGGCCACGGAAGAGGGCCCCAAAAACGGTGAGGTTTGCGTTAAGGGATCGTTACTCCCTGCGCGCCGGGCCGAAACAACTGCGGAGCAGGATGGAAGGGAGTCAGTGATTCCCACGCTCAAGTAGCACCCGCGCGGTCCGCCGCCGGGCCTACCCAGCCGGCCGAAAGGATCCGTCCCGTGATCACCAAGAACCTTTTCCTGCAGGGCGTCTTCCCCTTTGTGGGGGCCGGACTTGAAAAGCCCGCTCCCATCCACCGTGAGCTCGCGCACTTCGTTCCGGACGGAATCATCAACCAGACACTCTACTTTCGCGGCGGCAACTCCAGTTCCGAGCTGATCACCGTGGTCCTGATGCGCGACGGCGTGCCCATGCGGTATTTCCCTATCGGCGCCAAGAGCGACGTCCACGTGCCGCTCCGCGTGGTGGAGGACATTGAGGGCGGCTCCGTGATCGAGGTGTACCTTCTGGCGGCAGACGGCGTCACGGGCTTCGTGGTCGTCGACCTGGGCATGGTGGAACACTGATGACAGCAACCCTCGATAGTCGCCAGCGCGGGCCCCTTCCGAAGGGCAAGGTCCCGCAGGGCAAGCCGAACGACCGCCGTCGGCTGGTGGTGATCGGCAACGGCATGGCCGGTGCCCGGGCAGTGGAAGAGATCCTGGCCCGCGGCGGCGCCGAACAGTTCACCATCACCATGTTCGGAGACGAGCCGTACGGCAACTACAACAGGATCATGCTCAGCCACGTCCTCTCCGGCGAGGAAAGCGACGCGGACATCTTCCTAAACTCCCTGCACTGGTACCAGGACAACGACATCACGCTCCACGCAGGCGTCCGGGTGGAACGGATCGACCGCTTCACCAAATATGTCTTCGCCAATAACGGCCACGTGGTGCCGTACGACGTGCTGATCATCGCCACGGGCAGCCAATCGTTCATGCCGCCGATGGACGGCCTGTATACGCCCAGCGGCTCGATCAAACCCGGCGTTTTCACGTTCCGCACCATTGACGACACCCGCAACATGGTCCAGCACGCGCAGCACGATCACCACCACACGGCCGTGGTGATCGGCGGCGGCCTCCTGGGCCTGGAAGCCGCGCGGGGGCTCCAAAGCCATGGCATCGACGTCGACGTGGTGCACTCCGGCGGCCACCTCATGAATGCCCAGATGGGACCCGACGGCGGAGCCATCCTCCGGCGGAGCGTGGAGGCCCTCGGAATACGGGTGCACACCGGAAGCCGCACCACCGCGGTCCTGGGTGCGGATAAAGTCACGGGCGTCCGGCTGCGGGACAAGCCGGACATCAGCTGCGACATGGTGGTGGTGGCCGCAGGAATCCGGCCCAACGTGGATCTCGCCGTGCTCAGCGGACTGCACGTGGAACGCGCCATCGTGGTGGATGACCAGCTGCGGGTGGTGGACGAGGACGACATCTATGCGGTGGGCGAATGCGTCCAGCACCGCGGCGAGGTCTACGGCCTGGTGGCACCGCTGTGGGAACAGGCCGTGGTGCTCGCCGACCACGTGACCGGCGCTGACACTTCCTCGGTATACCTGGGATCCCGCATCGCCACGAAACTCAAGGTGGCCGGCGTCGAGGTCGCGTCCATGGGCCTGCAGGGCCCGGAGCGGGACACGGACGAGCACATCGTGTTCTCCGAGCCCAGCCGCGGCGTGTTCAAGTCCATCGTCATCCGGGACAACAAGATGGTGGGCGCCACCCTGCTCGGTGACAGCCGCAAGGTGGCCTACCTGACCCAGGCCTTCGACAAGGGGCTGCCCCTGCCGGAGGAGCGGATCTCGCTGATGTTCGACCTGGGCGGCCCCGCGGAGGAACAGGGCGTGGCCGAACTCGACGACGACGCCCAGGTCTGCAACTGCAACGGCGTCAGCAAGAAGTCACTCGTGGACGTGGTCAAGGGCGGGTGCAACACCCTGACCGGAGCCATGGACGCCACCCGGGCAGGCAAAGGCTGCGGTTCCTGCAAGCTGCTGGTGAAGCAGGTGGTGGAATGGGCTGCCGACGGCGCGGTGGAGGAGGACCCCGCCGCCAGCTTCTACGTGCCGGGCATTCCACTGGACAAGACCTCGCTGATGGCGGCCATCCGCAAACAGGGACTCCGCTCCGTGTCCGCCGTGTTCGCAGCGCTGGCGCCGGGCAGCGCCGAGGACGCGAAATCCAAAATGGGCCTCGCTTCACTCATGAAGATGATGCTCGCGGACCAGTACATCGACGAGCGGGACGCCCGGTTCATCAACGACCGCGTGCACGCGAACATCCAGCGCGACGGCACGTTCTCCGTGGTGCCGCAGATGAAGGGCGGCGTGACGTCCGTGCAGCAGCTGCGCCGGATTGCCGACGTCGCCGAGAAACACAACATTCCGCTGATCAAGCTGACCGGCGGGCAGCGCATCGACCTGCTGGGCGTGCCCAAGGAGGACCTGCCACAGGTCTGGGCGGACCTGGACATGCCTTCCGGCTATGCCTACGGGAAGAGCTTTCGTACCGTCAAAACCTGCGTGGGCAAGGACTTCTGCCGCTACGGCACCGGCGACTCCACCAAGCTGGGCATCGAGATCGAATCGCGGTTCCAAGGGATCGAGGCACCGGCCAAGCTGAAGCTGGCCGTCTCGGGCTGCCCGCGGAACTGCGCCGAGTCGCTGGTCAAAGACGTGGGCGTGGTGGCGGTGGAAGGCGGCCGCTGGGAGATCTATATCGGGGGAGCGGCCGGCGCCCACATCCGCAAGGGCGACCTCCTCGCCACCGTCGGGGACCCCGAGGAAGTCAAGGTGCTGACCGGCCGGTTTATGCAGTACTACCGGGAGAACGCCAACTGGCTCGAGCGGACCTACTCGTTTGTGCCACGGGTGGGCATTGACCGCATCCGTGCCGTGGTGGTGGACGACGCGGAAGGCCTCGCAGCCGGGTTGGACGCCGCCATGCAGGCGTCCGTGGACAGCTACGTGGATCCCTGGACCGAACGGGACGATCCGCTCACACCCGGTCAGTTCCGCACTTCGCTGCCGCTCACGGTGCTTCCCCAGGTTCCGGTCCGATGAATGCCGGCCACAACCTGGGCCCCGTAAGCCAGGTCCCCTTCGGGGAGGGGAGGGCGTTCGGCGTCGACGGCGAACAGGTGGCGGTGTTCCGGCTCCGGGACGGCAGCCTGCGGGCCCTGTCCGCTGTCTGCCCACACAAGGGCGGCCCGATCGCGGACGGCACCATCGACCAGGACGTGGTCCTGTGCCCGCTGCATCAGAACGCCTTCAGGCTGGACACCGGGTGCTCCACCACCGGTGCCGAACCTCTGACTAGCTACGACGTCCAGATCGATAATCATCAGAATATTATTCTGCGAACCTCCGCAAGGTAGCTAAATTAATTCGGCATATCCTGTTTCTACTGTTGTCTGCGTCACTGACGGTTCCGCGGGCCTTGTAAACTGGGGAGGCCGCGCAACCTTCGACGCCTTGCGAGTTTGGTCCGGATAATTGCCCCAGATGAGGGACAAACCCGAATTATCCGGACAATAGCTCTGCGTTCCTGAGCCGGCCATACTCCGACCCACAAGGAACAGTTGTGCCACAAAGTACCCCAACAGAACTTAAGAGCCCGACGGCGCAATCCGCCGTCGTCGACTCCACCCTCAGTGCCGAGGGCTACAAGAAGTCCCTGAGCGGCCGCCAGGTCACCATGATCGCCATGGGCGGCGCCATCGGCGTCGGCCTCTTCATGGGTGCCGGCGGACGCCTGGCCTCCACGGGCCCCGCACTGATTTTCTCCTACGCCATTGCCGGCGTCATCGCTTACCTGTTGATGCGCGCCCTGGGCGAGCTCATCATGTACCGCCAGACGTCGGGCTCGTTCGTCAGCTACGCCGGCGAAATGTTCGGCAAGAAGGGCGCGTATGTGTCCGGCTGGATGTACTTCATCAACTGGGCCATGACCGGCATCGCCGAGCTCATCGCCATCGGCCTGTACTTCCAGTTCTTCTTCCCGAACGTGCCGGTTGAACTGACCGCCATCGCCGCCCTGCTGCTGCTCGTGGGCGTGAACCTCATGAGCGTGAAGGCGTTCGGCGAATTCGAATTCTGGGCGTCCTGCCTCAAGGTCGGCGCCATCCTCATCTTCCTGGCCGTAGGCACCTTCATGGTGGTCACCAACGCCCAGGTGGGCGACGGCCACGCCTCGGTCAACAACCTCTTCGCAGCCGAAGGCGGAATGTTCCCCAAGGGTGCGCTGGTGATGATCCTGGTCCTGAACGCCGTGATCTTTGCCTACAACGGGATTGAGCTCGTCGGCATCACGGCCGGTGAAATGCAGGATCCGGCCAAGGAAGTGCCCAAAGCGATCCGCGCCGTGGTCTTCCGCATCGTGGTGTTCTATGTCGGTTCCGTCACGCTGCTGGCCATGCTGCTGCCCTCGGACCAGTACGTGGCAGGCACCTCGCCGTTCGTCACCGTGTTCGGCCAGATGGGCCTGGGCTGGATGGGCGATGTCATGAACATGATCGTCATCACCGCCGCGCTCTCCTCCTGCAACTCGGGCCTGTACTCGATCGGCCGGATCTTCCGCACCATGGCCAACAACGGCCACGCTCCGGAGTGGCTGACCCGGATGTCCAAGAGCCACGTGCCGTACGCGGCCATCCTGGCCATCGGCGGCGTCTACCTCGTCGGCATCCTGCTGAACATCTGGCTGGGCGGCTCCCACGCGTTCGACCTCGCGCTCAACTCCGCATCAATCGGCGTGATCTTCACCTGGGGCGCCATCTTCGCCAGCCAGATCGCGCTGCGCAAAACGAAGGGCAAGGTCTCGTCCCTGCCCGCGCCCGGCGGAACCTGGAGCAGCTGGGCCGGCCTGGTTGCCCTGCTGGCCATCACCGTGCTGATCGGCTTCGACACCATGACCAGCAAGACCGGTGAGGTCTTCCACCTCGGCCTGTGGACCCTCGCCACCATCCCGTTCTTCGTGCTGGTGCTGTGGCTTGGCTGGAAGAAGGTCAAGGACAACGAGCCGAAGAGCGAGCTCTTCAGCTAGCCACTTGCCGGCGGCACGCCGCGTCGTGGAAGTACGACGGCGGCAAGTACGACGACGGCGGCGGTCACCTCACAAGGTGGCCGCCGCCGTCGTTCTCCCCGGGGGAGCGCGAACGGACACTTCGCGCACGGGGGTTCAGCCCTTCAGGTACCGGGCGAAATGGTCTTCGATCCGTTGCCAGGCTTCTGCAGCCGCGTCCGGGTCCGGCTTGATGCCCATCACCCGGAACAACGGGCGGAGGAGCCGGGGGCCCTCCTCGGCGTCATTCATGAAGGCGTGGCCGGCGCCGTCGAATTCCTTGATGTCGTGCTCGATGCCCAGGTTCTCCAACGTTGCTTCGAGTTTCGCTGCGGCTCCGGGCAGGGAGCGGTCCGCGTTGCCGAAGTTGCCCACCACGGGGCAAGCCCCCGCCAAGGCGTCTTCCGGATTCTTCGGCAGCCTGCCGTAGTTGACGGCGGCGGCGTCAAAGCCTTTGTTGGCGAGCAGCAGGGCGAAGCCGCCGCCCATGCAGAAGCCGATTACGCCCACCTTGCCGTTGGTCCGGCCGGACTTCTCCAGCCAGGCCTGCGCAATGGCCAGGTCCGTGAAGGCCTGGCCGGAGCCGGACGCCATCGACCGCATGGTGGAGACTATGCAACGCCGCATGCCGCCGTTGCTGAAAAGGTCCACCGCCAACGTCAGGTAGCCGGCGGCTGCCAGCCGGTCCGCCTGGCGGCGTGAAATGTCGTTGAGGCCGAATGCTTCGTGGATCATCAGGACGGCGGGGAACGGGCCCGGTCCCGGTGGCTCGGCCAGGTACCCGCGCAGGTTCGGGGATCCGGTTCCGGCGGCGCCTGAGGGCGTGGCCGCGGTACTGCCGGCACCGCTGAGGTCGATGATCGTCATGGTGCGGACCTTCCGTTGGCGGTTGCTGTCCACCCGAGAATCTCACAAAAACGGCGGGCATCCCCCAAAGGAATGCCCGCCGTTTTTCCAGGACAGTGGCCGTGGCCGCCGCCTGTGGTGCTTTAGTCTCTTTTGAACTCGTCCTTCACGTTTTCGCCAACTTTCTTGGCGTCGGCAACAACCTGGTCCTTCTGACCCTCTGCGCGCAGACGGTCATTGTCCGTGGCGTTGCCGGCCGCTTCCTTGGCCTTGCCGCCAAGGTGCTCTGCTTCGTTCTGAATTTTGTCTCCGATACCCATGGTGTGTTCCACCTCTCGTTTCCGGTAAAAAACTAAGCATATTCACCCTAGCACGAAGCATGCTTACTAAATCAAGCGGGCCGGAGCGGGCGCCCCTCCGCCACTTTCGGCGCGTCCGCGCAGCGTTCAGTGCAGCGCCGCCGCTGACGCTTGTCGGCGCTCCCGGATAGGCTCGAAGGCATGGACCACAAGACCACGCTCACGCATCACGTCAATGCCAGTCCGGACAAGGTCTGGACCGTGATCTCGGACATCCCGGGCTCCGCCGCCACGCTCTCCGGAGTCGACTCCATCCAGATGCTCAGCGAGGGCGCATACGGTGAAGGGACCCGGTGGAAGGAAACCCGGACCATGATGGGCCGGGCGGAAACCGTCGAGATGTGGGTGTCCCAGGCTGAGCCGCCGTCGCCCACGCGGGCCGGAACCACCACGGTCAAGGCGCTCCAGGGCGGTGCCGACTACACCACGCGGTTCATCCTCGCGGAGCGGGACGGCGGGACCGACCTCACGCTGACCTTCGGCGCCAAAGTGGTCAGGCCCACCCTTCTTAGCAAGGTCATGCTGGCACTGTTCGGCAGGATCGGCATGAGCATCACCCGGAAGGCGCTGGCCAAGGACGTCGCCGAGATTGCAGCGAAGGCCGAGTCCCTCTGATGGCGGACGGTCGCGCGGCAGGAAGGGCAACCAAGGCGCCCAAGGTGACGGCCCCCAGGCTTTCCCCGGTCAGGCTGGAGGAGTTGCGGGACGATCCCGCGCCGGATTTCCAGCGGGGCGGGCGGTACGACGGCCTCAGGTTTAGCCGCGCCGATGCCGACGGCCTCGAGCTCAGCGGCACGGATTTCGCCGAGTGCGCATTTGAAGGGGTCTCCTTCAATGAGACGCAGCTGCGCGGCGCGACGTTCCGGGACTGCGTCCTGGCCGAAATGTACTCCCCGGTGCTGACCGCGGCGCGGGCCACGCTGCGGGATGTGGAGATCGGCAATCCCCGGTGGGGTTCGGCGGAGCTGTACGAGAGCGGCTGGACGTCGGTGCGGATCGACGGCGGGAAGCTGGACTACGTGAACCTGCGCGGCTCACGGCTCACGGATGTGCAGATCAGCGACTGCATCATCAATGAGCTGGACCTGGGCTCGGTGACGGGAACCCGGGTGGCGCTGAAGAACTGCACCATCGGCACGCTCGACCTCGCCGGTGCCAAGCTCAAGGACTTCGACCTCCGCGGCACGGATTTCCGCACCATCAGCGGACTCGGAAGCCTGTCCGGTGTGGTGATCGACGACTACCAGCTGAGCCTGCTGGCGCCGCTGCTGGCAGCCCACCTTGGCGTCACTGTCCTGTAAGTACCGGGAACTTGGTTGACCCCTTGCGGCCGCAGTGTAATCTTTATAGAACGAACGGTCGGTAAATTAGTCGCCAGGCTCTTGCCGCCGCAGATGACATTGCCGTTAATCGCGTGAAGGGTGTTTCCATGGCCTCAGCAGTAGCAGGACCGCAGGCATTTTTGGTGGGCGGTGCCCGCACACCGGTGGGCCGCTACGGAGGGGCGCTTTCAGCGGTCCGCCCCGACGACCTTGCCGCACTCGTGGTCCGCGAGGCCGTCGCCCGCGCCGGCCTTGACCCGGATTCCATCGACGAAGTGATCCTCGGCAACGCCAACGGCGCCGGCGAGGAAAACCGCAACGTGGCCCGCATGGCCACCCTGCTGGCCGGGCTTCCCCTCCACATCCCCGGCATCACGGTCAACCGGCTGTGCGCCTCCGGCCTGAGCGCCATCATCATGGCCAGCCACATGATCAAATCAGGAGCCGCGGACATCGTCATTGCCGGCGGCGTTGAATCCATGAGCCGGGCGCCCTGGGTTCAGGAAAAACCGCAGACGGCGTTCGCGAAGCCCGGCGCCATCTTCGACACGTCCATCGGCTGGCGGTTCGCCAACCCGCTGTTCCAGAAGGGCGAGCTGTCCCGGGACGGCAAAATGACGTACTCCATGCCGGAAACCGCCGAGGAAGTGGGCCGGGTGGACGGCATTTCCCGAGAGGACGCCGACGCCTTCGCGGTCCGCTCCCATGAACGTTCGCTCGCGGCCATCGCCGCCGGCCGGTTCAAGGACGAAATCGTCCCGGTGACGGTGAAGACCCGCAAGGGCGAAACCGTGGTTGACACGGACGAGGGCCCCCGCGCCGGGACCACCATGGACGTGCTCGCCGGGCTGCGCCCCGTGGTCAAGGGCGGCTCGATTGTCACGGCCGGCAACTCCTCCACGCTGAATGATGGCGCCTCCGCCATTATCGTGGCGTCCGAGGCGGCCATCCGGAAGCTCGGCCTCACCCCGCGGGCGCGCATCGTTGACGGCGCCTCCGCCGGCTGCGAACCCGAGATCATGGGCATCGGCCCCGTCCCCGCCACCCAGAAAGTCCTGGGCCGGAGCGGCTACAGCGTGGGCGACCTCGGCGCCGTCGAACTTAACGAAGCGTTCGCAACCCAGTCGCTTGCCAGCATGCGCCGGCTCGGGCTGGATCCGGAGATTGTGAACCGCGACGGCGGCGCCATCAGCCTCGGACATCCGCTCGGTTCCAGCGGCTCACGGATCGCCATCACCCTGCTGGGACGGATGGAACGCGAGGACGCCAAGCTGGGCCTCGCCACCATGTGCATCGGCGTCGGCCAGGGCACCGCGATGCTGCTGGAGCGCGTGTAATGCCGGCCCCGGGAAGCGCGAACGGACACTTGAGCACGCTGGACTTCAAAACCCTCCTGGTCGAGGAGCGGGAGGACCGCGTGGTGGTGCTCCTCAACCGCCCCGAGGTCCGGAACGCCATCGACCAGCAGATGGTGGACGAGCTCCACATCGTCTGCGCCGCGCTGGAACAGAACCCCAAGGTGCTCATCATTGCGGGCCCGGACGGCGTCTTCGCCTCGGGCGCGGACATCGCCCAGCTGCGTGAACGTCGCCGGGACGATGCCCTGCAGGGCATCAACTCCACGATCTTCGTCCGGATCGCGAAGCTGCCCATGCCCGTGATTGCGGCGCTGGACGGCTACTGCCTGGGCGGCGGCGCGGAGCTGGCGTACGCCGCGGACTTCAGGATCGGAACGCCCAGCGTCCGCATCGGCAACCCCGAAACCGGCCTGGGCATCCTCGCCGCGGCCGGTGCCAGCTGGCGGCTGAAGGAACTTGTGGGCGAACCCGTTGCCAAGCAGATCCTGCTGGCCGGCCTGGTGCTGCGGGCCGAACAGGCCCTCGCCGTCAACCTCATCACCGAGATCCACGAAGCCCCCGTCCTCATGGACGGCGCGCATAGCCTGGCGGACCGCATTGCGCGGCAGGATCCGCTGGCCGTGCGGATCACCAAGTCCGTGTTCCATGCCCCCGCCGAGGCACACCCGCTGATCGACCAGCTGGCACAGGGGATCCTTTTCGAATCCCAGGCGAAGTTCGACCGGATGCAGGCCTTCCTGGATAAGAAAACAGTCAAGAAGACAGATAAGAAAACCGCCAAGAATTCAGACCAGCAAGACGGGACGAAGTAACCATGAGCAATTCCGTACTTCCGGCGGGCCTTCCCGCCACGGTGGGCGTCCTCGGCGGCGGCCGGATGGGGGCGGGCATCGCCCACGCCTTCCTGATCAACGGTGCCAACGTCCTGGTGGTGGAGCGGGACGAGGCCTCGGCCGAAGCCGCACGGGAACGGGTGGAGTCCGCGGCCGCCAAGAGCATCGAGCGCGGCGCCACGGACGGCAACCTGGACGAAATGGTGTCGCGGCTCTCAGTGACGGTGGACTATGACGACTTCAAGGACCGCGAGCTGGTGGTTGAGGCCGTTCCGGAGGACTGGGAGCTGAAGGTCGCCTCCCTCCGGGAAATCGAGGCGCGACTATCCGACGACGCCTACCTCGCCTCCAACACGTCGTCCCTGTCCGTGAACGGACTGGCCCGCGAACTCAAGCGCCCGGGGAACTTCCTGGGCCTGCACTTCTTCAACCCGGTACCCGCGTCCACGCTCATCGAGGTGGTGCTCGGCGAGCAGACGTCCCCGGACCTGGCCGCTGCGGCGAAAAGGTGGGTGGAGGCGCTCGGCAAGACCGCCGTCGTCGTCAATGACGCTCCCGGCTTTGCCTCGTCGCGCCTTGGCGTGGCCATTGCCCTGGAAGCCATGCGCATGGTGGAGGAAGGCGTCGCGTCCGCCGAGGACATCGACAACGCCATGGTGCTGGGCTACAAGCACCCCACCGGCCCGCTGCGGACCACGGACATTGTGGGCCTGGACGTCCGGCTGGGCATCGCGGAGTACCTGCAGTCCACCCTGGGGGAGCGCTTCGCTCCGCCGCAGATCCTCCGCGACAAGGTGGCCCGCGGCGAACTGGGCCGGAAGACCGGCAAGGGATTCTTCGACTGGCCGGCTTAGGGCCTGCGGCGAAGGGCCCGCGGCCTTAGGGGTCCGGGCCTAGCGCCCGGCCCGCGCGTCGAGGGCGGACTTCAGGCCGTTCATTGCGGGGTCCCGGAGTGACATGAACGCCGGCTTCATGAACGGTTCAATGAGCCTGAGCGCGCCCTTGAGCTGGAATTCGGCCGTGTATTGCACCGTGCAGCCGGTCCCGTCCGGGGAGACGTCGATCGAGTCCTCGGATATGACCGTTTTGTTTTCGCCCCGGAGCTTGATGTGGTTGCCGGTCAGCTCCACCACCTCGTAGATGAGGGTCTGCCGCTTGCCACGGAATTCCGCTTCGGCGTGGTACCGGTGGCCCACGGCGACGGGGCCCTCGGAGAGCTTCTTCACCACGGGGGTGCCCGGATCCCACTCCGCGGTGTGCTCGAAGGCCGACAGGTAGTTGAAGGCTTCCTCTGCCCCGAGGGGAGAGCTGACGGTTCCCGCTACTGTGATCATCCCAACAGCCTAGCCGCTGCCCCTAGGATGGTCCGGTGACTTCCATCGATCCCATCACGCTGACCGGTCAACACGTCGTTCTCGAACCGCTGAGCCACGCGCACCACGACGGCCTGGTGGAGGCTGCCCGCGACGGTGAACTCTGGAAGCTCTGGTACACAACCGTGCCCGGACCGGAGGGCATGGCCGCGGAGATCGACCGCCGCCTCCGGCTCCAGGAAGCCGGCTCCATGCTCCCGTTCACCACGCGACTCCTTGATCCCGCCGCCGGTGGTCCCGGCCGGGTGATCGGGATGACCACGTACATGAATATCGACGCCGCCACTCCCCGCGTGGAGATCGGTTCCACGTGGAATGCGGCTTCTTCGCACGGCACGGGGACGAACGCGGACTCCAAGCTGCTCCTGCTCCGGCATGCCTTTGAAACGCTGGGGTGCCCGGCCGTCGAGTTCCGGACGCACTGGCTCAACCACCAGTCCCGGGAGGCGATCGCGCGGCTGGGAGCGAAGCAGGACGGCGTACTGCGCAGCCACACCCGGACGGCTGACGGGCAGCTCCGGGACACTGTGGTGTTCTCGATCCTCGAACATGAGTGGCCCATGGTCCGTGCCGGCCTGGAGTTCAGGCTGGCCAAGCAACGCTAGGGCCGGCGCCCCCGGGGCGGGGAGCCCTGGCCCGCGCGGTCCGGCGTGGTCCGGCCCTACCTCGCCAAGGTGCCCGGCTTGACGTCGCTCATCACGGCCGTGGCATAGGCGCGGTGCCCGGTGGGAGTGGGGTGGAAGTTGGAATCCGCCAGAGGATTCCCGCCGTCGTACGCGATCCACGGATCGGCGGAGTTCACGGCATGCCCGGCAAACCTCGCTGTGACGTCGACGAACTGCGCGTTCGCCCCGTAAGCATTGGCACTGGAGACTGCCGTGGCGATGGCGGCATTGAGCTTGTCCGTGGCCTGGTTGATCAGCCGCTGTTCGTCCACGGAGAAGTACGGATTCCCGTCAGCCGGCTCGAACAGCCGCGGATACCCCAGGACAGCGATCTTCGCGGACGGAGCCGCCGTGTGAATCTGCCCGTAGATGTAAGCGAGCGCCTCACCCACCTGACCCATCCCGCTTTCGGAAGACGCCACAGCACCGGCGCACACTTCAACGCCGTAGGCCGCGCAGGCACCCAGCACCTGACTCACCCCGGCGTCGTTGGCTCCGGCGGTGATGGTGACTATTCCGGTGGAGGGATTCAGTTTCCCTGCGCCGACGAGGCCCGTGAGCTGGGTGGTGACGCTGATTTGTTTCTGGAGCGGGTCATCGCCCGAAAAAAGGAGTGCCCCGTGGCAGGCGGCATTGACCACCAGGGACACTCGGCCTGTTTTGTCGACGTCGGCAACATACCCCGGGCTGCTCTGCCAGCACGTCGCTTCGGGTGGTCTGACGGCCGCACCCGCACCGGTTCCCGCGGTGTAGGAGTCACCTACCGCGATGTAATCAAGTCCCCCCGCAGGCACCGCTCCCGCGGGCCCTGCCGCGGTTCCCAGGGCCAGGGCCAGCGTTGCCAGGCCGGCAGCGTACGCCGCGTGCCGCCGTCGTAATATCCGGTCACTCATCAGTTTCCCCTTTGTTCTGATCTGTGCACCGGGCTTTTGGGCCGCGGGCCGCGGCCAAGCCGCAAGTACGCCCAACGGTACCCGGCCGCCCGCCCGCCGGACACAGGCCGGAATACCCGTTTATTCGCCGGGCGCCACCCCATTTTCCGGCCGGTACCCGTGCCGGATGCCGGGGGTCTGTGATTAGCTGTCTGGATGGAACAGCCTGGACAGCCCGTGAACTGGGACGGAGCCGTGAATGCATGGCGCATTTCCGGCAGCGTGTTCCGGATGGGGCGCCGGGAATGGGTCACCGAGACGGGCTGGAAACAGGCGTACGACGACGGCGTCCGCACCGTGATCGACCTCCGGAACCCCTCGGAACACGGACTGAGGGACACGGACCCCGCCGTTGGCGCGGAGGTGCTGGCGGCGTTCGACGTGGTGCATGCGCCCACGGAGGATCCGGACCACCCGGAGTTCAAAGAGTTGTGCTCCCCGTACCTCAATGATCCTGCCTGCTACGCGGCCAACGCCCGGCTATTTCCGGAAAAGCTCGTGGCCGTCTTCAAGGCGGTTGCCGCGGCCCCCGCCGGTGTGGTGGTCCACTGCTCGGCGGGCCGTGACCGCAGCGGAATGGTGGCGGCGATGCTCCAGGACCTTTCCGGTGCCGGTGACCATGAGATTGTGTCCGGTTACCAGGCGGCCATGCGGGGCATCAATGAGCGGCACCGGCTTGTGGGTCCGCCGCACAAGCACGAGCGCTACCTGGCGGAGGAGGTGCTGGTGCCGCTCCTGGAGAAGCGCGGCGGCGGAGTCCTGGAATTCGTCCGCGGCCTTGATACCCGGAACTATCTCTTGCGGCACGGGGTCACCGTGGCCGAGCTTGCTGCCATCCGCTCGCGGCTGGCAGCAAGGGTGACGACGTAAACACACAATGGGGGACACCTTGACGCATCATTCCGGCCGGAACCCGTTCAACCGCGCCCTGGGGCTGGCCGCTTGTGCCGCCCTGGCGTTCGGCGGCACCTTCCTGGCTGTTCCCGCCGTCGCAGAGTCCGGTTCGCCGGTTCCCGACCCCTCCGTGTCGGCGCCGGCCGCAGCCACCCCGCACCCAGCCACCCCGACCACCGCCGCGCCTGCACCTGCGTCCGCGGCGACTGCTACCACCGCCGCGACCGCACCGCCCGCCGCGGGCGGTTCCGCACCCGCCATCAGCGACGCCGGCCTGACGGAGGCCATCCTCCGCGACCTGGGCATGACACTGGAGCAGTTCAACGCCGCCGGTGACCAGGGCAAACGCGCGGCCGACGCCGTCGCCTCCTTGCGCGGATTGCCCGGCTACGTGGGAATCAGCTTGAAAGACGGCCGGATTGTGGTCGAGGGCAGCGGCCCGGAGCTCGAAACCCGGATGGCTGAACTCAACGCCGCGGGACCCGGGGATTTTGTGCTTGTGGCGTCCAGCGCGGCGCCTGCGCCTCCGGCCGCACCGGAACGCGTCGCGGCCAGCACGGACCAGCTGTTCAAGGACTACGTCCGCGAGGTCGGCGCCGCAGGCCTTCAGGCTGTGGCATACGCCAACGGCAGCTTTGTGATCCGCACCGGCGGCACCAACCAGCCGGAGGCCGAAGGCGCCCCGGCCAACCCGGCCAACCCCGGACCCTCAGCGGCCTCGCCTTCACCGTCCGAATTCGTGGCGCGCTACTCGAACGTCCGCCTGGAGGAGGGCGCACCCCTTGCCCCGGAGGAGGACTTCTTCGGCGGGCAAGGCTATGTCCTCAACAACGGCGTCATCTGCTCCGCCGGTTACGGTGCGTACAGCCCGGACGGGAAACCGCTGGTCCTGACTGCCGGCCACTGCACCGAAGACGGCACCCTCACAACAGCCAACGTGGAGAGTCCGGAATCGCCCGCTAACAGACTGCTCGGCACCCTGGGCTACAGCCAGTTCGGCGGCCCGGGCAACTCGTGGATCACCGGCGACGAGGCCAACCCCGGAAACGTGGGCACGGACATCGCCGTGATCGGGGACATCCGGCCGGGCCTCGACGTCCAGCCCGCAACCACCCGCTGGGATGCGCCCACGGATCCAGGATCCACGGCCGTGAAGATCATCGGAACCGCATCGCCGTCCCCCGGACAAGCCGTCTGCCGGTCCGGCCGGACCGCCCGCTGGTCCTGCGGCACCGTGGACGAAGTGGGCATCTACGTCGTGGGCGGTTTCACCGCCGACCCGTCCGACCTCCGGGCCTTCCGCGGCTTCCTGTCCACCTCCGTCCAGTCCAGCGGCGGCGACTCCGGCGGACCTTGGATCAGCGGTAATTTCGCCGTCGGCACCCACTCCGCGGGGGACCAGGTCGTTCCCGGCCAGCCGATCAACAACTTTGCCGTTGCCACCACGCTGGAGGATGCCATGACCCGGCTTCCCGGCGTGCAGCTTCAGCTGTTCCTGAACAAACCCCTGCTCACGGAGCCGGCCGACGGCGGCGGAGTGGCACTCGGCCAGGCCATCACCGGGAAGGTCCCCGCGGCCCCCGCCTCCGCCGTCGCCGCGGGTTCGAAGGTCCGCATCACCGTGCCCGGGCAGGAACCTGTGGAGGTGCCCGTGGACGCCGCCGGGCAATGGCAGTTCACAGCCCCCTCACCGGCCGGCCGGCTGCGGTTTACCGCCGAAACGGTGAACGGCTTCAGCCACTCCGGAGCCAGCAGCTTCGACGTCACAGTGCTGCCTTCGGAGCTCCCGGCCCCTGCCATTGCCAGCCCGGCCGCGGGTGCCGCGCTCACGGCCCTGGAACGCATTGAGGGCACCGGAACGCCCGGTGCCACGGTGGAACTTTCCGGCGACGCCGCCGGGCAGGCCGTGGTGGGGCTGGACGGCAAATGGGCAGTGCCGGTGACAGGCGAGGCGAGGTACGGATCCTTCACCGTCAACGCGGTGCAGACCGCCCGGGGCGTCGCCGCGAGCCCGGCGGCGAGCCGGACGTTCACGGTGATGCCGCCATCGCCTGTGATTGCCAGCATCCGCGACGGTCAGCACTTCGCCCACGACGCCGTTCCCCGGAACATCACCGGGTCAGCGCTGAAGGGCGCGGCAGTGACCGTCACGGTGGATGGCGTCCCGGTGCAGGCCGCCTCGGACGGGACCTGGAGCGCGCCGTTGCCGGCGGGGCTCGCGACCGGCACCCACAACGTGACAGTCAGCCAATCGGTCGACGGCGTGGCTTCCGCGCCGGTGAACCTCACCTTCGTGGTTGACCCGGCACCGGTGGTTGTTCCCGCCGGCATAACCCCGGCAGCCATCTCAGGGCAGTTGCCGGCCACCGGCGCCGACGGCCTGCTCACTGCGGCCGGTGTCGGGGCAGGCGTGCTGCTGCTCGGCGGTGTTGTCCTGGTCCTTGCCAGGCGACGCTCCCGCCGGTAGGCAGCCCCCCGGCGCTGAACCCGTCCCCCGAACCTGCCCCTTGAGCCGGAAGCCGTTACTGGAAATCGGCCTGCCAAAGGTCCGGGCCGGCTTCACGAAGGTAAACGGGCCGCAGAGGTAAATACTCGGCGGCGTGGCTGCTCAGCTTTCCGCGGCCAATTCACCCCGCGCAATGCTGTCCGATGAATGCGCGGGGTTGCCGTCGAACGGCTCGTTGGACACATCAACGATGGGGTACTGGGCAAGGTCGAGGCCGGCGGGGATGGCGAAGACGCCGGGCTCGCCGTCCAGCACGCCAAGGCTGACCAGCTTGGAGAGGTCCGGCGAGATCACCCACACCTCACGGTAACCGCTGATTTGCCCCTCCGAGAGCTGCACCACCAGCTGGCGTGTGCCGTCGGGAAGCTCCTCCACCAGGGCCTTGCCGCTGGCGGTGTAGGACTTGAGGGGCTGCAGGGGAGCCTGGGCAATGACCACTGCCTGCGGGGCCGTCGGCGTAGGTGAAGGCACTGCTTCCGGCCCTTGTCCAAGGACGTTGTAGCCGGCCCACACTGCGGCAGCGCCCACCACGATCCCTGCGGCCGCGGCCATGGCCACCCACCGCCGGGCACCCGAAGCTGTTCCGGGGGATCCGTTCCGCCTTGCCGAACCCGGCCTCGCGCCCCCGGCGCGCCGCCGGAGAGGCGTCGGCGCGGCGACAGGCTCCGAGGCCGCCTGCTCCGCTCTGACCTGTTCCGCGGTGGCAGGCACGGTGGCGACTGTCGCCGTCGAGCCGGCGCCCGCCGTCGTCCTTCCCGCCGTCGTCGTCCGTTCCGTCGTCGTGCCTTCCGCCGCCGTCGTGCTCCCCGTCGTGCCTCCGGCGGGGGCCGGCCTGCTTAACGGGTCCTGCGCCTGCTCGGGGGAGAGGCCCAATGCCTGATGGATGGCTGCCCAGGTGTGCGGTCCGGGCGTGGCCAGTTCCACTTCCGCGGGATCCACGGTGGCGGCGCGGACGGTGCGTTCCAGGGCCGCCAGAGTGCCCGCGCATTCACGGCAGAACGCCAGGTGGTCAGCCTCGGCCGGCGTGAGGGCGGGTTCACCGAGGGCCATCAGGCTCAGCTGCTCATCGTCAAGATGCTTCATGGCCCACCTCCAGGCGGGTGCGCATCCGCGAAAGGCTGCGACGGATGTGGCTCTTGACGGTGCCGAGTGGCAGCTGCAGGCGCGACGAAATCTGATCGTGCGTGAGGTCCTCGTAGAACGCCAGCTTCATGATCGCCTTCTGTGGATCGCCCAACCGCTCCAGCTCTTCCTCCAAGGTTATGCGGTCGGCCACGGCTTCCACGTCAGCAGCCACCGGTCCGGCGCCGCGCTCATCGCCGACGAACTGCCCCGCAGCATGTTCCAGCTCCTGCCGGCGCATCCGGGCGGACAGCGCATCGGAGATGGCATTACGCGTGATCCCCACCAGCCAGGCAGGAAGCCGCGCGGCCTCGGGCCGGTAGCTGAGGCGTGACTTCCAGGCGCGGATGAAGACTTCCTGCGTGACGTCGTCGGCCGCTGCGCGTTCCCCCAGCGACCGCAGCGCCAGCGTGTAGACGAGCGGGCTCAGCCGCCGGTAGGCCTCGGCAAGGGCCGCTTCCTGCCCGGCCGCGAACGCATGATCGAGAGCGGCGTCCCAATCGTGCGGGCCGGGAGGCGTCATCAATGGCTCCTTCGAGCGGCAGTGAGACCTGTGGAACCACATTATGCCGTGCCCGCTGGCGCTAGGCCATAGTACGGGGCCTTGACCGCCGACTCCGCAGCGGAGCAAGCTCAAGGAAGGCCCTCCGGCAACCCCGGGCCCCGCAGAGCCTCCGTGCCGCAGGTCCTCAGCCTTGACCCCCGACTCGAGGAGAGCCCCATGAGCACCGCAACATTCAATGACCTGCTCGCCAAACAGGTGGGCAATGAATTCGCAGCATCCCAGCAGTACATCGCCATTGCGGCGTGGTTCGACGGGCAGGATTTGCCCAGGCTGGCCAAGCACTTCTACCGGCAGTCGCTGGAGGAGCGGAACCACGCGATGATGATGGTCCGGTACATCCTGGACCGCGGCATCAGGATTTCGATTCCCGGCATCGACCCGGTCCGGAACGACTTCACTTCGGCGGAGGAGCCCCTGGTCCTGGCCCTGGCACAGGAAATTGAGGTCACGGACCGCATCAAGGAGCTCTTCGCCGCGGCGAGGGCCGAAAACGACCCCCTGGGCGAACAGTTCATGCTCTGGTTCCTCAAGGAGCAGGTGGAAGAAGTCGCGTCCATGTCCACCCTCCTGAACGTCGCGCGCCGGGCGGACAACCTCTTCGACGTCGAGATGTTCCTGGCCCGCGAGCGGGTGGGTGACGCCGGCGGCGGCGCCGGTCATGGCGGCCACCATGGCGGCGGACATGGGGGTCACGGCGGCGGAGGCCACGACTCCGGAACGCCGGAAGCGGCGGGCGGGGCGCTCTGAAGCACGACGGCGGGACGTCGCGTTCGCGGCCGGGCGCGGCGTGGAAACGACGGCGGGGCCGCCTGTCAGGCGGCCCCGCCGGTATTGGCGATCAGTGATGGCGCACGTCGTTCCTGCGGGCCGCCTCAGCGACGGCCGTGCCACCGGTCCTCGGAGTCAACAACCTGGACGGCCACGCCCAGGGTACCGTCGGCCAGGCTTCCCCAGGCGTAGACGATCGTGTTCTTGCCACCCTCGACGGTGATGTCAGCCGGCCCGATCACGGGATCGGTGGTCCCGGCCGCGGCCACGGACGCCGAGATGGTTCCGGCCTTGAGCTTCAGGGTTGCCTCGTCCGGATTGCTGAGTCCCTCGATCACTGCCGATCCGCCGGCCAGGACGTCGACGGCGGGAGCCGCGGCTACGTGCCTGACCGTCAGCTTGCCCTTCTTGTCGTTGCGGGGAGCTTTGGTGTCGTTGGTGAAGAGCGTGGCCGTGGGGGCGCCGTCGGCGTCGAGGTGGGCCACCGCGGTGTAGTTGCCGCCTTCCTCCAGATCCACGGTCACCGGACCGATCACCGGGTTGTCGGCGCTGGTGGCGTTCCAGGCGGTGATGGCGATTTCGTAGTCGCCGGCATCCAGCTCCAGCGGGCCGGCCAGGGTTCCGGGAGTGAAATCATCCAGGGTGAGCTTGCCATCCACCCATACGTCCACGGTCAGGCCGGGCACGCCGTGCAGGACCGAGAGCTTGGCAGGGTCGTCGTCGTGGTGCCAGCCGCCGGCCTGTGCCGGGGTTGCGAAGGCCAGTGCGGCCGCGAGCGACAGTGCTCCGGCGGCATACGTTGTTTTGCGCATTTCAAACTCCTCAGAGGGACGCCCGGTAACGGGCTGTGTTTGTGCTTACGCCCTTACTACCTGCGGGACGTCCTCTTTGGATGCAAACTCATGGATCTTTTTTGGCGTCAGTTTTTCCGGTCCATCAGGAGGTTGGTGATCCGGAGGGTGCACAGGCGCTGCCCGGCCTCGTTGGTGAGCAGGACCTCGTGCGTGGTCAGCGTTCCGCCCAGGTGGATGGGTGTGGCCGTGATGGTGATCTGGCCCTCGCGCGCCGACTTGTGGTGGGTGGCGGAGACGTCCACGCCCACGGCGGTCTTGCCCATGGTGCTGGCGTGGATCACCGCGGCCCAGGAGCCCACGGCCTCGCCCACGGCCAAGGAGGCACCGCCGTGCAGCAGCCCGAACGACTGCCGGTTGCCCTCCACCGGCATCGTGGCAACAACGCGTTCCACGGATTCCTCGACGATCTTCACGCCCATCTTCTCGTCGAGTTCCCCCAGTGTGATCTTCCACAGTTCGGCGCTGCCGGTTTCGGGCTGCATGGTCACTTCTCTTTCCTTAGGGTGCCGCGGACGGCTTGCTTGGGCGGGACCGGCATTGGAACCAGTCCGGCTTCTCTAGTGTGCAGCAAGGCACATTCATGTACTGTAGACATATTACCGAACGGACGGTCAGTAATGCACTGGCCGTGATGATCTTGCCCCGCGCTGGAAGGACCCGTCAACGATGACCACCACTGCAACTGCTCCGAAATCCTCGCTGGACACTGTGGAGACTGTTCCCAGTTTTGTCCGGGACGCCTGGTGGACGCCCGACGCCGGAGCGACGGCTTCCGCCGTCCCCGTCCTGGACGCCAGCACCGGCGAGCTCCTCGCCAAGGTGAGCACCGAGGGACTGGACCTTGCCGACGTCGTGGATTACGGACGCACCACCGGCCAGAAGGAACTCGGCACGCTGACTTTCCACCAGCGCGCCCTCAAGCTCAAGGAACTGGCGCAGTACCTCAACGCCCGCCGCGAGCACTTCTATGAGCTGTCCGCCCAGACCGGCGCCACCAAGATCGATTCCATGGTGGACATCGACGGCGGAATCGGCGTGCTCTTCACCTTCGGCTCCAAGGGCCGCCGCGAGCTGCCCAACTCGCAGGTGGTGGTGGACGGCCCCATGGAGGTGCTGTCCCGCGACGGTTCCTTCGCCGGCGAGCACATCTACACCCGCATCCCGGGCGTCGCCGTGCAGATCAACGCCTTCAACTTCCCGGTGTGGGGCATGCTGGAGAAGTTTGCGCCCGCCTTCATCGCCGGTGTTCCCACCATCGTCAAGCCCGCAACTCCCACGGGCTACGTGGCGGCGGCCGTGGTCAAGGCCATGATCGAGTCCAACATCCTGCCCAAGGGCTCGCTGCAGCTCATCTCCGGCTCGGCCCGCACCATCCTGGACAACCTCGATTACCGCGACCTGGTGTCCTTCACCGGCTCGGCCTCCACGGCCAATTCACTGAAGTCGCACCCGAATGTGGTCAAGGGCGGCGTCCGCTTCACGTCGGAGACGGATTCGCTCAACGCCGCCATCCTGGGCCCGGACGCGGTCAAGGGCACCCCGGAGTTCGACGCTTTCATCAAGTCCGTGGTCACCGAAATGACCGTCAAGGCCGGCCAGAAGTGCACCTCCATCCGGCGCACCATCGTGCCACAAAGCATGGTGTCCGACGTCGTTGCCGCCGTGGGTGCCCGCATCGAGGAACGCGTGGTGCTGGGTGATCCCCGTGCCGAGGGCGTCACCATGGGTGCGCTCGCTTCCCTTGAGCAGCTGGCCGATGTCCGCGCCGCTGTTCAGTCAATGCTCGACGCCGGCGGCGAGCTTGCGTACGGCACGCTCGATTCGCCCAGGGTGACCAAGGCGGACGGGGGAGTTGACGTCGTCGAAGACGGTGCCTTCATGTCCCCGGTGCTGCTCAGCTGGGCGGACGCCGAAGCCGAGGAAGTCCACTCCCTGGAAGCCTTCGGCCCGGTGTCCTCCGTGATTGGCTACACCGACCTGGCCGACGCCGTGCGCCTGGCCGCCCGTGGTGGCGGCTCTCTGGTGGCTTCGGTGTGCACCAACGATCCCGAGGTTGCCCGCGAGCTGGTCACCGGGATCGCCGCGCACCACGGCCGCGTCCTGATGCTCAACCGCGAGGACGCCCGCAGCTCCACCGGTCACGGTTCGCCGGTGCCGCACCTGGTCCACGGCGGCCCGGGACGTGCCGGCGGCGGTGAAGAACTGGGCGGCATCCGTTCGGTGATGCACCACATGCAGCGCACCGCCATCCAGGGTTCGCCCAACATGCTCACCGCCGTCACAGGCATCTGGCACACGGGGGCCGACCGTAACTTCACGCTCGAGACCGAAGGCCAGCACCCGTTCCGGAAGCACCTGAGCACGCTGCACATTGGCGACGCGATCCGCTCCGAGCTGCGCGAAGTGAGCCTGGACGAGATCACCAAGTTCGCCAACTCCACGGGCGACACGTTCTACGCCCACACCAACCAGGAGGCTGCGGAGGCCAATCCGTTCTTCCCGGGCATTGTGGCGCACGGCTACCTGCTGCTGGCGTGGGGCGCCGGGCTGTTCGTGGAGCCTGCCCCGGGCCCTGTGCTGGCCAATTACGGCCTGGAGAGCCTGCGTTTCATCACCCCGGTGGCGGCGGGCGATTCCATCCGCGTCACCCTGACCGCCAAGAAGATCACCCCGCGCGAGACCGACGAGTACGGCGAAGTGGCCTGGGATGCGGTCCTGACCAACCAGAACGACGAAATCGTAGCCACCTACGACGTCCTCACCCTCGTCGAGAAGTAACCCGGAGACAACACAACCCCTGGGACGCTCTCTCACTTGTGGCGGGCTTTTCCCCAAGGCTCTCTCACTTGTGGCGGGCTTTTCCCCAATGCTCTCTCACCATCCGGGTGAGAGAGCGTTGGGGTTTTGGCTGAAGTTCAGCCTTGGCGGGCCTTCATTCGAGGGTTCTTCTTATTGATAACGAAGGTGCGGCCGCGACGGCGGACAATCTGGGCTCCAGGTATTTTCTTCAGTGCCCGCAGCGAGTTCCGAACTTTCATGATGTGCTCCTTTGCGATGTTTCGGTTGGGTGGTTAAGGCCGAATGGATCAGGGAATGCAGGGAATGAGGCTGTGCCCGAGAACATTTCCGTCTCTGACAGCTCACACGCCGTAAGCAACGCGGCGACCTCTGCGGCGTCGGCCTCGTCGCCCGTGACGGCCAGGACGGTCCCGCGGTCGCCGAAGTCCGGGTGCCAGTCGAGTGCGGAGTCGGGGCCGGCCTCCGGAGGCATGGACGGGCGGGATGCCCGGCCGGCCTGCCAGGGTCCAGTGTTTTCAAGCCACACGCGCGGGCCGATACCCTCGATGGCGATCCGGCAATCGGGAGCTGATGCCATCCAGAGCCGCCCACGGAGCCAGCAGCATCCCTCCGCAAGCGCCGCCAGGGCGTGCCGGAAGCGCTCAGGATGAAGGGGCCGCTCTATCCGCTGCACCACAGTGCTGAACGGTGTGCAAGACTGCGCGGGTACCGCACTGAGCCGGGTCTGGTCCTGGCCGTTGCCTCCGAAGGGTCATGCCGTCCCGGCCGGACGCCGCCGTCGCCAGTGGTCACCCTCGCGTGGGGGGCCAATTCCCGGATGAGCTGCATGCCACGTTCCCGGGCACCGGGATCCACTGGCACCAGGGCGGGGTCGGCCAGCAGGACCGTGTCGCTGAACGCGAGTTCCCCGACCAGGAATTCCCCCGGCGTCCGGTCATCGCTCGCAACCGGAGTGAAACCGGACTCGAACAAGGTGTGGTGGTCCCAGATCTGGTCCTCCACTGCATCGGGAGCGCAGGCAAGCACTGCCGAATCGACTGTGACTGATGCCCCGAGGCCTTTCAACAGTGCGTCCACGGCCGTCGCAGACGCCACGGCGGGCGGCAGGCCCAGAATAATGTGGGAGCCCTCCTCCAACAGACCGCCCACGGTGGGCACAACATGCAGGCGCACGGTGCAGCTGAGGCAGCCGTGCTCCAGTAGCGATTCGTCACGGTCAATCCGTGTGCCATCCCTGAAGATCCGGCGAATGACCAACCCGTCTTCGAGCAGGTCGTGGAATACAACTAGGGCGCCGGGCGAATCCGCGGCCAGGGCTGCGCAGGCCTGTTGCCGGCAGAAGCCATCCAGGGAACTTACAACTGTCACATTCATGATTCGAGAGTATATGAGAATCATTCTCATTTGCAAAGGGCGTCAAAATCCTGACGTCCGCGATCGCGTTCAGCAGATGGGGGGCGGATGTGAGAGAGGGTTGGGTGTTTTGGGGGCGGATGTGAGAGAGGGTTGGGTGTTTTGGGGGCAGAAGTGAGAGAGGGTTTCGTAAGATCTTTCCGGGCCGCCCCGGCGTAAAATTTTCAGCGTAGGAGGTGGCGAAATGTCCCTAGTTCTCAACAAAGCCACAACAGTCCTGCCAGTCGATGATGTAGAGCGTGCCCGGCATTTTTATGCGGACACTTTGGGGCTCCCGCACCGGGGCGTGGCAGATGACGGAAGCGAATTGTTCGGCTCGGAGGGCGGCCCGATGCTGCAGCTGATGCCGGTCAAGGATGGTAAGCATTCAGAGCACACCACCCTGAGTTTCGAAGTCAGCGAGATCGAACGCACGGTCAGGGAAATGGAAGCCAAGGGCGTCGCATTCCAGGACTACGATCTCCCGGATCTCAAGACCGAAAACCACATTTGTACAACTGAATCCGAGAAGTGCGCCTGGTTCATGGACTCCGAGCACAACATCCTCTGCGTGCACGAGAACATCAGCACGATGGCGGATTACCAGCTTTGACCCGCAGCTCCTGGCACCCTGCCTGAGGAACAGCGCCCCGCCCGTCGGGGCGCTGTTCTCCGTTAACTCTCCCTTTCAGCCGCCCCTTTTCAACCGACGCGAGGTGCAGCACCATGACTGACCCGCAGCCAGGGCAACCGCCCCCGGTTCCGCTCCGCCGCGGGTTTCAGTGGCTGCCGCGGACCAGGATCGGCAAGGTGGCGGGGATCCTGGACCTCGTCATGCTGGCTTTCCCGGCATGGGTCCTGCCGTCCTGGTTCCTCATCTCGTTTCTGGTTGGTGCGGGCGGCATGTTCGAGTCGCCCCGGGTGATTGCTGCGAATAGCCTCTTCCAGGCCCTGGTGGTGGCAGGCGTCCTGGTGGTCAACCTGGTGGCTCTGCTCTTTAGGAAGGACCACGCGATCCTGCTGGGGCTGGCCGCCGTCCTGCTCTCCGCCGTGTTGGCCTACGCGGGCTGGTACACCGCCCTGCACTCGTCAGGGTGACCCGGCCGGCGTCGTGGACCACGGCGTGACCGGCCGCTCCTGCCGGACGCCGTCCACGGTGATGTCCACGCGTTCGTTGAAGAAGCACACCAGCCCGTGGATTTGCGCGGCGTCGCGGAAGCGCTGGTCGTACATCCACGCGACGTTCCGGCCGTTTTCGGCAGGCGGGTAGCTCAGGTAGCTTGCCGTGCCCTTGTAGGGGCACACCGTCTTCTTGTCGCTGGCCTCCATGAGGTCCAGTCGCACGTCCGCCGGAGGGATGTAGTAGCGCACCGGCAGCATGGTCTCGTACAGCAGCTGCGCAGCGTTCGTGGCGGCCAGCGTGACGTCGTCGAGCCTTATCTCAACGGTGAGTGACGACGCCCGGATGTCCACGCGGTGAAACGGATCGCGGGGATGGCCGATGATCTCCTCGTCGTCCTCGAGCCAGTCGAAGGCGTTGAAGTCCAGCACCACGTGCCCGGCGAGGTCCGGATCAGCCGGCCGGAAGGCGGCGCGGGGCAGCCTCGCGTCGGAAGTCACGACGTCGAACTCCTCCCCGGCCGCTGTGTGCCGGCCGAAACCGGTGCGCGGATCCAGCGACGGCGGCGCGTCCAGCATGATTTGTACCCCGTATTCCGGGGTGTCGCCGGGCACCTGCGCGGGCTGCGCCAGCTCTGCCCGCAGGTCCACTTCGGGGACGGCGAAGACGGGGGTGATGCGTTTGGGCTCCCACACCAGGAGTGCGTAGTTCGTGTCGACGACGGCGTTCCCGCCCGCCAAGGCACGGACCCGTTTCGGGGTGGGCTGGTAGCGCAAATCCGGGAACGCGCCGAAGATGACGTCTGATAACTTCGTGGCCATGACTACAGGGTGAACGCCACTTTTCCCGCCGTCAATGACCGCCCCGGCAGCTGTTCGGCGGCCGGACGGAGACCATGGGGAGGAACAGACCTAGGGTGTCGCGTTGAGCCCTTTGAAAGCCATTGTGATGACGTCGTCGGCCAGCTTTTCAGGCGACAGCGAGCCGCCCGGCTTGTACCATTCGACGATCGAGTTGATGGTGCCGAAGAGGAGCCGGGTGACCGTGCGGGGATCGATGTCCTCGCGCAGGGAGCCTTCGTCGCGGGCGGCGGAGATCAGGGCCGCCACCTTGTGGTCGAAGGTGCGGCGGCGTTCCATGGCGTCGCGCTCGATGTCCGTGTTGCCGCGCAGGCGCAGCAGCAGGGTGACGAACGGAAGCCGTTCCACCAGCACGGAGATCGTCTCGCGGAGCACGAACTCCAGCCGCGCCTCGGCACTGCCGGACTGGGCCCGCGGCTGCTCCAGGATGGCCTCGAGCCCGCCCAGCGCCTCTTCCAGGGCAAGCTTGAGGAGATCGCCCTTGGACGGCACATGGTGGTAGATGGCCGACTTGGAAATCCCCAGGTTTTCGGCGAGGATGCCCATGGACGTGGCGTCGTAGCCGTGTCGGTTGAAGACCTCGACGGCGATCTGCAGCACCGACTGCTGGTCGTATCCCGGGCGGCCGCGCTTGGTTGGTGCATCAGTTGGAGACATACCGGCTATTTTCTCATGAACGTTCGGTCAATAGGCGCATCCGGTGTCATGTACCCGAAATCCCTTGCCTGCCCCGTGCTCCGGTGCTAGAAAAACGTATAGGAGTAACCACCGGCGCGGGGGCCGGTGCGAAGACTCAAAGAACTTCATAGACCGGGACGGGATCAGGCACCTCGGGCTGCCCGGCTGGCGGTTAGCCATCGGCACGTCACAGCGCTGTCGCGCATTGGCAGCAGTGCACTGAATGCCTCCCGTAAAAGGATGGTCCCCGGCTACAGCAGCCGGGGACCATCCCTATGTTCGGAAGCTACATGTTCGGAAGCTACGCCTTCGGGCGCAGGTCGTAGATCCGGCGGAGCTTGCCGTTTGAGCGCTCCAAGGAGCCGGGCTCTACGACGTCGACGGTGCAGGAAGACCCGACGTGGATCTTGATCTGCTGTTGCAGCATCTTGGCGGCCGGGGCGACACTCTCAATGGTCACCGATTCCCGGCGTTCGATCTTCACCGTGAGCTGGTCCATGCGCTGGCCCTCGGGGCGGGTGAGTTCCAGCTGGAAGTGCGGGCTCAGCTCGGGGATTCGCAACGCGATTTCCTCGATCTGCGAGGGGAACAGGTTGACGCCGCGCAGGATGATCATGTCGTCACTGCGGCCGGTGATGCGGCCCATGCGGCGGTGGGCCGGGCGGGCGGTGCCGGGCAGCAGGCGCGTGAGGTCCTTGGTGCGGTAGCGGATGATGGGCAGCGCTTCCTTGGTCAGCGAGGTGAACACCAGTTCGCCGTGTTCACCGTCGCCCAGTACCTTCGTGGGGTCGAACGCGTCAATGATCTCGGGACGGAAGTGGTCCTCCCAGATGTGGCTGCCGTCCTGGGTTTCCACGGCTTCGCCGGCCACGCCGGGGCCCATGACCTCGGAGAGCCCGTAGATGTCGCAGGCCTTGATGTTCATGGTCACTTCGAGTTCGTGGCGCATCTCCTCGGTCCACGGCTCGGCGCCCAGCACGGCGTACTTGAGCGAGGTGGAGGCCGGGTCGATGCCCTGCTTCATCATCGCGTCGGCGATGGTGAGCAGGTAGGTGGGGGTGGCCAGGATCGCGTCGGGCTTGAAGTCCTGGATCAGGGTGATCTGGCGTTCGGTCTGGCCGCCCGAGATCGGGATGACCGTGCAGCCGAGTGCCTCGGCGCCGGCGTGGGCGCCCATGCCGCCGGTGAACAGGCCGTAGCCGTAGGCGTTGTGGACCTTCATGCCGGGGCGGACGCCGGAGGCGCGGAGGGAACGGGCCACCAGCTTGGCCCAGTCGGCGAGGTCCTTCTTGGTGTAGCCGACGACGGTGGCCCGGCCGGTGGTGCCGGAGCTCGCGTGGATGCGGGCCACCTCGTGCTGCGGCACGGCAAACATGCCGAAGGGGTACTCCAGGCGCAGGTCTTCCTTGGTGGTGAAGGGGAACTTGCCCAGGTCGGAGAGCTCGCGGAGGTCCGTGGGGTGGACGCCGGCCTCGTCGAACTTGCGCTTGTACAGCGGAACGCGGTCATAGGCGTAGGCGACCGTGTGCTGGAGGCGGCTCAGCTGCAGTGCCTCCAGCTCGTCGCGGGATATGGTTTCTTCGCGGTCCAGCACGGCGTCGGTGGCGGCTGCTGGTTCAGTGGCGTGGAGGGTCATCTGGGGTCCCTGTTTCTATTTCTTGGAGATGGTGCGGCAGCGGCCGCGGAACTCGGCGATGAGCTCGCCCGGGGTTTCTTCTGGGCCGGCGCCGGCGGGTGGTTCCGCCGGGGAGCTGGCGGTGTGGCCGCCTGTGTAGTCACCTGCGGCGGGGTGGGGATCTGCGGCGAAGATCTGGACGTCGTAAAGACCGCTGCGGCCGGCATGGGCGCGGCGGTTTGCGACGGCGGTGATCACCTGGCCCGTGAAGGCCGGCTTGAGGAAATTGATGTCGACGCCGGAGGCAACGGTGATCGTGTCCGCGCCGGCCTGCGGGTCTGCCGGGTTGCAGGCCAGGGCGAATGCGGTATCGCCGAAGGCGAAGATCATTCCGCCGTGGGCCATGCCGAAGCCGTTGAGCATTTCCTGCCGGAGCGTCATGCGGATGGTGGCGTGACCGTCGTCCACTTTGAGGACTTCGATGCCCATCCATTCGGAGGCATAGTCGTTTTCGAGGATGGGGTGGGTGGCCCCGGAGAGTGTTGCTTCAGCCATGCGTCATTGCCTCCAGCTTTATTTACCGAATGTTCATTAGGTAATCCCATTTTGGGGCATGCTGTCAAGGGCCGGTGCTGATTTCGGCGCTGATCCCGGCGTTCAGGCGGGGTTGTTCCCGCCGGCCGGGCCGGAAGCCCCTAGCTGCCGGCGGCCGCTGACGCCATCATGAAACGACCACCACCCGCTGCAGGACGCTGCTGTGTGGACGCTGAGAGGGGAACTCCGATGAAGGTGCTTGTGGCGTATGCGAGCCGGCATGGCGCAACTGCCGGGATTGCCGAGCGGATTGCTGCCGGCCTGGGGACGGCCGGACTGGACGCCGAAGCCCGCTCGGTGAGCCAGTACTTCGATGCAACCCCGTACGACGCCTTCGTCATCGGCGGGGCAACGTACATGGCCCATGTCATGAAGGATGTCACTGCCTTCGTCAAGACCCATGAAGTCCTCCTGTCGGACAGGCCTGTCTGGCTGTTCAGCAGCGGACCGCTGGGCACGGACCGCGTTGATGCTCAGGGCCACGATGTCCTTGAGTCCACCAGGCCCAAGGAGTTTGAGAAGCTATCCGGGCTTGTGCACGCCCGCGGGGAGCAAGTGTTTTTCGGAGCCTGGGATCCGGAAGCGCCACCCGTCGGGGTGGCCGAGAAGCTGATGAAGCTCATGCCGGCCGCAAAAGATGCGTTGCCCGCCGGGGATTTCCGGGACTGGGACGCGGTGGACGCCTGGACGGCGGAGATCGCGGCGGCGCTCAAGTCCTGATCGCAAACGGCATGAGTTGGCCGGTCCGGCGGGTGCCGCAGCTGCACTCGTCAGGGTACGATCAGAGCCGGGGAAACCGACCCACGACAGGGGCCCAATGGATGGAATTTTGGGGCGGGCGGAGACGTACTCCAGTGTGTTGGGTGCGTCCAAATTGCTGGCCGGAACGTTTATTTTTGATGTTAAAGCCGGGACCATGGAGTGGTCGGATGAGCTCTACGCCATCCACGGCTATCGTCGCGGGGAAGTCGTCCCTACCCAGAAGCTGTTGCTGGCGCACAAACACCCTGAGGACCTTCCGCGGATCCAGCAGATCAGCGCTGAGGTTTATGCGCGCGGCGGCCACGTGGCCATTTATCATCGCGTGATCGATGCCGCGTCGCGCGAGCGCAAGGTGCTGACGGCGGGGGAGGCGGTGCTGGACGACGCCGGGAACCTGTCGACTGTTTCGGGAGTCATGCTTGATCTGACGTCGACGATCCATCGGGAAACGGAGCTGGCCGCCCGGGAAGCCGTCCGGGGCGCAATGGGTACCCGGAGCACCATCACCAAAGCCGAAGGCATTCTCATGGGGCGGCTGGGCATCGGGTCGGCCGAGGCTTTCCAGTTGTTGACCAACTACAGCAACAACAGAAATATCAAGCTCGCCGGCATCGCGTGCGGGCTCGTGGCCCTTGCCGACAACCCTGCGGACACGGGAACGTTGGGGCGCTTCATTCAGGAACTGAGCGAGGCCCGTCACCAGCGCCCGGACCCTCCGTCCCGCTGGGGCCGCCCGCACGGCTGAGCGCGGTCCGACGCCCATAAACCATCTGCGAAAAACTCGGACCCATCCTATTCCGCCACCGTTCCGAACCTCTTCCGGGGAAATTTTGAATCTCTGGAACCGGGGAGGTACGGGTATGCAGGAAGACGATCAACAAGCTCTCACTGCCACAGTGATCCGTGAGCTGGCGATCGATCCTTTTACGCTCTGGATGCATTACCTGAGCATTGGCGGGAAACTCGAGTATCAACCGGTCCTGGCTTACGTCCAGGGCCGCGGGCCGCTGCCGGTCAAGGAACGGGACATGGTTTCCGTGGCGGTGAACGATTTTGCGCTGGAGCCGCTGTGGCGGCCGCGGGCACCCTATTCGGATTCGGAAACCGCCTGACGCTCGTAGCCACGCCAGGCCGTCACGAAGCCTGACCCTCGCCGACGGGCTTTCGACGGCGGCGGAGCAGTCCCAGGCAGAGCGCGGCCGCCGCTGCGGCTGCGGCCGCGACGATGCCGAACGGCACGGGATCGCTGGCGCCGCCGATGCCCACCAGGGGAGCGGCCAGGCCTCCGAAAGCGAACCGCGCCAGGCCCAGGAGCGACGAGGCTGTGCCGGCGATGTCCGGGTATCCCTTGAGCGCGAGCGAGGTGGCCGGCGGGCTGGTGACGGCCACCCCGCTGACCATGGTGAACAGGGACAGGATGATGGCGATCAGGGGCAGGTGCAGGATCGCGGTCGCCAGCAGGCCCAGCGCACCGGCGAGGGTCATGGCCAGGCCGGCGGCAAGGGTTCCCCGCTCGGACCAGTGCTCGGCCAGGCGGCCGGCAATGAACCCGAAGATCACGAAGCCCAGGGAGTTCAGCCCGAACGCGAACGAGTAGCCCTGCGGCGAGAGGCCGTACATGCCTTGCAGGATGTAAGTTGCCCCGCTGAGGTAGGCGAAGATGGCGGAGTAGGTGAAACCGGTGATCAGGACCGCTCCCACGAACATCGGGTCGGCAAGGAGCCGGCGGAAGTCGTTGAACGTGTGGGAGAGGCCTCCCGTGCTGCGCCGGCCTTCCGGCAGCGTCTCGTGGAAGATCATCAGGCACGCCGCAAGGATGGCCACACCCACCGCCGCGAGGAACAGGAAGACTCCGCGCCAGTCCGTGACTGCTGCCAGCTGGCCGCCGATCACGGGGCCGATGATGGCGGCCAGCCCGCCCAGGACGGTGAGGCGGCCGTAGTACCGGATCAGCTTCCCGCCCGAGTACACGTCCCGGCCTGCCGCCTGGGCGATGACGATGCCCACGGCGCCGGCGAGGCCCTGGACGAACCTGGCGGCGATGAGGGTTTCAACGGTGGGACTGAGCGCGCACAGCACCGAGGTGACGGTGTAGGCGATCACACCGATGAGCAGCGGCGGCCGGCGGCCGAACCGGTCAGAGAGCGGGCCGGAAACCACCTGGCCGATGGCCAGGCCGAGCAGGCAGGCGGAGATGGTCAGCTGCGCCACGGACGTTGTGCTGTTGAGCTCGGAGGTGAGGGCCGGCAGCACGGGAAGATAGAGGTCCATGGAGATCGGGCCGAAAATTGTCAGCAGGCCAAGGACCACCGCCAGCGGCCGGCCGACGGCCTGTTTGGGTGCGGGAGCTGGCCCGGGTGCGGGGGCTGGCCCGGGTGCGGTGGCGTGCGCAGGGGTGCCGGTGGCGGTCATGCTGGCTCCGTTCCAGTGATGATTTCGGGTTGGATTCCAAGTCAACCGGGCTGCGCCGCTCCTAGCGACGGCTCTCCTTATCCGGGTTCTGGCAGTACCTCCCTCGGCCGGCCCGCCCCGGTGTAGCGTGAACGGGTGGATAACAGGATGGCGGTGCGGGAATTCCTCGCCTCAAGACGCGCCAAGATCACCCCGGAAATGGCCGGACTGACGCTCTTTGGCGGACGACGGCGGGTCCCCGGCTTGCGCCGGGAAGAGGTCGCCATGCTGGCGGGGGTCAGTGTGGATTACTACACCAAGCTGGAACGTGGAAACCTGTCCGGCACCTCCGAAAGCGTGCTTGACGCCATCGCCAGGGCACTGAAACTGGACGAGGCCGAACGGGACCACCTCTACAACCTTGCGCGTGCGGCCGGCGCTTCCGGCAGGAGCAGGCCACGCCCAATCCAGAGCGGGAACGTCCGGCCCGCCCTCCAGTTCATGCTGGACGCCATCACCGGGGCGCCGGCCTTCATCGGCAACCAGCACATGGACATTATGGCCGCCAACCAGCTCGGCTACGCCCTGTACTCCGAGATGTACCGCGGGCCCGCCCGGCCGGCCAACCACTCCCGTTTCATCTTCCTTGACCCCAAGGCCCGGGACTTCTACCCCAACTGGGAACTGGCGGCCAACACCAACGTGGCAATCCTGCGCACCAACAGCGGCCAGAACCCCTTCGACAAACGCCTGGCGGACCTCGTCGGTGAACTGTCCACGCGCAGCGAGGAATTCCGGACCCGCTGGGCAGCCCACAACGTGCGCCGCCATTACGCCGGCACCAAGGTGTTCCACCACCCGGTGGTGGGGGAGCTTGAGCTCACGTACGAAGCCATGGATCTCGCCGAGGACCCGGGCTGCCGGCTCACGGTCTATCCGGCCGTGCCCGGATCGCCCTCCGACGAACGCCTGCGGCTGCTCGCCAGCTGGGCCGCCACAGAGCGAATCGCCGAACTGGCTCTCGGGGCGGCCCCGCAAGCCTCGTGGAGAAACCCGGCCAACAAGTGAAAGTATGGAGGGACGTAGCACCACCACGTCACTACCTAAGGGCGGACCATGGCCAAGGGGATTTACGTCAGCGCGACCACACCGGGATCCGGTAAGTCGCTCATAGCGCTGGGGCTTGCGGACACGCTGCACCGGCATGCGGACCGTATCGGCTTTTTCAAGCCCGTGGTCCACGGCCCCGACGCCGCGTCGGACCCCATGGTGGCGCTGATGAAGTCCCGCTTCGATCTCGACGACGACCGCTGCCGCGGCGGCCTGACGTATGCCGAGGTCCGCGCCCTGCTGGCCGAGGGAAACCGGGCGGAGATCGACGCCCGCTGCGTGGAGATCTTCGCCGAAATGTCACGGCACTGCGACGTGGTGATCGTGGAGGGCACCGACCTCACCGGCCAGGACGCCGCCGTCGAATTCGACCTCAATGCACGCCTCGCGAACAACCTGGCCGCCTCCATCGTGGCGGTGGTCGGCGCGAAGGGGCGGACGGTCGAGGAGGCGGCTGACGCCGTCGAGGTGGCCCGCAAGGAACTGGCAGCGGAACGCTGCAGCCTGCTGGCCATCATGGTGAACCGCGCGGACCCGGAGGACGTGGACGGGATCGTGGCCGCCGTGAAGCCCGGCGCCTCCGGCCGGCCCGTTTATGTGTTCCCGGAGCTGGAGGACATTGCCCGGCCCACCACCGGCGAGGTGGCCACGGCCCTGGGGGTCGGCCAGGTGGCCGGCCGGCAGGACATGGAACGCGACGTCCACTCCATCAAGGTGGCGGCCATGAGCGTGGCCAACTTCCTGCACGTGCTCGACGACGGCGCGCTGGTGATCGTGCCGGGTGACCGTGCGGACGTGATGGTCGCGTGCCTGGCGTCGTCATTCTCGCCGGAGTTCCCGGTGCCGTCAGCACTGATCCTCACCGGCGGCCTGGCCCCGGAACCGAACATCTACTCGATGCTGGCGCAGGCGCCGTTCCCCGTGTTCGCCAGCCCGGACGACACCTACACCACGGCCAAGCGGGTGTCCGAGGTCCGCAGTGAAATCTGGTCCGGGCACCGACGCAAGGTGGCCTCGGCCCTGGGGCTGTGGGCCAGGCGGGTGGACGAGGCCGAGCTGGTGGAACGCCTGCACCTGCCGCGGCTGGAGCGGATGACGCCGCTGCGGTTCCTGCACGACCTGATTGAGCGGGCCAGGCTGCAGCGCCGGCACATCGTGCTGCCCGAGGGAAACGACGTGCGGATCCTGCGGGCGGCGGAGATCCTGCACCGGCGGGACGTCTGCGACCTCACCATCCTGGGCAACGAGTCGGACGTCCGGGAGCTGGCGTCCACACAGGGCATTGACCTCTCCGGCATGACCATCGTGGATCCCGCCACGTCCGAACTGCGCCGGCAGTTTGCCGAGAAGTATGCGGAGCTCCGCGCGCACAAGGGCGTGGACCTGGCCCGGGCCCTGGAGGTCATGCTGGACGGCAGCTACTTCGGCACCATGATGGTGCAGCTGGGCGTGGTGGACGGCATGGTGTCCGGTGCCGCGCACACCACCGCCCACACCATCCGTCCGGCGCTGGAGTTCGTGAAGACCCGCGACGGCGTGAAGATCGTCTCCTCGGTGTTCCTGATGCTGATGCCGGACCGGGTGCTGGTGTATGGCGACTGCGCGGTCAACCCGGACCCCAACGCGGAGCAGCTGGCAGACATCGCGCTGGCCTCGGCCGAGACGGCCACGCAGTTCGGCGTGGAGCCGCGCGTGGCGATGCTGTCCTACTCCACCGGCGGGTCCGGAACAGGCGAGGCCGTGGACAAAGTCCGGCAGGCCACCGAACTGGTGAAGGGCCGCCGCCCGGACCTCGCCGTCGAAGGCCCCATCCAGTACGACGCCGCCGTGGACGCAGCGATCGCGCAGTCCAAGATGCCCGGATCGTCCGTGGCCGGGCAGGCCACCGTGTTCATCTTCCCGGACCTCAACACCGGCAACAACACCTACAAGGCGGTGCAGCAGTCCTCGGGGGCGGTCGCCGTCGGGCCCGTCCTGCAAGGGCTCCGCAAGCCGGTGAACGACCTCTCCCGCGGCTGCACGGTGGAGGACATCGTGAACACGGTGGCCATCACCGCGGTGCAGGCGCAGTCCGTGGCGCCGGTCCAAGAGCCGGCCGCCGCGGCCGCGCACGCGTAGCCGAGGTGCCGGCCCCGGCGCCGGTCAGCTGGCTCCCGCTAGCTGTTTTCCGGCTCGGCGGGACTGTCCGGGTCTTCCTGCTTGGCCGGCTCATCAGCCAGGCCTTCCGGGGTGAGGTCCAGGTCCTCCACGTTCTCGGGCGGCTCGGGGGAGTCGCCCACCTCGGCTGCCTTGACGTTGCCGGTGTCGTCCAGGGCCGGGTTGGCGCCTTCGACGCCGGTGGGATCCGGCTTCTTCGCCCCGGTGTCCGGCGCAGTGTTGTCCGCCGCAGTGGTGTCCGGCTCGCTGGCGTTGTCGGTCATGGAAAGGCCCTCCTTGCGTAGTCCAATTTGTCCGCCGACTCTAAGCGCCCGCAGAACCTTTCGCAATGGCGCTACGATCGAACTTCCACCGACCACCGCAGCAGCCAAGGCTTAGGAGGCCCAGTGCTCGTCCTCGTCATCAACTCCGGTTCGTCCTCGCTCAAGTACCAGGTTCGTGATGTGGCATCGCACAGCGTCCTCACCGAGGGACTGATCGAAAAGATCGGCATGGGCAACGGCGGTGAAGGTGACGGCGAGATCGAGGGCCCGCGGGACCACGCGGAGGCTCTGGAGCAGGTGGACGCAGCCATCCACGAAGTGCTGGGCGACAGGACGCTGGATGCCGTGGGCCACCGCGTGGTGCACGGCGGCGAGCGCTTCGGCGAGCCGGTGCTGATCGACAACGAGATCACCCGCGCCATCGAGCGGCTCAACCCGCTGGCGCCCCTCCACAACCCCGCCAACGTGCTGGGCATCCGCGCCATCGCCAAGAAGTGGCCGGACATGCCGCAGGTTGCCGTGTTCGACACCGCCTTCCACCGCACGCTGCCCGAGCACGCCTGGCGCTACGCGGTGCCGGACTCGCTGTACACCAACCACGGAATCCGCCGTTACGGCTTCCACGGCACCTCGCACGAGTACGTGTCCCACCAGGCGGCGGCGCTGCTGGACCTTCCGGTGGAAGAGTTCGACGGCGTGATCGCCCACCTGGGGAACGGCGCTTCCGTCACGGCCATCCGCGGCGGAAAGTCCGTGGACACCTCCATGGGCTTCACCCCGCTGGAGGGGCTGGTGATGGGCACGCGCTCGGGCGACCTCGACCCCTCCATCCTGGTGTTCCTGGGCCGCGCCGGCTGGTCCACCGAGGACATCGACTCGCTGCTCAACCGCGAATCCGGGCTCAAAGGCCTCGCCGGGAACAACGACATGCGCTCCGTGGTGGAGGCCTCCGAAGCCGGCGACGCCCGCGCGGCCACGGCGCTCGCCGTCGCGTCCTACCGTCTGGCCAAGTACATCGGCGGCTACCACGTGGCCGTGGGCGGAGCCAAGGCCCTGGTGTTCACCGCCGGCATCGGCGAAAACTCGCACCTGTTCCGCGCGCTGGTGGGGGACAAGCTGGGGGCGCTGGGCGTAGAGCTCGACGCCGGGCTGAACAGTCAGCGGTCCAAGGAACCGCGCGTGATTTCCACCGCGGCGTCCCTGATCCCTGTCCTGGTGGTGCCCACCGACGAGGAGCGCGCCATCGCGGAGGCAACCGCCGCCGTCGTGCATTCCGCCTCCTGACCCGGACGCTCTCTCACTTTTGGCCGCCTTTCCCGGGACGCTCTCTCACTTTTGGCCGCCTTTCCCGGGACGCTCTCTCACTTGTGGCAATCGTTTCAGCTCAGGCGCGGCCCTTGAGGATGAGGTTCCAGTAGACCTGCGGGAAGATGTCGCGGTCCACCACCCAGGAAGCCCGGCTTTCTTTCCAGGTGGGGACACGCGGGATGGTGGGCATCGGCCGGTACTGGTCGTCGAATTCCGCGAAGATCACGGTGGACCGGGAGGCGGTGAACGGGCACACCGCGTAGCCGTTGTACTTCTGCTTTAGCGGTTTGCCTTTCCGGGCCGCCACCAGGTTCTTCGCCAGCACTTTGGCCTGCTTGCGCAACGCTCCGCCGCACTTGGAGTTGGTGGTGCCCGCGGCATCGCCCAAGGACCAGACATTCGGGTAGCGGACATGCTGCAGGGTTTCCGGGTCCACCTCCACGAAGCCGCCCGCGTCGCCGGGCGCGGGCAAGTCGCTGCGCTTGAGCCAGTCCGGCGCCGACTGCGGCGGGACCGCATTCAGGACGTCGTATCTCAGTTCCTCGGTGCCGCCATCGGAGTTGTTCCGGATGTGCGCCGTCCGGGCCGCCGGGTCCACGGCGACCAGTTCGCTGTTGAGCCGCAGCTCGATGCCGTATTCGGCCACTTTCCGGTCCAGCTCCTCGTCCACGCCCGGGACGCCGAACACGGTGGGGTAGGGCTGGACCATCACCACACGGATGTCATCGAGGACGCCCTGTTCCCGCCAGTAGTCGCAGGCCAGGTACATGGGCTTTTGGGCGGCGCCGCCGCATTTGATGGGCCCGGCCGGCATGGTGAATACCGCGGTGCCGGACTTCAAGGTGCTGAGCAGGGTCCAGGCCTTTGGCGCCAGCTCGAACTCGTAATGGGAAGCGCCATGCGGCGAGTGGACTGCCTCGGCCAGGCCGGGAACCTGGTCCCAGTCGAGTTGCAGGCCGGGGCATACCACCAGGTGGCCGTAGGTGATTTTGGCGCCGGAGGCCATCGTGACGGTGTTCGCGGCGGCGTCGACGCCGGCTGCAGCGCCGTGCAGCCACGTCACTCCCCGCGGGGTGACGGAAGCCTGCGGCCGGATGGCCTCGGAGGCGGTGGCCCGGCCGCCGGCAATGTGGGAGAACAGCGGCTGGTAGAGGTGGTGGTCTTTGGGCTCGGCCACGGCCACGTCCTTGACGCCGTAGCGGTGCAGGCGCGCCGCCAGGGAGATTCCGGCATTGCCGCCGCCAATGATCAGGACGTCGTGGTGCTCCCGCGCGGGCACGGCCCTAGCCCTTCTCGGTCAGGGCGGATGCCTTGTGGGCTGCGCGTGCACCCGTCTTCGCGGACTCCACCACGTACTGGGGTTCTTCCTCGCTGGCGCGGTGCTTGTTTCCGTCCAGGTCGAAGTCGCTGGTCTTTTTCTCCACGATCTTGCCGTGGGTGGGCCCCTGGGGCGTGTTCCACTCCACGGATGTTCCCTTGCGTAGCGCCATGACTGCTCCTTCGGTGTGACCCTGACAGCTGAACCGGCCAATTGAACCTCTGCCAATTGAACCGGCTGGAAACGAGGTGCACACAATAGTAAGCATGGTTAGCTTCCTGGCGTCGCCGGCGGCGGTCACGGGCTGGGGCAACCGGGGGATCCCAGGTCTCTGGTCTGAGCAGTTGCGCAGGCGTAAAGTCCGTCCATGGCGAACGATCCTGTTGACACGAATCCGGAGAATTACCGGGTGGCTTTCGAAAACGAGCTGGTCCGCGTCCTCGAGTACACGGACATACCCGGGCATAAGACCACTGAGCACAGCCATCCCGACAGCGTGATGATTACGCTCAGTGCTTTCCGCCGTCGTATTACCTCAAACGGGAATTCCGTGGAAGTGGAGCTGCCGCCCGGGGTGGTCCGCTGGCTGCCCGCGCAGGATCATTCCGGAGAAAACATCGGGGAAACCGAAACTCACACTTTTTTTGTTGAGCTCAAGGGTTCTGCCCGGCCCGCGGACAGTCAGGCGCCTCAACCGCTCGGACCCAGCGGCTCATAGGCCTTGCCGGACATCGGACTGGACGTCAGTCCGCCGAAGTGCGCTCCCAGGTGTTCGGCCTCGAAGAGGAGTACCTGCGCCCCTTGGGCGTGCGTGCGGCCGCCTTCATCGTGACCGAGCCGATCCTGAATGCCCGCTGCCGGACCATGAAGGCCGCCACCTCGTCCGAGCGGAGACTGTAGAGCCCGGCCAAACGGTCGACCTGTCGGGCCAGTGCAAGTCCGTGGCCGACGCGGAGAGCGGTCAAGGCACTGTTCAGTGCCGAGCCCTTGGGAGCTTCCGGACCGGGACTGCCCGGTTCCCGGGGTTGGGGTAAGTGGGTGGCCGCACCCCGCAAGCCAGGCGAATTGCAGGAGGGTACGCTCAATCCATGCCGGACATCAGACTGCCCATCCGCACCGAACGCCTGGTCCTGCGCCGCTTCGAAGCCGCGGACCTTGACGCCTTCCATGCCTACCACTCGCTGCCCGGCACCGCGCGGTTCCTGCCAGGGGAGGCCAAGAGCTACACGCAGTGCATGGAACGGGTGGGCAAGTACGCCAATTTTGTGTTCGACCAGGAGGGCGACTGGGTGGCGCTGGCCATCGAGGCCGCGGACTCGCCCGGCCTGATCGGCGAGGTGGTGCTCAAATGGCTACCGGGCTTCGGGCAGGCCGAGGTGGGCTGGAGCCTGGCCCCAGGAGCGCGCGGCCACGGCTACGCCACCGAAGCGGCCGAGGCGGTGCTTAAGCTCGGCTTTGAGGGCCTGAACTTCCACCGGATCGACGCCAAGCTGGATGCGCTGAACACGGCATCGGCAGCCATCTGCGAGCGGCTGGGCATGCGCCTCGAGGCCAAGCATGTGGACAAGTGGCGGTACAAGGGGGAGTGGGCCACGGAAGTTGTCTACGCCATCCTGCGTGACGAATGGGCTGCACGGACGCGTTGACGGTAACCCGCACACTCATCGATTTGACGATTTTGGCCGCTACGCACCTCGCATAGCGGCCAAAATCGGCAAATCGCCCGGGGCTTCGGCAGGCTCATCCACCGTCAGGCCCACTCGACGGACAGCCTTACTCGCCGTTCGACGTGGGTCCAGGTGTGGCCAGTGCCGGTTCCGTCGGCGTCACGGTCGGCGTGATCGTCGGCTCCGCAGTCGCAGCTGGTGTCTCCGTTGCCGCACCTCCGGTGGCGGGAGCAGCGGGCGCCGGATCCGCCGTCGTCGCTCCTGCGGGGACCGTTGGCGCCGCCGTGGCTCCGGGTGAGGGGGCCTGGCTGGATCCGGGGGTCGCGGTAGCCGTGGAGCTTGGTGTCGCGGACGTCGCGGCGCCCTTGGTGGCGCTGGGGTCGTTCCGGACGATCTCCATGACCTGCTCCTTGAATCCTTCGAGGCGTCCCTGGATTTCGGACAGCGGAACGTTCTGCAGGTTCCGCCCGAATTCGGCAATCTCGGCCCACAGCGCGTTGAGCCGGGCCATGCCGTCACCGCTGAGCGGTCCGTCCAGCGTGAGCACCAGCTGGTTGGCCAGCGCATACGTGAGGCACCGGACGCAGTTGTAGTTCGCGGCTGCGGACAGGTTCTCCGGAACAATCACATCCGCCTGGCCCACGATCAGCACCACCTGGAAACCCACTGCCACCGCGGCGCAGTCGGAGCAGCTGGCGAAGGCGTAGGCCTCGTTGGTGGTGTCCACCGGTTCGCCGTCCTCGGCCCAGACGAGCGCGAAGGCGACGTCGTACACCACCGAGCCGTCCTGCGTGTTGACCGCCAGCGCCTGGTTGTCGCCCTCTTCGGGTGCGGCCGGCTGGTTGAACGGGAACACCCACGACGGCGGTGCGGCGGCACCGCTGCCGGCGTCCGGGGTGCCGGCGGCGGCTGGACCCGTGCGGGGCACCATCACCATGCTCAGCTGGGGCTGTTCCCTCGTGGGCTTGGCTGCACCCGCAGGCCACAGTGCCACAGTCTTTCCCGCGCGTCCTTCCCGAAGCGTTGTGGACGACGCCGTGGGGAACACCGCCGTCGTAACGTCAGCCAGGGTGCCGCGTTCGTACGGCTGCACCGGCCGGTACGTGTCCGCTCCGGGCCACCACGCCCAGGCCAGGCCGGCGGTCACAGCAGCGACGGCGGCCATCGCGACCCCGCGCTGGATTGCCTTGCCGCGGGTCTTCTGCCAGAGCCCCGTGGTCAGCTGACGGACCAGGCGCAGCAGGACGTAGAAGATGCCCACCACGGGCAGCGCGACGGCGGCGATCGCCAGGGCGCGGACGGCGGCGCCGGCGACGTCCCCGGCAGCGAGGCTGTCGGTCAGCTGGGACTGTTGTTTGAGCACGCTGGCCCACGCCGTGCCCAGAAGCCGCGGCAGTGAGATCACCATCATTGCCAGGCTGAACAACAGCAGCGGCACGGTGACCAGCACCCAGATGGTCACCACGGCCCGGGCCCAAGGCTTGAGCACCTGGGCCTCCGGGTCCGACCGGCGCCAGGGCAGCAGTCCCAACAGGGTCGGCTTGATGCGCTGGAAGAGGTCCGGGACCCCGGTGGCGTCGGCCAGGATGTGGTAGCCGTCGAATCTGACCAGGGGGAGGAGCTGCCGGACCATCTGCAGGATCTGGGTGACCACCACCAGCAGCAGCGCGTCGAAACCGGTGGCCCACCAGACACCCATGATGGCCACGGCCACGATCGCGTTGAAATACAGTCCGCCAAGGTCCGTGCGGATCCGGCCGCCGCGGCCCAGCCGGTAGGAGTCGGTGACGTCGGTGAAGAAAGCGGGCCAGATCAGGTAGAGGCCGGCGCCCATCGCTCCCGGCGTGGCACCGCCACGGCGTGCGGCGGCGGCATGGCCGAACTCGTGGAAGCCGGCGGACAAAACGGTGACGGCCAGGACCAGCAGCACCAGGGCCGGGTTGGCGAAGGCGTCGTGCGTGGCGGAGCCGAGTCCCTTGACCATCAGCACCCACCAGCAGGAAGCGAGGAACGCTGCGCACACCGCCACGATGATGAGCGGATTGAAGAGCGCTGCAAACGGGGCGGTCAGTTTCCGCGTGCGGTCCGGATCGGTGACGGTGTAGCGGAAGCGCATCCCCAGCAGCGGGTCGGCTTTCCTGACCTCCGGCTGCGAACCGTCGGCCAGCCGGAGCAGTCCCAGGGGCAGCAGCTGCGAGCTGATCAACGTGCGGACGTTGTCCGGGCTGACCAGCCTGCCGAAGCGGGCGCTGGCATGCTCTGCAACCTCGTCGACGCTGCGGTTGCCGTCGATCGCCTCGAGTACCAAGTAAAGCAGGCGGGTGAGCTGGATGGCCTGCCCGTCGGCGCGCCTCACCAGCGAGGGCGGCTCGCGGTAGCCGGATCCCTGTGTTTCGCCGATCAGCTCGATGCCGTCGGCCCGGAAGGGAACGTCGGGCAAATCAACAGCGGGCCCGGAGTCTTCCGGCTGGCGTCCGGCGGTGGTGGGCGCGTAAGAGGCCGGCGGGCCGTCCAACCGGGACGGCCCGCCGTGCACTGTACTCATGAGGACGTGCTCATCATTGACGTCGGATTCCGGGCGTTACTGGCGGAGATCGGACTGCTGGTCGGCGGTAGCGGTGGCTTCGCCGTCAATGTGCTGGCTGATGATGGCATCCTGCTGGGCCACCGCGAATGCGTCGCTGTCGATGGATCCGATGTTGGCGGCCACGGCCGCGTCGATCGGTGCAGCCACGTTGGCATTGGCCGCAACCGCGCCGTTGATCGGGGCTGCGATGTCCGCGTCGGCGGCCAGGTCCACATTGACGTTCAGAAGGTCCCCGTCCAGGGCTGCAGAGGGATCCACCGGCAAGGCGCCGACGTCGGACGTTGAGCCCTCGGGCAGGGTGCCGTCGGCGGTTCCGTCAGCGGTGGTTCCGTCAGTAGCACCGCCGTCGGTGGAATCGGCGCCCGTGCTGTCGGGCGCCTGGTCAATGGTGCTGTCCTGGGTGGAATCCGCCGTGGCGTCAGCGGTGATCCCCTGATCGATGATCACGCCCTGGTCTGCGAGGGCCTGGGACTCGGAGCCGTAGGAGAGGATGTTTGCGGAGGCTGCCGCGTCGATCGGGGCCGCCACGTTGGCGTTGGCTGCCACGGCCAGGTCGATGGGTGCTGCAGCGTTGATGCCCAGGTCAAGGTCGGCATTCAGGTCCAGGACGGAGGCCACTTCCTTGTCCGGAAGCGCGGTGCCGCCCTGTGCCATCAGTTCGTCGTCGGAAAGCGGTGTCAAACCCTGTTCAGTGCTCACGAATAACTCCAGTTCCGGCACGGTTTCTGCTGCCCCCAGTGAGCAGTTTCTACACCGATGTGCCTAATGCCAGTCAATAGTAAGCATGATGATCATATTTTGGGTACACACCGGCAGTTCACCGCGCGTTTCAGGGCGCGACGTCTGCCTCTCCTACTGTCTGGGCATAACGGCGGCCCGGAACTGCGGCCGCCTCTGTGCAGCATCAGCAACGAGAGGTCTCAATGAACACCAGTATCGACCAGCCCAAACTCAGCAGGAGAGCGGCACTCGCTGCTGCCGGAACGCTTGGCGCGCTGGGAATCACCGTGGCCGCAGCGGCCGGCAGCCAGGCGGCGCCGGGTGCGAAGGCGCCAAAGCCGAGCCTGCTCTTCCGCCCGGACGGCAGGTTCAAGATTGTCCAGTTCAACGACACCCAGGACGACGAGCAGACGGACCGTCGCACGATCGAGCTGATGAACCGGACCCTGGAAGCCGAGAAGCCGGACTTTGTGGTGATCAACGGAGATGTGATCAACGGCGGCTGCGACTCGGAACTTGAGGTCAAGCAGGCACTCAACCACGTGGTCCAGCCCATGGAAATCCGGAAGATCCCGTGGGCCGTGACGTTCGGCAACCACGACGAAGATTCAGTGCAGCGAACGGGTATGACCGAAGCCAAAATGCTGCAGTTCCTGCAGAGCTACGAGTTCAATGTGAACGCTGATTCCGCCCCGGAGCTCACCGGCACCTCCAACTCGCAGCTGCTGGTGCAGTCCTCGCGGTCCAAGGCTCCGGCCTTTGGGCTGTGGCTCATCGACACCGGCCGCTACGCTCCGGACACCATCAACGGCCAGGACTTCGAGGGCTACCCGGACTGGGACTGGGTACGCATGGATCAGGTGAGCTGGTACCGGAATCTGTCCATCGCAACCGAGCAGAAATACGGCAAGAAGGTACCGTCTCTCATGTGGGGCCACATCGCGCTTCATGAGCACCGCAACATGTGGTTCTCCAGCCTTGACTCACGAACCGACGCTGATCACGCCCGGGCACTCACGAAGCACAGCATTGTGGGGGAGCGCAACGAAGACGAATGCCCCGGGCCCATCAACTCCGGCCTGTTCAACGCATTCCTGGAACGCGGGGACGTGCTCGGATACTTCGTGGGGCACGATCACGTGAACACGTACATGGGTAACTACTATGGCGTTCAGCTGGGCTACGCCCCCGGAACAGGGTTCGGTGCCTATGGACTGCCTGGCGCCGACCGTAACCGTCTGCGCGGAGCCCGGGTCTTCGAGCTGGACGAGAACCACCCGGGAATCTACAAGGACACCCGGCTCGTTTTCGCGAAGGATTTCGGCATCGACCTCGCGGCCAACGACCAGCCCATCGTTCCGCTCCCGTTGGGGCCGGAGCAGAGGTAACCCGCACACTCATCGATTTGACGATTTTGGCCGCTATGCACCTCGCATAGCGGCCAAAATCGTCAAATCGCGGGGGTCCGTGCGGCTAGGCCGGAACCCCTACTTAATCCCGGCCCCCGGCAGCAGTTCCGTCGCGCCTACGGAGTCGGCCACGAAGGCATAGTCCCAGGCCCGTTCGCGCCACTGGACGTACCTGCCGGACGCTCCGCCGTGGCCGCCGTCCATCTCGATCTTCATCACGATCGGCTCCGCCCCGGTGGTTTCAGAGCGCAGGGCCTGCACCCACTTGGCCGGTTCCACGTACAGCACGCGGGTGTCGTTGAACGAGGTCACGGCGGCGATCTTCGGATACGGCAGCGGCCCAACGTTCTCGTAGGGAGTGTAGGACTTCATGTACGCGTACACCTCGGGGTCCGTGATCGGGTTGCCCCATTCCTCCCATTCCAGGGCGGACAGCGGCAGCTCGGGGTCCAGGATGGTGGTGAGCGCGTCCACGAACGGCACGGCCGCCACAATGGCCGCATACTTTTCCGGCGCCAGGTTGGCCACGGCGCCCATCAGCAGCCCGCCCGCGGAACCGCCCATCGCCGCAATCCGCGCGGGATCAACCCACCCGGACGAAGCGAGCCAGTCCGTGGCCGCGATGAAGTCCGTGAACGTGTTCTTCTTGTGGAGCTTCTTGCCGTCCTCGTACCAGTGCCGGCCCAGCTCGCCGCCGCCACGGATGTGCGCGATCACGAACACGATCCCGCGGTCCAGCAGGGACAGCCGCGGGATGCCGAAGCCCGGGTCCATGCTCAGCTCGTAGGAGCCGTATCCGTACACGAGCCCGGCCGCGGAGGAATCGCGGGACACTGACGCGTGCCGCAGCACCGAGAGCGGAATGCGGGTGCCGTCGGCCGCGGTCGCCCATTCCCGGGTGGCCACGTAGTCGGACGGGGAGTAGCCGCCCAGCACCGGGCTCTCCTTGCGGAGCAGCAGCTCGCCCGCCGGCTGCTCGGGGGTGGGAAGCACGAAGTCGTACACGCGCGACGGCGTGAAGTAGGAGGTGTAGCCCATCCGGATCACGGGGGCCTCGTAATCGGAGCCTGCGACGCCGGCGGTGTACAGCTCCTCGTCGAATGCAGGCTCCACCGGATCGCCCTGCGCGGGCGTGCCCAGTCCGGCCAGGGCCAGCACCTGGACGCGCTCGATGGTGTCCTTGCGGACGGACACAATCACGTGCGTGGACGTGACGCCCGCGCCGTTGACGCGCACCTGGTCGGAATGTTCGACGACGGTGGTCCACTGCTGCTCGGCCAGCGGCTTGGCGAGCTCGGAGGCGTCCACAAGCGACACCATGGAGTTGATGGCGTTCCGGTTGTGGGTGACCAGGATCTTCTCTGCGCCATCCAGCAGGAACGGCTCGGCCTCGTAGAGGACGCGTTCGTCGCGGGAGATCACGGTGCTGAGTCCGGCGTCGTAATCGTCAAAGCGGAGCAGCCGCGTCTCGCTGTACTCGGAGCAGCCGATGCTCAGCACGAGGTGCCGCCGGTCGGAGGAGAGGTCGAAGCCCAGCCACATGGCGACGTCGTCCTCCTGGTAAATCACCTCATCGTCGGTGACCGGCGTGCCCAGCACGTGCGACTTCACCTGGTAGGGGCGCCAGGCGTCGTCCACCACGGTGTAGAACAGGCGTGTGCCGTCGGGGGAGAAGGAGACGCCGTAGAAGATGTTCTCGATGACGTCCGGCAGCATCTCGCCGGTGCGCAGGTCCTTGAAGCGCAGCGTGAAGCGTTCGTCGCCGGCGTTGTCCACGGCGTAGGCGTAGAGGTTGCCGTCCACGGTCACGGCGGTGCCGCCGACCGCGAAGAACGGCTTGCCTTCGGCTTCGACGTTGCAGTCCAGCAGGACTTCTTCACCGGAAAGTTCGACGCCGGCCTCCACCGCCGGGGGCGTCCAGTCGGCCACCGGATCCCCGGTATTTTGGGCCTGGACGCGGCACTGGATGCCGTATTCCTTGCCTTCGACCGAACGGGTGTAGTACCACCAGCCGTCCTTGCGGTTCGGAACAGACAAGTCTGTCTCCTGGGTGCGTCCCTTGATTTCCTGGAAGATGGCTTCGCGCAGCGGTTCCTGGTGGGCGGTGACCGCCTCCTGGTAGGCGTTCTCCGCCTTGAGGTGCTCCACCACATCCGCGGAGTCCTTGGCCCGCAGCCATTCGTAGTTGTCCACGAAAGTGTCGCCGTGGTGGGTCCGTTCGAACGGGACCTTCCTGGCTACGGGGGCGGCGGCCGCAGGGGTGTTGTCGGCTGGGTGCTGCACTGGAGTCTGGGTCATTGACTCAATATATAAAGCTATTCCGCCAGAGGCACACGCGTTCGCTACCGGGGGATAGAGTGGTCCGCTTATGCCCTGCGTAGCGCGTTGCACATCGCGTTACTCGAGCAACATAAAGACAAGTAGTGGCCACTCACGCACAGGATGTTGACGGTAAATAGTCTTTAGGAGTCGGTCGGCGGAGGACCTGGTCCCCCTGGGAACTCCCGCCAGTCCGATAACTGGCCCGGACAACGATCCGGATCACGTTGAGCTGGGCCGGCGGTGACAAGCCTTCTGAGACCGAGGCTTCCCCAGGCGCCGCCGGCCCTTAGCTCACGTGAAATGAGCCACCATGCCAACGGGCTCCACCAGGGTCTCTGCGTGACTACCACCCATTACCCCACGGCGCGGCCGGGTTCAACGGTCCGCGCCGTTCATAACGCCGGTCGGTCCGCATGTGACGCGGAGTGTTGCGTAGGTCACATTCGCTCCATAGGCTGATGGCGGTCGCAGCGTCGCGGCCATGCAGGAATAGGGGAAACACTTGAACGACAAACTCAAGGTTTTAGTACGGCTCGACCTCGATTGCGGAGAGGCAGAAGTAGCAGCGCAGGGCCATGTGACGGCCAAAAGCATCCAGGCACTGTATGTGGTTGTGAAGAGGGCAAATCATTTGAAGGAAGGACTCCACCTGGTGGTGGATGTGAGCCACGCACGTGTTGAGCCGGCTGCAATGGAGCAGCTGCAGGCATGTTCGGAATCCCATCACCTGCCGGAGTCGATTGATCCGCTGCAGTCGGAATGCAACATCAGCGTTTTGGCTCCGACGGGCTGGGCACCCATGAGCCTCGCCGCCTAAGCGGCAGGCGTTCAACGGCAGAACTAAAACGGCAGAACTAAAACGGCAGAACTAAAACGGCGGAAGTACGACGGCGGCACGTCGCCACCGTTGTCCGGCTCACCAGCATCGTCCCACCCACCAGCCAACTGTGTAGGCACCTAATCGCCTGCAGTTGTACCTGTGCGTGGTGGAGGAGCCCTCAGTTCCCGTTTTGGAAGCCGTTGGCCGCCACGTAGTCGGCCAGGGTGCCGCTGGCGAGTGCTGCGGATACAGCTCCAATCGCGGCTGGATTCTGGAGAACGATCGACTGCCCGTCGGTACTGGTGCCGAAACCGCCGTCGGGCAGCCGGAAGAAAATGGCGTCCTCGGGCCCCACATCACGCAGGCTGTAGCCCAGCCGTGCCATGGTTTCCACCGTGAGGCCCGGGCTGACGGTCCAGTGCGGACGCACGGCGTTGACCACGTCCAGCACCGTCTGGGGGTTGGTGAGGGTGCCGGAGCTCATGAACTTGCTGATGACGGCTTTGAGGAACGTCTGCTGGTTGCGGATGCGCTGGAAGTCGCCGTCGGCAAAGGCGTAGCGCTCGCGGACGAACTCCAAAGCCTGGCCGCCGGTGAGGTGGTTGACGCCCGCCGGAAAGTTCTGGCGGGTGTCGTGGGTGGACTGGAAGGGCACGGTGACGTTCACGTCCACGCCGCCCAGGGCGTCGGTGGCAGCCCACAGCCCGGGGAAGCTCACCATCACGGCGTGGTCGATGTGCGTGTTGAACACCGACTCAACAGTCCGGACCATCAGCGGTATGCCGCCCAGTTCCAGTCCGGCGTTGATCTTGGATTCGCCGTAGCCGGGGATGTTCACCCACATGTCGCGCATGATCGAGATGCCGTAAATCTTTTGCCGGTCGGCGGGGATATGGATGAGCATCAGGACGTCGCCGCGCTGATCGGCCGGTGTTCCGGCGGCGGCCTGGGCCTCCTCTGCCCGCGAGTCCCCGCGGCTGTCGCTGCCGATGATCAGGACGTTCATGGCCACGTTTGGCGGTTCAGGTGCCGGCGGCGGGGCGGGCGCGGGCGCTGGTGCCGGCTCGGACGGCGACGGGGAGGCGGTGCCGCCTTCCGCCGTCGTAATTCCGCTGGCGGCGGGTCCGGGCTGTCCGCCGCGGCCCAACTGCGAGAAGGCGTAGGCGGTGCTGCCCAGGGCGATCACCAGGACCATCGCCAGGACCGCCTTGAGCCAGGTGGGCTGCCGGCGCAGCCAGGCGGGGAGCCATGCGAAATTTCCCTGCGGCGGCTTGCTTTCAGCCGTTCCTTCCGGATCAGACTGGTTGTCCATAACCGGACGCTACCACCGCTGATGCGGAAAAGGACGACGCCGAAAGTCCTGTCTATGCGGGCGTGTTGAGCCGGGCGTAGCGGAGGATGGTGAGGATGGCGGGGGCCAGCTCGTCTTCCATCTGGCGGTACACCTCGGGGCCACGCTTGTAGGGGTCGATCACTTCGTTGTCCGCGCTGTCCGCTGCCAGGGCGAGGTGCCGGACGGAGGCGAGGCGGGCGGGCAGGCCGCGCCACATCGTGCCGGCGTCGGACGCTTTTTCGGCGGCTGCCGTGCCGGTGGCTTCGCCCGCGGCGTCGCGTTCTTCGAGTGCTTCCAGCATGCGCGCGAATTCACGGATGGTGAAGGTGCGCTTGAGCAGGGAGGCATCCAGCTGCAGCACCTCGCCGCGGTGCTTGGAGGTCATGGTCAGAACGATGTCCGTGTCCCGGAGGATCTTTTGGGTCAGCTGCCGGGCAGTGAAACCCTTGTCCGTGCCGCCGTACATGTTCACGATGTCGGCGGAGAGCGGCTGGATGGGGTTGCCCACCATGGCGCGGGTGCCGGCGCTGCGGACTTCGAAGCCGCCGGGCAGGACCTGGTCCAGGCCCGCCTGCAGCAGGCGTTCGGCCACGGGGGAGCGGCAGATGTTTCCCGTGCAGACTGTGAGGATCCGTACGGGCGTTGGCGATTCCACGGTGAGGGCTCTTTCCAGAGTTGCTGTCAGATCGGTGCGATCCCTGATCTTCAACTTAACATGCAGACTGTTCCTGTCCGGGGGCAAACCGCCAAGGAGAACCGGCAGATCTTGATCGAATCTTGCCGGTCGGTTGCGGGAATGTAGAGGCCTAAGAGGCACAGTGGGGTCAACCGGTGAAGAACACGGCCAAAGCAGCTGGGCGGCCCGGCGGGGGAGGCCCAACCGAATGCTACGGGGGGACGAAGATGTCAGAGATCGCCTATCGCACAAAGGAACATGCCGGAGTCAGCCGCCGAACCCGGGTATGGGGAGGCGCACGGCCCTTACAGGCCCCGGTCCTCCCTGGTGCCGAAGGACGGATCCCGGCCCCGCCCACTCAGGTCACCCCTGTTCCCGCCGGGCTGATCCCGGCCCCGCCCACTCAGGTCACCCCTGTTCCTGCCGAGCGGATCCCGGCTCCGGCCGCGGCCACGGAGGCGTCGGCTGTGTTCCATTCGGGTATTCGGCCCCTCCCTTCGACGTCGCATCCTCATGGGACCGCCCATCTCCGCCCTGCCGTCAAAGTGCCTGTTCGGCTCAGCCTGGCTGGACTCGGAGCCGTTACCGGTTCCGTAAGCGTGCGCACGACCGTCAGCCCGGTCACGCGGGCCACCGGTGATGTCTCGGTGGCGTTTTCATATGTGGATGTGGGAACGGTATCCCTTCCGCCGACGCTGAAGCGCGCGGGTAATACGTTCACCGCTGACTTCACCTGCGTTGTGGCACCCGGTTCAACGCAGCTGGACTTCGACTTCGGCGGCCATAGCTACCGTGGAAGGAACAGCGACCGCGGCGACTTCCTGCTGACCACCGAGGTGACTTTCCAAGAGCACGGCAAGCAGGAGCCGACGGTTCTGGCTACCAGTGCCCTGTTCCACCTGTAGCCGCGACCTACCGTAAACACCCCACGACGAAGGTCCGGGATTAGGCGGTAGCCACTCAGGCTTCCTTGAAGGAGCCCGTGCTGAGTCCTCTATTCAGCGCCTGAACGATCAGCATCTGAAGTAGCTGTTCCTTCGTGGTTGTTGGTGTGGGTCGATGTGGGGTGGCGGGATGAACCAGGGGATCCCGGTTTTGACCTGGATGTGCCACTGCTCTTTGTGGATCAGGTGGTGGTGATGGGAGCAGAGCAGTGTGCCGTTGTCGGTGCTGGTGGTTCCGCCGTGTGACCAGTAGGTGGTGTGGTGGGCTTCGCACCACGGGGCGGGGATGGTGCAGCCCGGGAAGGCGCAGCCCTGGTCGCGGGCGGTGAGGGCTTTGCGGATGTGGGGCGGGAAGATCCTCGTGGTGCGGCCGATGTCCAGGACGCGGCCCTGGCCGCCGAGCAGGACGGGGATGATGTCGGCGTCGCAGGCGATCTTCCGGACCGTGGCGGCGGTGACGGGCCCGGTGAACGTGAATGAGCCGGTGCCCCTGCCTGGGGTGCCCTGTTCGAGTGTGTCGAGGAGGTCGCGGTAGTCGATGGTGACCATGACCTGGGGACGCAAACCGCCTGCAGCCGGAAGTGATCCGGTGGCGAGGGCGGTTTTGGCGGCGCTGACGAGGCCGTCCAGGAGTTGCTGGGGCCGGGTCCGCCGGTCCAGGCCGCCCTCGCCGCTAATGGTTCCGTCGTTGCCTTCAGCCGCTTCTGGTTGGGTGCGGGGGTTGGTGGCGGTGTTCATGACGGTCAGGAGGGGTTCGTACTGGTCCGGGGTGGCGAAGAATTCCACGTGCTGTAGTCCGCGGCGGGGTTTCCGGATGAACACGCCCTGCCGGTGGCGGAGTTCCTCCTCGGAGGGTTCGCTGCCGTCCTGGTCGATCGCCTCTGTCCACTGCCGGGCGATGCGGGTCACGAAATCGGTGTCGTGCTCTGCCGCGGTGCGGGTCAGGGCGTGTTCCATCCGGGCCGTGGTGTCTTCGGTGGCGTGGTGGCGGACCCGGTCCAGGGCGAGGGTGATGATGGTCGCGGACCGGGAGCCCACGGACCCGGATGCGACGGCCGCTGCCAGTTCGGGCCGTTCCGGTTCTTGGGGGTGGCCGGTGATCCCGGCCCGGGGCAACACGGCTTCGGCGAGGGCGAGCCGGCGGCGGGCTTCGCCGGCACCGATCCGCAACCTCATACGGAGGAACCCGGTAGTGTTCCGGCACCCGTCATCGGCCGGATCCGGATCGTTCGTCTTCGGCGTTGCCGCAGGTATCCCTTCAGCCGCGTCACTTCCGGCGTCCGCGGGCTGGGCCTCCGTTCCGGCCGCCCAGCCGATCGGCCCGTGAACAGCCGTCTCGTTGCCCCACCCGGTGGTCCAGCCAACCGCCGCGCCACGGCCCGCACCAGCCCGCACAGCAGCAGAAATAGCCTCCCGCCGGGACCGGTCCACAGCCCCGGCAGCAACCACCTGCAAATATTCAGCGGCGCGGGAGATGTCCTCCACCCTGGCAGCGAAGTCAGCAGCCTCCGGGAAGCGCATCCCCGCAGCGTCGGCAACCGCCGTCGAACTGATGGCCTCCAGCAGCGCAAGGCACCTGGCCAGACCACGGGACCCGCCGCCGTCGAACGCTAACGGCTTTGGCCGGCCGACGGTGAGCTCAGCCGGCGGCACGGCCCTCAGCGTCCGCTTCGGCGCGGCCGGTTCGAAAGGCGCGTCGGAAATCCGCCCTAGGCGCAAGGCCTGGTTCGGGGCGAATTCTCCAACGGCTTCCATGGGATAACTCTGCCAAAGGGGTCCGACATTTAAGCCCGCTTCATCGCGGTGCAAAACCGAGAAAGCCGTGGCCCGTCCTGGCGGCGGTGAAATCTCAATTCCGCCCTAACGCTCAATTCTCCATGCACAGAAAACCTTGACGGAATCTTTCAAAACGGTTGCGTGAACCTTTGGCGTCGTTGGGGAAAGTGGGTGCAACCGGCGGAAACGCGGTGAAAGCATCTGGCCGGTCCATGAGGGCTGGCCCCAGTCGAGATCTATGTGGGGGCGCAATTGTCTGAGGTTCTGAACTCAAAGGTCACGAGCATCGAAGAGGGCGGGTTCAGCCGCCGCAGGGTAGTAAAAGGTGTGGCCTGGTCAGTGCCCGTTATCGTTACGGCCATCGCGGCTCCGGCCGCAGCGGCGTCGGGGATTAGTGCCACCGCAGCATTGGTGGGCCCTGCTTCGATCATCACGTATGTCAGTTCAGCGGGCACAGGTTCGGGCACCAACCGCTCGGGTACGGGTCCCACGGGCTTCCAGATCCAAAACACCGGCAGTGCCATTAACGGCTCGATAAGTGGAACCATCAACATCACTCCCGCTGGGACGGTCGATGCGGGTGTCGGGATGCAGTCCATTTCACAGGTGCCGCCGACTTTGCCGTCCTATTCGGCCGCGCACGTTTACAGCGGTTCCTTCACCTCGGCGGTAAACATAGCGAGCGGTCAGACCGCAAACTTCCCTGTCGCATTCCAGTACCAGTCTGTGAACCCGGCACCCAAGAAGGGTACGCAGTTCTCCTACACGTTGACCATTACCCTCAGGCTTCCGGATGGCACGGACCGGGTAATGACGGGCGCCCTGACGGTCACATACTAGCCATGATCTACCACCACTCCACCCTCGTCGCCGAAGTCCGCACCGAGTCAACAAACAGGGTTGCCCTGCTCCACTTGGACGCAACCCAGCCGGTGGTCCTCGAAGGTACGGCGGCAACGATTTGGGAACTGATCGACGGCCGTCGCGACCAGTCGGACGTCATCGCCGAACTGGAAGCCGCCTTCGAGGACGCGGCTGGCGAGCTGGCGCCTCAGGTCGAAGCCTTCCTGGCCAGCCTTGAGGCCCAGCGCCTCATCGAGACCGCAGCCACCGCAAACTAACACCGGCAGGACTGATGGGGGAGTCATGAAAGGCGAGGACAAAGAGCGCGGAGCCAATCCGCAGCTCGACTGGGACTTCCCCGGCGAGTGGATTTTTGAGGACCTCAAGGGCGGCGGCGAACTGCTCAGGGTCGACGTCCTGGGCACGCAGTTCGCCGTCCGCTGGGGCCGCTCGGTCACCCTCGAACAGCAGCACAGCATGCGCTCGGCCTGGTCGCGCTGTGCCAGCACCCGGGACGCCTTGATCCCGCCGCTCGCCAAGGAGCCCACGGAATCCCTTCCGTTCTCCGCCTCCGTTTCGTACTTGTCGTTAATGCACGACGGCGGGACGTTCCCCCTGCAGGCAGCCTCCTTTGAGGAGCTGGCTGAGAACCTGACCTCCCGGCTCACGGTCGCGGCCATCCTGGAGAACGCGGGCGAGTTCATGATGCTCCACGCCTGCGGCGTCGCGGACTTGGCTACCGGCGCCGTGGTGGCGCTCGTTGCCAAATCCGGAACGGGAAAGACCACCGCGGCCTCGGTGCTGGCCGGGACGTACGGGTATGTCACGGACGAAACGGTCGCCATCGGGCCCGACGGTTCGGTGCTGCCCTACCCCAAGCCGTTGTCCGTGAAGCGGGGGCCCGGTTCACCCAAGCATCAGGTGGGTCCGGATGAGCTGGGGCTCCAGCCGGCACCGCCCAAGCCGTTCATCCAGTCCATCGTCCTGCTCGATCGGATCGAGCTCGACCGGATCGACCTCAACCGGGTTGAACCAGACCAAGAAGCACACCAAGAAGCGCACCACGAACCAACCCTCCGCCAACTCCCACTGGCGGACGCACTGCTCGCCCTCATCCCGGATTCGTCCTCGCAGGCCGAGATTGACGAGCCGCTGCAGTCACTGTGCCGGCTGATTGACCGTGTGGGCGGAGTCTGGCAAGTAACGTACTCGGAGGCCGCGGACCTGACCCAGGCCCTGGAACCGCTCTTCAAAAAGCAGCGCCGCTCGAAGCCCGCGTGGGAAGCCCGCGCGGCAGCGGCGGCAGCCGAAGCCGAAGCGGGAGAGATTCCGGACGGCTGGATCCGCCGGGTGGAACCACTGGATGCCGTGGCTGTCGAGGGCGACCTGCTGGTGATGCTGGAATCCGAGATCGTGCGCCTGAGCGGGATCGGACCGGCCATCTGGGACGCCACGGCCAGCGCAGTTCCGCTGGACCAGTTGGCAGAACAAGTAGGCGAAGTGCACGGCCGCCCGGAGGACTACCGGGCCGCCGTCGCCGCAGCCGCGGGGCAGCTCATCGCCAAATCAGTCTTGGAGCAGGGCGGCGACTAGCCGCCGACCGTGTGGGAGACCACTCCGTGGGGGACCACTCGACGCAGTAACCCGGCAACGAAGACCGGGCAGAGAAACATACAAACTTGGAAGGATCCACCATGAGCGTCAACATTGCGGCCGGCGCAGAAGCACCTGCCGGCCTGGACCTGGCAGACTACCTTCGGGTGGTGCGGGTGTACTGGAAGGCCATCGTCGCCTTCACCCTGCTGGCCACATTGACGGCGTTCGGCTGGACCGTCCTTCAGCCCAAGATCTACTCGTCCGATTCCAGCGGCATTGTGGTCACACCGGGCTCGGACAACGTGAGCCTTTCACTGGCCGGGGACAGCCTGGCCAAGGCAAAGGTCAAGAACTACGAGTCCGTGGCCAAGTCCCGCCTCGTGGCTGACCGGGTCATCGCCTCCCTGGAACTTAAAACAACCGCAGACGCGCTACTCGGCACCATCAGCGTCAAGGTTCCGCTGGATACCGCCGAGATCCGGGTGACGGCCCAGTCGCCCGATCCGGCAACCGCCCAGCGCGTGGCCGATGCCTGGGTCAACGGCCTCGCCGCCCAGGTGGAAGCGATCGAAACAGCCACACCCGGAACAGCAACGCCCGACGCCGGCACCTCGCCGGACGCTGCCACCGCACCAGCGGCGACGGCCTCCGCCGTCAGGATCCTCCCGCTGGGCAAAGCGGTCCTTCCCACCAGCCCGGTGTCCCCGAACGTCAAGCTCACCCTGGCGCTCGGTGCACTCATCGGTCTGGCCCTCGGCGTGGCCTATGCCCTGGTCCGCCGGCACCTGGACCGGCGCATCCGCAACGCCACCGAAATCGAACGGCTCTTCGACGTCCCGGTGATCGGCACCCTCCCCGTGGACCACCGCCTGGACGAGAAAAGCACCATCCTGGACGCTGGAGCCGCAGCCCAGCTGCACGACGCCGGCGGGGCGATGGCCGAGGCCCTCCGCGAACTGCGCACCAACCTCAGCTTCCTGGACGTGGACCAGCCGCCGCGGATCATCGTGGTCACCAGCTCCATGCAGGCCGAAGGAAAGTCCACCGTCACCGCCAACCTGGCGGTCACCATGGCGGCCGCCGGCGAGAACGTCGTAGTGGTCGACGGCGACCTCCGCCGCCCCACGCTGGTGGACGTTTTCAACCTGGTTCCGGGAGTCGGGGTTACCGACGTGCTCACCGGCACCGCTGAACTGGAGGATGTCCTCCAGCCCTGGGGTGCCCTGCCGAACCTCTCGGTCCTCGGTTCCGGCCGCATTCCGCCGAACCCCAGCGAACTGCTGGGCTCCAAGGCCATGAAGAACATGCTCAACGCCCTGGCAGAGAACGCAATCGTGCTGATCGACGCCCCGCCGCTGCTGCCGGTCACGGATGCTGCGGTACTCTCCCGCGTGGCGGACGGCGCCATCGTGGTGATCCGGACGGGCCGGACCACCCAGGAGCAACTGGGCCAGTCCCTGGGCAACCTGGAAAAGGTGAAGGGCCGCATCCTGGGCGCCGTCCTGAACTACGTGCCCACCAAGGGCACGGACGCCTACTCCTACTACGGGACGTACACCTCGGCTCCTGAAACGCAGGACCTCCCGGAGCTCGCCCATCCCGACGCCGTGGCGCACGAACCGCAGTGGGACACCGAACACGACGACGTCCTGGAACCCGCCGCGGCCGGCCGCCGCGCACGGGCCTAGGCCCCGCCATGCAGACCCCCGCCATGCAGAACCGGACCATGGGGAACCGGGCCGACGTAACGGAGGACCCCGCCGACGAAACGCAGCTGAGCGTTCCCGAAGCCGTGCTCCTGGGCCATGCCCTCGTGCAGCGGGTGGCGGACAGCCTGGGAATCAGGGCCTTCTTCATCAAGGGCCCGGCCAGCGTGGTCCAGGGCCTGCGCCTGCCCAAGATCTCCGTGGACGTGGATGTCTTTGTGCCCCCGGCGGACCTGGAACCGCTGCTCGCAGGCCTCCGGGCGCGGGGCTGGCGGGACCGCCCGGTGGACCCGGACAGCAGGACTTTTCCGAAGCACTCCGTCACCATCGATCATCCCGAATGGCCCTGCTGCATCGACGTCCACTTCCGGTTCCCCGGCATGGAAGCTTCCCCCGGGGACTGCTTCGAGGCGATGTGGGCGCACACGGAGGCCCTTGAACTTGCAGGGCAGGAGGTGCGGGTCCCGTCAAAGGCGCTGGGCATCCTCATCCTTGCCCTGCATGCCCTTCGCTCGCCCCACCTGCCGGCGTGCCGGCAGGAACTCGATTACCTGGCGGAGCTCACGGAACGGGAATCACTCGCGGCCGCCATCCTGGAGATCTCCGACGCCACCGGCTCCCTGGCAGCAATGCGCCCCTTCCTCGAGGAACGCCTGCCGCAGAAGGAAGCGGCAATAGCGTGGCCCCAACCGTCCACGGAATGGCGCAACCGCCTGCTGTCCAAGGAGCCGGGCAGCGCCCGGATCATTGCGATTGCCCAGGCCCCGCTGCGCGAAAAACCAAAGATGCTGTTCCGTGCGGTCTTTCCGCCTACGGAAGTGTTCCTGACCGGCAACATCTACGCGGACATGTCGCTCCGGGGCCGCCTCCGGCAGCACCGTGCCCGGTGGGCCAGGTTCCTGCGGTCGGCACCAAAGATGGTCAAAGACCTCAGTCAGCTCCGCCGGGTTCGTAGCCGATAAGCCAGTGAAGTCCGTGCCGGTCGATCACTTGGCCATCGGATGCACCCCACGGCTTGGGGGCAAGGGGATCCACCACCTGGCCGCCGCCCGCGAGCTTGTCGAACCACTCGTGGAGGGTCTCGGGTGAGGCGGTCCCCAGCAACGAGAGCATGAGGCCTTCGAACCGGACCGTCTTCCCACCGGCTGGCGCATCCGATCCGGCCAGGGCCACAGTGCCGCTGAGGACTCCGTGGGCGATGTGGTCCGGCGGGCCGTCGCTGCTACCGAAGTCCTCCTTGGTGAATAGCGATAGCTCTCCACCGAAGACGTCACGGTAAAAGGTGAGTGCTTCGCGGGCCGTGCCGGGGAAACTGACATAGATCTGCGGTGCCGTCATGCCCACAGCCTACACACGCGGATTTCGTGGCCGGTGAGACGCGCGCGCTCCGTCGCCGGTTCCGTTCACGCCCCGAAACTACCCCACCAAACGCCGCATGTGCTTGACGCATCTCACGGCTTCCGCATATCCTGAACGAACGGTCGGTAATTATTTATCGGATATGCATAGGAGCAACCATGGCATCGCAGACCCTGCAGTCAGTGCCCGCTGATCTGACACCTGAACAGCTTGAGGCAGCAGCCCGGCACGAGGCAGAAGGTCAGGCGTACTTTGACCGCGTTATGGCGGAGGATTCGCGCATCGAACCCCGCGACTGGATGCCCGCTGCCTACCGCAAGACCCTCATCCGCCAGATCTCGCAGCACGCGCACTCGGAGATCATCGGCATGCAGCCGGAAGCCAACTGGATTTCCCGTGCACCCAGCCTGAAGCGCAAGGCCATCCTGATGGCCAAGGTGCAGGACGAGGCAGGCCACGGCCTGTACCTGTACTCGGCCGCCGAGACCCTGGGCCAGCCACGCGACCAGATGATGCAGGACCTGATGGACGGCAAGGCCAAGTACTCCTCCATCTTCAACTACCCGGCACGCACCTGGGCGGACATGGGCGCCATCGGCTGGATGGTGGACGGCGCCGCCATTGCCAACCAGGTCCCGCTGTGCCGCGCGTCCTTCGGCCCCTACGGCCGGGCCATGGTCCGCGTCTGCAAGGAAGAGTCCTTCCACCAGCGCCAGGGCTTCGAGATCCTGCTGGAACTCTCGCACGGCACCCCGGAGCAGAAGCAGATGGCCCAGGAAGCCGTGAACCGCTGGTACGCCCCGGCCCTGATGATGTTCGGCCCGCCGGATGACGATTCACCCAACTCCAAGCAGTCCATGGCCTGGAACATCAAGCGCTTCAGCAACGATGAGCTCCGCAACCGCTTCGTCGGCATGATGATGGAGCAGGTCAAGGTCCTGGAGCTCACCCTCCCCGACAAGGACATCCGTTTCAACGAAGAAACCAAGAAATGGGAGCACGGCCCGCTGGACTGGGACGAGTTCCACGAAGTCCTGAAGGGCCGCGGCCCCTGCAACGCCCAGCGCCTGGAACGGCGCCGCGAAGCACACGAGAACGGTACCTGGGTGCGCGAAGCGGCCGCAGCGTACGCCCGCAAGCAAGCAGAGAAGGAATCCGCAGCATGAGCCCCGAAACCCCCGCCGGCAACGTCTGGCCCATCTGGGAAGTCTTTGTCCGCTCCAGCCGCGGCCTGTCCCACGTGCACGCCGGATCCCTGCACGCGCCGGACGCAGCGATGGCGCTGCGCAACGCCCGCGACCTGTACACCCGCCGCAACGAGGGTGTGTCCATCTGGGTTGTCCCCGCGGAGGCCATCGCGTCCAGCGATCCGGACGCCAAGGGCGCCTTCTTCGAATCGCCCCAGGGCAAGGACTACCGGCACGCGACGTACTACACCAAGAGCGAGGGCGTGAAGCACCTGTGAGCACCTCACCCGAAACCACCACCGAAGAAACAACGCACGACGGCGGCCACGGGGACATCTCCGTGGGCGTCGCCACTGCCGGCACCAGCGGTGACGCCACCGCCAGCGCCACCCGCATCACGCCGGGCAACGCCCTCCGCCCGGAGGATATCGCGCTCGCCGTCAGCCGCGGCACCGCCAAGCCCTCCGAGGACGTGGCCGAGTTCGCACTGCGCCTGGGCGACGACGCCCTGATCCTGGCCCAGCGCCTGGGCCACTGGATCTCCCGGGCACCGGAGCTGGAGGAGGACATCGCCCTGGGCAACATCGCCCTGGACCAGCTGGGCCATGCCCGCTCCTTCCTCAGCTACGCCGGCGGCCTCAACGGCAAGAGCGAGGACGATCTTGCCTACTTCCGCTCCGAGGACGAATTCCGCTCCATCGAACTTTTCGAGCAGCCCAACGGGGACTTCGCCGTCACCATTGCCCGGCAGTTCGTGGTGAGCTACTACCAGTTCGAGCTCTACAGCCGGCTGACCAAGTCCACGGACGCCACCCTGGCCGGCATCGCCGCCAAGGCCGTCAAGGAAGTGGATTACCACCGTGACCACAGCGCCCAGTGGGTGCTGCGCCTGGCCCTCGGCACGGACGAATCGCGCCGCAGGATGATCCACGGCTTCAAGGTCATTTGGCCCTACGTGGACGAACTGTTCCGCGACGACGACCTCACCGCCCGCCTCGCGGCGGCGGGTGCCGCCGTCGAACCTTCCAGCCTGCGCGCGGACTTTGACCGGCTCACCGGCGAGGTCCTGGCCGAGGCGGAACTCGAGTTTCCGCGGGTTCCGGCCGCCCTCGGCGGCGGACGCCAGGGCAAGCACTCCGAGCACCTGGGATACATGCTGGCAGAGATGCAGGTACTGGCCCGCCAGCACCCCGGAGCGAGCTGGTAGCCATGCCGGACATGTATGTCAGCCACCCCACCGCGGACAACGACACCGCGAACACTGCGGACACCAGGTCCGCGGAGCAGAAGGCCTGGGACCTCGCCGCCACGGTGTGCGATCCCGAAATTCCTGTTCTCACTATCGCGGACCTGGGCATATTGAGGGACGTCAGGCTGTTCGACGACGGCGGCATGGTGCCCGCCGTGCAGGTCACCATTACGCCCACGTACTCGGGCTGCCCGGCCATGGACGCCATCCGTGATGACCTGAGCGCGGCGTTCGCGAAGGAGGGCTACCCCAACGTGCACGTGGAGCTGGTGCTCTCCCCGGCGTGGACCACGGACTGGATGACCGAGTCCGGCAAGGCCAAGCTCAAGGAATACGGCATTGCGCCGCCCACCGGCCGCTCGGACGCGGCCCGCCACGCAGGCCCGATCCGCCTGCAAATGGCTGTGAAGTGTCCCCAATGCTCCAGCCTGAACACCAAGGAACTCACCCGCTTCGGTTCCACCTCCTGCAAGGCGCTGTACGTCTGCCAGGACTGCAAGGAACCGTTCGACTACTTCAAAGTTTTGTAAGGAACAGGTGCTCCCATGACTGTTGTCCGCCAGACTGCCGCCGAACAGGCAACGGCCACCGGCCGCCGTCGTGCGTCCTTCCACACGCTGACGGTGGCGGAAGTCCGCCGGCTCACGGACGATGCCATCGAGGTGACGTTCGGGGTCCCGGCGGAGCTTGCCGGCCAGTACGACTACCTGCCCGGGCAGTACGTGGCCCTGCGGACCACCATGCCGGATGAGAACGGCCAGCCGCACGAGGTGCGCCGCAGCTACTCCATCTGCGCCGAGCCGCGCAGCTTCGCGGACGGCAGCAGCGAGATCCGCGTGGCCATCAAGAAGGACCTGGGCGGGCTCTTCTCCACGTGGGCCAACGCCGAGCTGAAGCCCGGCGACCAGCTGGACGTGATGAGCCCCATGGGCGCGTTCGTCTCGAAGCACGGCCGCGACGGCAAGGCTGTGGAGCAGAATGTCATGAACTCCATGAACCATCCGGAGGATTTGGTGGGGGAGCCCGGCAGCTTCGTGGCCATCGCCGCCGGTTCCGGCATCACCCCGGTGATCGCGATTGCCCGCACGCTGCTGGCGGCCAACCCGGAGACCCGCTTCGACCTGATTTACGCCAACAAGGCCGCCATGGACGTGATGTTCCTGGAGGAGCTGGCGGACCTGAAGGACAAGTACCCGTCCCGCCTGGCCCTGCACCATGTGCTCTCCCGAGAGCAGCGCATTGCGCCGCTGCTGAGCGGAAGGATCGACGCCGAGAAGCTCCAGGCGCTGCTGGGCACCGCCATCCACGCGGACGATGTGGACGAGTGGTTCCTGTGCGGGCCGTTCGAGCTGGTGCAGCTGTGCCGGGACACCCTGGCAGCCCGCGGCGTGCAGCCCGAGCATGTGCGCTTTGAGCTCTTTACCTCCGGGAAGCCGGACCGCCCCGAAGGCAACATCGGGCGTCCGGTGATCGCGGACGAGTCCAAGGACACCTACAAGATCACGTTCAAGCTGGACGGCCTCGAGGGCAAGGTGGAGAGCCCCACCCATGCCCGCGAATCCCTGCTCAACGCCGCCCTGCGTGTGCGTCCGGATGTGCCGTTCGCGTGCGCCGGGGGAGTGTGCGGCACCTGCCGCGCCAAGGTGGTCACGGGTGCCGTCACCATGGACGAGAACTACGCCCTGGAGCAGGATGAGCTGGACAAGGGCTACGTGCTCACCTGCCAGTCCCACCCCACCACCCCGGAAGTCACCGTCGACTTCGACGTCTAAGCCTTTTCAACCCGGCTGTCACGGCCACGAACAGGAGCCCCATGATCTCCCTCTCCATCGCCGGCGGCATCGCCGAGGTTGTGCTGAACGCACCGCACAAGCTGAACTCACTGGACGAGCAGGCGCTGAAGGATTTAACACAGGCGTACGACGACGCCGCTGACGCCGCCTCCCGCGGTGAGGTGCGGGCGCTGCTGCTCAGGGGAGAGGGACGCGCCTTCTGCGCGGGCCGGGACATTGCCGGCGTGACGCCGGAAACCGACGACGTGCAGGGGTATCTGGGCGGCCTGCTGCAGCCGCTGCTGAAGAAGATGACCGAGTTCCCGGCGCCTACGTTCGCGGCGGCGCAGGGCGCCTGCCTGGGCGTGGGGCTGGGCCTGCTGCTGGCCACGGACGTGGTGTATGTGGCGGAGGACGCCAAGTTCGGCTCGCCGTTCGCCAAGCTGGGCGCCACGCTGGATTCCGGCGGCCACTGGTACTTCACGGAGCGGCTGGGCATGCACCGGACGCTGGACCTGATCTACACGGCCGAGCTGATGACCGGCGCCGAGGCCGTGGCGCAGGGGATGTTCAGCCGGGCGATGCCCAAGGGCGAGCTGCTGGAAAACACCCGCGGCGTCGTGGCGAAGGTTGCCACGGGCGCCACGGGTGCTTTCAACGCCAGCAAGGACCTGGTGGCCCACATCCGCGACCAGCGCCTTGGCCTCTGGGAGGCCATGGAAGAGGAAAACGCGGAGCAGGCCCGGCTGTGCAAGTCGGAGGACTATTCAGAAGGTTTCAAGGCGTTCCAGGAGAAGCGGAACCCGGTCTTCAGGAACCGGTGATTGAGCCCGCCGAAATCAGGCCGCGGGATCGTCAACCATGGTGACGCTGTCTGTCAGTTCCGTCCAGAGCTCTGATTCCGTGGGCAGGTCTGCCGGGCACGCAAGGATGAGTTCCATCAGGCCGTCGCCGGCCGGCATGGAGCGCACGGCGATGCGGTACACCACGTCCACGTCGCTCTTGTTCTTGAACCGAAGCTCGGCTTCCTGCAGTTCGATGACGCGGCCATCGGCGTTCCGCAGCTTGGTGTAGAGCGAGTCCGCGTCGGTCACGACCGTGACCGGCTTTCCCACCGTTGACTTGATGCCGTCGATTTCGAGCTGCATCGAGGCTTTGGTGGCTGCTTCGTCGGTGGTTTCATCACGGGGCGGCAGGATGGCCTGGTGCGTGGTGAAGTTGCAGGGGCTCTCTTTGCTGCGGTACTGGATGGTCCCGCCTTTGACCTCTGACATGGTCCAGCCTTCCGGCATTTTGGTGGACCAGACAGGTGCCGAGGTGAAGTCGGCGTCCTGGAAGATGTAGAGGTCCTCTTCGCCCGAGGCTGCGGCCGAGGACTCGCCAGATGCGCCGTCGGTTGCCCCGGCCGACTCCGAACTGCCGGATGTCTCTGTGGGGCCAGGAGCGGCTTCTTGTTGTTTGTTTGAATCGAGGCCGCCGAGCACCATCACGCCGGCCACTGCCAGGACTGCCACTGCACCGATGCCGCTTGCCACCCAGCCCCAGACGGGGAAACCGCCCTTGGGCGGGGCCTGGCCGAACTGTGCGGGTCCCGGCTGGCCGTATGGAGGCTGGCTGTACTGGCCCTGCCCGGGCTCGCCGTAGGGCGGCTGGTTGACGTTGTACTGGTCCGCGCGCGGGGGATAGGGCGGCTGGCCATATGCCGGCTGCTCGGGCTGACCCTGGTAGCCGGGCTGGCCCTGGTGGTTGGGGTAGCCCGGTTGCCCCTGCTGGTTCTGCTGGCCGGGCTGCTGCCATGCGTTGTGTTCCGGCTGTTGCGGTTCGCCGGGCTGCTGGTCGTTATTCAAGATGTCCCCCAATATTTGTGAAAGCTGCAACCAGAAGTATGTCCCAAAAGGAAGGACCCCTGCGATGGGCAGGCCTCCCCATGAGCCGCGTAATCTTGGCCGTGAATTGCCAGTTTCCTCAAACGATTTGTATGGTTCAGCTATGACTTTGGGGAAATCAGTAAGAAAAGCCGTCATTCCTGCTGCCGGTTTGGGAACTCGCTTCCTGCCCGCCACCAAGGCGATGCCGAAGGAAATGTTGCCGGTTGTTGACCAGCCCGCAATCCAGTACGTGGTGGAGGAAGCCGTCAAGGCAGGGCTGACGGACCTCCTGATGATCACCGGACGCCAGAAGCGGGCCCTGGAGGACCACTTTGACCGGGCACCTGCCCTGGAGCGGACCTTGGAGCTTAAGGGCGACCTGGACCGGCTGGAGGCTGTCCAGCACGCCTCCAGCCTCGCTCCGCTGCACTACCTGCGCCAGGGAGATCCCAAGGGTCTGGGCCACGCGGTGCTGTGCGCGCGCCAGCACGTGGGGGACGAGCCGTTCGCCGTCCTGCTTGGTGACGACCTCATCGACGAACGGGATGAGCTGCTGAGCACCATGATCGACGTGCAGGCCAAGACCGGAGGCTCCGTCATCGCACTGATCGAAGTGGACCCGTCCCAGATCAGCGCCTACGGCTGCGCGGACATCACGCCCGTGGACGGCGAGAACTATTTTCAGGTGAACCGCCTGGTGGAAAAGCCCTCTGTAGACGAAGCCCCCTCCAACCTGGCAGTCATCGGCCGTTACGTGCTGCACCCGGCCGTGTTTGATGTGCTGGAAGAAACCGAGCCGGGCCGCGGCGGTGAGATCCAGCTGACGGACGCCCTGCAGACCCTGGCAACGTCTGACGGCGAAGGCGGGGGCGTTTATGGCGTGGTGTTCCGCGGGCGCCGCTACGACACCGGAGACAAGCTCAGCTACATCAAGGCGGTTATTTCCATCGCCTCGGAGCGCGTCGACTTCGGCGAGGACCTCAAGGCCTGGATGAAGGAATTCGTGAACGACTAAGCCGGTTCACAGAGTGTTTTTCGGCAGGCTCATCGTCAGTTGGCGGTGAGCCTGTTGGCGTTTAAGCTCACGGATACCAATCCGGGCTGCCAAGACACCTATGACACAGCCTGCGGTATTAGTGACAAGGTCCAGCGGGCTTGCGAACCTGTCGTGAAGAAATAGCTGTTGCCCCAGTTCCATGCAGCCGGAGACCGCCAGCCCAAAGGAGCCAAGCTGCCAAATGTGCTTGCTCGGGAAGGCTTGTGAAGCAACGACGCCCACTGGTACGAACAGCACTATGTTTGCTGCGGCCTCTATAAAGGAGTAATTGACCCATCGCGGAATTCCGAGGGCATGGATAAGGATGAGGACGCCCGCGAGTTCGCCCTGCACGGGTTTGTCTACGGGGCTGGGCCAGAAGGCGACCGTCGCCAGCGGTACCAGCATTGCGAGAAGGACTCCCCGCCATAGCCGCGGCTGGTCCAGGCGCCTCAAACGGGCCTCAGGTTGTCCGGAGGAGTGCCAGGGCTGCCACTCCCAGCGCAGCGATGGCTAGGAGCCCCAAGAGGATGTAGGGGAGTGCCTGTGGAGGAGGAAGCGGCACCGCGAAGTCGAACTGCCAGCGTGGTCTGCGCCAATGTCTCCCCATAACTCTTATGAATACCACATTGCGGTGGTTGAGTAAGTGCCGCGTCGGTAGTTGAGCTTGTCGAAACCTTAAAAGCAGAGGGTGGGTGGTTCTCCGGTTTCCCGGAGAACCACCCACCCTCTTTGGTGCTTGTTGGCTTAGCCTTACGCTGCGGCCTCAGCCTTGGCGCGGCGGCGAACCACAACTACCGAGGTTGCGCCTGCGGCCAGTGCGCCGGCGCCTACCAGGGACCAGAGAACCAGGCTTGCGTCTGCACCGGTGTTGGCCAGGCCGGCGCCGGTGTTAGCCAGCGGGGCACCGCCGGTGTTTGCCAGACCGGTGCCCGTACCAGCAACGGTAACGACGGCGGTTGCGGTCTTGCCGGAGGTGAGGCCCGTTGCGGTCAGCGTGTAAGTGCCCGTTTCGCTGATGGTCAGCGGGAAGGCGAAAGCGCCGTTGGCGTCAGCCGTTGTGGAGAAGGTCTGCGGTGCCAGCGGCAGGGTGATCTTGGTGGGTACCGTGCGGCTACCGTTAGAGACGCTGGAGCCGGTTGCTGCCGGAGCGCTTCCCGGGGTCACGGTGATGGACAGGCCTTCGCCGGCCAGGAAGCCGTTGCCGCGGAAGACGAACTGCTCGCCGGGGCCAACGGTGCCGTCAGAAACTGCGGCGTTGGCCGGCGGTGCCGGGTAGGTTGCAGCCATGGAAGGAGCTGCGCCGATAAGTGCGATGGAACCTGCAAGTGCGATTGCTGCAAGTGATTTCTTCATGAGTCCCCCTGAGACCGTAATTACGATGTGTCACGTGATGTGGTGGAGATTTCCGATCCCCCGAGTGACCGTAGGTTGAAATCTCATTTGATGTGCCCGAGTAAACGGTAACATCCCGTGACGGGTGTTACCAAAGTGAATCAAGTCGCTTTACATACTGTTAACGCGATGTCTACTTCCCCGGAACGCATTCTGCTGACTTGGTGCCAAGTATGACGTCTTTGACGGCCTGGACTGTGGGTGTGACAACCAAGTTAGGTTCGGCGTGCTGGACGATCTTCCCAAATGTGAGTTCTACGGTGCTGCTTTGTCCGGGGGCCAAGGAGACCGTCACGGATCCAACGGGCCTGTTGCTGTGTCTGTATGCGGCAAAATCCGTCTTCTTGCCGTCAACCACTGCCGTTTCAACGTTGGCTTGGACAGGACCATAAGCTATGACGTTTGTCTGGACTGTACCCGGGGGGATACCGAAGACTCCGGCTCCGGTCACGTAAGCGGGCAGGGAGCTCGCGGCGTCCGCGGGGGCGGTGTTGGTACTTGTGATCCGGACTTTTACTTGCCCGTACTCATCACCCGTGCATCCTTCGACGAGTTGCACGGTGCGCTTCACGTAGTAGTCCATCTTGGCGCCAGTGCCGTCATTGAAATAGACGCCGAATTGGGCGGGAGAGACGCTGGAGCCCGCGATTGAGCCGCTGAGTGGATACTTCGCGATGATGTCCTGTTCATCGGTCTTACCGGACCATACGACTACTCGCCCCTCTGCCGTTCCGCGCGTCATGCCGTCGACAAGGGCCTTGGCATCGCCCTTTCCACTGGAGAGAGCAGCGAAGATTTCTTGGGCAACACCGGCAAAGTAGGCGTCTTGAAGCTCAGGCTGTTCGATCTTGGCATAGACGTCAGAGAGTAGGGTTGGCACAACATTCTTGCCGGTCAGCTCTGTCGGGAGCCCGTCCGTTAATGCTAGTGATTCGGGGTTGCTAATTTTCACAGGGCCCATTGCGTCCAGGATGTAGCCTAGGGCGACGGGGTCCATTGAGATTACGCCGTCCACTCGTTGTCCTGTTTTTCTCTCCCACATCGCCTGTGCCGTGTTGGCCGAAGTGGGGAAATCAGGAGTCAGGTTGATGTCTTGCATGTACTTGCCGAGGCGCCCCGAGTAGATCTGTTGCTGTTCGGCGTCAACAGGCAGAGGCGGTTGCATTATGCCAAGTTCTGCAGCGCTGCTTTGAGCACCCAGCGACAGTTTTCCTTGGTCGAGGGTCAGCACGGCAAGAGCTCCCGGAATGCCGCCAGAAGCGCGGACTTCAGCGTTGTTCTGGATCATCAGCAAGTAGTTCCGAGGGCCTTGTGCCCCCAGCATGTCGGGGGCAATCTGTGAGGCATCGGCCGAAGCGTCCAGCGCTCCGGTCACTGCCTCGAGCTGCTCGCGAGCTTGCGCTAGTGGTTCAGCGACCTGGGGCAAGAGATTGCCGGCATCGATTCGCTCGAGCCGATCCGCCGATACGCGAACAGCATGAGCCGCTGACACGATACTGGGCGATGCCCTTTGGAGGCCGCTCAAGTCGGTCCCTGCGCTGCTCGGAACAAGGCTGTCCCAGTTGAGCGAATCAAACACCCTGACCAGTGGGGCGACGCCCAATGTTGATACGTCGTCAGCTGAGCGAGCAACTTCAGCGATTGCACTGAAGTTCGGGCCAACACCGGGTGCCACGGACGCTAATGTCCAGATTGGGTCTTCGACGGCTTCGCGTGCCGCTTTTGTATGGGCACGGAGCTGCTCAACTCTAGCAGCCGCCTGTTCGGGCTTGTTGTCAGCCATATCCGCCTTTAGGACAGGTATTAGCTGAGCCGCTGCCTCAAGGTCGTTCTTGACGATGTTCGCTCTTGTACTCAACCATGCGCCAGCAGCCAGCAGCAGGAGCCCAATCGATGTAAGAACCACCGCCGAAATAAGGAGGCGACGGCGCCGCTTGCTTCTCGCCAGACCGTTAGGGCGACCAGGGCCCCTTTCGGCCGGGTTTTGGTCTTCATTCATGTGACCCATCGTCAGGGGCGTCCCAAGCCGCGATAAATCCATCCAGCCGCTCGCCACTTTTCCGAGTCCAGAACGTTGCGTCCGTCAAGGATGCGGAGGGATGAGACGCGCCGGCCGAGCTCGTATGGGTCAAGACTGCGGTATTCCTGCCACTCCGTAAGTAGCAACAGGGCGTCGGCCTTTTCTACTGAAACGTTTGTCTCGGTCTCGTAATGAAGCTCCGGAAACCTCTTGGCCGCGTTCGCAAGGGCTTTGGGATCTGTCACGGTCACAACGGCACCCTGCAGCTGTAGTTGCGCAGCAATACTGAGTGCGGGGGAGTCTCGAACGTCGTCACTTTCCGGCTTGAACGCTGCTCCCAGAACTGTGATTCGCTTGCCCAGCAGTGTCCCGCCGCACAGTTCGCGACTAAGCTCCACCACGCGTGTGCGGCGCCGCATGTTGATGGAGTCGACTTCCCTAAGGAAAGTAAGGGCTTGGTCAGCACCCAATTCGCCGGCTCGCGCCATGAACGCTCGAATGTCCTTCGGCAAGCAGCCTCCGCCAAAACCGATGCCTGCATTGAGGAATTTTCGGCCGATGCGATCGTCCATGCCGATGGCATCGGCAAGGCGTGTGACGTCCGCGCCGGCGGCCTCACAAAGTTCTGCCATTGCATTGATGAAGGAGATCTTGGTCGCAAGGAATGAGTTGGCGGCGGTTTTGACCAATTCGGCGGTTGGGTGATCAGTGACGAGCCGAGGAGTTCCAGAGGAGAGCGGAACAGAGTAGACCTCGTCCAGGAAAGAGACAGCCGGGTGGTCTTCGGAGCCACCGGCAACGCCGTATACGAACCGGTCAGGACGGAGCGTGTCGGTTACTGCGTGGCCTTCGCGAAGAAACTCGGGGTTCCATACCAGATGGGCATCCGCCTCGTGAGCTCTCACCAGATCGGAGAGCCGCGAGGCTGTGCCCACGGGGACCGTCGATTTTCCTACGACGATGTCCCCCGGCGCCAAGTACGGCAAAAGGCCATTGACTGCGGCATCGACGTAGGTCAGGTCCGCGCCGTTCTCGCCTTTCTTCTGTGGAGTGCCCACACAGACGAAGTGCACACGACTGCCGGCAGCCGCCGACATGTCAGTTGTGAAGGACAACCGCCCGGTTGTCTGTACCTCTTCGAGAAGCTCTTCAAGTCCCGGTTCGTAAAACGGCGCCTTGGCCGCTGAGAGTGCAGCAATTTTTTGGTCGTCAACGTCTATGCCAACGACATCGTGTCCAAGTTTGGCCATGCAAGCTGCATGGACAGCTCCGAGATACCCGCAGCCGATTACTGATATACGCATTTTGTTGCCTTCCCCAAGAGAATGGGCGGTTGTTGCCGTTGAAAAGGGAGCGGAGCTTTTCAAACCGCGCCCGTGCTTGCAAATACGGCTTTGAAAGTCTTGAAGAGAATGACTACGTCACCCATGAGCGACCAGTTTTCCACATAGTAGAGGTCGAGCCGGATGCTCTCCTCCCAGCTAAGATTGGAGCGCCCACTGACCTGCCAAAGGCCGCTCATGCCAGGACTAACGTAGAGCCGCCGATGGGCCGCGTCGTCATAGAGGGCAACTTCGCCTTCGCGCTGCGGCCTCGGGCCGACAAGGCTCATGCTGCCGCCCAGCACATTGAGTAGCTGGGGCAGTTCATCCAGAGAGTACTTTCGCAAGACCCGTCCCAGGGGTGTGATCCTCGGGTCATTTTCAACCTTGAAAAGAGGTGTATCAGCGGAGCCTTGTGCTGCTAGTAACTCGCCCAACTGGGCGTCAGCGTCCACTTTCATAGACCGGAACTTCAGCATGTGGAAAGTCGTGCCGCGGAGACCAATTCGTTCTTGGCGATAGAACACAGGGCCAGGATCCGTAAAGCGGACGAGTACAGCCAACACGAGAAACAGCGGAGCGAGGCAGGCAACCAGCAGACCCGCAACTACTATATCGAACGCCCGCTTGGCCACTTTCTTCCCGCCTGTGAGCTTAGGCGTGGACACATGGATCAGAGGTAAACCTGCGACAGGCTGGGTATGGATACGAGGTCCAGCAATGTCGGTCAGGGCAGGCGCCAAGATCATGCCGATGTCTCGCGCGGCTAGTTCCCACCCTAGCCTTCGAAGATCTTGCGGATGCATGTTGACGCCAGCCGAGATGGCAACGGCATCAACGTTCGTGGCCAATATCACGCCAAGAATACTGTCAAAGTCGGCGTCTAAACCCGTCACGGGCACTGTGAGCCCGGAAAGCCCTGCTGTTCCTGTCGCTCCTGGCAAGTGTGCCGCAACAGGCATATATCCTGCAGCTGGTGCACTGCTTAGGGAACGCACTAAGTGCGAAGCCGAGTGCGGTCCCCCAATAATCAGCACACGGGAGTTACTCTTGCCGTGCTTGCGTTCGAGGCTCAGGTGCTGGCGGACCAGCCACCGCGCTGCTAGCAGGCCAAGCGCCCCGGCTGGAAAGGCCAGACCCACAAATCCTCGCGCCGTATCGATTCTTAGGGCGTATGACACCACGGCTACAAACCCAAACAGCCAAGCTGAACTGGCTAGGACTCTTTTGTATTCTTCGGAACCGGAGCCTAATACCCGAGAATCGCGGGAGCCCCAGAACTCAAGCATGAACCACCAAGCGACAATGAGTGCCCCCGACAGCACCGCGTAATCGATGTCGCGATCATTGCCGTTAGGGACCTCAGATAAACCGAAACGGACCGCGAACGCCCCAGCTACTGCCCAAACGATTACAAAAGCATCAACAAGTTTCAACCGCCGAGAGTACCTGCGCCGCCAAGCGTCATGCGCGTGCGTCTCTTCCACAATTCCCCCATGCGCTGAACAGTCCCAGTAACGGACTGTATATTACTGGGTTCCTGAGCCACATGGTGTGTCACCGAATGAGATCAACCTCACGTTGCACTAGCCCTCAGGCGCTGTCAGCATGTACTGTGTCTCGCCGTCGACCGTGCGGCTGTTGAAGGCCCAGCCCGTGCCCGGTCTCGTCGAAATAGGGGCGTTTGCCAATAACCGGGACAATCGTGTGTGATACAACTTAGCGCGGTAGGAGGGCGATGCCTCCCTTTATCATGGCATCTAAGGGGGGAAGCAGACCATGTCCAGTGATAGTCAGCGAGGCGAAGGGCCTCGTGCGCTAGTCGTACACGAATGGTTCGCATCAATAGGTGGTTCTGAGAATGTCGCCAATGCACTCCGGCAGCACTTCGAAGGTTCCGACTTGTTGTGCCTGTGGAGGGATGAGCACGTTTCTATTCCAGGAGCCGGCAAAGTGACGCAGACGCTACTCTCGGCACGGCCGTTTCGTGGACGTAAGATCTTATGCCTTCCGCTCATGCCGCTCATTTGGCGATGGACGAGTGCGCGAACACACGGTGCAGAGGTTGTTATTGTGAGTTCGCACCTATTTGCGCATCACGTCGCCGTCCCTCGCGGGACGCCGAAATTGGTGTACGTACACACGCCGGCGCGCTACATCTGGGAGCCCGACTTCGACAATCGAGGACAAAATCCCCTAATTCGGATTGCTTCGTCTCTTCTGAAGCCGTTGGACAGATGGCGCGCATCAGAAGCCACTGAGCTAGCCGCCAACAGCGAGTTCGTGAGGGCCCGCATTAAAAGGACCTGGGGAAGGGACTCGCGTGTTATCTACCCCCCAGTTGATGTCGATGAGATTCGTGCTACGGCTGATTGGTCTCTTGGGCTAAGCCATGCTGAGAAAGCGGCGCTGAACGAATTACCCATTGACTTCGTCTTGGGGGCGTCGCGATTCATCCCCTATAAGCGGCTGGATCTTGCTATCCGCGCCGGAGAACTGAGTGGCATGCCGGTCGTGGTCGCCGGCGCTGGACCGGAGGAAGCGCGACTGCGCGCTTTGGCAGCACAGAACACCGTTCCGGTGCACTTCGTTATCAGCCCGTCTAATCGGCTTTTGCGGGCTCTTTATCAGAGGGCTGCCCTGTATATCTTTCCCCCCGTCGAGGATTTTGGAATCATGCCAGTGGAGTCGATTGCGGCGGGAACGCCGGTGGTGGCCAATGGACATGGAGGTGCGAGTGAATCGGTTGTCGAAGGACTCACCGGATCTCACTTTGTTCCAGACGACGACGAGTCGTTGCTGCACGCAATTGGCAGATCGCTGAGCTTGGATCGCACAAAGATTAGCGGACAAGCAAGCAGGTTTTCCCGACAGAGATTCGACGACGAAGTTGCCCGATGGGTGGAGGATCACGTGACACGAGAGAGTACGTTTCACGAGTGAAGGCAGCACTTCCGGCCTGCTGAGGCGGGGTCTCCTCAGGCCGATCTTCGGGCGGCGGGAGGATGCGGGCCTGTGGTCGGCCGATCCGCCCGGTTAGTCACAGAGCGAAAACCAGAAATCCTTCGGACGAAGATTACATCTCGCGAAGATGCATGTCGAAAGTTTGAATCTGATTGAAAATCGAACTCGGTACTCTAAACGTACTGATCAAACGGGAGGACCTGGAACCAGCATGAAGTTTGTCATCGCATCCCACAGTGAGAGGCTCGCCGGTGCCGAACGTTCTCTTTTCGCCATTGTAGCCGCAGCCCTTGAGGCTGGACACGAGGTCGTCGTCACTGTCCCACAGCAGGGTGCTCTGCAATCAAAAATAAATGTGACGTTTCCCGACGTGCAGGTCATCGAAATTCCGACGCACTCTTGGATGCACGGTTCAAGATTCACTTTCAAGTCGGTTCCGAGGACTTTGACTTCGATATTGGAGTCAATCGTTCACGCCAGGCTTTATCGTCAAATATCGCCTGATTTTATCGTCATCAACTCATCCGTTATCCCAGCGCCAATGATAGCTGCTGCGCTTTGTCGAATACCGTCGATAGTAATGGTTAGAGAATCTATCAGGACAAATACTCAACTATTTTCTATAGTACCCAAGAGCATTTTAATACGATTGATTGAAGGAATGTCTACCTTCCGCTTTGCGGTTTCACATTACGTTGCGGACCAGTTGAATCAACCGTGCACGGTTGATTTCCCAGATGTTAGGCGCGACTTGGGCATAGAGTCCCTTTGGCCCACAGACAATGAGGCGAAACCCACTCGGGCACGAGCGCTTCGCGCCGTGATGCTGGGCTCGTTCTCGCCGGAAAAGGGCCAAGATGATGCCATTCAGGCGGTGGCTTTAGCGCGGGCAGCCGGAGTTCAAATCGACCTCTCACTGTATGGCTATGCGCACGAAAGCGAAATTTTAAAATTGCAGGAGTGGTGCGACCGCCATGGTTTGAGTGATCGAATCAGACACAAAGGTTTCATCGATGATCCTAAAGAGGCCTACGGTTCGGCGGATGTGTCGCTGGTTTGTTCCAAAAATGAGGCTTACGGAAGGGTGACGGCGGAGTCGCTACTAATGGGGGTACCCGTTGTGGGCTACGAACTCGGTGGTACAACGGAAATCCTTAGGGCTGGTGGCGGAATTTCCTGCAAACCGACATCTACAGACCTAGCAAATGTCCTAGTTTCATTAGCGGAAGACCCCAACCTTCTGAATGACCTCCATTCGCAGTGCCGGTCCCTCCGCGCTGACAGCGGGGAATTTGGGAATTCGGGGAGAACTGTTTCGCGTATGGTGGAAAAGATCATCGGCGTTGGTGGCTAAAAACGAATTCAGTTGATTGACAATTGATTTCTGAGTTAGGGGAAGTTTTGAAGAATAATGCGCGAGTCGCCGTGGTTGTTGTCAGCTACAATCGAATTGGGACTTTGACGGAAGTCATTAATGGAATTAGAAGTCAGACAAGGCCTGTTGACAAGATAATCGTTGTCGATAATGGATCGTCAGATGGGTCTCGAGAATTAGTTTCGAGTCTGCATGGGGAAATTGGTCTCATATCGTCGTCAACAAACGGCGGAGGCGCTGGTGGTTTCGCCAAGGGAATAGCCTGGGCTATGGAGCTCGACTATGACTTTGTGTGGTTAATGGATGATGATGCTGTTCCTCATGATGACGCACTGGCACTCCTACTACAGCCATTTGATCAAGGACTTGCGAGGCCTGTTGCATTTACTTGCCCGCGAGTCAACGACGCGGCAGGAAAAGTGGGGCCTCGTAACTTCCCACTAATATCTCAAAGCTTTGACGAAGTTTACCCTGCAGTTTCGAAGGGGTTACTTCCGGTAAAAGCTGCAACGTTTGTTGGGCCGTTGATATCACTCGACATTGCACGAAAGACCCATTTGCCCCTGGAAGATTTCTTCATCTGGCACGATGACATGGAATACACGGCACGGCTTGCTCAATATGGAACGGCTTACAGCGTTCCCAGCGCGCAGATGATCCACTTCGTAACAAATCCAGGGCCTCGTAGCTACAACGCAGGAAGAAATTTCTACAACGTTCGTAACATCATTTGGTGGATTATTGAGGCCCGGGGCAACAAATCTTACGATGTTAGAGTCCTCGTGAGGCAATTACGGGGATCGATCAGATCGCAGTTTCAGGCCGCTCCTAATAAGATTGCCTTCCTCGGCATTCTTATTAAGGCCGTGTGGGCCGCCGTCACCAAGTCGCCGCGCCGCAGAGGATTTATTGAATTAGTGGCTGAGAGTCGACTGAACGATGGATTTGCTTTCATCCATAGTGAAAAAGAGAATCCAGCCGTTGGGTAACGCCACAAAATCCAATTGGCAGGGTCTATTGCCTGTTCGCATCGCCTTTTTTACGCTGGGTCCTCTTTTTTCAATTATTGTACCAATCCTTACCTTGCCGGCCATTAGCACCAATTTCGGCCACAGCGGGTGGGCGAGCATCGCCGTCGGCCAGTCTTTAGGGATCGCCGCTGCGATTGTAATCGAACTCGGTTGGACCGTGGCGGGTCCTCTCCAAGTAGCCCGTGCGGACCATAACGGTCAAGCCTCAGCGTTCCGTCGAAGCCTTCTTGAGCGCGGATGTGTGTCCTTGCTTTCATTGCCTGTGGTCGGTGTACTTATCCAGCTTGTTAACCCCGACTATGACCTGGAGGCCTTTCTCACAGCAACGGCAATGGCGTTGGGCGGCATGTCTGCGGCGTGGTTTTATGTAGGCACAGGCGCGTCTCTGAAGATGTTGTTGATGGACTCACTTCCCAGGGTTGCTACCTCCGTAGGTGGCGCGGTGATGCTGATGAACGGCGCCCCACTGATTGCGCTGCCGCTGACGCAACTCACCGCCTCGGTTTTTTTGCCTTTCGTTCCGCTGTTCTGGTTGCCAAGGGTGCAGAGGCAGGACAAAAGCCTTGGTCTGCGGTCGGAACTGGCGTTCACGTGGAAAGCTCAAGGTGCCGCCTTCGTGACGCGCGTCGCCTCAAGTGCCTATGTGGCGCTGCCAACGGCCCTGATGGCTTCGGTGGCTCCTGTCGCCCAAGTGGCGTCGTACGCCGCCGTAGATAGGGTAGGGCGTACAGCGTTGGCCGCACTCTCGCCTTTTAACCTCGCTCTGCAAGGTTGGATCCCTGCAGCCGATGGCCATGAGCGACGACGGCGCATGTACATAGCACTCTGGTTGAGTTCAGTTCTGGCCATTCTGAGCTTCATTGCGTTCTGGTTGCTGGCGCCTTGGGTAATTGGTTTCTTATTCGCAGGCGAAATATTGCCCGACAATACCGCCATTTTTTCCTTCAGCCTGGCAGTCGGTGCGGTTGTGCTCAGCCGATGTACAGGTATCCAGTGCCTGGCCGTATTGGGAAAAACCTGGACGACAGCCAGTTCTACGGTTGTGGGATTATTGATTTCGGTACCAATGGTTCTCGTTCTCGGTGCGGCATACGGTGCGGTCGGCGTAGCCTGGGCCATCGCCACTACTGAGCTCTCAGTGTTGGGCGTTCAAGTTGTGGCGTTGCTCGCTATGGCTAAATCGAGGCGCTCAATTCAAAGGAAGAAACTGTGAGAGCCACGGCGAAGATGACCGCGTTGCTACAGGGCCTCAGAACGTCATACCATCCGCCTCAAGCAGTTAGGCCACAATGCACGTAATTGTTGTCACCGATGATGTTCTCTACCCCACGAATAGTGGCGGGCGTTCAGCGCTTCTCGGCGAGTGCGAAGCACTAGTGGCTGCCGGCTGTGAGTTGACGCTGGTTGTGTCCCATAGGAACAAACTCTCAGCGCATGAAGTCAGCCAACACGAGAAATTGGCTTCCCGAGTGGTCTTCATCCAGAGATCTGGGTTTGCGGCGACCACCATGGCTCACCCACTTCGTCCTTTTCAAATGCAGAGCCGAAAGACGGTCCTAAGGGAGATGGCTTTAGGTCTAGGGCGTGAAGACACGGTGGGAGTCATTGCGTCTCATGAGTGGACGATCCCGTTGGCTAAGAGCATAGCCGGGCCCCTTGGGCTCCGGGTTGCGCTGCGCAGTCACAATGACGAGGTAGCGTACATGCAGGCCCTTGCCAGGAGTGCCTCCGGCCTGCGGCGAGCATATTGCTGGGCGGAAGCCGTCCGGCTGCGAATCATGCTGAAAGAGTTGTATCGAGACATTGCGGCTGTTGCGGTTCTCTCCGAAGGAGACTCGGACTCGTATAGGCCATTCGGTCTCACTCCCACGTTCGTGCCCGCTGTCCTCTTTCGTGACCATGACGCGAATGGAAGCGCTGCAAACATCCCACCAGAAAGCGCACGATTACTGTTCGTTGGTGCCCTAGACATGCCGCAAGCCGTGGAGGGCCTCAAATGGTTCTGCAGCCGTGTTTTACCCCTCGTCCGTGCGGCTGTACCGCACGCCGAGCTTCATGTCGCTGGGCGCAGACCGAACAGGGAAATAGCCCAATTGCTGTCCGCCATGGACGGCGTGGAGTTTCATGGGGAAGTTTCTAGTCTCGAGCCGCTGTACGCCGCTACACGAATATTTGTTAACCCCGTGTTTAGCGGCAGCGGAGTCAACATGAAAGTGGGTCCGCCAGCAGTTCGCGGTATTCCCGTTGTGACGACCACGACTGGGGCAAGGGGCCTGTCGCATTTGGCTCCAGGATTCGTCATCGCGGATGATGAAGAGGAATTCGCTGCTGGTTGTATAAGACTGCTTGAGGACAACGACATGTGGAGCCAAAAATCAGGTGACCTATCTACTAGGGCGGGACTAATTTCGAGTCCCTCCATCGCCCGCGGGCTTCTTGAACTGTTCGACGAAACGAGGGTCTAGATGCCTACAAGATCTCGTTGCTGTGTGCAGCCGATCGGACCTCGAAGGCAATCCATTGACTAGTAGCGCCACCAATGCGGCTGCAGCTGAAGTCAGAGTAAGTAGCCTGGTCTGGTGGCTCACCGTGTTCGGGTGCGCTCTCTTCGCGGTCGATGACGTTAGCACCCTTCGGAGTCTCGGGGGCGGCCTTTTGGCATCACCTGGATGGATACCGATCTTGGTCGCAGGATGGATTGCTGCGAGGGATTCCCGTTTTCGTAGGCTCCGACTAAGTCGAGTTTTGGGAGCAATCTACTCCTATGGTGTACTTGTTACGCTTTTGACTCTGCCGTTTCTGGCCAGTGAGTTATTGGGCGAAAGCCCAATAAATAAGAGTATAAAGTTTATGGTTTCCGTGGGCGTATGGATGCTGCTATTGGTTTCTGGTGCCATACTCTCGCGGTTGGTTCCTAAGGCCATCCAGCTAGGCTGCGCAATCGCCCTCGCTGGGATGACTATCGGAGCTATTCTGTACCATGGTGGGTTCCCGCTTGTAGACCAAATCGATTTACTTCACTCCTACCCTAATTTTCAACAGCGCGTTCGCAGCACCCGATTTGAAGCATCTTCTCTCGGCTCAGGAATGATCGTATGCCTGGGTCTTATAGCGATTCATTCTCCACGCAAACTGGCCGTCATTGGCTTCTCTTTGGGGCTTGTGCTCATTGGTCAAATTTCAGAAAGCAGGGGGACGACCCTCACAGTATTTGTGACGTTGCTGGCCGTGCCGTTCGCCATTTGGATGCAGTTACGCAAGGCGGGACTGGCCACTGTAACCACTCGATTTTACTCATCCGGCATTGGGGTCCTGGCTATTATCCTTTCCTTTCGCTTGGACTACTTTTTGGGAAGTCCATTATGGTCGGCCCTTGGACTCAAGACGGAAGGTACTTCCGATGCAAGCAGGAGCATGTGGGCAGACGCTTCGTTATCTGCTCTGGCGCAGTATCCTTTCGGTATGGGCTATGCAGCCTACCTTGCCTGGTTGCCAAAGTTGATTGAGAACTCGACACTTTCAGCGGTGGGCCAGTTTTCGCTTCGGGACCTCTCGGAGATGATCAATCAGTCTCGCGCCGTCAGCGATGCAACGCTATCACCAAAAAACCTAGTAGGAATAGCGGCGGTGCATTTAGGTGTTATAGGTGTCTTGGTTGTGGTAGCCCTTTATTCGGCAGTAATAAAGAATGCGATTAGCAGTGCCTCCGTCGGTTTCGGAAGTCGGTTTGTTGTCGGAATTTCTCTGATAGTTGTAAGCAGTACTTACTACACGTCCGTCTTTAGTATGGATCAAGCATTTCTCTTTGGTGCTCTAGCTTGGGGTTCCGGTCAATTAGCGCAAGAACCCAATGTGGCGGGATTGAAAGTTCTTAGTCCAGCCGTTGAACAGCGAAAAATGTAGCCTGATGTCGTGGAGTATGGGAAGTCAATGGATAGTTCGAATAAAATAAATGGTCCCAAAAATAGAATTAGCGTCTGGATTGTAAACTATAATTCCAGTCAGTATTTGGATCGGTGTCTTTCCTCGCTCATGCATGAGCCCGTTGATGAAGTTATTATCCTTGATAATGGGTCGCAAGAGAATGAAGTAATCGCTGCCCATGAGATAGTTTCCAAGTTTGAAAATGCACGTTTCGTGAAAATGGAAACGAACCTAGGGTTCGGGGGCGGAATGAACGCAATTTCGCGCATACCAAATTTTGAACCCGATGGGATAATTTGGCTTCTTAATCCGGATTGCGAGGTGGAGACTGGTGCCACATCAAAACTGATGGAAGCGCTAGACTCTTATGATATTGTTTCTCCACTGATAACAAGTGGCGTTTCGACAGACCGGAAAGTGTGGTTCGCCGGGGGTGTTATCGAGCCTGCTAAGGGTGCTTGTTCTCACGTCGGATATGGCGTTAGCATAAGCGAGTTTTCTGAGACTCTAGCGTTACCCTCGTCATTTCTGAGCGGTGCATCACTCATGATGAAGCGATCAACATGGGATGTTCTTGGTGGCTTTCGAGAGGATTTGTTTCTCTATTGGGAAGATGCCGATCTCTGCCTTCGCGCTAGTGCGCTCCAGATGAAGTTGGGCATCATCCCCCAAGCGCAGGTGTGGCATAGGGAAGGCGGATCGTCCGTCAACGACGGTTCGCTTCGGAGCAAGACTTACTATTACTACATTGCAAGAAACAGAATAATTGTCTGTTCTACCTTGGCCGCTAAATACGACATCGTCTTCTTCAGAGGAATTTTCGAGTCGCTTAAGCTCATTGCCCGTCCTCTGATACGGGAGAGGTCGGGGCGGATGGGTAAATTTCTCGCTGCCGCAAAGGGCACCATTGACGGCATTATGGCCTGATCAACAATCCATTCGGGCTACGAATGGGCCGGCTTGTCGGTGACGGTCGCAAACTGAGCCATTGTAACGGCGTCGGATTTCAGCGGTCGTTGCAACGGTTTATGAATCTGTCAGTGGTGATACCAGTCTAGTCCGTTGCGTAAGGATGTGCCGGCGTGGCTGCCAGTCAAGGGTACACTCGAACACCTGGCGAGAGGTCAACAATGTCACCGATATGGGCAAGGATCGACTGGTGTTAACGCCAACCGAAAATAGGGGCAATCTTACCAACTGAAAACAGGGCCACGGGTTGCTGTTCTATTGTGGATGAAGCTGGGTTCTTGTGTTGTTCCGGAGCAGCTAGCTGCTGCCGGTGAGGTTCAGGACTTCTGCGTGGTGAACGATCCGGTCGATCATCGCCGAGGCCACTGTCGCGTCGCTGAAGCTGGTAAGCATCAGGGAGGCGTGTTCATAGCGGGATGAGACCAGCTGGAACAACAGGTTGGCCGAGTCCATGTCGAAGGGGATGTACGGAGCTCACGACCGCGGCCGCCTGCCCCAGGAGCTGGCCAAGTTGCGCCGATACAAGCTGCTCATCGTTGATGAAGTCGGCCCCGCGCGCGCGGCCCTGATCCCGATACCGACGGCCAGATGGGTTGTGCCGGTCCAAGGCGGGCCGAGCAGGGCCACGTTCTTGGCTTCTTCCAGGAAGACTCCAGTGCCGAGATACGCGACGAGGTTTCGGTCCGCGGCAGTCTGGTGGTCGAAGTTGAACTCTTCCAGCAGATCGTTTCCGGGGAACCTCGCGGCCCTGATCCGCAGGGCAGCCCCTGAGGCCTCGCGTTCGGCGACCTCGCGGGAGAGGACGGCAGCGAGGTATTCCTCGTGTGACCAGCCTGCCTCCCGAGCCCGAGCGTTCCCCGGGGGACCGGTAGCCGTCGGCGATCCGCGGGGCGGACAGTGCGCGGCCGTAGTACTCGATGTCCTTCACTGCCCCGTTCACCGTCCTGCCCCGGAGAGCTCGCGGGCATCGTCGGGGATGGCGACACCGAACAGTTCGTCATAGACCGCCAGGTCCCGTTCCTCCACCACCCATGACCGTCCGGTCTTGAGGCTGCGGTGGATCCGTCGGAGGGACGGCCTTGTCCACGTGCCCGGGGTCGGTGAAGATCTGGTGCCGGGCCCATTGCCGCTCGTGCCTGGCCAGCAGCGGCCGTCTGCGCTCACAGTCACCTTTCCAGGTCTGCTTCGACGTTCACGATCCGCCCGATCGCGCCCGGGTCCACGGAATAGGCGTTGGAGAAGACCCGCACGTAGTAGTCCCATGGCAGCCGGACGCTGCTGCGGAAGGCGAACTCGGGCGCCACCGGCCGCATCGCACTTCGGTCCCAGATGAAAAGCTCGACCGGACGGCCATGACGGGTCCGGGAGTAGCGGGCGTTCGCGCACGTCTGCGTCGAGGCTCGCTAACGATGACGACTCCAGTCGGGGCCTCCACCGAGGCCGGCTCGCTAGATGCGGTTTTTCTGTTTGGAGTAAGCCCGTCCGGGCCGTCAAGTGCTCTTTCGCGGCGGCTGCTTCGGCAAGTGCTGCAGGCGCACAGCCTCGAGCACGAATTTTGACAGACGGAACGGCTTCAGCTAGGAGGCATTCTCGAAGTTGCCATCGGAGTGTTCTTCGGGTCCATTCGGCTATCCCGGCTCGTCAGTGTCTTGACGGAACGCCCGTAGTCCTTCGCAATCTGCGCAAGCGGCGCCTCGCCCCTTGCGGGCCGCCTCAGTAAAGTCCTCTGCCGCATCGCGACAAACCTCAGCTGGGGCTGCCGACTGTTTGGTCGGTTTCACCAATGATCCACACCCCCCTGCGTCCAGAACGGACACGGAGATGACACCGTAGTCGGCAGGCTGGAAGTGCTTGTCGCAGGTCGGCCGCCACGACGGTAAGATCAGCAAGGCTTATGGTCCTTTAACTGATCTAGTGCTGGGCACCCTCATCGCAGCATGGCCATGGGCCCGTATTTTGTTACGATACGAAATCAATTCTGAATCAAACATGAGGCCAGAATAACCGTCGCTTCAACCCATCCTGTGGCCGGTCCGCTCTTGGGGGGTCAGGCAGCCGGCACAGAGTCTTGCTGGTAGTGGCACCAATCCGACCATCCTGGCGCAGGCGGTGGCTCTGCCTTGGATATGTGGGGCAGCTTCGCCGACGTAGAACCCCGCCCGCTACGGCTGCCATCCATGGATTTGTTTCCTCGGACTACCGCTCCGCGCTAGTCCGAGGAAACACGTGTGCGGGCTGAGATTGCGTTTCCAGAATTTGCCGATCGAAGTCACCGTAGTGAAGGTCTGGCTCGCCAGCATTTGTTTGTTGTCCGCGCTCTTGAGCGTTGGCCTTGGGCCTCTTTGCGGTGGCTGTCGCACCGTCGTGGCTGTAGTAGGTGTAGGCATATGAGTCGGGTCCCTTCACCGGAAGTCGGTTCAGGACGATTCCCAAAACGTTAGCGCCGACCATGTTCAGGGCGCCGAGGGATTTCTCCAGATCGTTTTGGCGAAGCTTCTGAGATCCCACGACGACGACAACTCCGCCTACGTGTTGAGACAAGACTGCAGCGTCTGTGACGGGTAGAAGGGGAGGTGCGTCAATTACGACCGTATCGAAAGCGTCTTCTAACCGCGTGATTAGTTGTTTCATCTCATCCGACCCGAGGAGTTCACTTGGGTTTGGTGGTATCTGTCCCGAAGCCAGTACGTAGAGACTGTCATCACCCCACGGCTGGAGGAGATCACTGACGTCGGCCAACCCGACCAGAGCTGTAGTCAACCCGGCGCTTCGGTCGAGTCCGAGATATTCGTTGATCATAGGACGACGCAAGTCTGCGTCGATAAGGCAAACCTTCTGGCCAGCCTGCGCAAGGGAAATGGCCAAGTTTGTTGCAGTCGTGCTCTTGCCCTCCCCCGGGAGCGAAGAAGTTACGACTACGGTGCTGGCACGTCCTGAAACATTTGCAAATTGGAGATTGGTCCGCAATTGCCTGAACGACTCTGATCGGGGACTCTGCGCAGCAGTTTGGGTGAGCAAAGGCTTGCGCGTCGCATCCTGGTCAAATGAAATCCCACCGAGGAGCGGCAACTCAGTGACTCGTCGCAAGTCAGCCTCCCCTCTAATTCTGTTGTCGAGTGACGTCCGGAGTAGGGCGGCGCCCACCCCGGCGGCAAGGCCCAAAAGGAGGCCAACCATTAGGTTAAGACGCGTATCAGGAGCTGATGGCACAGAAGGCGCTTTTGCAGGTTTTGTGATCGAAAGGCTGACCGGCGAGGTTCCTCCCGTTTTCGGCTTTTCTAACGTGTCAACGACCCTGATAAGGCTATCGGCAACGGCTTGAGCTGTTGCGGCCGCCTGAACTGGGGAGTTGTCCTCGACGGAGATGTTTATCAACACAGTGTTTAGGTCCGTGCTGGCCTTCACTCGCCCTGCTAATTCCTCAGCCGTGCTGGGGAGGCCGAGCGTATCGATAACTGGCTGCAATACTATGGGCGACGCCACCGTCTTTACGTATGACTGGACTCTGGCCTGGCTGAAGGTGTTGCCCTGCTGGAGCTCCTGGACCGAACCAGAACTCTGAATTGCCACAAATAACTGAGTGTCAGCCCGATACGTCGGCTTGGTGAGGACGGATGCGCCACCGCTCATGAGGAGGCCAGCAAGGGTAGCGGCCACGATGAGAATCCAATTACGGCGCAAAATCCGCAAGCTGTCGTGTAGATCCAAACCGGGTCCCCCTGTGTCGATGTCTGGGACCTGCCAGCTGGCATGCCACCAGAACGGCAATATTCCTGCGGTCACGCCAATTGTACCTGTTATTGGCGGTGCGGAGGCGTCTGCCCGCGCTGGTGAACGAGTAACAACCCGAGTGCGTCACTCACGCAACGGACGCTTCCATTGACATGTCACGGTCCGCGATTCGGCGGCAGTTCAGGCACCGTCCTGTCCACGGAGGCAATCCAATTAGGCGGTATAAAGGGCCGGCGCAGAGATTGCACGGCTGACCTCAAAGCGAATAAATCATGCCGTTTGGGCCCTATTCAATGCTCGGAATCACAAGACCGGAAAGGTGCACTTGATTTTGAAGCGCATCTGACTTGCCGGGTTACAGCTGGTGCA